>CASGCE010000037.1 GCA_949299935.1 uncultured bacterium | reverse complement strand
CACCGGTAATAATATTCAACTGATTGTCAAAAGGAATTTTGCAACTACCGGAGAATGATTTAAAATTCTCAAGTTCAATACTTGAAATACACAAATACTGCTTATCTCCTGTTCTAATAATCATTGCAAAACTCCTGAAAATCAAGTAACTCTTATAATTTTAATTTTTAATTATAATAACAAGCCTGAAATTCGTCAATTATAAGAATTAATACATAAAGGTTTCTTTGCTCCAATCAATGTCAGCATTTTCCTTAAAGAAATTCTTAATTGTATCAAGTTCCTTAGGTGTACAATAGCTATTATCTTCGATATTGGCTTTTTCAAAACACATTATTGACACGCCTTTTAGGACAAGTGATTTTGGCATACCTGCATTACTGTATAATGGTTCAACTAATCCATTGAACTCAACATCTTTATTCCTATAAGCAGTAATTGATTGTATTTCTGCCTGTGTACAAGCAGAGATACTTTGCCCATTTTCATAGCCTTCAGTGTTCAAAATTTCATTATATTTGTGAGCACAATCAACAGATACATTCATCACCTTTGCAGTTTCTTTCGCTAAAGCATCGTGATAAGCTTTTACTGCTTGTGATATTATAATGCTCTCGTCTTTTTTCTCTGACTTCTTTGTATCTGACTGATTATTAATTCCAAGGGGCTTGAATACATTTTCTACAGTTCCAACATACTGTCCACTACAATCGGTTATCTCACCTAAAGAGCTAATTTCGCAGTATGGTGTACCCAATGCTCTAAATTTACGTAATCTTGTTGCAATATCTGTGTCAAATATACCTTCTTCTTTTGCTTTACGTAAATTTTCTTCTAACTCTGCGGTTATGGATTCTCCGTATTCTAAATTTAAATTAGTCAAAGCATTATTCCAGAAATCCAATGTGTTTGATTGGCTTTTTAACTGTTTTGCATGATATTTATTGGCTTCAATAGCTTCTTCAAGGGCTTTTATATAATTTTGCACCATTTCATCAATTTTTGCATTACGCTTATCTAAATCACCTATAACATCAGGTGCTAATAATTCATCTATATAATCTTTGTCAGTATTTGCTTGAAAATCTTTTATATTTGTAAATATCTGCGTCAAAACGACTTTGTCTAAAAGACTATATTTTAATTTGCACTGTTTTCTGATTTTTGGAAGTTTAAAACTTACTGCAACACAATAATTATCTTTTGAGTAAGGCAAAATCTGATTACAAATTTTTATTGGCTGATATAGAAAAATACAAATAACTATCAAAGCAATGATTACTAAAGGTGTTCCTATACCTAAAATAAGTTTTTGTTTTTTGTTCATATTATACACTCCTATTACTTATTTCCACCATTAACATTGTTTTCAATCCAATTTTGACAAAGTTTAACTAACTCATCTTTTTTAGTTTTAAGCTCAAAATAAGATTTTCTTTTAAATCAAAATGATATTATCGTCATTATTCAAATTTTCAAATATTTTTTACTAAATATTTTGCTTTTCGCCATTTTTAAACCTGCCAATTTCATCGAGTATAAATTTAACACATTCATCAGCCTTTTTATTTAACTTATCTTCAAAATAAATTGTATTAAATTTCTTATAGAATTCAATAACTTTGGTTTTATTTTCGTTTACTTTTATTCTGTACAATCTGATATATCTTTTTTTGGGGTGAGCATTTAAACATATAGCTGTGTAAGAGCCATCATTATCAGAAGATAATACAAATTGGAGAGTCCAATCATCCGGTATTAACATTTCTATATCACAAGAGTTTTTTACTCTAGCTTGAACTTTACTGCAAAACAATT
>CASGCE010000036.1 GCA_949299935.1 uncultured bacterium | reverse complement strand
CCTACTGCTGCCTCCCGTAGGAGTATGGGCCGTGTCTCAGTCCCATTGTGGCTGATCATCCTCTCAAACCAGCTACTGATCGTCGCCTTGGTGGTCCATTACACCCCCAACTAGCTAATCAGATGCAGGCTCATCCTAGAGCACCGGAGTTTTCAAGATTAGTATTTCAACTAAGCTCATATGGGGTATTAGCAGAAGTTTCCCTCTGTTGTCCCCCTCTCTAGGGCAGATTTCCTACATTTTACTCACCCGTCCGCCACTTTCCTCTGACCGAAGTCAGATTCTCGTTCGACTTGCATGTATGAAGCACGCCGCCAGCGTTCGTCCTGAGCCAGGATCAAACTCTCCATTGTCAGAAAGTTTATGTCCGTCGTCTATATGCGGCTTGCATATAAACTGCTCGACTCTATTTTTTGCTTGGCTTTCGCTTCGCGTCTTGGAATCATTTTTGTTGAATTAACAAGTATTAATTTCGTCAATTATTGAATGCTCGCTATTAATAGGTCTACACAGTCTTACAGGTCTGCAAGCCTATTCGACCTTAACTCGCACTCAAGTTTTCAGCTATTCTGTTTTCAATGTTCGGTCAAAACCTTTGCCACCATTCCTTAGGTAGTTCTCTTTTAATTTTGCAGACTACACTCTATGCGCCTGGGGCTAGCCGGAATTAGGCAGATGTGCAAAATCATTTGTTGCCTTTCCTTACACCGGAACTGGTCTTTTAGACAGTCCTCAACCGCTCCTTACTCGCGGTAATTATTATCTTATTACTTCAATTTTTTTTGTCAAGTGGTTTCTTAAAATATTTCTCTGATTTCTTAAAACTTCTTAACTTTGCTATTTACTTTAAAAGGTTCAGCGTCACTCGGACACATGTATCAGCTTATTCCAAAAAATTTCTAAAATCAAGACTTATTTTGTATCTTTTTCCTTATTTTTATTAGTTTGTCCTGAATTCCACGCTATATACGCTCTTTGAATATTTACAAATGTTAATATTTCCGCCGTGAATATTCTCCTTTTTTATTTGACGTTTCTGATCTCTATTAGTTCCTCCTCTTTTCTCGTTCTTTATTTTTAATATATATTTACAAATTTGTTATTTCTTAAACATTGAATTAATATGTATATATTAAATGTTGCAATTGAATAGTATGGGAGATTATTTATGATTAGAAAATTTAAACTTTTATCACTTTCTTTAGCCGTAATGTTAGCTTGCTCGACTGCTGCCTTGGCTGACGGGAATGCCTTTACTCCTCTTAACTTTGATGACACCAGCTATGGCGGTAATCAATTAAATAATTCCGTTCTTACTCCAACTCAAACTACTATCCCTCAGGAAGTAGCCGGTAACGATAAAATGCAAAATGCTATCTTAGAGCTTGATAATGCACAGGTTGATGTCAGAAATGAATTGCTCAACTATAAGGCTAAATACTCTGATGTAGATGCACAATATAAATTAATTAAAGCTGAAAGGAAGGCTCTAGATCAACAAGTTAGAGCTATTGAAAAAAGAATTAAACAAATAGATAAAGCTAAAGAAAAAATTAGAAAAAATATGTTGTAAAAAAAAGCCGGTTTTTAAACCGGCTTTTTTATTCCTTTTCAGTTTGTAATATCAGCAACTCATTAATTTACCAACCGTGGAGAATCAGTATAGGCGTCCCAATACACATATTCCATACTGCGTCTTTCTTTATTTTGGCGTAATTCTTTATCTTCAGCCTCCAACTGTTTTCTATCAATTACAGTTTTGCCAAATATATAATCGTCTATAATAATTTTATCATAACATCCGTCCCCGTCCTCATCAAGATATTCTTGAGTAGTTGGGGTCATAGCCCCGTCACTATATTTCACAGATACTACTTCATCCTTTGTATATTTACCATCTTTATTACGGTCCATAAAAATACTGATTTTTAAGACTGCGCCATCTTTTCTGTCCATATTCAATATGCTTTCCGTCTTGTGTTTTTTCTACAGAAGTGTAAGATATTTTTGTCGGAAATTCAATGTTAAAATCTTGCGTTGCAAACTCCTCCTGTGTTTATTCTTTGGGTTATGCTCATATGTTAATAAACGATTTTTGAAAAAAAATTGCCACGGTCATTCCTCTGCCAACCATGATTTTTACTTTTCGTTACGTTTAATTTATAAACCGGTAACTGTCGGAATTATCCATCTATATATATTCTCAAGTAATTCCAATAACTTCTGAATACTTTTTTAACGTAATTTTTAGTTTCAGGATATGGAATTTGTTCTACAAACTCATCAGTATCTGCATAATTCAAATTTTTTTTCCATCTGCCTATTGACCCTATACCACCGTTATATGCCGCTATCGCTGATATATCTAGTCCGTTGAGCATGCTCCTCAACTGCGCATAATATGTATTTCCAATTTTTATATTTAATTCAGGTTTATACAATTCATCCTCACTCACCAAGCCATATCCGTAATATGCACTTATTTCCTTTGCTGTTGCAGGCATTAATTGCATTAATCCTTTAGCTCCGACAGCGCTTTGTGCTTCAGGATTAAAATAACTCTCCTCACGCACTAGAGCAAGCATCAATGGAGCGTCATTGCCCACTGCACCTGCATATCTTTGTATCTCGTCATAATAATCTATAGGATACACAAGACGCCACCTTAAATCAGTCCTTTCCGGTTTTGGGTATATTTTTTCCATCGCATCTCGGGCTAACAACATCGAATGTGAATAATCGCCTTTTTCGTAATATATCCAACTTCTTATGAAATCATCATCCGTTATTTCCATCATTAAATCATAGTCTTTTAGCTCGGCAAGTTTGAAAATTACATCATTTTTTGAAATATTTGTGTAAGGATATTCTACCGGCTTTTCTTTTATATATGCGTTAAGTATTGAGGTTTTGATATGCTTTCTGGCAAGATATGCACGATAAGCATAATATGTATCGGGATAATTTGCTATTATTCTGCCATAGATGTTCATATATTCATCATAATTGTTTTCACGCTCCGATATTTTACCAAGCCAAAACATTACCATAGGAGCATTATTATCTTTTTCAAATTTATTCAAAAAATCCTTACCGATTTTGGAAGCATTTGTGTAATCTCGAGCTTTTATACGTCCGAAGAATAAATTCGCTAACGCATCTGGTGCATATTTGCCGTTAGGATAATTTAAATAAAGTTGCCTGTAACAACCCTCTTGATATTCTGAAGGTGCTGCATGACATTTAAGATTCCATATGTAGTCTTTTCCCTTCAATCCTGAAATATTATATAAAAAGTCAATATCCGCCTTTTTATTGTTCGACATCTTAAGATACACATCAACCGCTTCTTTTATTGATTGCTCGTTTGTATATTGGCTATAATTCTGTATACCATATTGCGCCAAATATTTTGCCCTTGAATAATTGCTTAATGCGTATGAATTTTTAACATCTAGTGACCAACTTTCTTTTATATCCGTATTGGCTAGCAGTTTTTTGGTATTTTCGTAATCATTGTATAGGTAGTAGATATTTGCCATAAGCAGATAATCATCTTTTGTAATCTCTTTATCTAATGTTAGCCAATTTTCAACAGCACTCAGAGCAAGACGACCTTTGGGTGCCCTCTCCAGATAATGTCTAAAAGACATTTCTATATCGTCTTTCACCGACATCGGAAAGATTTTGTTCCTTCTGTATTTGTTTAAATCAATTATTCCTATATAATATTCCGACGCAATTGCATAGTCTGTATCAGGATAATCTTTAATTATTTGCTCAAAATATTTTCGCGCTTGCTCGGGTTCATCTTCTATCAGTATCTGTGCAGCTGAATATTTGGCCTTTGTGCTTATTTTATTCTTCGGATAATTATTGAATAACAGCTGATATTGCTTCATCTCGGATTTTTTATCGCCAAGCTCCTTGGCACACATTGCCTGATGATATATTGCATATGGCTTCAAATTTGACAAAAAACTTATTCGCGAAAATAAATAATAAGAATTTTGATAATCTTTATTAACATAATCCTTTAAAGCTCCGCTGTATATCTGCATTGTCTTTTCAACAGGCTGATATATGTATGCCATCAAAAATCCCGCAACAAAACAAGCTCCAATAATTATTAAACCCGTTATAACCTTAATCTTCTTGCTCATCTTAATTATCTCAATAAGAGCTTATCAAAAAACTTTACTATTTGCAAATTAACCCTTTATTATTTGGTTAAATACAGAATTACTATTAGTAAAATTCACCGGAAAATCCACTTTGACCGGATTTACCTCTGCAGGAATTTTCTCTTGTACGTGGTAGGATTCAATTGATCTTTTTCCGGTTAATCGCCGCATAAAATTATAATAGCCTTTTACAAAGCCGGTTGCTTCATTCTGTTTCTTCTCAATCGCTTCAAGTTCATCGCGCGTGTGTGTTCTCACCGGCATTCCGACAGATTTCCTTGTTAAAATCTCACCTAACGTGGTATCTACAAGTGTTACCCAGCTCATTCCGGCAAGCGAGCCGTTATACTGGCTCCTGAATGTTGAATTAAATAGGTCAATTAATAATGTTTGGTAGAACAGCCTTGAACCCTCTTGAACAAAACGTTCTTTAAATTTGGTTTCAGCACCTTCTTTGTCATTACCGTTGGACTTAAGCATTACCATATTATAATTATCAGTCATTAAAAACCATATCGTTGCTGCTGAAGCCGCCGTTTTCGCTAAGTTTGAAAGTTCGGCATTGGATATATTTGACATTGTTGTTACGTTAAATGCTTTTAATATGTTATCGTTTACATATGATTGAAATTTTTTAGGTGTCATGCCCTTTTTAACAGCTTCTTTACCTATATTTTCTATAGTTTTTGACAGAACTTCAATGTCTTTTTTGGCAAGCTCTTGCGCAAGTTGTTCTGAGGTTTTAATTACAGGATTGGTTTTTTTCTTAAATAAATTAACCGCCTTATCAACCAACCTGTATGGCAAAGTTACAGTATTAAAAGCAAACTTGAACGGTGCAATAATAAAATTAACTGCAGGCCTAATTAATTTTTTATTCTTTTCACCCAAATGGATTACATTGTTAGAATCCGTAACTTTTGCCGCAATATTTTGGTATTTTACCGCAAGATCCTTATATCCGTTCGCATTAAGAACATCTATAATTTTATCAAAATTTTCCTTCTTTATTGTATAATCAGGAATTACCGTAAGTTTCTTATATAACTTTTGAAAGGGTTCCTGCACAATTTCGAAAAAGTCTTCAACAGGTTTAAGTTTGCGCAAACCTTTGATCCCAAAACCTGCAGCAATTATTACCGCAGATGCTTTCATTAAAGTATTGAACGTTAACAGTGGTTTTTGCTGAGTTTTATCATCTTTTTTGTCAAAATCAGGGTTTGCTTTAAACGATTTATCAGGTTTAATGTCTTTTTCCGGTAAGTTATTACGTTCATTTTCCAAACGTGCTTCTTCCGGAGTTAATTTTTTAATATGCTTACCATTTATAAGACGTGAAAATGCTTCGGTAAACAATACAGTTGTACCCGTCATTAACATAATACCAAATTTAGAATTATTGATATATTTATTCAGTGCCCCAAGAGTTATCAAAGTTAAATAACCGCTTGTCAAAATCCTTGTAGCTTCCTGTTTAAACCTGGTCTTTTTCTCTTTATCGGCTTTTTTGGAATCGTCGTCCATCATACGAGAAAGGTTATAGGCATCATTTGCCAAAAATATGGCCGGCGGCAACCCTGAAACTAATCTGTTTAAAGCCCTTTCATGTTTTGTATCGTAAGCCCCATATTTTTCTTTATCAAACATCTTGACAGAACGCTGAAACATCTCAGAGGAAACTTCTGCTTCTGTCAGTTGTCCATTTGCAAGTTTAGGTGCTAATTTGGCTTGAGTTTCAAAAAGCCCCTGCAAAGCATTTATCTTAGCATCAATTTTTGAACGCTGTCTTATATTTTTGAAAAATTGTTTTGATAAAGTATTTTCCGACCATTTTTTGAAAGGCTTAATTTTGCCCAAAAGCTCAACCGAACCATTTAACAAATCTGCAGGCAGAATTGTAAACGGATATTTAAGACCGTCCCATATTAATTGCGGAATAGTTTTTTTATAAATTATTGCTTCATCACCCTCAATTTTCAGCATATCCTTAGCCAGTTTAGACTCTTTTAAATGATCATAAAGGTCACTGCCTATGTTACCTATATATTTGCCGGTAAATTCCTTAAATTCACTAATATTAAACTGACCTACCTTTTTGTATGAGGGAACAGCTCTGAGGGCTAGACCTGTCAAGCCTAAAATACCCAAAAAAACTATTGTAGGATTTACGGGCTTATGCTTTTGGGATTTATCTTTTGTTTCGCCCGCAAAAGAAAGACCTTTAAAAGATAAATCGTTTGAATTATTTTTTAAAGGTCTCTCGAAATATTGATTATTAACTCGTGTCATGGGATAGGAACTCAACGGGAGCGGTTTATCAGACACCATAGCCTTGGTACGTCGTTTGTTTCCGCTATAAAACTGAGTCTTGTCTACTTTCATCGTCCTCCACCCACTAGATTTATTCTCTCTCTATTAAAACAAAAAATCAATATTTTTTGACAGTTTTTTAACTTTTTTTTACAAATGGTAAAAAAATGATCAGTTAAATTGTTGCTATTATTTCCCAGCCACATAATAGTGATAAGATATTTAACCTTGTCGTTGGAAAAATGAGGCAATTTCTTTATGCGGAATAATATGTGAAATAGGACGTCCGTGAGGACAAGTGTATGGCATTTTAGTATTACGCCATTTCTCCACAATTTCCTGCATTTGCCACAAAGACAGCTTTTGACCGGCCTTAACCGAAGCTTTACAAGACGTTGTTATAAGAATCTTTTCTTCAAGCCTGTCAATATCGCCTTCAATATTCTCCAATATATCTGCTAGTATTTCTTTAGGATTAACTTTTGCAATCATCGTAGGTATTTTTCTGAAAATAAGTTCATTCTCATTTAAAATTTCAATACCAAAACCGAATTTTTCAAACTTTAACATATTTTCTTTTACTATGGCCATATCAACGGAAGATAGTGTAACCACATCCGATACAAATAATATTTGAGAGGCTGTTTGTTTTTCGGATTTTAATTTTTCATAAATGTACCTTTCTTCCGCAATGTGCTGGTCAATTACCTCAAGTCCTTCTTCACGATCGATTAAGATATATGTATTTTTATATTGTCCTATGATATTTTCTTCCTGTTCATATTCATTAACTGCTGTTGACTGAATAATAGTTTTTTGTTCAACAATGTCCGGTTTTTGATAGGCAAACTCATCCTGGATTTTTTGCATCAGCACATCAGAAACATACATTGTATCATCATTACTGTCGATTTGTAAATCTTTCCTGGATACAGGTTGTAACTCAACAACGTTGTTATTATGATTAATATCTCCGGATGACTGTTGAATATGTTGTTCAACATAGTTTGCCAGTCCGGCTTCAACGGCTGTTCTGACAAAATTGAATATCTGATTTGTGTTTCTGTATCTTACCTCTTTTTTTGCGGGGTGGACATTTACGTCCACATCCTGCGGCAAAAGTTCAAGATTCAAGACCACGAAAGGATACTTATTATTCGCCACAAGGGTTTTGTAAACCGTATCAACAGCCTTTTGTAAAATTGGGCATTTTACCGAACGCGAATTTATATATAGATGATAATTCTTTTTGCTGGAGCGCGTATAATCAGGTTTGCTTACCATGCCTGTTATTTTTAAATGCGAAATCGCATCGGTTTTTAAAACGGGTTTTAAATTTTCAACAACATCAAAGGAGTATATTTCTTTTAGTGTTTGGGACAAATCACCCTGACCCGTTGTTTTTAATACTGTCTTTCCGTTTCTTTTTAACTCAAAAGCAACATTCGTGTTAATAATCGCAAGAGATTGTATAACTTCCTGAATATATGAAAATTCAGTATTAGAATTTCTTAAAAATTTAAGACGCACAGGAATATTGTAAAAAAGATCTTTAACCTCCATAATTGTTCCGACTGCACAACCGGTTTCACTCCTTTTTACCTCGGAATTCTCACATTTAACCTTTGTTCCCGTTTCAAAATCTTTAATTCTTGTTGTACAAGTTAGTTTTGATATCGAAATAATACTTGCAAGCGCTTCACCACGAAATCCCAAGGTATGTATGTTAAACAAATCTTCATCATTCTGAATTTTACTTGTAGCATGCTTGGAAAAGGCAAGCATAATATCATCAGGATGAATTCCGGAGCCGTTATCGGCGACTCTTATATCACGACAGTCATTTGTTATTTCAATGCTTATTTTAGAAGCACCTGCATCAATTGAGTTTTCTGTCAATTCCTTAACCACAGATGCCGGACGTTCAATTACTTCGCCTGCAGCGATTTGATTAATCAAGTTCTTTGATAATTGTTTTATCCTTGTCATTTTTCACCTACATATTTATAAAATGCATAATAAAAAAATCTTTTACAACATGAAATTTGGTAAGAATTAACACAGTTAAAAGTGAAACAATCATACCAAAGGTCACCTTTGCCAAATCTTTTAAAATATGCTTATACATTTTTTTAGGGGATTCAAAACGTAACCTGTGGTATAGCGCTATTTCACGACCAGCAAGCAAACCTAAAAATACCCAGGTTGTGGACATCGGAATGTTGTTTAACTTTATAAAGTACAGCAACAACGATGCATAAATTAAATCAATAATTGTCGCAGAACGCGGATCTTGAACATTTGTTTTCATTTTTACAATATTTTGTATCTCGCCGCCTCTGTTAAACGCAATACAACCCATAAATATTGTACAGGCAGTAAGAACAAATATTAATTCACCCAAAGATGCTTTTCTTGGTAAGTATACAAAAAGATTTGCCGCATCCTGCATAATCCATTGCGACCATAGAAACGCCGTTGAACACCATTTTGCGAGCATCCACCACTTTGAAATATTTTTTGAATGTTTTTTCTGAGTATAATAAAAATATCTTTCTATCGGTCTTGCTATTATATTATATATGAGTAAAGCGCAAACAAAAGCTACACCGTATCCTATAAAAGATTTTGTAAGCATCAAACCTATCACATGAAGATCACTTACAGAAAACATGCTTAATATTAAAAACGCTGTGGCAACAGGTATACCATAGCGGGTCAATATTAATAATATTATGGGCGGTAAAACATGTATCAAGGTAAAAGTATGGACAACAGGTATTCTATCTAAACGTCCAAACGACATATCTCCGTCATTTACAATCCAACCTATACCAATTGTCAATATCAATACAAGACTTGTAAATGCCCATATATACCAGGAATTGGTTTTTTTGTTGGCACTCAAAAATGTTCCCAACGTCTGAATAATATCATTGGAAACACACGAAAACATCGCTAAAAGGAAGCCTGAAACCATAAAGAACGTGTTTAAAGTAAATCCGTTTTCCAGCATACTTCCTCCATACAATTTCACTCTACTACAAACACAAATTCATCTAAATGCTTGATTACAAATTTGAAACATTTCTATAGAATGTTCCTGTAATAATTAGTTGGGGAAAAAGCATTGGCAAGATTAAGTACCAATACCAAGAGAGAGCAATCAAAAAAAGCGGATCTTCAGATTGTAAAAGAAGTAAAGACCACCAAGTATAGTGACATAAATCTTAATGCTTGGCGTAATTACGACCATGTAAAAACGGATACTTTATGGGAATTCCCTTCAAGACTCAAAGAACACGGACACACTAACGAATATCATGGTAACTATATTCCGCAAATAGCACAACAGCTTTACGAAAGATTCACCAAAAAAAATGATGTGGTTCTGGATTTATTTTTCGGTTCGGGTACATCCGGTATTGAAGCTATAAACATGAACAGACGTTGTATAGGCGTTGAATTGAAAGGTGATTTAGCTGAAAAAGTTTCCGAAAAATTCACTCCAAAACAACTGGTAACAGACATCAATATTATCTGCGCGGATTCGGCATCAGAATTAGCAAAAGAAAAAGTTAAGGCAAGACTTGACATTATGGGTGAAGATTATGCTCAATTTCTAATTCTTCATCCGCCTTATGATGATATTATAAAGTTTTCTGACAAAAAAGAAGATTTATCCAACTGTGCATCAACTGAAGAATTTTACGATTTATTTGAAAAAGTTGCACAAAACGGATATGAATTACTTGAAAAAGGCAGATTTGCAGCTTTAATAATCGGGGACAGCTATAAAAATTCCGAAGTCCAACCGCTTGGCTTTGAATGTATGGCGAGGATGCAAAAACTCGGGTTCGCCCTAAAGGCAATCATTGTTAAAGATATGCAAGGTAATGAACGTGCTAAAGGCAAAACAGCTAATCTATGGCGTTATCGTGCTTTAGCGGGCGGTTTCTATATCTTTAAACACGAATACGTAATGCTGTTTCAAAAACGATAAATAGTTTTTCTCAATATAACCCCGAAACCTAAGAGCGCCTTTGCGCTCTTTTTTCAAGTTGTTTTTTATAACCGACCTTTAAAAATGATTTTTAATCTTCAGTTGCAAATGAATTTAAATTTTGTAAAAAATTGATTTTTATAAATTGTAAATTAAAATTTATGTTTTATTATGCTACATAAGATATATGTATGTTAATTCTGTAAATTTTATACGCAACCAAGGTTTCGCAACCTGTTCACGTGCAAAAAATATCCCTATTGATGGCGAGAGATTGTCGTGTAATAAAATATTTTTTAAAGACAAATCAGCTAAAAATGTTAATTTTACTTCTATTCCTTGGTATATTCCATATTTAGAAATTAAAGATGCCTATGATGCAATAACTTTGTACGACTATTTAAAAGTTGGAAATTATTTAGATGCTTCAGATGATGATGTATCCCACAAAAGTGAAAGTATAAGAAAAAATAATCTAGCATTTTTAGACGCATTAACATCAGAAAAAGATAAACAACGTTTCATAGAGAATTACAGAAATATAACAGGATTTCCGGATCTTGAGAAAGTTTCAAAAAATATCGAAAAGGAGTTTATAATCGGGATTAAAAAAAGTTCTATTGGACTTGAAGGGGGCAAATGTCTGGCAGCGGGATATGACGATAGCTGTTCCGTGGGCAAAAGAAGTGCTTTACCGGGAAGTGATTTAGACAAAGCATTTATAATTATTCAAGGCTCTCAACCCTTTCAGGAAGAAAACGATAAATTAATTATACAGGAATTTAAAAATCGTCTTTGGAATAACGTTGATCAAAGAATATTAAGTTTTAACCATGATATTTCTTTCCCGAACATTTATACTTCAAATCAAATAACTACTCTTGTTAAGGCAATAGATGATAAAATTAAAAACATCCGATTTGATAAAAAATATTTAAAAGATTTAATTAACAACGAATATGTAAATTTGGAAAAAGCTTCGACTTTTAATATAGCAGTTAGTGAAAGATTTCCTATTGACAAAAAAAGCAATGAGATCACTAAAGATGATGTCAAAAATTTAGGATATTTTGTTGAAGCTTTAAGAGACGGTAAATATCTAATAAATTCTTCTGAGGCAGATACTTTACTTAAAAGTATTAAGAACTCGATTTTTTTTAAATACAGCAATATTGCCCAAATACGTGCAGTAAAAAATGCAATTTCATCGGGACAAGAATATAAGACCAAAATAAAGTTAAGAGAAGATTTGGGTGCAAAATTTGAAACTTGGGATATTGATAAACAATATGATTTTGTTAAAGCACTCATTAAATATTCTTGCGAAGATCAAACTGACTTTAAAGAATATTTTAATAACGACAGGAATGTAAAAAAAGCATATAAACCGTTATTAAATATATTAACCCGAGGCAATAGGGATGTATATAACAGAATTGAGTTTATAAAAGAAGAGAATAAACTAAAGATTATATATGCAAAGAACAAATCCGTTGATTTATATAAAGGTTATTCCGATAATATTTTGTGGATAGACAGCAGTGACGTTGAAGCAATAAAACAAGTATGCAGAAACATAAATAAAATTATGCAATGTGAATTATTTAATAATATTAATTATATTCAATGTCCCAAACCTCCGGATTATATACAAGGCTTTTACCCTATAAATTTCAAAACTGACAAAGGTGTAACCATATACGAAAGGAGTTTGAAATGAGGATAACTCCAGTAAAAAATAGCAACGTTATATTAACCACAAAAAATAATGAAAAATACTTTATCAACGATGTAAACATCCTACAAGCACAACAAAAAAGAGATTTCTTTAAGAAAAATGCAAAACCAATCCGAAATACAGTTTTAATTTCGTTAGTTACTGCAGGGATTTATCTAGTATTTCTAAGAGGTAAACCAGCATCTTTGTACGTGAAAGAACTTGCCAAATCGCTAAGTGATGAACTTCATACAAATGTCAAGCCGAAAAACTTAAAAAGTATTATATCCGGTAAGGAACTTTTGACCGAATTAAAGACATTAAAAGCCGAAAACTATTGTGCCAGCTCTGAAAACATAAAAAAGGGTATATTTCTTGCCGATTTACATTCTCACAGTAATTTTTCAGACGGACAAGCACCAGTTTCTACAATAATAAACCAGGTTGCGAACTATGCAGATTACGCTTATGGCAAAACAGGTAAGAAATTCATCTACGCATTAACTGACCATGACAATGCTAACGGCGTAAAAGAGGCTATAAAAATAATTTCTAAAAATCCTAAAAAATTTAAAAATGTAAAATTTGTAACCGGTTCCGAATTAAGTTTTGTTATTAAATCAAATAAAACATCAAATCAATTTGAGACATCAGAAATATTGGTATATGGATTCAATCCGTTTAATAAAAGTGTAACTGAATTTTTCAAAAATATTCAAACCAAGCGTGAATATTATGCGGAACAATTTATAAATGATTTAAATAAAATGTTTAGATATGCTGATTTTTCATTGGAAGAAATGTGCAGTATCTATAATATAAACAGAAAACGTAACGGGTGGTTGATGAACAGTCAGTGGAAAATTCATCATTACGGGCAGACGAAAAACGCAGTAGCAGGTCTGGCAAATTCTTTAGGTGTCAATAAGACAACATTATACAAAGAAATTATGCAATCAACAGAAAAGGATAAAATGTACTTGTCTCACCTCAGAAAAATTGGTAAAATTCCTCAATCATACGGTGATGATTACAATATTACGAAACTATGCAAAGAAAAATACTCACCACATGAAAACCTTAGCATAACAGACTATGTTGGAGAAAACAACTTTGACGATATAGTCAATATATTTGGTAAAGGTGATAATACATTTTTTGCTATAGCACATCCGTATTATATTACAGAAAGGAATTCAGATGCTGAGGCTGTTATTAAGGACTTGTACAAGCGTTCTAAAGGATACTTGAAAGCCTCCGAAAGTTACCATCAGGCATATCAGCCATCTATAGAGCGCAATTATATAGAAAATTTTAATAAAGCAATTGTTTCAAAAAACAACTTCATTGAGCTGGGCGGCTCAGATAATCATAATAAGGATTGGGTTGTAAAAATTTAAGATTTGTAAAATTGCTATTAACGTAGTACCATTGATTGATGAAAAGTAAGAAAAAAGTGGTATAATGAAATTAGAGGAGATAATAAATATCTGCCTAAACCCTGTATTGACAGGAGGCAAGAATAGTATGACAGATTTACAATTTCAAAACGATTTAGAGAAACTAATCGAGATCTTACCCGAAAAGGTCCGAAAGCACATCACCTCTGACAGTATGGATGATGTTATAGAAATCGTTTTGGACATAGGTCGAGTTCCGGAGATAAGGCATTCTTCCGGAGAGATAGAGTATCTTGGTAAAAGTAAAGTTACAGATGAAGATATTTCTTACATAACGCAAAGAGTACAAGAATTTACATCAGATAATCGTTCAGGTATCCCCGGAACACTCCACAGAATCAGTGCAATTAAAAATCGTCAAGGAAAAATAATCGGTCTGACATGCAGAATAGGTAGGGTTGTAACGGGGACAATTGCATGTATAAAAGATTTTTGTATGCAAAATAAAAGTATACTATTTTTGGGCAGACCGGGAGTCGGAAAAACAACCAAATTGAGAGAAATTTCAAGATTGGTAGCTGACGAGCTCGGGAAAAGGGTTGTGATAGTTGATACTTCAAATGAAATAGCCGGAGACGGTGACATTCCGCACCCGGCAGTAGGCCATGCACGTCGTATGCAGGTCCGCCAACCGGAATTTCAAAAAGACATAATGATTGAAGCTGTCGAAAATCATACACCTGAGGTTATTGTGGTCGACGAAATCGGTACCGAAGCCGAAGCTCAAGCTGCAAGAACAATTGCAGAGCGCGGTGTTATGTTGATTGCAACTGCCCATGGTAATACTTTGGAAAATTTGATTAAAAACCCGACTTTGTCGGATTTAGTCGGCGGAATTCAATCAGTTACTTTGGGTGATGATGAAGCAAAACGCAGAGCATCACAAAAGACTGTTTTGGAACGTGAAAAACAACCTACATTTGATATCGTTATAGAAATTTTAGACAGAAATACTTTGGCAGTTTATAAAGACACTGCCGAAGCTGTGGATTATATCCTGCGAGGATGGCCTATTAGACCTGAAATTAGAAAAGTTGACCAAACTTATGAACATCATCAACCTACAATTTCTGATGAAATTAATAAACTTGAACAGAAAATCCCTGAATCTTCTGACAGTTTGAAATTCAGTTTTTCAAGAAAAGACTACGTTGAAGGTGTCAAGACATTTAAAAAGATATACTTATACGCTGTGTCAAGAAGCATAGTAGAAAAAGTTATTGAACGTTTGGATTTGAACGCTGAAATAACGAGAAGTATTGAAGATGCTGATATTGTGATAGCTCATAAAAACTTTGCCAAAGGTGGTGCAAAAGTATTGAGTACGGCAAATGACTACAGATTGCAGATTTTCTATGTAAAAACAAACTCAATGGCACAAATTCAAAAAGTTTTGAAGGAAGCACTTGATGTTCCGGAAACAAATGAAACCTTGAGAGGTTATTATGATGATGCAGAAAGAGCCTTGGATGAGGCAAAGGCTGCTATCAATAAGATTCTTGCCGGGGCAGAGCATGTAGAACTTCAACCGCAAAATCACCAGATAAGAAAACTTCAGCATGAGCTTGTTGAGCAGCATAACCTTGAAAGTCAATCAGTTGGCGAAGGCGAGCAGCGCCACTTGAGGATTGTTGGCGGCAGAGATATGAAAAATAAAAGTGCTTAATGTAAAGAATTGTTTTATTTTTGATGATTTTTAACAAATTTACACTCCGTTTAACTTAATATTAATAAGGGGTATTTATGAAAATTAAATCAATCAAAAATCTGGCAGATAATAGAACTGAACTTGTCTGCAAATACAAAATTTCCCCAAAATCAACTTTTGTAAGTCACTTGTCAGTTCCTACGGATAAGGCTGACGAATTTTGTATTTCGTACAAAAAACAACAAAAAAATAGTAATTTACTT
Organism: uncultured bacterium; assembly: GCA_949299935.1. Lineage (GTDB taxonomy): Bacteria > Cyanobacteriota > Vampirovibrionia > Gastranaerophilales > Gastranaerophilaceae > SIG32. The sequence continues at coordinate 62,045 of CASGCE010000036.1, read as the reverse complement.
TCCTTCATTGCAACAACCTTTTCGACAGCACTTGGCGCATTTATGGGCGGGAACGTGGCAAAAAAATCCATTTTATCTTGGGCTGGCGCCATAGTTGGAGGTATCGCTTTCGGTCTTGGTACATTAAGCATTGCAAACCGACAAATTTACAAAAGCCAACAAAAACTTTTTACTAAATATAATGTCCAACAAATTAGCTACCAGGTAGAAACAGTCGAAAAATCGGAACACGATTCTATAGCTTCTTCTGACAAGTGATTCTGCTCAAAATAATCACTTGTCATTGTCCACACGGTTATTCCATATTTCTTGGCAACAGTTTCCAATCTCCTTAAATATCTGGCATCTTTTTCAGGATTCTCAATAATAAGAACAACTGCTGGAGATTTACCCAACACTGATGAATAATAAAGCGATTGACCTATTGATTCACTCCATTTTTTCGCAAAATCAAATTCAACTGCATGAGTTTGTGTAACACAATCAACCCTACTCATATCCGGCAAAACAACTTCTTTTTCCCCGTTATTAACTCCACACCATATATTTTGGTAATCTTTTTCTTTATAAGAATACGCCGGCATTATTAAAAAAAATAGAAAATAACAAAGAATTATGAACTTCATTAACCGATTCTATACACAAAAATTTGTTAAGTATATTAGCCATATTTCCAAAATTATATTTTACTTAACATAGCAACTGCAGGCGCATAATTCGGCAAAATATCAAGACAATTCATAATTGCTTTCTTGCATTGCTCATAATTCCCCTCGGATTTTAATATTTCAGCAAACATATAATGCAATTCAGGATCATGATAAAAGTTATCCTTAGCTCTGTTTAGAAAAAATAACGCCTGGGGTCTTAAGCCATTATTTAAAAACACACGCCCGATAAATTTGTATACTTCGGGATTAACAGTGAACATAAAATCAGCGTATCGTATGATTTTTTCGACATAATCACCTTTACAGTAGGTGATTAATATATCTATATCAATCTCCAAAAAATTCCTTAATTCAAAATATGTAGGGTATCTTGATACACAACCTTCAATGAATTCCAATATTACCAAGCCCCAATGTGCCCTTAAATCAACATTTTCAATTGATTCTAATATAGCATATGCGCTTTTCAAATTATCAAGAATAATTTCACAATATGCATACTCAAGTTTATAATTATGCGACTTGAAAAAACTCTTACAACCCTTAAACTTACCTGATAAAAAATCTTTCTTTGCCTTAGTATAATCCGTAATCATATATTAATAATTTTTGTTATTATCATTAAAAGTAAAATCCGGAAGCATTGAATTCATCATCATTGCCTGTATAATCTGCGGATCGATTTTCTGACCGTTTTGGTGTTGATTAAGCAAGAACGGCACCATATTCATCATGGCATTATTATTGTTATTATTACCTAAAAGCATACTATATTCATTAAATTGATTATTCATAGGCATCAACATAGGATTATTAACAGTAAAGGTCAAACCCGCATCTTTTAATGTTTGAATAGCCGACAAAACCTCCTCATTGGAAACTTGACTTGACGCCAACTTTTCACCTGTTATATTTTCGCTTTTTTGGTCAAATTTTTGAATTTTTTCAATATCCTTTTGTTCAAGCTCTTGTTTTTTATTGATTGTTTTCTGGATATTTTGCAATTGTTTTTGTTTAACCTGCTGATTTAATTCCTCCGAAAACCCGTTTCCGTATGGAGAATTAATAAAGCTATCAAGTTTGGAATCAGCACTTTGCTCATCCGCATTGCACGTAGGCCCGCCAACAAGGCAATCACGTCCTTTTGTTGCGTATTGTATAAGGGTTTTATCCGGTTGTAATTTTATAACTTGTTCGTACGCTTTTACTGCCTGATCCTTTTTACCCACTTGAGTATATGCCATTCCCATATAATAATATACTACCGGATTATATGGATCAATCTTCGTTAACGAAATCATCTCTTGAAGGCAACCTGAATAATTACCGTTTTTATACTTATTTACTGCACTTTCAAGATTTGCTTCCGGATAGTAATCTTCTTCTGTTTCCCATTCGGCAATAGTGCTATCACCGTAAAATTCTTTCACAACCTTTGCTGATTCATTATCCTGCTTGGCAGACTTTGCATTGGGCTTTCTTGTTATGTCATCGTACAAATTATAACCAAATGGTCCTTTAGTTTCTTTGCCAACAGCGGCGTATACCGATGTACCCAGTAATAATATTGATAAAAGTAATAATAATGTTTTTTTCATACATTCAACCCTTTTTATTTTTATATAATGATTTGCTTTCATAAATCAATTATATAACATTTTTAATAATATTTACTAATATAAATAAATGAAATTATTTAAAAATGTATCGTTTTTTATACAAAATAACAAAAAATAATATAATTAAAATCGTCGCAATGATAATAACAAGTTCAATATACTGCCTAATTGTTTCACCGAATATCATAAGAAAAATACTTACAAGGTAAAAACGCAACCCTCTGCCTAAAAAACTGGCAACTATAAATTGAGGGAAATTCATATATAAAATACCGCTTGCGATAGTAAATATTTTATAAGGGATTGGTGTAAATGCTGAAAAGAAAACTGCTATTGCACCATATTTATTATATAACCTTTCCACATTATCAAACTGTTCGTGTTTATTTTTAAATAAAAAATTAAATACCGGTCGTCCACCCCAAAGCCCTATCAGATAACCCACAACACCTCCCAATGCAGAGAAGATAGTACAAACAGTTGCGTAATACAAAGCTTTTTCAGGTTTAGCCAAATCCATGGCCACCAGCAATATATCCGGCGGAGGTACCAGGAAAAAACTCTCAATAAAAGAATTTAAAGCAAGACCCTGCACTCCCATGCTCTGGAATATATTATTTATCTGTGATAACAATTCATGCATTTTTATCTTCCTGACAATATTATACTATGAACATTTGCTAAACACGCATCCACAGTAATTTTGCCTGTACAAATTTAACTCTTTGGATATTTTATTAGTTTTTAAAAAACCGTCTTTCTTCTTAAAATCTATGGCTTTATATTCCAAATTATATTTCTGAGCAATTTTTTGACCAATCGCAGTAATTTTTTGAAAATTTTTATGCGGGCTTATGACAATCGAGGTAGTAAACATATTAATGCCCATACTTTTAGCTAACAATGCCGTTTTAGAAAGTCGCAATTCAAAACATTTATCACAGCGCCGACCTTTTTCCGGCTCATTTTCCAAACCTTTTACAGCTTTATAAAACTCCTCCTGCTCATAATCCCCCACAATTAATTCGCAATCAGCGGCTTTACACATAACACGTTCTGCCTCAAGACGTTTTTGATATTCAATTTCAGGATAAATATTCGGATTATAAAAATATACAACAGGGATATATCCCATATCCTTCAACAAATTTATAGGATAACCCGAGCATATCGCACAACAAGCATGCAAAATTATTTTATTTTTCGATTCCGCCTTCATCGATTACCCATTGTTTAAGTTCTAAATATGGCTTCATTCCGACTTTTGCTTCACCTTTGATCGCTGTACTCGGAGTACCGTTTATCCCCATAGAATATGCCTCATCAATATCCGATTGTATCCTATGCATTGTTTCTAAACTGTTTGCATCATCCTGAAGTTTATTCACATCGAGATTAAGTTTTTTGGCAATGTCAATAATTTCTTTTTCTGTATTAGGTTGTTTTTCAAATAAAAGATTATTCATATCCCAAAATTTACCCTGTTTTTCAGCTGCTATAGCATATTTTGCCATCGTACAAGAACCCTTATGGAATTCCCTGCGTAAATATTTATTACATTCCGTATCCAAAGGCATGTTGTGATGAATAATCTTCACATTTTTCATTTCTTTTGCAAGCTTATGAATCATAATATTATATGCAAAACACATCGGGCAGCGATAATCAGTATATGTATGCAATTCAACAGCAGAATTTTCTTGTCCCAAAAGGTTTCCGGATACAGCATATTTATTTTTTTTAGCTTGGGTAAACTCTTTAAAATCTTTTTGCCGTTTTAATTGCGGAACAAAAATGTACGATACATTAGTATATGTTAAAAATACAGCTGCAATCAACACTAAAATACCAAATGCAATTGCGTAAGATTTAACCTTCAAAGCGTCTTTAAAATCAATAAAACTCTGTTTAAAAGATGCCATAAATCCTATACCGTATGCCGCAACAATACCAATTAAAAGGTTTAATATATAAGTAAACGCACATAGTACACAAAGCTTCTTAATCTCAAAAAGACTCAGACAGAGCAATATTATTGATATTATAAAAGAAATTAAACCCAGCGCTGCTATGTATGAATACGGATTTTTGAAAACCTCTAAAAATTTCAAATATTTAACATTTTTAAACTTATCAACAAAAAGCATCAAAAAAATGAATGCATACAAAAACATTCCCCAATAAGCTAATGGAATTCCAAAAAATTGGGATTCAGTTGTTTTGGCAATACCGTCACAGTCTATAAAATCATTTACTGAACAGAAACTTGACAGAGCATATGGGTTAAAATTTGCATTATAGTATATAACCGCGAGTTTTATCGTAGTTGCAATCCCAATTAGTGAAAGAACTGAGATAATAAGTTTTTTCTTATCAATAATCATCTTTTTCTCCCCTTATTCCTTAGTACTATTTTACACACCTGAATAAGATAAATCAATAGTATTAAGCATGACAATTAATCCCCCGAAAAGGGGATTTAGTTATCATGCCGGTATCATTCTGCGGGATCACCTATGTTATATGGAGTATACTCAATTTTGTTATACAAAAGCGCATTGTTTAACAAATCCTTCTGATACGGTTCTATTTTACCGGTAAGTTTAACGTCATACCTATGAACATCCGCTCCGAATTGGTTTGGACCTTGTGTATTGTTAATATCAACATAAACAATAGCACAAGTAACAGTAACTTTTTCTATACGGTCTATTTCATAACCGTTCTCATCTCTAATAATTGACACAACAGTTCTTGGACAAGCTGACTGCTGCTTTATACCAAAAATCATACCATTGGGTAAATATATTCGACCCGCAGTAGTCATACCATCACCTGAAGCATATACACCATCTACTATATAAGGAGTATTTGACTTAAACTCATAGAATTTACAATATTTTTTTGAAGCATCAGCAGATGTACATACCTGCGCTTTCCTTATTACGGTCGCTAACTCCGCCGCTACTTCATCTGATGTCTTTTTTGTATCAAACAAGCATAACATATTTTGACAATTGTTTTTGGCAACATACAACTGTATCGCATTCATTAACTGCGAATGCGCCTGCTTTACCTTCGATACCATAACTTTTTCCTGATAATTCTTTATTAACGTAGGTATCGTAAGTGCCGCAACTACTCCGATTATTCCTATCGTTATTAATACCTCCGCTAAGGTAAAACCTTTTCTTGAACTATAATTCTTCATATTTGAATTATAGCACATTATATCGATTGGGTCAAAACCCTTGTTATTTCTACTTAGAGGAGTCGCCCCCCCCCGTTAAAGGTTCTTGCAACCATCATAAAATCCTCCTTATATTAATACATTCCAATAATATTTTTAACTTCATACAAAACTTTTTTAGCTTCAGCTCGTGTTTTATCCGAACCATTTCGGATAATTTGGTGAACCTCATTAAGGTGAGCCTCATAATAAAGTCGACGCTCACGAATATCATTTAAACGCTCGTTTACAAGCATTCCTAATTGTCTTTTGCAATCCGCACAACCGCGTAAACCTTTTTCACACTCACATTTTACGGCGTCAATCTGTTCATCATTACCAAAAATTTGCCAGTATTTAAAAGCGACTTCACACTGCTCAGGATGTCCCGGATCATCACGGCGAATGCGGTTTCTGTCAGTTATTGCCGTCATAATTTTTTTAGCAGTAACCTCCTCCGTATCAGAAATTTTTATATCGTTGTTATAGGATTTACTCATCTTATTCCCGTCAAGCCCGCATATCAATGAACAATGATTGAGCACAGGTGTTGGTTCATTGAAAAAATCAGTTTTATATATGTTATTAAACCTTCTGACTATATCACGCGTAATCTCGATATGTGCTACCTGATCAATACCTACAGGAACAGCCGTCGCATTAAGCATCATAATATCGGCGCTCATCAAAACAGGGTAGCCCATAAGTCCGTAACTTATTTGAGAATTCGAAGTCTCTTTCTCTCTTAAAATTTTAGCCATATCCTTCAAAGTAGGGTCGCGTTCAACCCAATTTTGCGGAGTAACCATACTCAAGTATATATTTAATTCGGCAATTTCAGGAATTAATGACTGGACGTATATAGTTGATTTTTCGGGATTAATTCCCGATGCTAACCAATCTATAACCACATCAACGACATCTTGACGTAAATCTTTTGTATTATCATATCTGGTAGTTAATGCATGCCAATCAGCTACAAAAAAATAACATTCATTGCTATCTTGAAGCTCAACCCAATTTTGTATTACACCGAGGTAATGTCCTAAGTGTAATCGACCTGTTGAACGCATGCCGGATACAATTCTCTGCATCTAAATACCAACCTTTCGTAACATATTATAACATAAAAAAAACGACCGGAGTCGTTTAGTTTATTTCCTTTATCCTATCAATTTAAGCAACAACTTTTGAAACGAAGTTTGCAATTTCAAAGAACGAGTCTTTTACAAATTCTTTTGCCAAAGTCTTAATTGGTCGGTTTTCAATGCAATCGAATACATAAAAAATAGGGTCCTTTGAGTTATTAAAACGCATTCTTCTATCGGTTTTTTCAAGATAACAGTAATCCTCGACAGAAAAACCAATATTAGATTTTCTTTTATTTCTTTTGCGAATTAATGTTCCAAACTGTCCGTTACCTGCGGTATTATTGTGTGAATTGGCTGTTGTTTCAATCATAATTGCTCTCTTTCTAAAAATTATCCTCTTCTTGTATATATAAAGTATATACCTAACAAAAAATTGCCTTTTAGGAAGAGTGATTGTAAAGATTTGTTTACAATACTCTTTAATGCAAACAATAAGATCGTTTTGGAACCATCTTAGAGAACAAAAAACAGAACCGATGTAATAAAAATCTATTCAACCGGATCGCCGATATTATAAGGTGTATATTCAATTTTGTTATATAAAAGCGCATTGTTTAACAAATCTTTATAGTACGGCTCTATTTTACCGGTAAGTTTAACGTCATACCTATGAACATCCGCTCCGAATTGGTTTGGACCTTGTATATTGTTAATATCAATGTAAACATATGCACAAGTGCTCTTAACAGTTTCTACACGATTTATTTCATAACCATTCTCATCTCTAATAATTGACACATCAATACTCGGACATTCAGAACGCTGCCTTATACCAAAAATCATACCATTGGGTAAATATATTCGACCCGCAGTAGTCATACCATCACTTGCAGCATATACACCATCTACTTTATACGTCGGTTTATTGTTCTTAAGACTATAATATTTACAATATTTTTTTGAAGCATCAGCAGATGTACATACCTGCGCTTTTCTTATTACTGTCGCTAACTCCGCCGCTACTTCATCTGATGTCTTTTTTGTATCGAACAAGCATAATATATTTTGACAATTGTTTTGGGCAACATATAACTGTATCGCATTCATCAATTGCGAATGCGCCTGCTTTACCTTCGATACCATGACTTTTTCCTGATAATTCTTTATTAACGTAGGTATCGTAAGTGCCGCAACTACTCCGATTATTCCTATCGTTATCAATACCTCCGCCAAGGTAAAGCCTTTTACCAAACTATAATTCTTCATATTTGAATTATAGCGCATAATATTGATTGGGTCAAAACCCTTGCTATTCCTACTTAGAGGAGTCGCCCCCCCCCGTTACGAAAAAAAAACTCTTGCCAGTTTCATATGCTTCCTCCTTTATACCATACTATTGTAATACATGTATAAATTTTTGTCAAAATTTAATCTTCGAGTTCAATGACATCTTCATCAGAAATAATATTTTTCCCTACAGCTTTTTCCAATCCGGCCTTAGCGGAATTATATTCATAAAGAGCTTGATAATAGGTTAGTTGAGCATTTTCGTACATAATTTGTGAATCTTTCAATTCCGTGGGACTAGCTTCACCGACTCTGTATCTTCCATAGGAAAGCTCATAATTTTCTTTAGCTTGTTTCACCTGTAACAATGCTACAGGCATTTGATTTTTCTTTTCCTCCAAAGTTAAAAATGCGTTTTGAATCTCCAAATAAATCTGGTTTTGAGTATTTTGTGCATTGGCAAGTTCCTTGTCATAAAGGTAGCGAGCCTCTTTTATTTCGTTTCTTATAAGCATACCGTTAACCGTCGGGAAATTGAGATACCCACCCAAGTTATAACCGTGATTAGAAGTCCAACTTTTACCGCCGAATTGGAGTTGACCTTCAATGGATAATGTCGGGTAGAATGATTTCTTAACAAGTTTAATAGTTTGATTGGCGGTTTCAACTTTAATTTCAGCTAAACGTAATTCGGGTCTTGCTTCTCTTGCGATGTCAACAGCGGCATTGAAGGTTAAATTTAACGGCTGATACTGCAATTTATCCATAACATTATACTTGTCAATGAATGGCACCCCCATAACATTGTTTAATTTAGCAATTGCTAAATTAACGCCGTTATCTGCCTGAATAAGCTTAAGTTTAGCACTGCTGAGATTTGACTCTGCAATCGTCACATCAACTTTAGGATTCATACCAATCTCGTAAAAAGCTTTTGCTTGGTCGTAAAAGAGCTGAAATTTGTCAACCGTATCTTGAGCAACACGACGATTTTCGTACGCGAATAAAAGAGCATAATAAGCATCTTTTGTCTGATAAATTACATCGTTAATAACCGAAGTCAGTGAAGCTTTATACCCCTCATAATCCAAACGTCTTATTGTGGCTTGATTTTGAGTCACACCAAAGTCATACAGCATCTGTTGTAAAGTAACTTGACCGAGGATATAATAATTAAATGTCAAATTTCTGCCTAAAGCATCGGACAATTGAAGCTGCCTAATTCTGGTGTAACCTGTTTGCCAACTTAATTGAGGGAAATAATTTGACCAAACCTGTTTGATACGTGCATCAGAAGCCAATATATCCTGAAATGCCGCATTAATTTGAGGATTGTTTCCCAAGGCTAATTCTATGCAATTTTCAAGTGTTAAATCGATATTCTTTTCTACAGAACCTGAAATTATGTAGTCAGACCCACCAGTATTACTGGGCAAAACTTTTTCAGACTTGGGAAATTCTTTGTCCAATATTTCATTACCAATATCACTGTGGGCAAATACAGCGGGAACAAATATATTCAATATGAAACCTATAAGTAATAATTTTCTCAGCATTATCTTTTGCCTTTATTAACTTTTCTTGCTATATTAACTTTACTTTCTTCAATAATGACGTAAAAAGCAGGGACAAGGAATGTACCTATAAATGCAACGGCAATCATCCCGCCGAATACAGTCATACCGACCGAATGCCGACTGGCAGCACCCGCACCTTTTGCGAATACCAGAGGTAACAAACCCAAGATAAAAGCAATATTTGTCATCATAACAGCACGGAATCTCAGTTTCGCAGCCTGAATTGCGGATTCACGTATTGGTAACCCCTGTTCGTGAGCATCTTTAGCAAACTCAATAATCAAAATGGCCTGTTTTGTACTTAAACCCAAAAGCATTACAAGCCCGATTTGAGAATACAAATCAAGTGAATAACCTGCCACATACTGAAAGAATAATGCTCCGACAAGTGCTACAGGAGAAACCAAAAGAACTGCAATCGGTAGCATCCAGCTTTCATATAAACCTACTAAAAACAAATACACAAAAACAATTGACATAGCTAAAATAGGTCCAATCTGACCGGACGATTCATGCTCTTGAAGTGAAGTACCTGACCACGCATAACCTATATCTTTGGGTAAAACTTCATCTGACAATTTTTCCATAATTGCCATTGCTTGGCCTGAAGATACACCCTCGCGTGCAGAACCGTTTATGGTAATCGATGGATACATATTGAATCTTGTTCTACTGTATGGCCCAACAATATTGTCTATTTTTAATACTGAAGTTATCGGAACCATTGTACCATAATTGTTTTTTACAAATATTTTATCAATATCACCAGGCTTTGCCCTGAATTCACTATCAGCTTGCATATAGACACGATAAACACGACCGTATTTATTGAAATCATTTATATAGGACTTTCCAAAATAAGCTGCCAATGCATTGTAAATCTCCGAAATTTCAACACCTTGCGCCATAGCTTTAGCCACATCTATATTAAGCAGCAACTGTGGCATATTAGAAGTAAATGACGTGTAAACCATACTGAAGTTAGGATTTTTATTTGCCGCAGAAAGCAACTTTAATGCCTCATCGTAAAGCTCTTGGGCATCTCGATTGCCTTTGTCCAAAAGTTGATACTCAAACCCGCCGAACATACCTAAACCGGAAATTGCAGGAGGTGAAAAAGATGCAATAGTAGCAGACGGATAATTAGAAAATTCACTCCGCATTATTCTAAGAATACCCTCAGCAGATTCTTCTTTTGATTTTCGTTTTGACCAAGGCTGCAATTGTGCAACTATAAAGGCTGTATTTTCACCGTTAAAACCTACCATAGTTATAGTTGTTTCAACGCCCTTTATTTTTAAGATTCTTTCTTCAATTTCATTTGCCACCATACTTGTTCTGGAAGCAGAAGAACCGTCAGGTAATTGAATTTGCGTGAAAATTGCACCCCTATCTTCAGAGGGTAAAAAGCCTGTTGGAATAATATTAAACATGAACAATACAAATACGACAATACCAAACAACACACCCAAAGTAAGTTTTGCTGAATTAATGAATAAACTTGCACCTTCAAGATATTTATCTCTAATATCATTGAACCAATCATCAAATTTTTGAATAAATGCAAAATCGGCTTTTTCATCTTCTGATTTTAAAATCATAGAACATAACGCAGGAGATAATGTTAATGCAACAAGAGTTGACAAACCTATTGAAGACGCTATACACAAAGCAAATTGTCGAAACATTTGACCTGTAATACCGGTCATAAATGATACAGGAACGAACACGGCCATCAAAACCAATGATGTTGCCAAAACAGCACCAAAAACCTCTTTCATAGTAATTTCAGTTGCAGATTTTTGACTTTTACCTTCTTGAATATGACGCTGGGTATTTTCCAATACAACAATGGCATCATCAACAACCAAACCTACCGCCAATACAAGTGCAAACAATATTAAAAGGTTAATTGAAAATCCCAACAAATTCATAAATATAAACACACCGATTAACGAAACCGGTATGGCACAAAATGGTATAAACGCAGCACGCATACTACCTAAAAACATATATGTAACAAGCCCAACCAATAAAATTGCAAGAGCAATTGCGTGGATAACCTCATTAATTGATTCTCGCACAAATTCTGTCTCATCGTGTTGAATTTCGTATTCAATACCCTGAGGGAAACCTTTACTTAATTCTTCCATTTTCTTTTGGATTTTGTTGGATAAGTCAATAGCGTTTGCCTCAGGTAGTTGACTTACAGAAATAATAGCAGCATTTTTACCACCTATTCTTGAAAAATATGAATAACTTTCGGCACCTAATTCTACTCTTGCAATATCTTTAAGCTTAATCTGAGATCCGTCAGGTTTTGACCTTACAACAATTTCTTCAAATTCTTTAGGATCTTCAAGACGACCACGAGTTCGCATTGTAAGCTTAATCATCTGAGGATCCTTCATCGGTTCAACACCTAAATCTCCTGCAGGTGACTGCGTATTTTGTGCTTGAACTGCATCCGCAACTTCTTTTGTTGAAACTCCAAGGCTAGCCATTTTATTTGCATCAAGCCAAATTCTCATTGAATATTCAGTAGAGCCAAATACCTGAACTTTACCCACACCTTTTATACGTGCCAGTTCATCTTTAATGTATATTGCGGCATAGTTTGCAATGTAAAGATTATCATAAGTACCTGTAGGGGAATTAACGGATATCATCAAGATACCCGGACCACCGGTTGATTTTTTTACGGTCAAACCGTATCTTCTTACTTCTTCCGGCAAACGCGGAGTAACTAATTGTAATTGATTTTGCACATTTACCACTGCCATATCCGGATCCGAACCGATATCAAAATATAAAGTTAATTGATAAGATCCATTTTGAGAAGTTGATGACATGTATATCATGTTCTCAACACCGTTTAACTGGGCTTCAACAGGGGCTGCAATTGTGGATTCAACAACATCAGAACTCGCACCTGCATATGTAGCACTTACGACAACCTGCGGCGGAGTTATTGAAGGATATTCCTCAAGCGGCAATGTTGTTATCATAAGCATACCTGCCAACATGATTGCCAAGGAAATTACTATGGCAAGCTTAGGTCGTTTTATGAATAAATTCTCTGAATTCTCTGACATTATTTATCCTTTTTTTAATTGTGTTTCCTGTTTTTTAATTTTTGTCATTTCTTCGGGTGTTACAATAGTTACAGGATGACCTGGAGTCACTTTTTGTAAACCATCTGTTATTACTCGATCACCTACATTTAACCCTTCAGTTACAACCCAATAATCACCACTTTGTTGACTGACTTTGATATATGTTAACCTTGGTAAATCATCTTCATCAAGTTTATAAACATATTTACCTGCTTGATTCTCCTGTACTGCAGCCTGGTGAACAACCGGAACCTTTACCTTGTTATTTGAATACAATTTTATGGTAACAAATTCTCCATGAAGAAGTCTATTATTAGGATTTTTAAAGGTTGCACGAAGGGTTACGGTACCGGTAGTTTGGTCAATTTTGTTGTCTAAAAAGTCCTGAACTCCGTCAAATTCATATTTTTCTCCATTGTTAAAATACAATTCCACTTTTCTGTTTTTGTAATTTTGCATATCAGCTTTTGCAAGTGTATCAAAATCATTCGAATCAAGCGGGAAAGTCACATAAATAGGGTCAGTGCTGTTAATTGTTGTTAAAGGCCCCGAAGATGGTGAAACGTAATTCCCCACAGTTACCGTGATTATACCTACTCTACCGTTTACCGGAGATTTTACCATAGTATATCCGTAATTTCTTTGACTATCTTGATACGCTGCCTGAGCTGAAGCAAGTTGAGCTCTTAGCGCATCTCTTTGCGATAAAATCTGATCATATTGTGCTTTTGCTATATAATCTTTTTTTACTAGCTCACTTGCCCGAGCAAGCTGTTTTTCTGCATACTCAAGCTGAGCTTTTGTATTCGCAACATTCGCTTTTGCCACATTCACGGTGTTTATAAATTCGTTTGGCTCTATTTGAAATAAAACTTGGCCTTCCTTAACATAATCACCTTCCTTGAAATAACTCTTTTGTAAGTATCCGGCTATACGAGCAAGAACATTTACCTGATATTTTGATGTAACACGACCCGGTGCCTGAATACTCCTTATAATTTCTTTTTCTCCTATTGGCTCTACTTGAACACTAGGTGCGGGCTTCATTTTCATATTTCTTGTATTAATATACTCTCCAAATACACCGGAAATGTATCGTAAAAAAATTGCAGCAACTATGACTATTAATACGATTATTATGTTTTTTTTCATTAGCTCTCCCCTGACGAAAAATGTTATTTTGTAGAAAAATCGTAACAAAAAAAAATAAGCTTTGCAATAGTATTTTTATACAAAAATTATAGCCTTGAGCATATATAGGATAACATATCACTCAAAGCTTTACCTCTGTGCGAAATCTTATTTTTCTCGTACTCAGGCATTTCCGCCATAGTTTTGCCCGTATTTTCAACAATAAAAATAGGATCGTAACCAAAACCGTTTATGCCTGACTGTTTAAGCGCAATTTCTCCGTGACATTCACCCTTTGACACGTGAATTACTTCACCATTTTCATCCAAAAGCGTCATTACACAGACAAATTTTGCTTTCCTATTGGTTGAATGCTCAAGCTCTTTTAAAATTTTATCAATTTTTTGCTGTTGAGTACCGGCATAACGTGCAGAATATAATCCGGGCGCCCCTTTAAGTGCTTCAATACATAATCCCGAATCATCCGCTAACGACATTTTGCGTGAAATTTTGTTAGCCGCCTTCGCCTTTATGTAAGAATTTTCTTCAAATGTCTTACCATTTTCTTCAGGATTAAAATCACCTTCCGGCAGTATAAATTCTATACCGCTTCCATCCGAAATTTCATTTATTTCTTTTAATTTATTTAAGTTCCCTGTTGCAAAAACAATTTTCATCACTTACCATACCGTCTTTGTCTGTTGCCAAATTCAAAAATCGCATCTGTTAATGATTTTTCGTCAAATTCCGGCCAATATTGCTTTGTTACCAATATTTCCGAATATGCTATCTGCCACAAAAGATAATTTGAAACCCTCATCTCACCACCCGTCCTTATTAGCAAATCAGGATCAGGTATATTTTGGGTATATAGTTCTTTTGATATTAAATCTTCAGTTATATTCTCAGGGCTTACACCTTTATTTATTATACCTTTTACAGCATTAACTATCTCATCTCTTGAACCGTAATTAAATGCTATCTGCAACCTTACACCCCGATTATCTTTTGTATAATCCATAGCATCATACAATATTTTCTGCAATTTGGGATTTAATCTTGTTAAATCTCCGATGAAATTTATCACAACCCCATTTTCATGAAGTTCTTTCAGTTCATTTTTTATAGTATTTGCAAGTAAATCCATCAAAAATGCGACTTCTTCCGGCTTTCTGTTCCAATTTTCAGTAGAAAAAGCGTAAACTGTCAAATATTTTACACCGAATTTATGACAAGCCTTAACAGTAGCTTTCAAAGCAGCTACTCCCTTTTTATGTCCCATAGCAGACGGTAGATTCTTTTCCTTTGCCCACCTACGGTTACCATCCATTATTATCGCTATATGTTTTAAATCAGTTTCTTTTACAATATCTTGTACAGTTTTGTTTTTAATCTCAGTTATCATAATCCCTCACCTGAAAAATTATAACACAAAAAAATACCGCCTTAGCGGTATTTTCACTTTATATATTTTTGACTATTTAACTTTTACAAATCTGCCTTTTGCATCTCTCGGATAAGCGTTGTTAACTCCTTATTTAGTACTTTTAAACAAACCTTTTACTCTTTCAAAACTACCCACAAAAAATTCTTTAACAACCTTCCAAACCCTTTTTGCAAAATCTACAACCTTATTATACCACACAGCACCCTTTTCTTTGACTGCTTTTGCAGCATTAACTGTATCATCTTTAATTTTGCCTGCGGCATCAACTGTCTTTGTCTTTATAGTGTTAAAAACTTCTTGTGGCTTGATTTCTTTTAAATTTTTAAATACTCTTGAAATATCTTTACGGTATACGATCCCAGCCGCTACAGCACCTGCAACAGCTAAACCTGCAGCTGCTAAACCTACAACTTTTTTAGTTTTCGAATTATCTTTTACAGGTACACCATAGACATCAGCAAATTCTTTTAGTTGAGCCTTATTTAATAAAACCGCACCCGTATTTCCATTATCTACTGAAACTGCATATTTATCTTTACCTACTTTTTGGACATTGAAGCCCGGAATTGCTGTTATTGACATTTTAACCCTTTCTAATATTTTTTACCTTCTGTTAGCATTAAGCACTGAACATGATTTTTTTTGCTAAAAAAAACAAATTTTTGTTACATATATTAACATAAAAAGAGCACCTTTAAAAGGCACTCTTTTTGCAACTCTCTTTCATTTAAAGGATAAGTCTATGAACATCCTGAATAACCGCATTTCAGACATATAAAACACCCCTCAGCCATTTTGATTTCATTTCCGCATTCAGGACATTTTACTGTTTTAATTTCGCCTGTAGGTTCCTCAGAAATTTCCTCAACAACTTCTTCAACCTTTTCCTCTGTCTTTTTTTTATCATCCAAATTCATAGGTTGGAATTGTCTTGAATTATTTCTGTATACAGTAATACCCTTAAGGTTATTTTTATAAGCCAGAATATATGCTTCTTCAATATCTTTTCTTGTAGCATGTTCTTCAAAATTCACTGTTTTAGAGACGGCATTATCAGTATGAAGCTGGAATGCAGCCTGCATTTTAACGTGCCAGTATGGAGAAACATCGTGTGCCGTGACAAAAATATGTTTAATAGCATCAGAAATTCCGTCAATATGTGCAATTGAACCGTCTTTTGCTATCTGCTTCATTAATTCTTCGGAGTACAAACCGTGGGAAACCATGTAATCCTTGAAAATAGGGTTAATCTCAAGCATTTCGGTGCCATCCATAATTAATCTTGAAAATACAAGCCCAAACAAAGGTTCCACACCGCCTGAAGCGTTTGCAATCATTGAAATTGTACCTGTAGGTGCAATACATGTTGTAGTAGCATTTCTGATTCCGTACTGTTTGATTTGTATATCCAGTTTTTTCCATTGTTCATCAGAAATTTTACCGGCAGATTTACCTTTGTATTTGTTATACAAATAGTAATCACTGTCATAGACGCTGCCTTGAAAATTATTAAATCTTCCGCGCTCTTTTGAAAGTTCAATAGATTCACACTTAGATTCATAATCAATGAATTCCATCACTTGAGAAGCAAGTTTCGTACCTTCTTCGGAAGCATAGGAAATACCCATTTTCATGAGCATATCTGCCCAACCCATAACACCAAGTCCGATTTTTCTGTTATTTTGAACCATTTCGGAAATTTGCGGCAACGGATAGTTATTTACAGCAATTACGTTATCCAAAAATCTGATCGCCGTTCTTGTTGTTTCAGCTAACAAATCCCAATCAACTTCGCAGCCGCTTGAGGTTTCCTTAACCATTCTGCCTAAATTAATTGAACCTAAGTTACAAGCCTCATAAGCCAATAAAGGAACCTCTCCGCAAGGATTTGTTGATTCAATTTGACCTATTAGCGGTGTCGGGTTATCGGCATTCATTTTATCTATGAAAACAATACCCGGCTCGCCGTTTCTCCAGGCTCCATCAACAATCATGTCAAAAACTTTTTTAGCACTTAATCTTCCGACAACCTGATTATTTTGCGGATTAACCAAATCATAATCAGTACCGTTTATGTATGCTTCCATGAATTTATCAGTAACCGCAACGGAAATATTGAAGTTATTTAACTTGTTATTATCAGATTTGCATTCAATAAAGTCAAGAATATCAGGGTGATCAACTCTTAAAATTCCCATATTTGCACCGCGTCGGGTACCACCTTGCTTAACAGCCTCGGTTGCGGCATTAAATACTTCCATGAAAGATACCGGACCGGATGAAACACCCATCGTTGATCTGACAACACTGTTCTTAGGTCTTAGTCTTGAAAATGAAAAACCTGTTCCGCCGCCTGATTTATGAATTAATGCAGTATTTTTAACGGTTTCAAAAATCCCTTCCAAAGAATCCTCTACGGGCAAAACAAAACACGCAGCAAGCTGACCTAATTCACGACCTGCATTCATCAGAGTCGGAGAATTCGGCATGAAATAACAATTTGTTATTGATTTGTAAAACCTGTCCGTAAGCTTGTCAACATCAGACTGATTTGCTCCAAATTTATAATCACCTTCTGCAATAGATTTTGCAACACGTCTGAACATATCCGCCGGTTTCTCTATACAATTGCCCTCTTTATCACGTTTCAGATATCTTTTTTCAAGAACTTTTATCGCGTTTTCGGATAAGCATAAATCTTCAACACACGTAGAACTATTTTCCACCACGACAACCTCCATAGCCTTTAATTTATTTTTAGTATAATTATGTAATATCCCTAAATCATGCAAAAAGCATGACCGTTATATAATTTTACATCAGTTTTTTACTGCTTGCAACAGCATGTCAAAACTGTAACACAAGTTAATTTTTTTTAGTAAGCATTAACATAAAAAAATTTGACATGTAACAAAATTAAAGCTATAATTAAACCATGAAAGATAGAAATTATAGGGGTATTTGGGCTTTTACTTTGGCAGAAGTGTTGATAACACTTGGCGTTATAGGAATTGTAGCAGCTTTAACCATTCCGACAATTGTTCAAAATCAACAAAACAAAGTACTTCAGTCACAGCTTAAAAGATCATATTCTCTTTTAAATCAAGCATTTAAGTTATACCAGGTAGATAACGGTATTCCTGTTATGATTAATAACATATCAGCGAGAAGGCTTAAGGCTGCAATTATGCCATATTTTAAAATAGCCGTTGATTGCGGATTCGGTTATGATGAAACAGGAAATGAAACTGCATGCGTAAAAAATAACAGCTATCAAACCGGAACAACCAACTCTGAAACTTATCGAAATGTGAATGACACAAGCCCAATAGATATGCAATTTTTTGATGACGGTCAATTTATACTGAATGACGGAACATTAATTCTTATTGAAAATAATGATTTGGACTTTATATCTGTGGATATAAACGGGTTACACAAGAAACCAAACCGGCTCGGAGTAGATTTATTCATGTTTGAGGTCAGAAATAACGGTATACTTATGCCTATGGGTGCTGAAGATACATATTTCGACGAGGAAACTTTCTGTTCTGAAACCTCAACAAGTGATATGAATGGTGCAGGTTGTACACATAAAGCTTTATATGATAAAGACTACTTTAAAAACCTTTAAGTACGGTTAATTAACAGCGTTGACAAAATATCAAAAATGATATTTAATTGAAAGAAAAGGAGGATTAGATGAAAACAATTACTAAAAAAGCGGTTCAGATAGTCACCCCCCCCCGATACTTCCACCGTGCGTAGGTTTTAATGGTTTTACCCTGGCTGAGGTGCTTATTACACTAGGTATTATTGGCATTGTCGCTGCTTTGACTATACCAAATTTAATCGCTAAATACCAGCAAAGTGTTTTGAAAACCCAATTTATGAAAAAATATGCCGAAATTTCACAAGCAGTATTGCTTGCCAAAGGTGAAACAAACTTAAATTTTAACAAGTATTGTACAATATATAATAGAACAGAAGGATACTATAATTCTACTGAGTGCAAAGCGCTGTTCAATAAATATTTTAAAGTGATAGGTACTTGTGAATATGAGCAAGATGTACTTACGTATAATAAGCAAAATAAGACTTATGTTGATATAGGTGCAGTTGTAAAACCTCAAAAACTCCTTGCTGACGGGACTTGCTATGATATAAAAATTAATTCCGGGGAACTTGGTTTCACATTTGATATGAATGGGCCAAACAAAGGACCTAATGCCTTGGGACATGATATATTTACATTTTTGATTGATAAAAATGATTATTTGCAACCTATAAAACAGAAATCAACCTACACAGACGACGAGATTGAAAATATGATTTCTGATTGTGCAGAAAAGTACCCAGCGGGAGGACAAAGTTATTCTTCTTGTATAGCTACAGCCGGACAAAAGGGTAACCCATGCAGAAAAAACTCCAATCAAATCGGCAACGGACTCGGTTGTAGCTGGTATGCCTATTACAATATTTGTCCGGACGACAACACAAAAACTTATTGGGATTGCCTGCCTTAATTTTACATAAAACAGGTATGTTTCAGCTTTTAGTCTATGGGTTGGGCTTTCAGTATGACTTCAAATTATCGCCATCTCCTCTTACATACAAAGAGGAGATGAATTTATCAATGAGCTTTGCAAAAAATTCGGGTAAGAACCTCAAGTTAGACAGATTCCAAAACAATTTCTAAACAACATACATACTATCCCTCCAAACTCTTAACTAACCATCACCCAAACCTTACCTGACTCTTGCTCGAGGGTGCTTAATGAATATAAGTAAAAAATTAACTGTTAAAAAATTCAACCAATTCAAACTGGATTAATCCATTTCTTTTGTTTATGATATAATATAGTGGAGGAAATTTCTTTGAAACATTCAAAACTAACAGCCTTAATATTTATAGCACTAATTTTAGGTGTTTTAGTGGGACATTTTGCCCCTGATTTTGCGGTAAAAATGCGCCCGTTTGCCGTAATCTTTTTACGAATGGTAAAAATGATTATAGCGCCATTGCTGTTTGCGACACTTGTAGTTGGAATTGCAGGTCAAGGTGATATAAAAAGCCTGGGTAAAATAGGCCTTAAGACGGTCATATACTTTGAAGTAGTAACAACTCTGGCTCTTATAATAGGTTTAACCATGTCAAATATATTTAAGCCGGGCACGGGATTTGTTTCCGAATCAATTGTCAATAACCCGCGATTGATTAACGAAGCCGGATTAATGGCAGTGACTAACGCACATACATCAATATCGGATATGGTTATGAACATTTTCCCGACAAGTATAATTCAAGCAATGTCTGACGGTAATCTTTTACAAATAGTCGTATTTTCAATCTTTTTTGCTATTGCAATGTGTACTGTGGGAAAAACCGCAAAACCTGTTATGGATGTTCTTAACTCCGTTTCACAAATCATGTTCAAATTTACCGAATATGTAATGTACTTTGCCCCTTTGGGTATATTTGGTGCTATTGCGGCAACTGTAGGTGATAACGGACTTTCAATTCTCAAAAATTACGCAAAAGTGATATTTTCACTATACACTGCACTTGCAGTTTTTGTTTTGCTTGTATTATTTATCGCCTGCAAATATGCCAGAATATCTTTTAGAAATCTTATTAAAGCTATACAAGAACCAGCTCTGCTTGCTTTTACCACAGCAAGTTCCGAGGCGGCTTTTCCAAAAGCAATTGAAATTATGGAAAAATTTGGAGTTCCCAAAAATATTGTAGGTTTTGTAATGCCTACCGGTTACACCTTTAACCTCGACGGAAGTACTTTATATCTTGCAATGGCTGTCTTATTTTCTTCACAAATCGTCGGAATCAACCTCGATTTAAATCAGCAGATTATAATGATGCTTGCACTTATGCTTACCAGCAAAGGTATTGCCGGCGTACCCAGAGTTTCTTTAATAGTACTGGCAGGAACTTTGGCAAGTTTTAATATACCACTGCTCGGTGTTGCGATACTTCTGGGTATAGATCAAATCCTTGATATGGGAAGAACTACAGTTAATTTAATCGGAAATTGTGTTGCCACTGTTGTTATAGCACGTTGGGAAAATGCCTTTGATTACAGCAAAATGAAACAGTTTATTACAATAACCGACAATGAAAAATTTGAATGGGATTTTTCAGGTATAAAAAATATTTATGAAAAAGTTACGAATAGAGGAATAGAATGAGCGAACAAACAAAAACAGATTACAAAAATACACTTAACTTGCCGCAAACCTCCTTGGAAATGCGGGCAAATGCAACAGTAAGAGAACCTCAAATCCAAAAATTTTGGGAAGAAAAATGTGTTTACCAGAAAAATATTGAACAACGCGATAAAACAAAAAGCTTTGTTCTTCATGACGGACCGCCATATTTGAGTTCAGAAAAAATCCATGTCGGTACAGCTTTAAATAAAATCTTGAAGGACATTTTAATTAAATATAAATCCCAAAAAGGTTATTATGCACCTTACGTACCGGGCTACGACGGACACGGACTTCCAATAGAAAACGCCGTTGTAAAAAATATTAAAGGTGGCAGAAATGCTCTTACTGCGCTTGAATTACGTCAAAAATGCCGTGAATTCGCTCATAAAAACTTAAAAGGTCAAGAATCCGAATTTAAACGTTTGGGCGTATGGGGTGATTGGGAACACCCATATTTAACTATCAACCCTGATTTTGAGGCTGAACAGGTCAGAATTTTCGGTGAAATGTATAAGAAGGGTTATATTGAAAAGGGATTAAAACCTGTATATTGGTGTGCATCTTGTGAAACAGCTCTTGCAGAAGCTGAGGTTGAATATGCGGATCACACATCAACTTCAATTTACGTAAGGTTTAAATTTGATGAAGAATCTACGGAAAAAATAAACAAAATTGTTGATACAAAAGGAAAAAATGTATATGCCGTTATTTGGACGACAACTCCTTGGACAATTCCGTCAAACATGGCAATATCAATGCACCCTAAATTTGAATATACCTTCTTTGAGTATAAAGGTGAGATTTATGTCGCAGCTCAAGGCTTGTTAGGTGCATTTTTAAACGACGTCGATTGGCAAGAAAAAGATATTAACGTAATCGGTTCTTGTACAGGCGCGGATTTGGAACTTTTAAACACAAATCATCCGCTGGTTGATAGAAAATCGCCTATCATTTTGGGCGAACATGTAACGCTTGATGCTGGTACAGGTTCAGTACACACTGCTCCAGGTCATGGTCTTGAGGACTATGAG
Source organism: uncultured bacterium (assembly GCA_949299935.1). Classification (GTDB taxonomy): domain Bacteria; phylum Cyanobacteriota; class Vampirovibrionia; order Gastranaerophilales; family Gastranaerophilaceae; genus SIG32. Next base: position 39,621 of record CASGCE010000036.1, on the reverse strand, counting down.
GTAGGTTTAAAGTACGGTATTGAAGTATTTTCACCACTAGACGCCAAAGGTATTTGGACAGAGCAGGTTCAAGATAAGGATTTGGAAGGTATTCCCTATTATAAGGGCAATTCAGTTGTAATAGATAAACTTGAAAAACGCGGAGCACTTTTAGCTAAACAAGATATCCAACACAGTTACCCGCACTGTTGGAGATGTAAAAACCCCGTTATATACCGCGCAACACCGCAGTGGTTCGTAAAAGTGGATAAATTCAGACAACAAACACTTGAAGAAATCAAAAAAGTAAAGTGGATACCGTCAAGCGGTGAAGCACGAATTTCAAACATGGTAGAAGGTCGTTCCGACTGGTGTATTTCCCGCCAACGTGTATGGGGAGTTCCTATTCCTGTGTTCTATTGCGAAGATTGTGGCGAAGTAATTGTTACTGATGAAACAATTGAAAATATCGCGAAGATGTTTGAAAAAGAAAGCTCTGATGCTTGGGTTAAATATTCGGCAACAGAGTTATTACCGCAAGATTTTAAATGCCCTAAATGCGGTAAAACACACTTTAAAAAAGAAAATGATATTATGGATGTTTGGTTTGATTCAGGTATAACTTGGCGAACAGTTGTTGAAAAACGCTCATTTGAATTGGGTCATTCACCTGTGGATATGTACCTCGAAGGTTCTGACCAACACAGAGGCTGGTTCCAATCATCACTTTTAACTTCAGTTGCCACCCAAGGTATAGCACCTTATAAATCCGTTCTTACTCACGGATTTGTGTTTGGTGAGGACGGAAGAAAAATGTCAAAATCTCTCGGTAATTATATAAGACCTGACGATATAATACAAACCTACGGTGCGGATATTTTAAGACTCTGGGCTGCATCAGTTGATTATCGAAATGACACCAAAATAGGTGACAATATTATCAAACAACTTGTTGAAATTTTTAAGAAAACCAGAAATACATCAAGATTTTTGCTTGGTAATTTGTTTGATTTTGAACCTCAAAAAGATTATGTTCATTATGACGAGCTTAAACCGTTGGATAAATTTGCACTTCATAAGTTAAATCAGCTAATCGAACAGGTTACGGAGGCTTTTGAAAACTATGAATTTTACAAATATTTCCAAAACCTTCAAAACTTTGCCGCAGTTGATTTAAGCTCTTTCTATCTTGATATCGTAAAAGACCGCTTATATACCGCAGGTAAAAAATCACTTTCAAGACGCGCATGCCAGACAGTTCTATACGAAATCTTGCAAACTCTTGTAAGACTCCTTGTACCTGTAATGCCGCATCAGGCTGAAGATATCTGGCAAAATGTTCCGGAACAACAAAGAGACGGTTTGGATAGTATTTTACTTTCAACTTGGCCTCTCATAAATGAAAAGTGGAATAATCCAGAATTAGAGGAAAATTTTGAAAAAATATTGAAGGCACGTGAAGTTGTAACCAGAGCCATCGAACCTCTTAGAGCAAATAAACAAGTCGGAAGCTCACTTGAAGTTGCTGTTTACTTAAAAACAGCCGACGATTCTGTATTAAAAGCAAATGAAGATGAATTGGCAAATATATTTATAACATCTCAAGCATACGTCACGGAAGAAAAACCGGCTGATGTTCTTAATGAATACACCGAAGATGATTACACCGTCTGGGTAACCAAAGCTGAAGGCGATAAATGCGAACGCTGCTGGAAATACAGAAAACTTGATGAAAATGGTATTTGTGAAGAATGCCGCCAGGCAATAAGTGAATAAGTTAAATTTTATCAAGATTACTAATAAATTCCGAACCAGTTTGGTTCGGAATTTTTATTACAATTATAAATTACTTAATTAGCTTTCCTAATATACATGATATTTTCATCAATATTAATATCTAAAAAATCCTCATCCGGCTCTATTTCAAGATATTCAATCAATGAACTTGGGAAATACAAACCATAACCATTACGACCACTTTTTTGAAAACTTCTCACCATCGCATCTGCATATTTTGCACTCTCATCTTTGGCTATGGGCTCTACAGTCAAACAATCATTTTTAGCTGTAATTAAAACATTTATATCTACAGGATTGTAACGAAGCAATTTTAATAAAGACTTTGCAAAATAAAGTTCCCAACCATTGCCGCTAGATTTTAATTTTTTCTTCATATAAGTTGACGTCCAATATAAGTACAATATAGTTACTATTATTTGACATTATTTTAATTTATGCTTAAATATTTTTATACAGTACATTGTACTTATATTGGACTTATTTAATGACACAAAAAATAATAAGTATAGATTTAGACGGCGTTTTAAATAACTACAAAGGTGAGTATACCACAGTAAATATTCCAGAAATGCGAGATGGCACTTTTGAGTTTTTGCAAAAACTTTCGAATCATTATAGAATAACTATTTTCACAGCACGGAACAAAAAACTTGTAGAAAAATGGCTCATCAAAAACAATTTAATGCAATTTATACAAAACATAACAAATAAAAAAAGTCCATATTCAAGTATGTTTCTTGACGACAGAGCAATAAATTTTGACGGAAATTTTGAAAAAGCATACAAAAATATCAAAGAATTTAGCCCTTATTGGAAAAATAAATCATGTAAAGATTCTTAACAAATTGGCTTAAATTATTAAAGTTTTGTCTTGCAGACTCCGTAGATCTTAATACGAAGTTACGATTATAGAAAGGAACGTTAAAGCTTATGGGAATGGCAGCAGGGCAAGCACGTTTGTTAAGCATTACCGCAAGACTTAGTGATAATGAAGCCAGTGGTCAAGCGCTTTCATACTCTAAACAACGTCTTGCGGATGAAACCGAACAGCTAAATACCAACTATAATAATGCTCTTGCTGCTACAAAACTCCAAGTTATTACAGGCTTTAACGGTTCTGTAGCAAATTATACAGATATTTCATACAACCTTATGACAGGCTACAACACGGTAGCTTTTGGCAGACAGTATGTTGTAACCGACACCAAAGGCAAAATACTGGTTACTGACAAGCAAGCGAAAGCTTTTGAAGCAGGCAACGGTGATTTTAATATTTTCTTGGCAGAATTGGGTTATTGCCAATCTGGTATAGGCAATCTCACCAACGAAGAAATTGAAACGAAAATTCATGAAGCTTGGGATGCTTATTTCAACTCCGTTGGAATAGATTTTGATGATGAAGAACATGAAGAAGGCGACCCTGAAATAAACTTTGGGTACACATCATTTGGTAATAACACAATGTTTAACGGTTATGCAACTTATACAATAAAAGGTACAACCAAGGCTATAAATTATGAAGGTACAACACAAGAGCAGCGTGAACTCTACGATTATGCATTAGCCTTAACAAATCAATACTACACCAACGGAAGTTACAACCCTGTAGGCTCTACTGCCAATATTGTGCTTCAGACGACTGACGATGTAGAAGAAAGCTACATAGACTATCTAAGAAATATCTTTAATAAAATGTTTTCAGCAGGATATTACACGGAGGACAACGAATCCGATACAATAAAAGATGATGCATGGTTTGAACAACAAATTACTGAGGGCAAACTGCTTCTTGAATACTATTCCTCAACAGAAAAAGGGTTTGTTTCCACAACCGTAAGTGAAGATGATGCTATTCAAGAGGTTGAGGATGATCGCGAACTGGCACGTGTTGAAGCTAAATACAATCAAGACCTTGCAGCTATCGAAAAAAGAGATAAAATTATAGATTTAGAATTGAAAAAACTAGACACCGAACATAACGCTTTACAAACAGAATATGAATCTGTTAAGAACGTAATTGACAAAAACGTAGAAAAATCATTCAGCATGTTTAGTTAAAGAGTAATCATTCGAAGATTTTTGTAAATGCCATAAATAACCTATCCACCGGTTATTTTACTAATCAGCTTTTAGAAATACTTTAATGCAATAGCATAATAAAAAAAAGAGTCCTTGAAAGGACTCTTTTTTATCGAATTCAACCCGAGAATTTTATACATATCTGGCGGCTAAAGTCAAAAATTTGTATTATTTCTGCTTTTGTGCCGGTTCAAATTCCTCAGGCTTTGCTAGCACCTGCTTTTTCAATAATTTCTTTTTCTATATTAGCAGGAACTTGCTCATAACATTTGAATTCCATTGAGAAAGTACCGCGCCCCTGGGTTTTTGAACGGATATCAGTTGCATAACCAAACATTTCACCAAGCGGCACAATAGCATTAATTTTCTGGATTCCGGTACCTTCAATAATTTCCATACCTTCAACACGTCCGCGGCGGGATGAAATATCACCGATAATGTCGCCTGTATTTTCTTCAGGTACTTCAATTTCGACCTTCATCATAGGTTCGAGAAGACACGGCTTAGCTTTACGACAACCTTCTTTAATCGCCATAGAGCCTGCTATTTTAAATGCCATTTCTGATGAGTCAACTTCGTGGTATGAACCGTCGTAAAGCTCTACCTTAACATCTATCATAGGATAGCCCGCCAAAATACCGCCTTCAAGAGCCTCCTCCATACCTTTTCTTGCAGGTTCAATGTATTCTTTAGGAATAGCACCACCAACGATTTTATTCTCAAATACAAATCCGGCATTTTCTTCGGCAGGTGATATTCTAATCTTAACATGTCCGTATTGACCTTTACCACCTGACTGACGGATAAATTTAGAATCCTGATCAGAATTTCCCCGAATAGTTTCACGGTATGCAACCTGAGGTTTACCGACATTAGCATCAACCTTAAATTCACGCAGTAAACGGTCTACAATAATATCCAAGTGAAGCTCACCCATACCTGAAATAATTGTTTGACCCGTTTCATTATCTGATTTAACTCTGAAGGATGGATCTTCTTCAGCAAGTTTTTGAAGCGCAATACCCATTTTATCTTGGTCTGCCTTTGTTTTAGGTTCAATTGCAACAGAAATTACAGGCTCTGGAAATACCATTTTTTCAAGGATAATAGGTGATTTTTCATCACACAAAGTATCACCCGTAGTAGTATCTTTTAACCCGACAGCTGCGCAAATGTCACCTGCAAAAACTTCATTTTCTTCAATTCTTTGGTCGGCATACATTTGAACAAGTCTTGATATACGTTCTTTTTTGCCGTTTGTAGCGTTAAGAACATAAGAACCTGAAGTTAACTTACCGGAATATATTCTTAAAAATGTTAAACGACCAACATATGGGTCTGTCATAACTTTAAACGCCAAAGCTGAGAACGGTTCATCATCGGATGAATGTCTTTCAACTTTTGTTCCGTCTTCCAACTCGCCTTCAATAGCCTTAACATCAATCGGTGAAGGCATTAATTCAACAATTGAATCCAACAACAGTTGAACACCTTTGTTTTTAAACGCCGTACCACAAGTTACAGGTACAATTTTATTATCACATACGCCTTTTCTTAAACCTTTTTTCAATTCTTCTATTGAAATTTCTTCACCTTCCAAATATTTCATCATAACATCATCATCACACTCTGCAATAGCTTCAACTAATGCATCTCTGTATTGTTGTGCTTTTTCAAGCATATCTGCAGGAATATCCTCGACCTTAATATCAGTACCTAAATCATTTGTATAGATATAAGCCTTCATTTCAAATAAATCAACAAGACCTTTAAATTGATCTTCAGCACCGATAGGCAATCTGATAGGATGAGCATTTGCACCCAAACGATTTCTTATTTGGTCAACCACACGATAAAAATTAGCACCAGTTCTGTCCATCTTGTTAACAAAAACCATACGAGGAACTTCGTATCTGTTAGCCTGTCGCCAAACTGTTTCTGATTGAGACTGAACACCGCCAACTGCGCAAAATACGGCAACAACACCGTCTAATACACGCAAAGAACGTTCAACTTCAATCGTAAAGTCAACGTGACCCGGGGTGTCAATAACGTTGATTTGGTGACCTTTCCAAGAAGCAGTAACTGCTGCTGATTGGATTGTAATACCTCTTTCGCGTTCTTGTTCCATAAAGTCAGTTACTGCTGCACCATCATGCACCTCACCTATTTTATGAGTTTTGCCTGTATAGAACAAAATACGTTCTGTTGTAGTAGTCTTACCGGCATCAATGTGAGCGGCAATACCAATGTTTCTAATTTTCTCTAATGGAGTTTTTCTAGCCATTTTGTTTTTCCTTTTTATGTAATTGTGTACTTCTGCTATTTTATATTTAGCTTCAATAAAATTATCTCACAAACATAATCGTTGGCAAGAAAAAGTGTCCAAGGTACGCAAATTTTGTTTACACAATATTCATATGTTATTTTTTATTCAGCCGGATCACCAATATTATACGGCGTATACTCAATTTTGTTATACAAAAGCGCATTGTTTAACAAATCCTTCTGATACGGTTCTATTTTACCGGTAAGTTTGACGTTATATCTATAAACATCCGCTCCGAATTGGTTTGGACCTTGTATATTGTTAATATCAATGTAAACATATGCACAAATATTATTAACAGTTTCTACACGGTCTATTTCATTGCCGTTCTCATCTTTTATAATTGACACATCAATACTCGGACATTCAGAACGCTGCCTTATACCAAAAATCACACCATTGGGTAGATATATACGACCACTTCTACTCATACCATCACTTGAAGCATATACACCATCTACTTTATACGTCGGCTTATTGTCCTTAAACTCATAGTATCTACAATATTTTTTTGCAGTATCAGCAGATGTACATACCTGCGCTTTTTTTATTACTGTCGCTAACTCCGCCGCTACTTCATCTGATGTCTTTTTTGTATCGAACAAGCATAACATATTTTGACAATTGTTTTGGGCAACATATAACTGTATCGCATTCATCAATTGCGAATGCGCCTGCTTTACCTTCGATACCATAATCTTTTCCTGATAATTCTTTATTAACGTAGGTATCGTAAGTGCCGCAACTACTCCGATTATTCCTATCGTTATCAATACCTCCGCCAAGGTAAAGCCTTTTTCTAAACTATAATTCTTCATATTTGAATTATAGCGCATAATATTGATTGGGTCAAAACCCTTGCTATTTCTACTTAGAGGAGTCGCCCCCCCCCGTTAGACCTCTTCACAACCAATCTCATCAGCACCCTCCAACTTTATTAAAAATGTTTTTAAAAATTCTGTCAAGTTTATGTTGCTAAAGGTTGAAGTAAAAAATTTTATATGCTAAAATCCGTTTACAGGAGAGTCGTTTTGAAAAAAAGTATTTTAGATACATTTCTTAATAAAATTGAAAAATTTCCACTATGGATTAAACAAATAATATTTATAAAATTATCTGATGATATTAAATCACACGTTTGCGAAAAATTTTTAAAGGAAAATTCAGATAATATTTTTTCATTGTATAAACCAACACTCACTTTCAAAGGAAGTGAAGAACTACAAAACAAGAAATGCGGACTTGATCTGAATACTTATAATTTTCTGGAATATTGTGGAAATAATTGCAGTATTTTGGAGATTTCTTTGAACACTTTTTTATCAATGGAGGAGGTTGCAAAATACTTTATTTTTTGTGTTGAACAAAACTATATTGAAAGACCTGAGAATAAAGAAATTGAAGCAATGGCGGGATTTATAGCCGGTAAATTTAGAACAGGTGAATATTTTAAGCAAAAAGGTGTCATAACAGATGAACAATTGGAAAAAGCTGTTAACCTGAGCACTAAATCACAAAAAAAATTTGCTGAAATACTTGTAGATTTAGGTTTTGTAAGCCAGGATGATATATCCGCAATGCTAACATTTAAGGAGGAATCGAAAAAACGGTACGTGCTAGATTATAATACCGTACCCGAAGGCAAAAACGAATTTTGCAATAAGGAAGAACAATACAAAAAAGAAATTGAAGATTTAAAAATAGAGAATGAAAAATTAAAAAAAAGGATTTCACAACTTTTGGAAATAGTTAAAAACAATGACAGAAACATATCCTGAAAAATTAGTAAAATACGTTCGTGACGGGCTTATAGAACAAGAACACTTTGGTTTTATTGTCATGAGTAATAAAAAGGAAATAATTAATACCATAGGAGAAACAAACAGTTACCCTTTTTATTTAAGATCCTGTGCAAAACCTTTACAAGCAAGCCTTCTGATAGATTTAAAAATGGATAAATTTTTCAATATGACGGAGGGTGAAATAGCACTTTGCTGTGCCTCACATGCCGGAGAAAAGATTCACATTGAAACAGCGAAGGAATTGTTACAAAAGATAGGTCTTAAACCAAATGCGCTAAAATGCGGTTTGCACAAACCATTATCCAAAACCGAGCAAGAAAAACTGATATTAAACAAAACAACTGAAAATATCTTTCACAACAATTGTTGCGGGAAACATATAATGATGCTTGGATTATGTGTAATAAACAACTGGGATTTATCGACTTATGATGATATAAACCACCCGTTACAAAAACTGATAAAACGCCGAATATACGATTTGTGTGAAATTAAACAAGATTATCCGGTAACTTTTGACGGTTGCGGTGTTCCAATATACGCAATGCCCCTGGCCAATATGGTAAAAGGTTACTTGAATCTTTTCTGTAACCCTGTATATGAGAAGCTTAGAAATGCTTTTTTATACAATCCATACATTATAGGGGGAGAGGATCGAACCGACACCAAAATTATACAAGCTTCAACAGATATCGTTGCAAAAACAGGGGCAGGAGGACTTTGTATCGTAGTAAATACGCGTGTAAATAAGGGTTTTGTCGTTAAAATATGTGACGGTGATATGAAAGCACGAGAAATTGTTGTCATTGATATATTAAGGCAACTTCGATGGGCTGATATTCCTGTCGACAATTCTATAAAAACAATCCACGGCAAAATTGTTGGTGAAATTTTATGCACACAACAGCTATCGCAGCTGAAATAGGCTTGTTGCAAATACGTTATTTAACAAAATAAGTGTTTATTTTATAAGAGGTAATAACAAATTACAACCTAAGTATTAAATATTCTGTCACCGGCGTCCCCCATACCGGGAACGATGTAACCTTTTTCGTTCAAATAATCATCAACAGCGGCAGTTATAATTTCCACATCGGGATAATGTTTATGAATGTTTTCTATACCTTGAGGAGCAGCAATTATACATATCACTTTAATATTATCAATAGGTATTTTTTTATCAGCATATAACTTTATGGCCTCAATCAAGGAGTTTCCGGTAGCAAGCATTGGATCAGTAATATATATGTAGAATTTTTCAGGATTTGGAGCTTCCATAGGTACTTTATTGTAATACCAAACGGGCTTGAGAGTTTCTTCATCTCGGTACATTCCTATATGTCGAATACACGCCTGCGGTAATATATCAATTGCTTCATCCGTAAATATAAGCCCCGCACGTAATATCGGAGATATTATTAAATTAATTTCGGGGTCAACAGTTTGAGTTTTAAATGTAGTAAGCGGCGTAGTAACTTCTTTTTCAACAAGCGGAAGATTTTTTGCGGCCTCATATAAAAGACACCTTGTAATTTTTCTGGTTGCAATTCTGACACCTTGGCTATCCGTATTTTTATCCCGCATAGTGCATAAATTCAGCAATATAACCGGGTTATTAATAACTCTGACTTTTTCTTTATTCATGCTTCCACTCCTTAATTTTGTTTTGAAATTCATTTCTGCTTTTTATCATATTGTTTACAAAATCGTCAGTATGCTTAATACTCACCTCAATATCCTCTGGTTTAACTTTTAACTGTTCGGTTGAAGCATCTATTACCCCCATTTGATCTGCGAAGTGAGAAAGTTTGGTTGCAATGGAATCTATCTTATCAAACATATCATTCAACAATCCGATAGAATCATGTAATCTTTTAGGGGAGTTAATCACAATTAACCTTTCAGTATGTAGATTTTCATCAGGAGGATATAGCTCTAAGCTTTTAGAACCGCCTAACCCGCTGAACTCCACGGTAGCAATAACACCCTTCGGGAGTTTTAAACCTTTATCATTAATTACAAACCTGACATAAACATTGTTATTAAGAATTTTTATATTGGTGATATAACCAATCTGAACCCCCATGTATTTAACGGGTGAGCCGACAATCATACCGTCCACATCAGGCATAAAGATTTGATAACTGGGCAATTCTTTAAACTGTTCGTATCTGTATAAACGGAAACCAAATACACACAAACACAATATAATAAACCATATCAAAAATTCTAACCAAGCATATATTCTTATGTTATCTCTAAACTTCATAACATTATTATACATGGAAAATACAGGTTTTACCCTCTTGCTAAATTTTTTTTTGTATTGTAATATAGTTTTAAGACGTGAGGAATTTTTAAATGGAACAAATAATCAAAGTAGCATGGGACTTAAACGAGAATACCGAAAACAGATACCAACTTGTATATGAGATTGCGGAATTGGCGAAAAAGCTTGTAGATGAAAATCAGGCAAAGAAAGCGCGTGAAGATTTCGGATTTGAAGAAAATTATGAAACAGGCTACAAAAAAGAAAATCCTGTAGAACACGCAATAATGGTTAAAGCATCTGAAGCTGATGATAACCGTTTAGTCGGTTAATAAGTTAAAAAAGCACAAAAGGTTAAAACCTGTTTGTGCTTTTTTGTGTAAATTTTAGGGGTAAGAAATGAAAGAAACAGTAAATTTTTTGACAGAAAAAACAAACAATTATGCACCGGAGGTAGGAATTATATTAGGTTCGGGGCTTGGTGAACTTGCTGATGAATACTGCGAATATGCTATTTCATATGCAGAAATTCCCAATTTTATCAAATCCAACATAAAAGGACATAAAGGCAGGCTGGTTTTTGCTGAGATTGGAGACAAAAAAGTAGTAATGATGCAAGGTAGAAACCATTTTTACGAAGGACATTCCATGTCCGAGATAACATATCCCGTAAAAGTTATGAAGGAATTGGGAGTTAAAACACTTATTTTAACTAATGCAGCTGGAGCAGTTAATGAGAGCTTCAGACCGGCAGATTTAATGATAATAACCGATCATATTAATTTTATGGGAACAAATCCACTAATTGGCCCTAACGATGAAACTTTGGGTGAACGTTTTCCGGATATGAGCGAAATATATAAAAAAAGTTTAATAAAACTTGCTGAAAAATGTGCGGAGAAGTTATGTTTAGATATACAAAAAGGTGTATATTTTGCATCATCCGGTCCGAGTTATGAGACACCAGCAGAAATAAACATGGCAAGGATATTAGGTGCAGATGCGGTAGGGATGTCAACCGTACCGGAAGCTATTGTAGCGAATTATTGCGGGTTAAATGTACTAGGTATAAGCTGTATTTCAAACGCAGCTAGCGGTATTTCTTCAACCAAATTATCACATTCTGAAGTAATAGAAACAGCGAACAAAGCTAAAAAACGTTTTAAATCACTTATCATAGAGATATTGAAATGCTTATAGCTTAATCAACATCGGCTGAGAGGCATTTTTTTTCATAATGCAGATGTTCAATCATTTTATTAACACGGTTCATCATATCAATAAAAACAGGTATAGGTAAACTTTGTTTACCGTCGGAGAGTGCATTTTCTGGGTCGTGATGGACTTCTATCATGACACCATCCGCACCAACAATTAACCCTGCTTTGGTTAAAGGTTCAATCAAATATCTTTGGCCGGTACCATGACTCGGGTCAACAATTATGGGTAAATGCGAATATTTTTTAATCACAGGTATAGAAGCAATATCCATAACATTTCTGGTAAAAGTACTGTCAAAGCTTCTTATACCACGTTCGCAAAGAATTACGCGTTCATTGCCGTTATACATAATGTGTTCTGCAGCCAGCAAAAATTCTCTTATAGTACTTGCGAGTCCGCGTTTCAAGATTACGGGTTTATTGCACTTTCCGACAGCTTTTAAAAGTTTAAAATTTTGCATATTGCGAGCACCTATTTGTACTACATCCACGTAACTACAAATCAAATCCAAGTCAGCAGAATCCATAACCTCAGTTACAGTAAGAAGGCCTGTTTCATCGCTGGCCCGTTTTAGATATTTCAAAGCCTTTTCTTCATAGCCCTGAAAATCATAAGGAGAAGTTCTTGGTTTAAATGCACCACCGCGCAAAAACTCACAGCCCAGTTTTTTTGCGGCAAATGCTACCTGTTTCAAGCCATCATAATCGTTTTCCACGGAACACGGTCCGACTATCATAACAGGTTTACAGGCGCCACCAATTTTAACACCATTTTCAAACTCTATAACGGTATCTTCGGATTTTCTGTCACGTGAAGCAAGGCGAAATGGTTCACGAATTATTTTAACTTCTTTTACCCCATCCAAAGCGCTTATTCTTCCGGGTGTTATTGAGGTTTTGTCACCGAAAGCATCAATGACCGTATAAATTTCGCCTTGATTAACGATAACCCTGAATTCATGTTCTGTTAAAACCTCGACTACTCTTTTTATATTTTCTTTAGAAGCGGATTTTTCCATTACTATAATCATAAATTTTCTCCTTACATCAATAATTATAGCACAAGAAAAAAGCGATTCATTTCTGAATCGCCTTTCAAAATAACCGTTGAGCCTTAACAGTGAACAGTTTGTTTAGCCTCAACAACTGCCTGAGCAGCAGCCAATCTAGCCTGAGGGATTCTAAATGGAGAGCAAGACACGTAATCAAGCCCAATTCTGTGAGCAAATTTAACAGAATCAGGGTCGCCGCCGTGTTCGCCACAAATTCCGCCGACAAGATTCGGATTAGTCTTTTTACCTCTTTCCATAGACATCTCAATCAGTTGCCCAACGCCTTTTTGATCCAATGTATCGAATGGATTAGCGGGTAAGATTTTCTGTTCAACGTAACGGTTAAGGAATTTACCTTCAGCATCATCACGTGAATAACCAAATGTCATCTGTGTTAAATCGTTAGTACCAAATGAGAAGAACTCAGCGTATTCTGCGATTTCATCAGAAGTTAATGCGGCACGTGGAATCTCAATCATTGTACCGAATTTGTAATCAACTTCGACACCTTTTTCTGACATAACATCTTTTGCAACGCGAACTAAGACATCTTTAGCTACCTTAAGCTCATTAACATGGCCTATTAAAGGAACCATTACCCAAGGTTTAACGTTCACGCCCTCTTTTTTCAAATCGCAACAAGCTTCAAAAATTGCTCTGACCTGCATTTCATTAATTTCAGGATAAGTCAGGCCCAGACGGCAACCGCGCAAGCCCATCATCGGATTAGCTTCAGAAAGTCCTTCCACAACATGTAAAAGTTCTTCCTTTTCGGTTGAATCTTTACCTAAAGCTTTTAATGTTGCCACTTCTGCTATCAAAGATTCTTTATCGGGCAAGAATTCATGCAACGGTGGATCGAGCAGTCTTACGGTCAAAGGTTTGTCACCTAATGCCTTAAACATTGCGTAAAAATCTGAATATTGCATAGGCAACAGGTGACTCAAGGCTTCTTTTCTTGCTTCAGGAGTACCCGCAATAATCATCTTTTGTACCCAAGGAAGCCTATCCGGATCCATGAACATATGTTCTGTTCTGCAAAGACCAACACCTTCAGCACCAAATTTCAATGCATTTTCAATATCCTTTGGAGTATCAGCATTAGCTTCAACTTTCATTTGCTTAATTTCGTTAACCCAAGAAAAGAATTTGTTCCAGTTATCGTCAATTCTGGCCTCTACAAGCTTAACAGCACCTTCCATGACAAGCCCTTTACCGCCGTCAAGGGAAATAATATCATCTTTGTGATAAACGGTACCGTCGCTGCCTGTTAAAGTTTCTCTTGCAAGGTCAATTTTTAAATCTTCGCAACCTGAAACACAAGGTTTGCCCATACCTTTAGCCACAACAGCTGCGTGAGAAGTAGCACCGCCTCTGAGTGTCAACACGCCTTGAGAAACTGCCATTCCATGAATATCATCAGGACAAGTTTCCACACGAACGAGAATAACCTTCTCACCTGCAGCACCACGTTCAGCCGCTTCTTCGGTATCAAATACGATTTTACCAACAGCAGCACCCGGAGAAGCATTCACACCAGTACATATCTTATGAGCATCTTCCATAGCTTTTGTATCAAAACAAGGCAGAAGAATCTGATTAACTGTATACGGGTCAACCAATTGTATTGCTCTTTCCTTAGTAATAATGCCTTCTTCATACATATCAACCGCTATTTTAACGGCTGCGGCAGCGGTTCGTTTACCATTACGTGTTTGAAGAATCCAAAGTTTCCCTCGTTCAATTGTGAACTCCATATCTTGAACATCTTTGTAGCCTAGCTCAAGCTTCTTAGCAATATCAACATATTGTCTGTACAAATCCGGCATTTCATGCTCCAGTTCAGCAATAGGCTTTGGAGTTCTAATACCTGCAACAACATCTTCACCTTGAGCATTAGTCAAATATTCACCATAGAATTGATTCTCACCTGTTGCAGGGTTACGTGTGAATGAAACACCCGTTGCACAATCATCACCCATATTACCGAACACCATTGTTTGAACGTTAACCGCAGTACCGTAATTGTGATCGATTTTGTTCATATTTCTGTAAGCAACTGCACGGGGGATATTCCAAGATCTAAATACTGCCTCAATTGCTTCTTCCAATTGAACATACGGATCTTGAGGAAATTCTTTTCCGGTAACTTCCTTAATAACTCTTTTGTAAACCGGTATTAAAGATTTCCAGCCTTCTGCAGAAATTTCAGTATCCTCTTTAACACCTTCGCGTTCTTTAAGTTTTTCAACTTCTGATTCGAAGTATTTTTGTCTATCCATTTCCCATGCAACAGATCCAAACATAGTCAAAAATCGACGATAACTGTCGTAACAAAATCTCGGATTATTTGTCAATCTAATCATGGCTTCAACAGTTTCGTCATTTAAACCCAAATTCAAAATTGTTTCCATCATACCGGGCATAGAAAGCCTTGCTCCTGATCTTACGGAAACCAATAACGGATTTTGGTTATCACCAAATTTTTTACCGGCTTGTTCCTCGACCTCACGTAAGTAGTACTTAACTTCATCCATCAAGCCTTCAGGCATCTTGTTTCCGTTATTAATGTAATCCATACAAGTTTCGGTTGTAATAGTTAATCCCGGGGGAACCGGCAATCCTAAATTGGTCATTTCAGCGAGGTTGGCACCTTTACCGCCTAGAAGATTACGCATGCCTGCATTACCCTCTCTGAAAAGCCATACTCTTTTTTCTGTCATAATTTTTTCTCCTGTTTATTGTACAAATTAAACGATTATACAGGTATAATAACACAAAAAAATTAAATATGTATAATAATTTTCACCGCTATGAATTTATAATTTTCGAATGCCTTACTTGTGAAGCTTCTGCATTTAAAATTACCTTTAAGACTTTAGACGATAATTCACAACGTTATTGTAATAACTTGGTTTATAAACCAGAAAAATAAATCGTTAATTTTTATGCAAAGCACTTAGCGCTATTTTTTAAAATAGTCGCAAATCAACGCCTTTTTACGTGGCAAAAGATTTTTTACACCTTCCACAAACTTATTCTTTTGGGAATCTATCAATTCTTTTTTCAGGATTGCCTTTTCCAAAACGACTTTGTTATAAAGTTCCGCACAAACTGAACTTTTATCCATATGCTCCTTTAATTTGGCAAGCTGGCGCTCTTTTTCTTTTATTGCTAATACCAGTTCTTTTTTCACTATAAACCTCTTTTATTTCGACATGAAACAGAATAATATTTTCCCGCATTTTTTAAATCGACTTTTTAGGTGATTTTAGCATCCTGCAACTAATAAATCATACTTATAACCTATTTCCATTGCATTTTTGTTTAAAGGCAGAAGATTTTTCCTGTGTACCGGAAGCACAACATCTAAAGCTTTTTCCAAAATATCAACGGACAAGAATCCACCAACTTTTAATAATATACCTAATGCAAGCATATTAGCCATTTTCACATTACCCAAGTCCACTGCCATCTTTGATATTGGAGCATAAATATAATGAATATCCGCTCTGTTTTCCTTTTGCTCGGCAAGAGATGTATTCACTATTAAATACCCGCCTTTTTTAACTTTGCATTCAAATTTGTCAAAAGATGCCTGATTCAAGACTATAACATAATCCGCTTCTTTTTTATTAACAGAACTTACCTCATCATCACTCATTACTACTTCACAATTAACTGTCCCACCACGCATCTCCGCACCGTATGAAGGATACCATGTTACATTCTTATTATCAAGCATAAATGCATTAGCAAGTACTTCCCCCGCCAACAATACGCCCTGACCGCCAAATCCTGCTATTACAAAATTCTTTTCCATCTTTTCACCGCAATTCAAATATTTGTTACATCTTTATAAACACCTGGTACAAATACCGGCATCATCTCATTTCTCACACGTTCATGTGCCTGTTCGGGCGACATGTGCCAGTTTGTGGGACACGTTGACAAAATTTCAACAAACCCAAATCCAAGGCCTTGCAACTGTACTTCAAAAGCTTTTTTAATTGCCTGTTTAGCTTTTTTGATGTTTGCAATTGTGTCTAATGAAACTCTCGCTGAAAACGCTGTACCGTCACATAATGCAATATGTTCGGCTATCTTTACCGGATATCCGTAATATTCAACATTTCTTCCTGTCGGGGAAGTTGTTGTTATCTGCCCCATAAGCGTTGTAGGACCAAGCTGACCACCGGTCATGCCATAAGTTGTGTTATTTATACATATTGATGAAATCGATTCACCTCTAAGTGCCGTGTGTAAACTTTCTGCAATACCTATAGATGCAAAATCACCGTCACCGGAATATGTAAACACAAATTTATCGGGATTTGCGCGTTTAACACCGGTTGCAACAGCCAAAGCCCTTCCGTGAGGCGCTTCTATAGAATCCATATCCAAAAAATCATATATTGTAACAGAGCATCCTATTGACGTCGCAGCTATTGTATTTTCTCTTATGCCAAGTTCATCCATTACTTCACCAACAAGTCTTATGGCAATACCATGGTCACAACCAGGACAAAAAGTATATTTAAAATCTTTTTTAAAGGAATCAGGTACCTTAAAAACTTGTGTTTCCATTATGACATTGCCCCCTTTATTGCAACTTCTATATCTTCTACACTCGGCCATGAACCTACAGGCTTCCCAAAAAATTCAACAGGGATTTTACCGTTTACCGCTAATTTTATATCCCTTACCATCTGACCCATATTGACCTCTATTGTAAGAAATTTATCGACTCTGTCGGCTATCTCACTTATTCGTTTGTCAGGAAACGGGAATAATGTAATTGGTCTGAAAAATCCTACTTTTAAACCCTCTGCACGTAAATTCTTAACTGTAGCTTTGACATTCCTGGAAAGACTGCCAAAACTAAATACAACTATATCAGCATCTTCTGTGTATAATTCTTCAAACATTACTTCATTTTCTTGAATAATTCTGTATTTTTTAAATAAATGTCTGATATGCTCACATTGAAAATCTTCCGTAGGCGAATAGGATCTGATAATTCTCGCTGCTCGGCCCTTTGCACCTGACAGAGCCCAAGAGGAATTATCTATTTCAGGATAAGGATATTCACTAAATTCAACAGGCTCCATCATTTGACCCAGCAACCCGTCGGCAAGAAGTATTACAGGATTTCTATATTTCTGAGCCAAATAAAATGCTTTATAAGTCAAATCAACTGCTTCCTGCACATTTGATGGTGACAAAACAATTACCTTATAGTCACCGTCACCACCTCCGATTGTAGACTGGTTATAATCACCTTGTGAAGGAAATATATTACCAAGCCCCGGACCACACCTCATTACACTAACCAATACAATAGGAAGCTCGTCGGAAGTAGCATAGGAAAGTGCCTCCTGCATTAATGAAACAGCACACGAAGATGATGATGTCATTGCTTTTTTACCGGTTGCGCATGCCCCAAGAGCCATATTTATCGCGGCAAGTTCACTTTCGGCAGACACGTATGCCTTTTTTAACTCTTGCATTTTCCCGCTCATAAATTCACCAATCTCACTTTGCGGGGTTATAGGATAACCAAAGTAACAATCACAACCCGCTATTACCGCCGCATTGGCTATTGCATAATTCCCTTTTGTTAAAACCTTTTTACCAGCCAAACATTCTACCATTTTTTATCCTTTATACACTTCCGTTATCGCTAAATCCGGACATCTCGTTGCACATAACGCACAGCCTAAACATAATCCGTCCGGATCACTGAACTCAACTACTCTATCACCTAATTTGTTTGTTTTATCACTTACTCTAATAAGATTTTTTGGGCACTCTTTTATGCATAAATAACAAGCCTTACACTTGGAACTGTCTATTACTATCCGGCTCATACTCACCTCTATCCGACTTTTTTACATGCCTATTGTACCACTAATTTTTTCAAATTTGCCCATAATCTTTACAATTTTAATAAATAAACTTAATATTTTTGCGCATTTACTTATTATTCTGCTACTATATATAAGGTAGGGATATTATTTAAGGAACTGATAAAAAATGGCTCAAACAGTAGAAGAACTCGCTGAAATTTTGGACAACATAAAACTTGAAGCTGACCGTAACGCAGAAACTTTTGATAAACTTTTAACAAGTATCAACAACAAGCTTGAAGTAATGTCAAGTGATACGGAAAATGATGACCTGATTAGAGTTTATCTCACAGAACTCAAAAAAACACTCGAAGAAAGACACGCCCTCGTTGTTTCTGAATTCGGAAAAATTGAAAATTCTTTTAACTCACTAAATGAGGAACAAAGTAACTTGACTAAAACTTCAGAAATGAAGGAAATGTTTGATATATTTTCAAATAACATGCAAAGTATAGCAAAGGAATTGTATAACCAAAAAGAACTTATAGCCCAATATGATGAAAGATTTGCAAAATTTTCGTCAGATAAAACGGATAAAAATGAAATACTATCTTCCATATCATCTATTCGCAAAGATGTTGAAGTGATTAACCAGCATTTTGAAACCTCAATCTCTGACATAAATGCCAATGTTCAATCAATTTTTAAAAACCTTATTGTAATGGATCCATCAGCCCAAAATGATATTGTAAGACGTGAACTGGAAAATATTTATT
This sequence comes from uncultured bacterium, assembly GCA_949299935.1. GTDB lineage: Bacteria > Cyanobacteriota > Vampirovibrionia > Gastranaerophilales > Gastranaerophilaceae > SIG32. Next base: position 20,466 of record CASGCE010000036.1, on the reverse strand, counting down.
TATCAGCTAACGCAATACTTTCCGGATTACATACAGTTGAACAAAAAAATGATGAGCTTGTACAACTTTTTGAAAATTTTATTACTAAAGAAGATTACGCTCAGTCACAGGAAAAATTAAATACAATCATTGAAAAATACTCAAATATAGACGAAAAATTTAATATTATAGCTCAAAAAACCGATTTAGACGGTATTTTGTATAAAACTTCAGAAATTTCAGACAAAATAAATCAGCTGCCTATGCGTGAAGATTTAAAATACTTTACTGATAAAACAACTGAGTTATCCGAACAAATTTCAGGATTGCCCCAAAAAGAAGATTTATCCCAAGTTACCGATAAAACTGTTGAAAATCTAACAGAAATACTTGATCAAATTTCCGGAAAAACAACTGCTATAAGCGGACAAATGAACCAACTTGCTCAGCAGAATGATATCACTGACATTTACAAGTGTATACACGAATTTTCGACAATTTTGGACACACTAAAAGATAAATTGACTACTTCAAGTGAAGAAACAAATATTATGATCCGTGAACAGTTGGATAAATTAAATTCTGTACTTTCAGCAGTTGTAACGGAAAATGATTTTGCAGGTTTCAGACACGATTTAGCTGACTTCATTCAGAAAATCATTGATAATTCACGCGGGCTTAATGAAAACTTGAACGTTAATAAAGATGTATTACAGAATTTGATAATAAAAATTGAAAGCCTTGACATACATAAAAATATCGAAACGGTTGCCAATGCTCTTGAAGGATTAAGAATCAATACCTCTGATAATACAGCCGAAATAAGTAATAAACTTGAGAATATATCGGCAAAAATGGACGAGATTTCCAAAAACGATGTTGAAGTTAAGATAAATACCCTGAGTGAAAACTTCTATGATGTATCGGAAGATCTTAAAAAAATGCAAACCGATATATTCGAAAAATTATCCAAAGAGAACGATGAGGTTAAGGAAAAACTTAATTTGGCAAATAATGATAACAGATTTGAGGCTTTGAATGTATCATTGCAAGGTGTGCAAGGTACAGCCTTGGAAAATTCCGAAAAACTTTCCGGATTAATTGAAAATGTTTCGCAAAAATTAGATAACCTGCCGGTTGAGAAAATACATGATAAAATTGCAGAACTTAAAAATAATCTGGAAGAATCCGGCCTTGATATTAAAGACATAAAAAGTACTCTTGCAGAAAATTTATCCGATGACAAAAGTGACAAGTTGAACAATTTGCACAATAACATAGATTTTTTACGTGAAACAATTATATCAGCACAAAATTCTAATGAATTAAATTTGACTGAAAAACTGCTTGCTCTGCGTGATATGATTACTGAAGGTATATCTGCAGGTAATGAAAAATTCTCCGATTTTGAAAAACAACTTGGCGACTTTATAAGTAATATTCAATCAATTAACGATGATACCGAAATTAAAATAGGTAATTCCATTTCCGAAATAACTGATTTGAAAACTGAAATTGAACAAATTGCAAAAGATTTTACGGAATGGAATTACAATCAAGAAAATCGTGACTCTAAAATAGTCAATTTAATTTCATCAGAGCTGGGTGAAATAGGTTTTACCATAACGAATTTGCAAGATTCTATACAAGCCGGGGTGCATCAAGAACTTACAAAAAATGGTGAACTCGTTGAAAATCAAATAAATAATCTCGTTAAATTTATTGAAGACTTGAAAGAAAATTTACATTCACAAAATCAAACCGAAAATAATGTTGATTTGGAAACTCCGTTAAAAGAAATTAAAGAAAAAATTACTACGGTAAAACAGGAGATTAACCTGATTAACACTGACATAACAGATGTGCTGAATTCTAAAGCAGAGGCATTAATTCAAACTCTTGCACCGCTAAAAAGTACTATCGAACAGTTTTCAAATATAGAAGAAACTATAGAAACCAAACTTACGGATAGTGTCGAACGTCAAAATGCTGCTATTGCAGATGCAACTGCAGAAATTAAAAAAACAATCTGTGAAATACTTGATAACTACAGCTCAAAACTCAATGTCAGTGATGAACTGATTTCAAAGGTTGATGACATTCAGGCTAGAATAGCCGAAAAACTTGATAACCAAATATCTATGGACGATATCAAAAATGAAATATTGGCATCTTCGGATAACTTAAAAAATGTTTTAAGTGAAAAAATAACTTCTAATAACGAAGATTTGAAAACTTTACTATCAGTTGCCGTTAATAATGACGACATAACCTGGGCAATAGATGATTTGAAAAGCGATATTTCCGATAAAGTGACAAGAATTTTCAATGAACGTAATAACTATAGCGAAATTCTTGAAAAAACAAACGAAATTTCGTTTAACAATAAAAAAATATCTGACCTTTTGGATGCATTGAACCAAAAAATAGATATCTTAGCAATATCCGATACCAATGATGATGATTCTTCCGTACAAGATGAAATCCAAGAAATTAAAGAAATGATTTTGTCCCAAAAGGAACTTTTGATGAATTCTTCAAACTCTGAAAAGATAAATGCAATTAAAAATTACCTTGAGGAATTGATTAACAAAATAAATACAATAGAAAATACCGAATTAAAAGATATGCGTGAGAATATAATTTCAGCCGTTTTAACCGTATTTGAACAAATATCTTTTATAGAAGAGTCTGAAGATATTAAGGATTTTGTAGAAGAAAAAACAGATGAAATAAACCAGAATTTAATTGAAGTAAAAGAACAATTAAAGCAAATTTCAAGCAAAGATGAAGATTATTCATACACTTTACAAGATGTAGAATCTGATATTGCTAAATTAAGACTTGTAATCAATGAGCTATCCGAAACTTCTTCTAAAGAAGAAATGTCAGATATTTCACATAATATCCATAAGATTGTAACGTCAGTTGAAGATTTGCAAAATTCTTTGACCCAAGAACAAATTTCAGATTTAAAAACGGATTTTGAAAAACTGTCTGAGGATATTTTAAGCATAAGTTCAAGGACAAATAAACTTATATTAACCTCTGATGAATCTTATAACGTTCTAAATAATGCCCTAAATGATTTTAGCAACATAGTATACAAGCTCGAAGAAAGAATAAATTATTTTGACAACAAGGAAATAACCGAACGGATAGAGAAAAAACTTGATAATGTTGCAAATATAATCACAGGTTCAGCTAATTTTGATAAAGTTATGCGTCAGGCACTTATTTATATGGGAGAATGGATTGATACAACCAGTGAAAACATAGAAAGTATTTGTGAGCAATCTAATACCGTTAAGGAAATAAAATATATTATCGAAAAATTTCAAAATAAGCTTTTTGAACAGGCAGATTTATTGAATAATCTGTTTGATAAATTTGAGGAGCAGGAAGAAAGAATTGATCGTATAGAAATGAAACTTGAAAAAATTCTGTCTGCAATGGATGATATTGATAATACCAAACTTAACAGAAAAGTCGATAAACTGGATAAACAACTTACAAAGTTGAGCGAAACAATAGAAAAGCTGGCAACATATGTTGATGAATAAAGCAATATCAGATTTACAAAAAGCATTAACACCCGATAATATATTGAGTAAACTTGAAGAACGATATGCATACTCTCAAGATGCTTCAAACATACCGGAATACGTGGGGCTGCCGGATGTTGTTGTGTTTGTGGAAACTATAAACCAAATACAACAGGTTGTAAAAATAGCGAACAAATATAAATTACCGTTAATATGTCGAGGTGCCGGTACAAATACGGTAGGAGCCTGCATTGCAGAACACGGGGGCATAGTACTTAATTTTTCGAAAATGAATAAAATTCTTGAAATAAACCGCGAGAATATGACGGCAAGAGTTCAACCCGGCGTGATAGTCGGAGTTTTGCAAAATGAAGTCGAAAAATTGGGACTTTTCTATCCGCCTGATCCTTCAAATTTAGCGGTTTCAACAATAGGCGGGAGCATTGCACAGAATTCTGCGGGTGCAAGAACTTTTAAATACGGTACCACAAAAGACTACATAATAGATTTGCTTGTGGTTACAGCAAACGGTGAAATTTTAAGAACGGGTTCAAATACTATTAAAAATGCAACAGGTTATAACCTCGGCAGTCTTTTCATAGGTTCGGAGGGGACTTTGGGAATAGTTGCAGAGGCTACACTTAAACTGGTAATAAAACCGCAAGCTTCTAAGGTCATTATGGCATACTTTGACGAATTAACTGATACTACAAACGCCGTAACTTCAATACTTGAACAACAAATTGCACCTGCCACAATAGATTTTATGGATCAAAATGCTTTAATAACAGTTGAAAAGTATAATCCGATAGGACTTTTAACTGATAAAAAAGCTGCTTTAATAATTGAAATTGACGGATTAAAAAGTTCAATTGAAGAACAAAAAGAAACAATAACAAAAGTTTTAAGACACTCAAATGCTTCTGCAATCCAATATTCATTAACAGATGAAGAAACACAGAAAATTTGGCAGGCAAGAAGATCTTCAATGGCTGCCTGTGCGAGATTAAAACCTAATATTACAACTGATGACGTAGTAGTGCCGAGAGAAAATCTTCCGCGGCTTGTGGAAGGTATTCAAGAAATTTGCAGCAAATATAAATTAACGGTTTGTATGGTGGGACATGTCGGCGACGGAAGCTTGCATCCGCAAATCCCTCTTGACTTTAATGATAAAGAGGAATACAAAAATTATAAACTTGCAAAAAGTGAAATTTACGATTTGACGATAAAACTCGGTGGAACACTCTCAGGCGAACATGGTGTAGGCAGAGAAAAACGTGAACATATTTCAAAAGTAATTAACACAACCGCACTAAACTACATGCGTGAAATTAAAAAAATCTTCGACCCGAATAATATTCTGAATCCTTATAAAATATTCTGAAAAATGGTAATCTTCTTCTATTTTTGTCACTAATTACTTTATCAACTTATTATTTTCATCAACCATAACAACTGTAGGTTCAAAATTTTCAACCTCGTTCAAGGTAAAATATGCGTAGGAAACTATTATAATCTTGTCACCCGGCTGAACCTTTCTTGCTGCAGCACCGTTAAGACAAATACAACCTGAATCTGCCGGCCCTTTGATTACATAGGTTTGAAATCTTTCACCATTATTAACGTTTAAAATTTCAACTTTTTGTCCAACCTTAATATTACTTGCTTTTAGTAAAGTTTCATCAATAGTAATTGAGCCTACATAATTTAAATTTGCATCTGTTACAGTAGCTCTGTGTATTTTTGAATACAAAAATTCTAATAACATTTTTTACCTCGTACTTAAATTATATACCAGACAAAAAAGCGGTGCAAGTTTTCACCTGCACCTAGCGGTTTATTTAATGTGTGCCTTAATGCTGTTTATGAATATTCTTTGAATAACTTTCAATAAAAGGTGTGTCCACTTCAAATACATGAATTCTTGCCGGTCCGAGTTCCACACGCAACTCACCGTTTGCCGCCTGAATTATACTTTCCTTGCCGTATGACGGCAATAAATTTTTCAATTCTTGAGTTGATTTTAATGTTGGAACTTTAACTTTACAAGCAACAGATCTATTAACATTTTTATTTGCAACAACGAGGAGTGTTTTACCTTTATAATGTCTTGCATAAGCTATAACCTGATCATTTTTATCCATAGACTTGTCTAACTCTATAAATGAACCTTTATTAATAATATCTGCATATTTATCTTTTAACTTAAAACATTCAGTCATGAATTGACCGATTTCAGGGTTTTTACCACCCGGTTTTCTTGACAAATTAAACAAATCCAGCTTACCATGATGTACCGTCATTTCGTTGTTATCAGTCAGAGTTACGGGATTATATTTATCTTCATAAGAATAAGCATAGTAATCACCGGATTGAAACCCATCAACAATATAAGGATTTAGCATAGGCAAAGTCGCTTGAAGTCCGCTTGTAAGATTGCAATAATCTGTCTTACCATGGTACATTGGAGAAATATCATCATGAGTGGCAAAAGATCCTATAATAGATTTACCTTTGTCCAAACGATTAGACATATCAAGTTGTTCCACAACGTATTTAATAAAGTCAGACGCTGTCGGCATTTCATGAAAAATATGGTACTGACCATATATTAAATCAAATCCGGCACGTAAAGAATCTTCCGGTCTGTCAAATGGCATATTGGCTTGAGGAGAAGCATCTTCATAAGTATAAGTTTCGGCAAGCCAACCAAATTCAGGATCAAGTTTTCTGGAATAAGGAATTATAATATCCCAAAATTCAACCGGCTTTGCACGTGCAACATCCGCTCTTATGCCATCAATGCCCATATCTACACAAAAGTCTATATATTGCTTATGCAGCTCTAAAAGTTTCGGATTTAAAGTACGCTTCCCTTCGTCTTCCCAAGGTTGAAACATCCTTATATCATTCCAGCCCTGCGGAGTTTTTGCCAATCCGTCACGTTCTTTTGCCATAAGTTCGGGTTTTTCCAAAAACATATCGTAAGATGCACAACTTGGCATATCAAGCATTACTCTGATTCCGCGTTGATGGCAAGCATCAACAAACGCTTTAAACTGTTCTCTATCGCTTCTTGGGTCATTAGAATCAATAAGCATTGGATCTATTGCAAGCATATCCTTAGGTGAATATACAGAACCCGCTGTACCCATCGCTTTTATACGTCCGGGAGGGTGAATTGGCAAAACATGTAAAGTATTGAATCCCGCAGACTTGACTTCGTCAAGTCTTTCTATTGCATTCAAAAACGTACCGTGCTGTTCATTTCCATCAATGTATTCGTTACCGTTCAAATCCTTTGAATTGAAATTCCTCGGTAAAATCGCAAGAATTTTCGCCTCATTATTCCTGAAAAGTGTTCTTAAATCATTTTTATAAGGCTTTTGTTCAGACAGAACCGATTTATCAACTTTATTAACAAGTACAGTATTTATTGCTGCAGTTGAATTTAAAAATTTTTCAAGAAGATTTGCAGGTTTAAATTCAGGCGCAGTATAGTATTCAACAGATTTATTATTATTCTGTTCAGAATGATATAAATTTAATTTTTGTAGCAATAAATTTGTTGAATTAATCATTTACTTCACCTTTTGCCGCCTCCATTTTACCAAAGAAAAATTGAATAAGGACAGTTACACCCAACAAGCCCGCGCCAAAACCACCAAACATTTTAAGCCATTTTCTGGTATTAAACATCTCCTTCATGGTAGTACTAAACATCTGATCAGGCGCCATGCCCATTAATAAAAATTGTCTGAACGATTTTGTGTCCTTGTTATGGCTGTTGACTACATGGAAAGGTTTAAAGAAATAATCAAAATCACCGATTTCTCTTATAAAATTCCTTCTATAATCAGAAAGCTCGTTTGCGATACTCCCGCTCGAAATTATTTCAGATGTTTTCGGATGAAGCTGGTTTTCATACAAAAGTTTAACAACTTCTTTAAAGAAATTTTTATCTTGTGGGATATCAACTTTCCCGCCATTTACATATTCTCTCAGGTATTTATTCTTTACTTTTCCTGCCACGACTTCTATATTATCTAAATCTTGCAAATTAGGATTAGGGTTCCTTGTTTTATAAAATTTAGTTATAAAGTCAGAATTATTACCCTCAACAGACATCTCTTTTGCCATTTCGACAACTTCTTCTTTAATTTCACGTGGCATCAAATCGTGTAAAGCTGAGGTATGAATTTTCGAAATTGTTCCTATATCCGCAATTCGCTTGTAGAAATCCAAAGTATTCAACAGTCTGTACAATGAACTTCTAATTCCAAGAAGTCTGTTTGAAACAAATGATAACTGGATATTTTTTGCGGAACCGAACGAGCCGTTCAGACGATTAACCGTATTTGGCATTCTTATGCCTTTTTCTTCAAAAAGCTTACCAAACTGATCATATATAGAATCAACTATTGATTTGTAACTTCCGTTTGAATTGGCAGATGTATTAAGAGCTTCCATTTTAGAATCAAGTAATGTTATTTTGTCTCTCAATTCGCGAATAATTTTATCATACAAACCATCATCCGCTGATACTATATTTTCAATCTTTTCACGAAGCAATTTACTGACCATTTTTTTATCATATCTGGTATCTGCAATTTCTTTATCCGTAATATTAAACAGTTTAGGTAAACTCTGCATTATATCATTCCAAGTATCAGCAATAACAGTTTCCAGAGCTGCTGCTGATTTCAGATAAATATATTCGTCCAAAACAGCATTCTTTGCTTTAAAATCACTAAAAATGGCAGATATCGACTTGAGATTTTTTATAACCTCCTGCGTTAATTTTGAATTTGTTTTTAAACATAATGCTTTGGCAATGGGATTATCAGCAATTTTCGTATTAAACAATTTATTTATGATAAATTTTTCATTTAACATTTTATCCGGATGAATTGAATTATATTTTTCAATATTCTTTCTAATCACGGTTCCTACTGAGGCAAGCGCTTTTTTTACATCAACTTCCGAAATTTGAGTATCAAATTTGCTCAAAGCAGCCTTTAATAAACTCTCATCCGGTAAAAATTCATCAATCTCATTTAAAGGAAGGTTTTCACCAAGTAAATCACGAATATTTCCAATAATTTTTGACACAGTTTCATCATTAATTAAATATTTTTTGTTATTAAGATTCAAAATCTCGTCTAAATCATCGCTAACAGCTTGTGAAGTGACGGGATCAAAACCTCTTGACAAAATATCCTTAATTTTTTGCACCAATTCAGGTGTTAATTCTTTGTTCTGATTTGTACTTAATAAATCTTCGAATGCTTTCATGGAAGATAGATCTTTAAATTTTTCAGCGGCCATACTTACGTTGGACAGCATGCCGTCAGCCTTTTTAGAACGCAAGTTATCCAAATAATTTTTCAAAGGTTTTTCGGATGCATTACAAATCAAAGCGCTGATAACCGGTGTAGCAAAGCCTGCTGTTAACATCCACAGAGTATTATTTTGAACAGCAATCTTTTTCATTTTTTCCTGAATGAAGTCCCTACGATTTTTCATATCTTTGGGAACTCCCATTTTGTCACCTATTTTATTTATTTTTTTATCACTATACAAAGACCAAGCCAAGTATTGAGGATCTTGAAAAAACATTTTTTCTCTGCCAAAGCTGTCTTCATATTTTTGTCTTATATTGAAACCATGTATTAATTGCGCAGGCCACTGAAGTGCAATTTTAGGCCATATTGACATTGCCGCAAAAAAGGATACAAATCCGATAAATTCCATAGCTTTTGTCAGGGGAGTTTGTTTTCTGGTCATCAAATATGCAGCTATCATTAACCCTCCGGCTTTCATACCAATGTCATTTATTTTCCCCAATTCATGGTCATTTGCTTCACCTTTAACAGATTTAACAAAAGACTTTGCATCATACCCAAATTCCTTGGCAACATTAATTGGAGCATTTAAAATGCCTCCTTCTATAAGCTTTCCTTTTGGGGGTAGTGGTTTTATAAATGTTCTGTTTGATAAAACATGCTCAATATCAAGATTACGGTCTTTTTTATCAGGCAAGACTGCTGGCGTATTATTCATATATGTTTGAATTAAATTCGGCCGCATACTAATTCACCAAATACCTTCCGTTTTTATCAATAACATCATCTACACCATATTTAGAAGGCTTTTTAACATGAACTGCATTAATTACACCCAATACTGATGATAATGCCGCAGCACCTATCATAACCTTACCTGCATATTTTGCCCAGCCGGTTGCATTTTTCGGACCTCGGTACAATTCTATTGCGCTTTTTAGTGCACTGTCTTTAAGTATTTTTAAAGAATGTTTAAATTTATCAAACTTCCAAAATTTTAAAGTCGCAACGTTGAAATAATCCTCCCAAGGATTTTGAAAAGCGTAGGCTACACCTGTTGCTGCCCAAAAATATGAAGATAGTATTTTTGCCATATCAGTTCTTGTAGCAATTTTACGTATTACAGGCTTTATCTCCTGATCCGAGTCGTTTAAATTCTCACCATAACCCAGCTTTTTAGCTATATTGTCATAATATTCATTCCTTTTCTCACCTTTTGCTTCGGATTTATAGAACAAGTCCCATCGCGGAAATTCTTTGCTTTCATATGCTTTATGATACTCAATGCTTGTAATATCAGTATCATTAATATCATCCGGCAATTCATAATTAACCTTTGCATAAGGAACATCCGTATCAACCCCCGTAATCAATTTTACAGGTACCGTAACAAGTGATTTGGTGAAAGACTTTAATATCCCGTAAAACAATACCCCCAATGCTATTTTACGACCGATTGCACCGGCTTTTGATCTGGCAAGCGGTGCAAAAAATTTATTTGCGGAATTAAAAACAGAAATTAACATTAAACTACCAACTACATAAGGGACCGTACCCATTGTCAAAAATTCATAAAAATTAGCATTTTTACTGCCTTTCAAACCCTTTGCCGGATACAATGTCAATGCATTTGTAAATTTATCAAAACCTATTCGTGTTCTATTTGTAAAATTATTTTCAAGCAGAGTATCTTTTGCATAAAGTATATTTTTACTTTTTGCATCGTCATTATTTTTGAAATTCACACTAACGCTGTTTATTGGTGAAATCATTTTTACTCCGCACACATCACGTATACTATAAAATCTGTCATTTTTTTTTTTGCCAGAGCTTATTTTATATTTAACATTTTTTTACAATATTTTTACGCAAAAATACCAAAAAATACTGACATCAAAATACCCATCAAAACACAATAATAGGCGAATATTGCAAGTGAAAATTTTGAGACAAACTTTATAAAGTACTTAATACATAAATACCCGATGAAACCTGAAACAAGAGTTCCCGCAACTATTGCACACCAGTTATAATCAATTACTTCATTCAAATCAATCTTTATAAACGGATAAATCATTGATGCACCTAAAATAATAGGAATACTGAGAAGAAAAGAATATCTGGCAGCAGTTAGTCTATCTAAACCGTTAAAAAGCCCTGTTGCAATTGTCCAACCCGATCTTGAAAAGCCCGGTAATACTGCAATACCTTGAGCCAAACCTATTAATATTGCACTTTTTAGATCTATCATGGTTTTTGTTGGAATCTTTTTAGACCGATACTCACTATAGAAAAGTACAAAACCGGTTATAACAAGTAATATGCCGACTGTTGCAGGAGAATATACAAGTTTTTCCGCAGCTTTTTCCAGCGGATATGCAACAAACACTGTCAGTATTGTACCGACAATTATGTACAAACCCAATTTTGCATTTTTATCCGAAAAATCTTTTAACTTAACACCGTTCCACAAAGCTTTTAAAATTTCGGAAATTTCTTTCCTAAAAAATATTAAAACAGCAACCAGTGTGCCCAAATGAAGCATAATATCGAAAAAAATTTCCTCATTTGAATGTTGGACAATTTCAATTCCCTTAAAAACCTTATAAAAATTTGACGTAAACACCAGATGAGCAGAGCTTGAAATTGGTAAAAACTCACTCAATCCCTGGACAATCCCCATAAATACGGCTTGTATAAAATTCATTGTTTATTCCTCTTCAAAATACGATGCACAAGAAGTTTGCGTCTCCCAGACAGAAACTTTGTTCAATTGAACTATCTTCTCTTTCAGGCGCCAATAAATAAAGCTTGCAATCATTTCACTGGACGGACTTTCACCTTTAAATTCAGGAAGTTCATTTATATCTTTATGATCCAAAATATTTAAAACATTATTAAGTTCACGTTTCAAGACCTTATAATCAATCAATATATTACTTTTATCAAGATTATCCCCTCTTACAAATGCTTCAACCATCCAATTATGCCCATGCTGATTTTCACATTCTCCATCGTAGTTTAAAAGGTGATGAGCTGCAGCAAAAAATGCCTGTGTCTTAATCTCGTACATTATTTTCTCCCGTTGTTACCTTCACAAACTATATACTCTTTTTCAATTCCCTGACACTCCAGAATAAAGTCACAAAGCTCTCTTACTGCACCGTGACCGCCGTTTTCCGCAGATATAAAATCACAAATCTCACGAACTTGACTTACCGCATCATTAGGACAACATGCCAAACCAACTTTTTCCAGACAGCATATATCGGGAAGATCGTCACCCATATAGGATATCTCCTCATAAGAAAGATTATATTTTGCACGTAATTCTTCAAGAGTAGGAAGCTTGTACTTTTTCCCCTGATGCAACTCTGTTATATTAAGATTCTTGGCACGATGAACAACAGTTCCGTTATTTCTGGCTGTAATTATGGCGGTAATAAATCCTGCATTTGCCATTCTTACAAGACCATGACCATCTTTTGCGTTAAAAGTTTTATACTCGACACCGTTTTCGTCGTAAGTGACACTGCCGTCAGTCATAACTCCGTCTACGTCAAATGCCATAAGTCTAATTTTTCTAGCTTTATCTTTTATATCCATTATACTACACCCGCTTTTAAAATATCATGAATATGTATAACACCTATCGGTTTATCATTGCTATCAACAACTGCCAATGCCGTGATTGAATATTTCTCCATTAAATGAAGCGCGCTTGCTGCGTATTCATCATCTGAAATTCTTTTAGGATTTACGGTCATAATATCTTTAACCATCAAAGAAGAAGTATCATGATATCTTATCAAAGTTCTTCTGATATCACCGTCAGTTAACACACCCGCCAGCTTACCTGTATTATCAACAATAATTGCCATACCAAGCTTATATTTTGAAATAATTTCTATAACACCGGTAAAAGTATCCTTCTCATGAACAATCGGAAGTCTTTCCGGATCCGACAACATCAAATCTTTGACATGATATAAAAATCCCTTGCCTAAAGCACCTGAAGGATGAAATATCAAAAAATCTTCTTCCGAAAAACCGCGCTTTTCCAAAAGACAAACTGCCAATGCATCCCCCATTGCAAGTGTTGCTGTTGTACTTGCGGTAGGAGCTTTATTCAACGGACATGCTTCACGTTCAACAGCAATATCAAGAATTACATCACTTGCTTTTGCAAGGGTAGAAGTAATATTCCCTGTCATTCCTATCATAGGCACGCCAAATCTTTTAATAAGCGGTAAAAGATTCATCAATTCTTGAGTTTCACCGCTATTTGATATGGCAATTATAACATCATCACGAGTAATTACCCCAGAATCACCATGCGTACTTTCTGCTGGATGTAAAAAATACGATGGAGTCCCGGTAGATGACAACGTTGCAGCTATTTTTTTACCGATTAACCCGGATTTTCCCATACCTGTCACGATAACCCTGCCCTTACAAGCATATAAAAGCTCTATTGCTTTATTAAAATTATCACCAATTCTGTCTATTAATTTTAAAATTGAATCAGCTTCTATTTTCAATACATCTTTTGCTAATTCATTTATTGACCTTACACTCATTGTACTTCCCATATTTTACCCCCACAAAATAATTATACAATAAATATCCGTTAAAAGTACTAAAAAGATATAAAACTTTTAAAGTTTTACAATTTTTTTACGTTTTAACAACTAAAAAGAGAATAATATGGTTCAGAATATAACAAAAAGTAAATTTTTAGATATCAATTACGATAATTCGCAGCAAATGCTAAAAAGTATTCAAAAATACATCAACAGATTTGATTGTCCTGAAATGACCTTAGACCTCACTAAATTAAACATACTAGACGCGGCAAGAGTGATGGTATTATCTTCAACATACCATTATAAAAAATACCCCGAAGGCAAAATCACATGTCGCGTTCAATCGGACAGCATAAGAAATTTTGTTTTGGGATTTTCAACCACAAATCTTGAAGTGATGAGTTAACAAGAATTAACAATCTGCTTGCAAAATAAACTTACTTATATTAGTATATAAATCAGCCGAAAGTTATAGGCTTTGGTATGCCTGTAATTTTTTAGTTACTTTAAACCAAAAAGGAGATAAGAAAATGCCAAAAATGAAAACACACAAGTCTGCTGCAAAACGATACAAAGTTACGGCAACAGGCAAAATTCAAAAAAGACAAGCAGGTATAGGCCACTTGCTCCAACACAAATCAGGTTCCAGAAAACGCAGGATTTTCAAACTGGTTGGTGTTTCTGAGTCACACTTAAAACTGGTTTCCAAAGAGTTACCATACAAGAAGTATTCAAGATAGGAGCAAAAAATGAGAGTAAAACGTGGTAATGTTAGTCGTTTAAGACACAAAAAAATATTGAAACTTGCTAAAAGCTTTAAAGGCGCAAGAAGCAGAATTTTCAAAGTAGCAAACACTGCTGTTATGAAGGCACTTAAATATGCTTATAGGGACAGACGTACTACAAAACGTAACATGAGACGTCTTTGGATTGTAAGAATTAACGCAGCTGTTAGAGAACGCGGTATGAGCTATTCAAGATTTTTGAACGCCTGCAAAAAAGCTAATATTGTTGTTAACAGAAAAATGCTTGCTGATTTGGCTGTTAATGATAAAGAGGCTTTTGACGTGGTGTTTGAAACTGCTAAAGCTGCTAAGTAGCATATTAAAGTTAAAAAAAGAACCCTCGGATGAGGGTTCTTTTTTTATTTAGATGAAATTTCTTGCAGCATTTCATTAACTGTTTTGCCACCAGCTTCTTTAAAACCTGCACCTTCTTTAAATTTCAAAACCCCGCTACTACCTTTATATAACCCGAATGAGAATAAATCATACCCCCATTTATTTGGACCTCGCTTGCCATTTATATCAACAAAAAAAAGTTGAGGTGAAATACCTTCAGTTCCCCAAGCGTTGATGATAATTGTTCCATCCAAAAGTACCATTGTGTAATTGCTATTCATTAAATTATCTTTTCTCATTGCGTTAGGCATTCCAGATATAATATGACTACCTCCGTCATAAGTATCACGCCCCTCATATTCAGGTACGCAACCGTTGGCATAAGGTTCTGTTTTACAAATTTTTACAGATTTTAAGTTTTGACTGATAGTTCTTCCAAAGTAGTTACAATCTGTGAATAACCCACTATAATCAGCTGGTATCGGTTCTCCTGTTGAGGCTAAAACATAACCACCTATACAAATAGACCTATCCTCATTGAATTCCCTGCAAATAGCCTCTCCATAAGGGTTAACTTCCCAATAATAACACTTTGGAGAAAATCCGAAATCGTACTCAGCCTTAACCAAAGCCTGTTGTAACAAGGCATAAATTTTTTTAAATTGGACTTTTAATGAATATTCCTGATACTTGTGAATAAGCGTCGGAATTGTTATCGCTGCAACTATCCCAACTATTGATAACGTTATCAATACTTCCGCTAACGTAAAGCCTTTTTTTGAACTATAATTCTTCATATTTGAATTATAGCACATAATATTGATTGGGTCAAAACCCTTGCTATTTCTACTTAGAGGAGTCGCCCCCCCCCGTTATTCACCACGAATCTATTCATAATCTTCTCCTTAATTATCTTACCTTATTTTCTTTGCCGCTAACCAGTCTTTTAATGTTTTCTCTATGCAAATATATTATGTAAATAGCACCCAGAGCACAATAACAAACATATGCAACAGGTTCATTAAAATACCACATTAAAAACGGTGATATTGCAAGAGCAGTTATTGAACCCAAAGATACATACTTTGAAAAATAAGTTATCACCGCCCAAACAGCCGCAATAATGAGTCCCACATGCCAGTTAAGGGCTAAAATTGTTCCCACACCCGACGCAACAGATTTACCGCCGGTGAAATTTAAAAATACAGATTTACTGTGTCCTATAATAACCGCAATAGCAGCTAATACGGGCAACAACCCCGTGGCTGCAAAAGATGCTGTAAACAATTTTGCCAATATAACAGGTAAAGCTCCCTTTATAGCATCCAATATCATTACAGTAAAAAACCATTTTTTACCCATAACTCTTTTGACATTAGTTGCACCGGTTGAGCCCGAACCTACATTTCGGATATCCTGACCGGTAAAGATTTTTACTATTATATAGCCGGTGGGAATTGAACCCATTAAATACGACAACAAAATTACTAATATCAATTCCAAAATCATTTACAAATTCTCCGGCACAATTATATCACAAAATTAATATTTTTGAAAACAATTAGCAAACAATCAGGTTTGTAAAATAAGTATACAATTACGGTATTTAATACTCATATAAAAATTTTTATGTTTAAATAATGATAACAAGGAGTTACAAATATAGTTTTTTCAGAAAGGATAAAGGGAAATTCTATGAAAAATTTCAGCAACCGTAAATTACTTTCAGCAGTAGTTAGCGTAAGTTTTGTGATACAGCAATCAACTTTTTTAGGTGTTTATGCGACTGATATTACTGGAATAACGGGCAATAACGGTGTCTACAATATCAATCCTGCAGAAATTGTTGGCAGTACAGGTTTTAGAGGATACGAGAATTTTAATTTAAGTGCAGGGGACATTGCAAATCTGATATTTAAGTACGGTGAAACAAACGTTTCAAAATTTATTAACCTGGTAGACAACCAAATAAACATTAACGGTATAATTAATACAATGAGGGACAACCAGTTTTATAACGGTCATGCAATATTCATATCACCAAATGGCATGGTTGTGGGTGCAAGCGGCGTTTTAAACGTAGGCTCATTATCTGTACTTACTCCTTCATTAGCGTCATATAACAGATATCTTAACGGCGGATTTAACGAAGACATATCGTTGTTGGAAGGGGGTACGGCAGACGTAAGAATTGACGGCAAAGTATTCACAAAAGGTGACATAAACATACTCGCAAAAGATGCATCCGTAACTTCAACCGGTGCTTTAATCGCAGGAGTTAACAATGGCGAACTTATAACAACAAATAACGGAGCCGATATACTTTTCAATTCATTAGTTAACACCAGCGAGATAAAAACAGGTGACAGAATTGCCATGGAAAACGGTAATATAATGATAAAAACAGATATACGTGACGGAGGAATAGAAGTCGCAGGTTTGGTAAAAAATAGCGGCAATGGTGATATTACATTAGCAAATAACGGTACAAAAGACCTGAAAATATCCGGCAAAATTGAAAATAATAACGGAAATATTTCACTTATAGACAGACAATCCAACGTGATGATATCGGGTGAAATGTTAAATTCCGGCGGTACAACATCAGTTGTTAATAACAAAGGCAATTTGCAAGTAAAATCAACAGCAAATATTAATAATACCGGAGAACTTCGTCTGGTTAATCGTGACGGAGAAACTTTGGAAGTCGGAGGTAGAATTTCTAATAATGGCAAAATCCTAATTTCAAGCAATTCAGGTAAGGTGTCAATCCAAAGTCAACTTACAAACCAAAACGGGACTTTAACGGTAGTAAGTAACGGCTCAGGCCTTGAAGTTACAAAAGATGCTGAAATCACAAATAATGCAGCAATCAAAATGGCAAACACGGGTCAAGATGGCTTTACAATGGACGGCAAAATCAGTAACAGCGGTTCAACGGCGCTTACAAACTGGTGGGGCAACTTTAAAATCGGTGGTGAGATTAATAACTCTGAAGGTAAGATGAATCTTTCAAATGCAGATTCACAAATGCTCATTGACAAAGATGCCAAAATCATCAACAATGGTGATTTGCAAATAATTAATTCAGGTAAAAACGGTCTTACGATAGACGGTAATGTTACAAACTCAAGCACAACAAATATTCAAAGTGTCAAAGGTGACCTAAATATTAACGGTGACGTGGAGAATTCAAATGGCAAATTAACCATTCAAAACAGCGGTAACTCACTTAATACGGGTGCTAATTCCATCATAACAAACAATGCTGACACTGTAATTACAAACACAGGCAAAAACGGAATGAATCTCAACGGCATTTATATCGGTACGGGCAACAGTATAATAGACAATCAAAATGGTGACTTGAACATTAACAATGCCGTGATACAAATCGACAACAAACTCGTGGTTAAAAATTCAGGAAAGGCATTAAATGTTAACGGATATGGTGATAAAATCGGAACAATAGCAAGCAGTGGTGCAGACATATCCATATACAATACGGGTGAAAACGGTATTAATATTACAGGCATTATAACCAAAAACAGTGATGAAACTAGGAATATTTCCATAGTAAACAGAAACGGCGGATTAAATATATTTGGCGCTGACATTTCAAATTCAAATGGTAACATAAATATTTCAAACGGCGGAACAGAAGCTTTGCAGATTGATAAAAATACCATAATTGATAACGAAATCGGTAAACTTACCATTCTTAACGGTTCAGAAAAAGGAGCGACCATTGATGCTGAAATTTCAAACAACGGGGTTACGAATATTACTAACCTTAAAGGTCATATTTCAACAAATGCAAAAATCTCAAACCAAAACGGTAAACTTGAAATTATAAATAACGGCTCAGGGATGATTATCGGTTCAGACGCCGTTATACGAAACAATGATGATATCAAAGTAGGCAATACAGGCATTGACGGACTTGAAATTAAAGGTAACATAGAGAACAACGGCTCAACAGCCATCTCAAACTGGGCAGGTAAATTCATTATCAGCGGCAAAGTTGAGAATTTTGACGGCAAAATGAATATTACAAGTGCGCAAAACAGTACCGGACTTCATCTAACAAGAGAAGGTCAGATAATTAACAACAATGATGAATTACTTATTCAAAATACCGTAAATGGCGGCATAGTAATTGACGGTCAGGTTAAAAACAACAGCTCAACTACCATATATAACACCAACGGTAACATGGAAGTTAACGGACTGGTACAAAACAAAGACACCTTAATGATATCAAACAAGGGACAAAATTTGACGATAGGTAATGATGCTATTGTTAAAAATAACGGAAAAACTACCATAAGAAATTCCGGAGTAAGAGGAATGGACATTGCCGGAACAATTGCCAATGAAGATGGTGAACTTAATATAGAAAATAATGCCGGCGGACTGAACATCGATAATGATGCGTGGATTACAAACCGTAATGATGAAATAAATATCAAAAATAACAGCGGATATTCAATGAACATTGACGGTAGTATATACAGCCTTGAAAGTGACAATATTAACATCGAAAACAGACACGAAAACGGCGGAATAATTATCGGCACAAACAGTCTGATAAAAACTGACGGGGACACAAACATAACAAACCTAGGTAAAAAAGGATTAAAAGTTCGTGGGATTGTGCGGAGTAAAGATATTAATATTAACAACAGCAATTCACATCTTGTATTGGGTCATGTAGGAATGAATAATAATTCCACTGCCAATCTTACTGCTTCAAACAACATTAATATCACACAAAAAGATGGTTCCATTTTGAACGGAGGAACCGGAGAAACTCAAATTTCAGCAGGAAAAGACTTAACTGTAAGAGTAGATAACGGGAAAATCGGTGTTGAAACAGGAACAAGCGGTGGCGGATATACCTATGGTCCTGACGGTACGCAAGTTGATAAAACTAAATCAATTAATATTGACATTAAAGGTAAAATTAACGCATCAACAAATGATACAAGAGGCACTGACGGCGATTATGTAATAAATATGGCAAGCAAAGGTTCAAACATGAACATTGACCAAATTAAAGCTGATGGCAGAGTAATTCTTCTGACAGATTTAGACGAAAACGGTTTGAGTGGATCTATTTTAAATTCCGGAACAGATGCTACAAAAGCTAATATTGAAGCAAAGGGCATATCGTTAATCTCAAGTGGCACCATCGGTTCAGAAGATGCAGCCTTAACCTTTAATGATACAAATTATGCTTACAAATCAGATTATGAAGCTTTAGGTGATATAAATATCAAAGCACTTGACGATCAGTATTCAAAGGCTGACGTAAGGTACATAATAACTCGAGACGGAAAAATAAAAGCTGAATTTACGGGTCTTGCTCGTGTAAAAGACAGTTATTCAGGTGCCGGTATAATTGATATTACAAACAGAACAGGTAATATGAATCTTATAAATAACGGTTCTACACCAAATACGGGAATAACATATTTTAACTTCCTAAACTAAAAATTTAAATAAGAGGGTTGTACTTTTAATTAAAAGTACAACCCTCTTACTTGTTACATAAAACATTCATCATACCTTTGATCAAAAGTTTTACCGCCCTTTTCAATGACAGAACAACCAGCACCACCTTCATATCTGAAACGATTTCCGTCAGATCTTATTGTCAACGAATACAAATCATATCCCCACTTATTTGGTCCTTTCATTCCGTTTACATCAATAGCTATAATCCTGCAGGAACTATTACCAAAGCAAAACAGTATAGTACCATCCGCTAAAACATATACCGTTTTTTCATTTAAAATCTTGGAGGTATTGAATCCTCCACAATTTCTCGTTGCATAATCTTGCCAGTATTCTTCATTATAATCTTCATCATTTTTGTGTTTGT
>CASGCE010000035.1 GCA_949299935.1 uncultured bacterium | reverse complement strand
GTCAGTTCAAAAGATTCTTCATTCAGCAGGGAAGAATATCTGACTAAATTTTTTCTTAACTATATAAAACCATATGTTAAAGTAGCAAAAGATTATGGTTATAAAATTGGAACAGTGAATTTTGATTATGTAAGAAGTCATCCGGATTATTATTTTAAGCTACAATCAGGTGCGCTTGTTGCTATTACTTTTGCAACAGGTTGTTATAATCATTTACCGGAGGGTGGTTGTGATTCTCAGGGTTCATACTATCATTCATTAATATTTTGGGTTGATTTAAACGGTTTTGATCCTCCAAATTATCAGGGAAAAGACATATTTTTGATGGAGGTTTTGCCATCTACAGGGCGATTTAGATTTTATATCACAAACACCAACGTACAAAGAGCATCACTTTTGAACTCTTGTAAAACATCAAAGGTTTCGTGCGGTTACCTGATTATGTACGACGGTTGGGCGATAAAAGATGATTATCCGTGGTTGTGATATAATTAATTTATGAAGGCATTAATTCAAAGGGTTAAGAGCGCGTCGGTCAGGATAGAAGGTGAACTTTTTTCAAAGATTGAAAAAGGTTTGTTGGTATTTGTCGGTGTGGAGAAGGGCGACGAAAAAATAAATGCCGAAAAGCTTGCTGACAAAGTGGTTAACCTCAGGATTTTTGAAGATGAAAACGGAAAAATGAATTTATCAGTTAAGGACGTTGGTGGTGAAATGCTGATAGTTTCGCAATTTACACTTTGTGGGGATTGCAAAAAAGGTACACGCCCGAGTTTTGATAAGTCAGCACCTTTGGATTTAGCAGTTGACTTGTATGAACATTTTATTACAAAAGTAAAAGAACATGAAATAAAAACTGCGACGGGTAAATTCAGAGCTATGATGGATGTAGAGCTTGTTAATGATGGTCCGGTTACTTTTTTGTTAGAAAAATAAAATTGATTTATAGATTGTTATAAATCAATTAATGTGAGTAATACCCCTTGTCAAGATTTGTTTTTTATGTTAACATGTACATGCAAATTTGTATTATTTTTTTAAATCGATTTTATTCGAGGAGTAATGTTTTAATTTATTTTATTTAATTAAGAGGCTTTTAAAATTATGTATGTGAACAAATGCATTAAATGCGGTCGCGAGTTTGAGACAAAAAACCCCAAAAGAGTTATCTGTCCTGATTGTCTGTATCCAGATAAAAAGATGATTATATCGACGCCGGTGTCCCAAGAGATTGCGGAAACGGAAACAAAAGTTCCACCCGAATCCATAGGGGAAGATCAGCCGAAGTTTTACAACAGCTACAGCGCAGGTGAAGGCCGTGAGGTAAGACCTCAACGCAGCAACTATAACAGAAACAGTAACTACAACAGACCGCAACAAGGCGGATACAATCGTAACAACAATTATAACAGAAATAATCGGTTTAATAACAATCAACGTCCGCAACAGGGAGGTTATAACCGTAATCAGCGCCCCGGGGGTGTTAACAACAGAAGTAATACTAACAGAAACCAACGACCGGGATTTAACAATAATCGCAAAACGATGAATAAATCAAGAGGTCCAAAGCAGTTACTTGTAAGCAAGGAGCAATTGGAACAGATTGAAATGCTTTATAAACCTATGCTCCCGCTTCCTAACCCTGACGCACACGAGGTTATAGGTGAAAAAATAGGGCTTGAGCCAAGAAAAGTTTTCTTCGGTATTAATCTTGTAAGACAAAAGATGATGCTGCCGAAATTACCGTTCCCTAAACGTAAATTGGCAATTTCACCGGATCAGATGTTCGCTATAAAAAATCTGTATGAGCCATTATTGCCGCTTCCGCCAATAGGTTGCCATAAGATTATTGCTTCACAGTTGAAAATGGACGAGTGGAGAGTGCATGTAGGCATCGGTTTGATTCGTTCTCAAATGGGTTTGGATCGTTGGAATCAGGAAAGAGAAGATGCACCGGAAGAATTTAAAAAGCCTAAGTCTGAAATGAAAGATGAAAAAACAGAATCGGGTGAGGTTTGTGAAAAGCAGGCTGACAAACCTAAACGGGGCAGAAAACCTAAAAAAGAGGCTGATGAGTAAGTTTATTTCAGTCGGAAAAATTCTGAATTTTCACGGCATTGGGGGCGAGGCTAAAGTAGGATTTTCTAAAAATCAGGCAGAGTTTTTTCTCGCATTAAAAAAGGTTTTTGTTAAAATTAATAATGAATACCGACCGTTAAATATTGTCCGTTCAAGATTAAATAAAACATTTGCGATAGTTAAGTTTGACGGTATAAATAATGTTAATGAGCTTTTGCCTTTGAAGGGGTGTTTGTTGTTTGTTGAAGAAGCTACTATTCGTGAGAATTTACAAGAGGATGAATTCCTGATTGACGAGCTTGCGGGACTTGAAGTTGTAGATGATCAAGATAGGAAACTTGGATTTATTGTAGGAGTTTTGAATAACGGTGCAAGTGATCTTCTATCGGTTAAAACCAACTCGAAACGTATTTGTTTTGTGCCGTTTGTTAAGGCTATAGTAACCAAGGTTGATTTAAAAAATAAAAAAGTAGTGATAAATAACCTGGAGGGATTGTTGGAGTGAGGTTTGATATTTTGACACTATTCCCGGAGATGATAAAAGCATACTGCAGCGAAAGTATAATGAAACGGGCAGTTAATTCCGGTGTAATTACTGTCAATACGGTAAATCCCCGTGATTTCACATTGGATAAGCATAAAAAAGTTGACGATACTCCATTTGGAGGTGGTGCCGGAATGGTATTGATGCCGCAGCCATATGTGGATGCATATGAGAGTGTTAAAAAGCTTGATAATTCAATTACAATAATGCTTTCTCCTCAGGGGGAACCGCTGAAAGAGAATTTGGTAAGGGAATTGGCCGGCTATAATCAAATTATCATGCTTTGTGGTCATTATGAGGGTTTTGACGAAAGAATAAGGGATATCATCAGCCCCAGAGAAATTTCCTTGGGTGACTTTGTATTGACAGGCGGTGAGCTTCCTGCACTATGTGTTATTGACGCTGTGAGCAGAAAACTTGAGGGGACTTTAGGTAAAATTGAATCAGCAAATGATGACAGTTTTTCTGACGGTTTGCTGGAATACCCGCAATATACTAAACCGCGCGAATACAGAGGTCTGAAAGTTCCCGAGGTACTTTTAAACGGTAACCACAAAGAAATAAATGAATTCAGGCGAATTCAACGGATTAAAAGGACTACAAAACGACGTCCTGACCTGATGAGTTAGTCAAGGGGCTTGTTTTGCCTAGCCCAAAACCCTCTTTAATTACTGTGTAAATTCCATAAATTCCAAGACCGATTGCGGAGGCTTTGGCAAGCGGCAGTGCCCTTTTCTTGGCAAATAAAGCCGTAAGACCTAAACCTAAAGGTACAACATCGTGAATAAGAGTTGTTGTTATACCTTTAAAGTATCCGATAATTGAGTTTATAAATCCGCGTATCTGTTCGTTTAATTCAAGTTTATATACTCCGTTTTTTATGTCAGTCAGAGTTTTTGACGGTCTGTCCATAGCCATTGTATTGTGCAAATAATATTCAGCGGCTTTTGCATTTTTGCTTTGAACTTGTATGTCGGATCTTATTTTGCCGTAACTATGTGC
Source organism: uncultured bacterium (assembly GCA_949299935.1). GTDB lineage: Bacteria > Cyanobacteriota > Vampirovibrionia > Gastranaerophilales > Gastranaerophilaceae > SIG32. The sequence continues at coordinate 161,500 of CASGCE010000035.1, read as the reverse complement.
GTCGCGTGCTATAAAATATAGTGCCGCTGCACCTGCACCTCTTGCAAGATATTTACCGTAATTGGATTTTATTGCTGATATTATGTTCATTATTTTTTATCTTCCTTTTTGGGTGTATCTTTTACTTCAAACTCCTTTTTGACATTTTGCCCAGACATTTTCAACAGTATCTGACTTGCTTGAAGTGCGTCTTGACCATACCCTGAATCAGATTGCTGCATTTGTTGAAGAAGTTTCACAGTATAATCGTCACCCGTTACAGTCCTTGTATCCAGCATGCCCAGAGCTAAAAATCTTACGGGCTGATACGGATCTTGAAGCATTTTGTTGATTAATGCAGTTAAAGCTTTGTCATCTTTTCTGGAATCATCTTCTTGAAGTCTTGCGACAACTTCTTTGGCCCCCATTAATCTTATTTCTTTGTCTTGGCTGTTAAGATAGTTTTCAAGATTTTTTATGTAATCATCTGTGAGTAATACTATATCACGTTTTTCTTTTTTCTTTTTTTCTTCGGTTTTTGTGGTTGTGGTGTTGGTAGTATTTGTTGTTGTATCAGTTGTTGTATTTGAAGAATTTGCATTATTTGCATTGTTTAATAGTGAAGGATCAGCAAGATTGTTGGTGTAATAGCCGGCCGGATAACAGCCCGGAGATTGGTATTGCGGAGCATTGACGTTATAAACCGGTGCTGCGCCCGGTACTCCTACTGAAGGATTGAAAATTTGGATATTTACACCTGAATAGTTAGGAACCTGAACTGTTTGCGGAAATTGTTGCGTACAAGTTTGTTGCACAGGTGACATTTGGTAATTACTCGGCAAATTTGTTTGCAAAGGTTTTGGGCAATTATTCTGCTGAATTACCGGCTGGACTTGATATTGCTGTTTTCCTACTGTATTTTGCATGATACTACCTTCTTTCTTTATAAAGGATAAATTTTTACAATTGTTGCCAGATTTTATAAATATTTTAAGAAATATTACGTTATTTCATTTAATTTATCAAAGGGGATATAATGTGATTATGGATAATTATGAAAAGAATTATTTGTCGCAGCGTCCTGAAATGTGTATAAAATGCGGGCTTTGCTGTCGTGTTGTGACTACCACTACCCCTTATGAAAAGCTTCTTGAAATGCGTGAGCAGGGTGATAAAGGTGCAATAGATTTTTTGAGTTTATTTGAGCCTTACGATTCTATTGATGCGGCGCGTCAGGTATCTGCAAAAACGGTGGATAATGTTATAAAATGTTTATCCGAGGACGGAAATTTTAACGAACGAAACACAACTTTTTACAAGTGTAAATATCTTGATGATGATAATATGTGTACAAGATATGAAACGAGATTAACATTATGCAGGCACTTCCCGTCATCGCCATGGGCTATTGTGCCTCCGGGGTGTGGTTATGAGGGGTGGCTTTTTATGAAGCGCGAGGAAGCTAAGCAAAAAATCCGCAAGATTAAAGAGGAGCTTTTGGAACTTCAACTTCTGAAAAAAAAAACTAAGGCACCTGATATCTTGCTTAAAATCCAGGCTGTTGAGAGCAAAATGCTCGCTAATATTGAGATTTACAAGAAGTATGGCTCCGAAAATTGGTAAATCAAACCTTTGTCGGATTTAGCAATTTGTTTTTATAAAACTCGGTATTGATGTTAAGTTTTGTGCCAATATCAAGAAGCATTGAACTGAATTCTTTATCCTTACTCCGTCCGGTTTTGATGTAATTATCAATAATGTCGCTGATTTTGTGATAAATTCTGTTAAAATAGATATTTTGTGCTTCCGAAATGTCAATTTCCAAATCAAGTTTTTCGACATTATCAAAAATTTCAAGCAAAACTTCTGCTTGTTGGCTTTCAAAACTTTGAGCCAGTCGTATAGTATTTTGCAGAATTTTCTTTGCAAAAATGGTATTTGAAGCTGTTCTGTCAAGTTTTAATCCCATTTTCTTTGCTTCGTAATTAATATCAAAAGCCTGCTGCAAAACCGTAGGATCAACAAAACCTCCGGAATGTGCGACAAGGTCATTAAACTTACGACTGAGGGTATATGTAGCGGATATTTTAAACTCATCAGGTATTTCAAGTCCCAAATTTTGCATATGGTATATTGAACCTTTACCTTCATCGTACATGTCCTTGTAGGTTTGGGCAAATTTCTCAAGTTTGCCCTTAAGCATAATTTGTAGTATTTTCCGCCGTTCTTCAATAAAGATGTCTTTTAGTGTAAAGTATTCTTTACCGAAGTTTTCGTCCAGTGCCCGAATAATTTCAGTCAAAGGATTAAGCATAAAAGTTTTTATAAGGTTGGTTTTTACCTTATTATAAGCGCTTTCGTCCGAATATTCTTTAATTGCGCAGTGAAAATCTCCGCCGGAAAATTGTACAAGTGCAAAAATTTGGTTAACACTCTCAAGTGTAATGCGCGACTGCATTTCGATGTGACCTATAACAAATGTTGAGGTGCCTTTTTGAACTTTTTGGTAATCATAACTTTTAATTTTGTAACAATATACATCTTCTTCATCTCCAAAATCATCATATAAAGAGGATATTGCCCAAAGACTTGCAACTTGTTTAGGTGTTACTACTGAAGGTTTTACAAATCTCTCGTATATATCTTTGCCTGTACCGTATTCTTGTATATTACTTTTTGCATCCTTCAGTATTTCTAAAAATTCCTTTTCAAAGTTTTTCTTTGTAAAATATGCCGCTAATTGCATTGCTCTGGCTGCATATTTCATAATTTGAACAGTTTCTATTCCGGAAATTTCAGAGAAAAACCAGCCGCAACTTGTGTACATTAAAAGTGCTTGACGCTGTATTTCCAGTAATTTCATACCACGAACTTTTTCTTCATCGCTCAAATCCGGCAAAAAATACTCGTTTTGAAATTTTTTAATATTTGCTTCCGTTCTTGTCAAAATTACGTCAATATAGTTGTTACGAACATCCCAAATATTTGTGTTAAAGTATTTTTCGCCCTCTTTTTCAAAAATTTTGATTAATTCATCCCGAAGGTAATTAAGAGCATCTCTAAGTGGTCGGCGCCATTTTTGGTTCCAACCCGGATGTCCTCCGGTTGAGCATCCGCAATCTTCGCACCACCTGCCTACTCCGTGAAAACAACTCCACGATGATGCCTGTTTTATATCTACTTCGTAGTCGCTTCTGTTTTTTTCAAGATATGCTCCGTAGTTGGTTATCTTAAAACCTTCATCCTCCGCTCTTATCTTTAGAATATATGACAGTGCCATATCACCGAATTTTGTATGATGACCGTAGCTTTCGCCATCTGTTGCTATGTTTATCAACTGGGGGTAATCTCTTGTTTCTGAAACACCTTCTTTTAGTCGTCTTATAAACTTGTTTCCATCCTTTAAAAGTTCGTCAAATGCTACCGAACGCGAAATCGCTCCATCATAGAAAAATAAATCTATATATTTACCCGGTGCGGATTTTATATTATACCTGTATGAGCGGGCCGGGTCTATATTGCCCCAGCTTACGTCAGTCCATTCCTTGTCCTTTGGACCTTTAATTTTTAATGCTTGATACGGCGAAAGTATTGTAAATTTTATCCCGTTTTCTTCCAACACTCGTAATGTGTCGTCATCAACAGCTGTTTCGGCCAGCCACATACCCTCAGGTTTTCTCCCGAAACGGTATTCAAAATCTCTTATACCCCATTTTACCTGAGTTTGTTTATCTTGTTCGTTTGCCAGCGGCATTATTATATGGTTGTATACTTGCGCAATGGCATTCCCGTGGCCGTTATTTATATCGATGCTTTCAATATCGGCTTTTATAATCCTTTCATATGTCAAGGGTGCATAATGCTCCATCCAGGACAATAACGTCGGACCAAAGTTGAAACTCATCAAAGAGTAATTGTTAACTACGTCCAATATCCTGTTTCTGTTATCAACAATTTTTGACACTGAATTGGGGTTGTAGCATTCCTTGGTAATCCTCTCATTCCAGTCGTGAAACGGCAGTGCACTGTCCTGCAGCTCTATAGCTTCAAGCCAAGGGTTTTCCCTGGGCGGTTGATAAAAGTGACCGTGTATCGTTAAAAATTTATCATTTTTTGCCATACTTAACTCCGTTGATTTTATTTTTATTTTGTTAAGGGTGCCTTTTGTGAGTTCTCATTTTTAGATTTTTGTGTTAATACGGTAAATCTTTCACTATCCATCCACACATCTCCTAATGCATTTGAAAATACTCTCCCACTGAACTCGATTTCATCTCCGGGGTTAAGATCAATGTGCTTTTCGGCTTCAGTACGTTTTAAAAATATTTTCATCTCGGATAAAGGAATATTGTGATCGGTTATGTCGGGTCTTTGGATTAAAAATGTAATGTAGTCCTCCGAACTCCTCATCGCTGGCGCGTAATCCAAACCTAATGTCGAAAATTTATCAAATTTACCTTTTACGGTTACGGTTTTATTAAGGTATTTTGAGGGGGAAGCTACCATATCGAGAGCATTTACTTCGGGATAAGTCGGGGTAGTTTCCTGTATAGCGGGTTTTACAGGTTGTGTTTCTGTAGGTTGCCCCATAATCGTTGTATTGGTTGTTATTACCGTTATTGCCGTTATAATTAATATTTTTGTTATTTTTTTCATAATTTATATCCCCTTTGCTTATATTCTATCACAATAATTATTTTTTGGTAACTACCCGAATAGATTTGTTTGATTTTCGGTTGTTGTAGTCTTTTTTTGTTTGTGTTATTTTGGTTGTGTGTGGCTGAAATTTAATTAGCTAAAAAGGAGAAATTTTATGACAACAAAAGAATTCTTTACAAATTCGGAAGAATTGAAAAAAATTATGTCAGCAGCTCGTGCTACTATTACAGCACCGTTTTTCGGGAATAATGTGGAGGAAGTTAAATCTGTTTCCGAAGCGTACAAGCTGGCAAAATCTAGCCCGGGTACTATCGAGCTTACGGGCATGCCTGTGTATAAGCCTGAAAAAATAGGTTTGCCACAAGGTGCTAATCAGCTTTTATTTAACGATGGGACGGTTGTCGGCCGTTGTGCCGCCGCAAGAAAAATTGTCGGTGAACCTAATTGTGATTTGAAATACTTATTGCCTATCATTCGTGAAGCTATTTATAATACTCGCGACAAATTGATGTACAAAACCGAAGTTGTTGTGGGTTTGGAAGAGGACTTTATGGTAAAAGCGCACCTTATGATTCCTGAAGGCTTTGAAAACATTATGTATTCTTGGATGTTAAATTTCCAATATATTAATGAAACTTACGCCAATATGTATTCAGAATCCAGGGCATTACCGGACGGTGATATCTATGTATTTTCCGATCCTGATTGGACTCATCCGGACTTTCCTTACGGTTTAACCTTCTTTGATCCGGAGCATAATTGTGCTGCTATTTTAGGTATGAGATATTTTGGTGAACACAAAAAAGGTACTTTAACTCTTGCTTGGGGTTGTGCTGCTCGTAACGGTTATGCTTCTTGCCACGGTGGTATGAAACGTTATAACCTTGACAACGGCAAATCTTTCCAAGTTGCTGTATTCGGTTTATCCGGTTCCGGCAAGTCTACCATTACTCATGCTAAGCACAATAATAAATATAATATCACTGTTCTTCACGACGATGCGTTTATTATAAACGTTCATGACAAATATACCATAGCTTTGGAACCTGCATATTTTGACAAAACAGCGGATTATCCTATCGGTTGTGACGATAACAAATATATCTTGACTCAACAAAATGCCGGTGCTATTCAATTAGCTGACGGCAAAGTTGTTTCAGTTACCGAAGATATCAGAAACGGCAACGGTCGCGCCGTTAAGTCAAAATTGTGGTCACCAAACAGAGTAGACAGGATTGATCAACCTATTAATGCTATTTTCTGGCTGATGAAGGATCCTACTATTCCTCCTGTATTAAAATTGTCAGGTGCGTCTTTGGGCTCCGCCATGGGGGCAACTCTTGCTACTAAACGCTCATCTGCCGAAAGATTAGCTGCCGGCGTTGATCCTAACGCTTTGGTTGTGGAACCTTATGCTAACCCGTTTAGAGTTTATCCGTTAGAGGTTGATTATACAAGATTTAAACAATTAATTGCTGATGGTGTTGATTGTTACATCTTGAATACAGGTGAATTTATGGGTACTAAAGTCCAGCCTAAACATACTTTGGGTATCATCGAAGCTATCGTTGAAGGTTCTGCTGATTTCCATAAGTGGGAAAACTTCTCCGATATCCAAATTATGGATATTGAAGGATTTGACGCGTCATTTTCTAACAAAGAATATGCCGATCAATTCGTTGCCCGTATGAATGACAGAATTCAGTTCGTTAAATCCAGAGAAACTGAAAAAGCCGGTGTTGATAAACTTCCTGCTGATGCTCTTGAAGCATTACAGGCTGTCGTTAGAGAAGCTACGGCACTCGCCGGTGTGTAGTTCTTTAATCCGTTTTAACCGTGCGGGCGGACAACAAGTCCGCCCGCATTTTTTATGTTTTTTTTTTATTTAATGTAACTTTATGTCGGTAATTTTGAATCCCTTGAGCTTATAAAGTTTCTTAGTTTGTTCCGGCGTAGGATCCTAATTTCTTTTTTTATTATATCAATTGTTTCATCATAAATCTGTGCCAACATTTCTGATTTGGTGATTTTTTCCGATGGTTTGATACCTGTTAGTTTTATAAAGTTTAGTTCGGCTTCGCCGCCGGCTTTATAGGCTTGTGATTCGTCTTTTAGTATAAATTTAAGTGATTTTAATATCTTGAGATTTTGTTTCTCGTTATTTGGCAGAAGTACATTTGCTCGGATTGCCTCAGTAATTGCTTTGTCAAGACCTTCTTTACTTTTTAAACCTGTTTGTTTTAACAAACCTTTGAGACCTGCTTTATACTTGGTCAGACCTGTTTGTGTTTTTATCCCCAATTTGGACTTTTGTATAAGATCGTTTTGTAACTCAAAGTTTTTTTCGGTTGTTATTTGTGTATATTTTTTTCTGTAATTTTGAATGAATTTTTTACCTGTTATCCTTTCGGATAGTCGTTTCATTTTCCCTTTAAAGCTAAATACTTGGTTTAAAACGTGTTCCAGTTCGTGAGTTGAAGTATTAACAATTTCTTGCGGTTTCATTGTATTTATTCTCAAATTTAAAACGCTGGTATTGCTTTTAATACAGGGGATAATCGCGGATTTGCTGTTTTGATATATATATTTTGCGTATTCATCAGTTATATCAAGTTCCTGCTTTATTAATTTTTTGAAGCTGTCGGCGTTATCTGTAATTCTTATTTTTCGCGCATTTTTCCTGCCGATATTTTTTATCAGTACGGCATTGATACTTTCTGCGGTGATATTTTCTCCATTAACTAAGTTCTTCGAAATTTCACTCCCTATATTTGTGCACGTCTGCATAATTTGCTTTTTTGACATTATTCCTGTAGTTTTGTAGATGATTTTTTCGATATTCATAGTTTAACCTTTTCAAAATATGTTCATATTTTTTATTTTAAAACACCGCCTTTAAAAAAATTGTTATTATATATTAGAATTGATACATACTATTCTTAGCAAAAAAAAGCTTTCCGTACGGAAAGCTTTTTCATTTTATTTTAAAACTATTCAATTTCGATGACGCCTACAGGACAAGAATCGGCTGCTTCTTTTACGCAATCCATGTTGTCAGCTACTGCAGCTTGGTTAACTGTTGCTACATCTTCCACTTTGAATACGGCATCGCAAATTGATTCGCAAGCGCCGCATCCGATGCATCCGTCATTAATTTTTACTGTCATTTTGTTTCTCCTTACTTATATTTTACTTGTGAAATTTCTTTCACGGTTTCATTATAAAACAAAAAAATTAAAATATCCAGTCCTTGATAAATTTTGCAACATTATCAAAACCTGTTAAATTCCCCAAATCACCTCCGGTAATTTTTTTGTTGTAAACCAAAACCGGTACTGCTTCTCGGGTATGATCTGTGCCCTCTACCGTAGGATCGCAGCCGTGGTCTGCTGTTATAATCAATAAATCCTCATCTGTTATTTCATTTATTATTATACCAAGGTATTTGTCAATTTCTTCCAACGCTTTACCATAGCCTTTGGCATCATTTCTATGGCCGTACAGCATATCCGTATCAACCAGGTTCGTAAAAATTAAAGTCGGCTCACCGTATTCTTTGTTTTCGTATGCAATTTTATCGAGTTCAAGCTCATTTTTTACCGCCTTTATTGTGAGTTTTAACCCCTCTTTATTCGAACCCGTATGGATTGCGTGTGTTATTCCTTTTTTTGCAAAAATATCTTCTATCTTACCTATCCCGATAACTTTTCCGCCTATATTTTTGATATCGTCCAGAATTGTATGGCTTGGAGCCATTGAATAATCCCTCCTGTCTTTTGAAATCCTTGTGGGTTTGCCGTCAATTAACTTGTATGGCCGTGCGATTACTCTGGATACGTTGTATCCTCCTTTGTCTAAAATTCCGCGTGCAATTTCGCACCAGCCATAAAGCGTATTAAGCGGTATTATATCAGTATCGACAGCAATCTGAAACACACTGTCGGCTGAAGTATATATTATCGGAAATTTTGTTTCATGATGCTTGTCATTAAGTTCCTCGATTATAACCGTTCCGCTTGCAGGAATATTACCTAATATACCTTTGCAGTTTGTCTCTTTTATGAATTCCTCAATTAATTCTTTCGGAAAACCGTCGCAAAATGTCGCAAAAGGCTTTTCTGATATTAATCCGGCTATTTCCCAGTGACCCGTGGTTGTGTCTTTACCTTTGGATTTCTCATACATCGTTCCGTAACGAGCCGTCGGGCTGGCAGTTTTGGCTAATCCCTTAAAATCTTGTATGTTCCCCAGACCCATTCGCACCATGTTGGGTAAGTTTAGTCCGTTATTATATTCGCAGACATTCTTTAGTGTGTTGCACTCGGGTACATCGTTAAATTCCCTGCAATCGGACATTGCTCCTATACCCATTGAGTCTATTACAATAATTATTGCCCTTTTCATAATTTTTCCCTTTTCCGTTCACTTATTATATCACAAAAGACCATTATTCGGCAATATCAACTATGCTGTATGCGTTAAAATCAAGTGTGCCGAAAATTATTTTTACTTGGTTTTCACCATTTTCTATTAAATTTACAAATTGTACGGTCTTTTCATTAAAGTCGTCTTGTGTCTCTATTGCCGGAATCTCTGCCATAAGATAGTGCGCTTGATATAACTTTAAGTACGGTTTACCGTTTCTTTTTTCGCCCGCAACCTGATAGTGACCTGTCGGCAGTACATTGTTTTCGGAAAGCTTTATGTCCATTGGCACACAAAGCACAGGTAAATCCTCTCCCGCTTCTTTTATAAATTTGGTTTCATTACTCTGATGAAATTCTGCGCCTTTGGGGATGTTTTTATCTTGTCGCTTCTTTTTCTTCTTGCTCTCAAGTGCTTGTTCAAATTCTTCATCCGAAACTGCTTTTTGACCATAGACGTTTTGATCACCAAAGTAATCCCAAATCTCTCCTTGCCCGTTGCCGGCAGTACCTGCTATAAATATTATCGCAAAAAATATTATTATTGTTTTTCTCATATAACTATAATAATGTTTTTTTTTCATATGTAAACCAATCATTTGCACGATATAAAAAACCGCCTCTTTTTAGGCGGTTGATGTCTTTGTTCAAGGAAATTACGAAATGTAACCCGACAGTACCACTCCGCCGGTTAACTTCATCTTCTTTAAAGCTCTCAATTCGGTCTGTCTTATGCACTCTTTGGTTACTCCGTACATGTTACCGATTTCTTCAAGTGTCCTTTTGGCTGTATCACCTAGCCCGTAACGCATTTTTACTACCTCTTTTTCTCGATCTTTTAATGTTGATACCACCATCTCTATGTCGCTTCGTAAACTCTCAAATTCTACTGTATCTGTTACTGATGCCTTTTCATCTGCTATAATATCCGCTACATTTATCTCTTTGCCGTCGGATTTCTCTAATCCGCTCTCTATTGAAATGGTTTTTGTGTATGCTGACAAAAATGTGTCTATTTTATCTGCTGATATGTTCATCCTTTTGGCTACTTCTTCTGTTTTTACTTGTTCGTTCGTTTGCTTTTCTAGGTCGCATTTTATTCTCGAAAATTTCGATAAGGTCTCTTGTATGTATACCGGAATTTTCATGCAGTGCGTTTGCTCCGATATTGCCTTGAACATGGATTGTTTTATCCACCAACTTGCATATGTCGCAAATTTGTAGCCCAGTTTGTAGTTGAATTTCTCGGCCGCTATCATTAAACCTAAATTCCCTTCCTGAATTAGATCTGTTAACGGCAGATTTGTTGTGTGTATCGCTTTCCGTGCAATTGTTATTACTAGCTTTAAGTTGGCTTGTATTAACTCCTTTTTTGCTGCGGTGTCACCTTCTTGCGCTCGTTTCGCCAGCTCCTTTTCTTCTTTCGCACTTAATGTACCGTAACTTGATATCTCTCTTAAATAGTTAGTTAATATACTGTCACTTTCGGCTTGTAATACCTCGTTTTTTGCCGGATTTGAAAATTTCGCTACTTTTTTCATTTTGATCGGCATGTTTTTTTTCATCTTAAACTCCTCTTCTTTACACGTAATTTGATTCGCTACCTTTTTTGAACGGATTACATAATAATATATACTTAGTATATACCACAGTATATACTTTGTCTAACATCTGTGTTAAGTTATGTGAAGTGTATGGCTTTAAAAAAGTTCAAATAATCTTTTATAACTGTATTTTTTGTTGTAAAATGTTTTGTATGGTGAGGATGAAAATGAAAAAGAAAGTTTTAGCAACGTTAATCACAGCAGGTATTATAATCTTGACTTCAGCAATTACTTTTGCTTTGACCAATCCTGCTTCCGAGCAAAAAAATAAACCCTCGGATTATAAAATAGGGATAAGCTACAGTGAAGCAATGAGTTCGGATAAACCCGTACTGGCTTTGTTCTATGTCGATTGGTGCGGTTATTGCTTGAGGTTTATGCCGAAATATAAGATTGTTTATAATATCTACAAGGATAAATTTAATTTTGTTATGTTGAATGCAGAGGACACCTCAAATAAAAAATTGGCGGAAGATGTTGCATTAAGCGGATTTCCAACATTGTATATCATTGATCCCAAATTTGATAACAGGGTTTTATTGAATAATTCGATTTATATGGATTTAAAAAAACTCAGAGTTGAGCTTGATCGTTATTTGCGTATAAGAGGACTTTTGGATCTTGTTCCGGTCAATTAATGTTAAATATTGTAAAACTTATTGAAAAAAGTTAGCAATTTTTAGAATATGTGGGACTTTATAATAATATAAAGCTCTCTCTTCTTATTTAAACGGATAGACCTTGAATATCACAAGGTCTTTTTTTTTAGCTTATAATATTTTAAAGTTATTACACAGAAAGTATTTTTAAGGTTTCTCGCAAAATTTCTTCAGTGCAAGAGTTTTCGGCAACGATTTTCAAAGCTTTTGTCATAGCTGATTTTATTTCACCTTTTTCGTATCCCAAAGATATAAGAACGGTCTGTGCATCTTCCAATGCTTGTGAAAATTTAAATGTTGAAATTTTTTCAGGTTCTGTTTCTTTGTAATTCATCAATTTATCTTTTAATTCAAGAATAATTTTTTGTGCAAGCTTTAATCCTACGCCTTTTGCACGTGTTAATTCTTTATAATTACCTTCAATAACAAATCCGATAAGCTCTGAGGAGGGGAATTCGTCAAGCAATGTGAGTGCCATTTTGCTACCCACGCCGGAAACTGATGTCAAAATATTAAAAATATCCCTATCTTCGCGTTTTAAAAAGCCGCACAGCCCCATTTTATCCTCACGATGGATTAAAACTGAGTATAATTTTATTTTTTCGTCCGTTAGCGGTAATTGGTTATAGTCACGGGAGGTTATTTCTATCAAATATCCTACACCATCACCCGTTTCAACAGTTGCGGTATGGCCTTTTGTTCCGCTTAATTTGTTTGTTAATAAACCTTTTATGTAATCGTACACTGTTTTATCCTTTTAGTTTATTTTTTATTTCAAAAATTGCTCTGTTCAAATCTTTATTTGTTTTCAAATCTTCTTTAATTTTTTCGTATGAATAAAGCATGGTAGTGTGTTTTTTATTAAAATAATCCGCAATGCTTTCGAAGCTTTTAGCTGTGATTTCACGTGATAAGTAAACAGCGACGTGGCGGGCGCTTGAAACTTTTTGATTTCTGGAGGTGCTTTTGAAGTCATTTATGGTAACGTCAAAGTATTCTGCTGTTGCTTTAGCTACTTTGTCAATTGTTATTGCTTTTTGCATTGCCTCACAGTTAAGCACTTTTTTAGCATAAGCAAGAGTCAAGTCGACTTTTTCTATATCGGCGTAGGCACTCACTTTATTGAAGGCACCCTCCAATTCTCTCACGTTATTGACAAAATTATTTGCAATGTACTCAAAAACCTCAAACTCTATCTTCATAGAAATTTGTTCTGCAAGGTTTTTTAAGATTGCAACACGTGTTTCAAAGTCAGGGGGAGTAATATCAACAACAAGCCCCATTTCAAATCTTGTTCTTAATCTGTCGGGCAGTGTGGGGATATCTTTTGGCAGCCTGTCCGAGGTTATTACTATTTGTTTATTATTGTTGTGTAAGGTGTCAAATGTATGAAAAATTTCCTCCATAGTATAAGTTTTTGATTCTAAAAACTGGATATCATCAATCAACAGAACATCAATATTTCTGTATTTTTGACGGAATTTTTCCATACGTGCGTTGCGCTCACCTCCGTGTTGAAGGTTTTTAATGAGTTCATTAACATATTCTTCGGTTTTAATGTACCGGACTTTCAATTTTGGTTTACGAAAAACTATATAATGACCTATAGCCTGCATCAAGTGGGTTTTTCCCAAACCGGATGCGCCATATATAAATAGCGGGTTGTATTTTTTAGCGGGATTTTGTGCAACAGTAAATGCAGCTGCGTGTGCAAATCTGCTGTTTTCTCCAACCACAAAATTATCAAATCTGTATTTCAGATTCAGATTTGAAAAAGATTGCATTTGAGAGAGATTTTCCATAGTTTGAGAGATTTTATCCTCATTATCTTTTTTTATTTTTAATCTTTCTTTTTGTTTTTCCTTTTTATATTTTTCTGCCAAATCAGCATCATAACTGATTGAAAACTCTACATTTTTACAAAGGACTTTTTCCAGGGCAGATTTAACTTGAGCGTAGTGATTTTTGCGAATAATTTCCACAGCCATTTGGTGGACTGTCAAAAGAGAAAAGATATTGTTATCGAATCCCACAGCTTCCAATGGCATAATCCAAGTGTCATAAACATGTGCCGGTAAAGAATTTTTCAGCTCTGATTTAGCATTTTCCCAGTATTGTTTTACTTCAGTAACTTCCATAATTCAATTTTACAATAAACAATTTTTATTAACAAAGATTATTTCTAATTTTTTACACCAGTAAAATAATGAAGCCGGCGAAGATTAACGCAGGTCCAAAAGGCAAATAAGTTCTGCCTTCGGGTTTTTTAATTCCTCTTAAAACTTCTCTGCAGGTAAAAATGCCGCAAACAGCGAGCACAATTGCGCTAAGAGCATAAGCAAAAGTATTTGCCAGCCAACCGAAATTTAATGCCATTAAGAAAGCTATCGTATATATTGCAAATGCGCCAAGAGAAAGTATGACCATCCAATTTTTATTTTCAATTTCTTTTTTAATGTAAACAGGTAACGTAATAATTACTTGTATAACGACGGCCATAACGAGTGCAACGAGCATCATTTTCCAGCCGAAAATTGCGCCCAAACCTGCTGCTATAAATGAATCACCTTCGCCAAACGCACGTGAACCCGCAATTAAATAACCTATTCTTGCAATAATTTCCATAATCACGAAGCCCAAAATTATGCCCAATAAGGTACTCGAAACAGGATTTGCAATAACCCATTCACTTGTGATATTGTAACCGCCGGTGATTTTGTGGAATTGATACAAATCAAGAGCCGTTATAATTATTCCGTACAAGATGCCGACACCGATTAATAAATAAGTATGTGTATCAAATACAATTTTTTCTTTCCAATCGGTGGCTGCTATCACTATAAAAAGGCTCCCGATAACCCATGCAAATAAAGTATCAATACTCAGTCCGAATTTTAGGAATAAAAGGGTAAATATTATGCCCGTCAAAAGCTCAATAAAAGGATATTGCGGGCTGATTTTTTCTTTGCAAAACCCACATTTGCCATGTAAAATCAGGTAAGATAAAACCGGTATATTGTGCCACCAAAAAAGCTTATGTTGGCATTTGGGGCATTTTGATGCCGGGAAAATAATAGACTCATTGCTTAATGATCTTAAAATAACAACGTTTAAAAAACTTCCGATACAAAGTCCGATAATAAAAATAAACAATATCAAGGCTGTTACAAGCATAATTTTACTCCTTTTATTTTTCGTAATTTTTTATGATTTCATACATTCTGTTAAGAGCCTTTTTGAGTCTTCTGGAAACTTGCATTTGTGAAATATTAATTTTTTCAGCAATTTCTCTCTGGTTCAGATCTTCATAGTAGCTTAATTCAATAATCTGCCGCAATTCTTCAGGTAACTTTTTAATAGCGGAGGAAAGCATTATTTTATCCTCATAGGAATTCATAAACTCCTTGTAATCACCGGCAGGGATTCTGTCAATTAAAGACAAATCTTCATCCTCGCCTTTAAAGTACTGATCAAGCGAGAGGGCATTTTTGTATTTGTCAATATTCAGGACCTCTTCAACTTTTGAGGGAGAAATGCCTAAGTTACTTGCAATATCTTCAGCCGAAGGGTCTTCAATGCCTTCGTCAGCGAGCCTTTTTGCTGCGGAAGAAATTTTAAAAACGAGTTCCTGAAGTTCTCTTGGTGCTTTTATCATAGCAGCTTTATCTCTTAAGTAGTGTTTTATTTCTCCTTTAATGAAGTAAGTAGCGTAAGTTCTAAAACGTGTATGCATATTCAATTTATAAGCGTTAATAGCTTTTATAAGACCTAAAGAGCCGACTTGAATCAAATCTTCATTGCTAACGCCGGATTGAACAGCGATTGTATTAGCGATTTTTTTGACAAGTGACATTGCCTCCTCAACTATTTTAAGGTGCAGCATACGTTTTTTCTTCTCGTCGTTGCAGGCTTTGAAGGATGCAATTAAGTCGTCAAGTTTTTCATAGGTTTTGTTCATCAGTAACTCTCACATGATTCATTATAGCATATTTTCGATTTATATCTAAATTTTAATTTTATGTAATAATTTTATAAACATGCTGCTTTTTTGTGCTACAATTAATTCATAGGAGCGAAGAAATGATAACGATAAAAGATGTAGAGCATGTAGCAAAGCTTGCGAGGCTGGAATTAACGGAAGAAGAGAAGGAGTTATATACAAAGCAGTTAGGTGATGTTTTGAAATATGTTGATCAAATGAATGAAGTTGACACCTCAAATATTGAGCCAATGTCACACGCAATTGATTTTGTAAACGTAATGAGAGAAGATAAAGTTATATATGAGCAGGACAAAGAACAGTTAATGTCAAACGCTCCGGAAGAAGAAAACGGATTTTTCAAAGTACCGAGGATAAATTAGGTATAAAGAGCACGCGGAGGTGAAAGTACTGTTAAACAAGTACAGTGTGCGGATGTTTGTGTTTGGGAATAAAAAGTTGGGGAATTAGAACATGACAAAATACATATTTATAACAGGCGGGGTAGTTAGTTCTTTAGGCAAGGGAATAATAGCTGCATCATTGGGAAAGCTTTTACGTGCGCGGGGATTTTCTGTAATAAATCAAAAATTTGATCCGTACATAAACGTTGATCCGGGTACGATGAGTCCGTTTCAACACGGGGAAGTATTTGTAACCGATGACGGAGCGGAGACCGATTTAGATTTAGGTCATTACGAAAGGTTTACGGATACGAATCTTGGCAAATATAACAATGTAACTTCAGGCAGTGTTTACCAAAAAGTTATTGAAAAAGAGAGGAAAGGGGATTATTTAGGGGCGACGGTTCAAGTTATCCCGCACATAACAAACGAGATAAAATCGAGGATAGTAGGAGCTACAAAGCAATTCAAACCGGACTTTCAACTTATAGAGATAGGCGGCACCATAGGAGATATAGAGAGTTTGCCGTTCATTGAATCGATCAGGCAATTCAAATCGGAGGTAGGATTAAAAAATGCGATATCAGTGCACTGCACGTTATTGCCGTATTTACCGACATCCGGAGAATTAAAGACAAAGCCTTCACAGCACAGCGTAAGTGTATTAAGGAGTTACGGTATACAGCCGGAGATTCTTGTGTGCCGGACGACGCGAGCTATTCCTAAGACGGAGAAGGAGAAGTTAGCGTTATTTTGTTCAGTGCCAAAAGATGCAGTTATTGAATGCAGGGATATGAAAAGTATATATGAAGTTCCATTGGCGCTGGAGGAACAAAATATGGCGGGTGTAATTTTACAGATGCTGGGTGTAAATTCGAAAAAACCCGAATTAGGCGGTTGGCGAAATCTTGTAGAGAAGATCAAGAATCCTAAAAAGACGATAAAGGTAGCTATTGCGGGCAAATATACGAAGTTATCCGATGCATACATTTCGGTTGTAGAATCGTTAAAACACGCAGGTTATGCAAATGATGCGGCAATAGATGTCAAGTGGATAAATTCGGAGGAATGCATAAACGAAGCGAGATGTAAAGAGCTGCTGGAGGATGTTCAAGCGGTTGTAGTACCTGGGGGATTCGGTGTTCGCGGTATAGAGGGGAAATTAAACGTAATTAAGTATGCGAGGGAGAATAATATACCGTTTTTAGGTCTTTGTCTTGGTATGCAGTGTGCGGTAATAGAGTATGCAAGGAATGTCGCAGGTCTAAATGGTGCAAATTCGGCTGAATTTGACGAAAATACAACTTATCCGGTAATTGATTTAATGATGGAGCAAAAAAACGTCAAGGGATATGGCGGGACGATGCGTCTTGGTGCGTACGATTGTATTTTAAAGAAGGGATCGGTTGCAGCGAGGGCATACGGAAAGGAAAAAATTTCCGAACGTCACAGACACAGGTATGAGGTTAACAATGAATATATAAAACAGATTTCACAAGCCGGTCTGGTATTTTCCGGTATGTCTCCTGACGGAATGCTTGCTGAAGTAGTTGAATTACCGCAAAATGATTGGTTTGTTGCATCACAGTTCCACCCGGAATTCAAGTCACGTCCGGACGAACCGCATCCGTTGTTTAGGGGGTTAATTGACGCGGCCGTTAAAAGATTATAGTATGGAGAGATAATGTCAGATTTAAAAAAATTTGGTACCGCTCAATTTTTAAATTTTGCACTCGGATTTTTCGGGTTGCAGTTTGCATGGCAGATGAGAATCATATTATCCGGCCCTGTTACAGAGAATTTAGGAGCTTCACCGTTTCTATACGGATTAATATGGCTAGCCGGTCCGTTTACGGGCATGGTGGTGCAGCCGTTGGTAGGTGCTTTAAGTGACAAAACAGTATCAAAATTCGGAAGAAGGCGTCCGTATTTATTGGGGGGAGCTTTAATTGCGAGTTTAGCTTTGTGGATATTCCCTAATTCTCAGCATGTTGCGATTGCTTTAGAAAGTATTTTGGGTATCGAACTTCCGATTTGGACGGCGCTTTTCTTTGCTGCAATTATGATTTGGGTTATTGATGCGTGTATAAATGTGGCTCAAGGTCCTTACAGAGCGTTAATTCCCGATGTCGTACCGCAAGAGCAGCATGCTATGGCTAATTCATACATAAGTCTTTCTATCGGACTTGGGTCTGTTGTTGCCGCTGCTACCGCTCCATTTCTCAAATGGGTATTTAACTATCAAATGTCTGTTTCCGCACAATTTGTGATGGCGGCACTTGCATTCTCACTTGCTATGATTTGGACTTGTATTACCGTTAAAGAAAATCAGACAAAAAAAGAAATTCTTAAAGAGGTTGCTGACGCTGATATTCGTGAAAACAGCTTTTTGAATTCCTTGAAAAATTTCTTTTCGATGTCCGCCGAAGTCCCTAAAATTTGTCTGATGCAATTTTTCACCTGGATGAGCACGATGTGTATGCTTATATTTTTCACTCAGTACTCTGTACACACGCTTTTCGGCGTACCTGACTTAATCAGTGCCAGTGAAACCGCTAAACATTCGTTTGAAGACGCTGTTATAAACGGTACCAATTTTTCGTCAATTTGTTTTGCAATTTTCAATCTTGTCTGTTTTTTGGTAGCAATACCTATAGGTGCTTTGGCTGAGAAATTCGGTAATAAAAAGATTCACATAATTTCATTGTTGTCAATGGTTGCAGCTTACTTAGGAATGGCTTTTACTGCAAACACCATATACGTCGCATTTTTAATGGGCCTTGCCGGTATCGGCTGGGCAAGTATTTGTGCTTTGCCCTTTGCTATGCTCTCAAAATACATAAAAAAAGGCACTGAAGGTTCAGTTATGGGTTTGTTTAATATATTTATTGCGGGACCGCAGGTTTTTGTATGTACTATTGTTGCTTGGATTATTTCAAAATGCGTTTTTGATGCCGGTGACGGGCTGGTTAATTATCACTGGGAATATGCATTTTTAATTGGGGCTGTTTGTCTTATAGGTGCGGCTTTTATTACCGGAACCGTTAAAGAAGATTAACGCTAAAAAACTTTTTAAGATAGCGCTATCTTAAAGTTTAGGCAGTTTTGGTCTTGTTTTTTTAAACCTTGCAATTGGGGTTATTCAACCGGAAATTCGCCGGATAAAATAAAAAAAACTCCCCGGAGGGAGTTTTTTACACTGACAAGATGAAACCGCCTTTATCGGCATTTCTGAGATTATCTCCGTCAATTTTTGCACGCAGGTTTTTGATATATTTATAAACATAGTCCCTCGGCAAATCCAAAAGTGCCGCTAAATCTTTAGCATACACGATTTTGTTATTATTTTGTGCAAAATAATCAAAAACTTTTTGCTCACGATCAGTGAGAGTTTTCTTAAAAACAATTCGGACTTCTTCTCTTAAATCTTTAGCTGCTGCCGGTTTTTCTTCCTTTGAAGCTTTAGATACTGATTTTTTAGCGGTTGAGCTTTTTTTAGCGCTTGAATGAATCTCTTGTTTTATTGCCGCAAACGGTGAAGGCGCAATATCTTTTTCTCTGGCGTATGCTCTGTCGGCAATAGTACTTAATCTTTCCGTACGTGTTTGCGACCATTCAGTATCATTTGAGATTACCGGCTGACCTTTTAATACTATATCCACAATGTCATTTGTCGGTTTATCCTCGGCTAATTTCTTCCCCAGTCTGGCAGCAAATTCTTCTAATGTAATCTTTTCTAATGAGCTTCTCCATTGCTTTATCTCTTCTTTGCTCAAATATTCAGACATTCATTAATCTCCTTAAACCTAAAAATCTCTTTCACAATATTTAACTTAGCACAAAACAATTCTCAAAAGTACAAAATGTTTCATAAAGTAAATTTTTATGTTAAATATTTTACAATTGTTATATTTCTTTATAAAACCGCTGATTTTAATTCAAAATACCCGTATCAAGAATTTTTTGGACTTCTTTATTCATAATTTTATGTATTTGAGGTATTGTTTTTGTTCCGTCGATATTTATAAATCCGTAAAGCTTTTTCATTTTTTCATATTGTTCAAGGCACTTATTCTGATATATTTCAAAGCTTTTGTAAAAGTCAGTTGAGAAACCTACGTCACGACCGCTTTCGTAAAAATCCAGACCTGTTGTACCGATAATTCTTTTTAAAAGTACAGCAACCGGCATATCGAGGTAAAAAACCAAATCCGGTTCCGGTGCGTAGTCATAGAGATTTTTGACCCATTCAATGTTTTGTCCGCGCACAACGTCACGTGCCAATGCGGTGTAGTAGTATCTGTCCAAAAGTACTATAAATCCTGATTTCAGGGCAGGTATAATTTGATTTTCAAGACGATCCGCAAAATCGGCAGCGTATAAAAGACTGTATGTTGTTGCATTTAAAAGGTTTCTTTCTTTTGCGTCGTCAATAACATCGGCAATAAGACGTGAAGTCTTCCATTCAGAAACCATTACCCCATAAGACTGATCCTGCAATGAACACTTTAACAGCTCTAATTGGGTTGATTTTCCGGAGCCGTCTGTTCCCTCTATTACTATCAGTAAGCCTTCATAACCGTGTTTGGTCTTAAATTTTTTCATTCAACCCCCTTGTCAGCAAGAATTTTGTTAAGCATTTTTCTGATTTTGACTTGTTTACTATGAATTGAATCATTTGCATCAAGCTTAACTATATCGAACTCTTTAATCATTTTTTTGTACTCGTTAACGACCCGTGTTTGGAATATTAAATAACTTTCAAACGGGTCATTGCTTAATTTCAAGTCCATACCTGCCTCATAAAATTTAGGAGTTCTGTTGAAGCAAATTCTTTCTATAGAGGTTTTCGGATCAATGTCGAAGTATATTGTTAAATCAGGTCGTATTGCAAAATCGTACACCTGTCGAACCCATTTAGGGTCAACACCTCTGGCGACATCTCTTGCAAATGCCGTAAAGGCGTACCTGTCTGCAAGTACTATAAAACCTGCTTTAAGCGCGGGTGCTATAATCTGCTTTAATCTGTCGGCAAAATCTACGGCGTGTAAAAGGCTGAAGGTCCTTGGCGACAGCATATTCTTTTTCTTTGCGAGTTTTGTTGTTTGTGATATTAAGGGTGACGAATTCCATTCGGTATAAATAACGTCCTTCCCGCTTGCTTTAAGCCAATCCCTTAAAAGTGCAAGCTGGGTTGATTTACCTGAACCGTCAATCCCTTCTACGCATACAAGTGTTCCTTCATAATTGTGTTTTTCGGTTAATTTTGCCAATTTAATCCTCTTTCTGTCATCGCCACGTTTATTCTTCCGAATTTTGCCGATAAATTATCCATAAAATGTAAAAAATACAATTCCGGTTCAAGATCTTTTTCGTCCAAGTCTATAATTGCCCCCCACTCTTCGCGTCCGTGGTGTGCCGCAATCATTTTCGCTATACGCTTAAAACCGTGCATCATACATAAAGAAAATCCGTACTGTGAGTGGCTTATCCAATCGTGACGAAAGTTTTCGTCATAATCTACCAATCCTGTTTCTAAATCCACCGTATATTCAAAAATCTTTCCGATATCGTGCAGAATACACGCCGCTATAGCAATATCACGATTGATTTTTAGCGTAAACAGATCCAGATTTTTTTCGGCAAACTCCACGCATTCAATTGTATGCACCATTAATCCCCCGATATAATTGTGGTGCATTACTTTTGCTGCAGGCATGATTTTTATTCTTTCTTTGTGTTCTTCAAAGTATGTGTTAAGAAAATTCCTTAATTTTTCATCTTTTATCGTGTCGAAGTAACTCGTTAATTTTTTGTATGTTTCTTCGCGTTCAGTTTCACTCAATCCTGTTTTTGCTTCTTTTATAAGCTCAAGTGATGAGACAAGGCAATTGTTAAATTTTTCATTGAAGCTCGCTGTCACTATCCTGACAAGATTACCTGTTCTGAAAAGCTTGCTGTCAAGTCTGTTTAATGTTTCTTCCCACAGTATACAGTTCAAAACAGTATTATTCTTCGTATCTTTAAGCTGTAATTTGCCCATTTTCGTGCCGGCTTTTGTGTCGCCTGTAGCGTAATTTACCACTTCATATGTCGTTTCTGTGTCAAACATAATTTAATTCTTTTCCCTGTTAATTATTTTGTTATCACTCCATACGAAAGATGTACGGATTTGTTTACCTACTTTTTCAATTTGAGTATCACAATTTTCTTTTCTTAATTCGTTAAGCTTCTTGCATCCCGATTTCATTTCGTTGAGAAATTCATCAGCGAATTTTCCGCTTTGAATATTTTTCAAAATTTCTTTCATTGCGAGTTTTGACTCATTACCGATAACCTGCGGTCCGCGTGTCATATCTCCGTATTCGGCAGTGTTGGAGATTGAATATCTCATATCGTTTAAACCGCCCTGATAGATTAAATCAACGATTAATTTCATTTCGTGCAGTGTTTCAAAATATGCCATATAAGGTGAATATCCGGCTTCTACCAATGTGTCGAATCCTGATTTTATAAGTGCCGAAATCCCTCCGCAGATCACTGCTTGTTCCCCGAATAAATCAGTTTCGGTTTCTTCACGGAAGGTGGTTTCGAGTATACCGGCACGACCTGCACCTATTGCGGATGCATATGAAAGAGCAATCTGTTTTGAATCACCTGTAAAATCTTGATATATGGCAATCAATGACGGGACACCTTTGCCTTCAAGATATTCACTTCGGACGGTATGTCCGGGACCTTTGGGTGCTACCATAATTACGTTGATGTCATCCGGCGCCTTTATTCTTTTGAAGTGTATATTAAACCCGTGTGAAAACATCAAATACTGACCTTTTCTCATATTAGGTTTTATTTGATTTTCATAAACCTCTGCCTGAACTTCGTCAGGTATCAAAATTTGCACAACATCGGCCCACTTTACGGCATCTTCTATCGTCATTGTTTTAAAGCCGTATTGTTTCGCTTTTTTATCGGAATTTCCACCCAATCTCAAGCCCAAAACAACATCGCAGCCTGAATCCTTTAGGTTAAGCGATTGCCCGTAACCTTGTGAACCAAAGCCGATTATTGCTATTTTTTTTGTTTTTATTACACTTTTATCAATATCTTTGTCCGTGTATATTTTTACCATATCCACCTCGTCAACCAATTTTAGCATAAAGAATAAATTTTTCAAAGGTGAATATTTGAAATAAGACTGTTTTCTCCGAAGGAAAATATCTTCAGCACATTTTCAGCTTCTTTAACAGGTTTATAAAAATCCTTTACAAATACGCACTGTGTTTGTATGCAATTAAGGTTGCGGTTATGCAGATATTCCTCGAGTTTGTCGGCATTTTTTGCATATTGGCGGTGTTTTAAAAACGCCGTAAAGCTTGATTTTCTCCGATTAATTTCTTTGAGTGCAAAGTTCAGTATCTCATCATAATCAAATTCATACCCGTTATTTGTTGATATATCTATTATAAAATTCAGGTTATCGACGGTGGTTAATGATATGTATGCAATAATTTTGTCTGCGTCATTCAAGACGTAGCGATTTTTGTAGCAGGTGTTAAAGCCGGCAAATACCGGTTCGAGATATTCCTGTGCGATGCGTTCCATAGAGGGCTTGTATAAGTTTTTCAATTCACTGTTGTAAAGTTCTGCTATATAATTTACGTCTTCGTTCTGGCAGGGACGAAATGCCGCACAGGTTGTACTTTGTGGTTGAAAATTATCAAGTTTCCATAAATTTTCATACGAGCATTGCCGAAATCCGCAGCCTTTTACGAATAAAGTACACAATTCATCGTGACTTGAATCTACATATACCATGAATGTATGTGCACCTTTTGCTCCGTATTTTGCCACGACAAATTCTATCAGTTGTTTACCTACGTTATAGAAATCCTGTTTAAATACAAGTCTGGTTATATTGATTTTATAGGGGTTTCCGGATGTAGGTGCCACGGTTATCAGACCCAAAATGTCTTCATCTTCCAGAAGAATATATGATTCCGGTTTAAATTTGTATCTGAGTGGCATAAGGTTATTTAAAATCCCGGCAGGCTCCTCCATAATCATCTTGGCGAACCTGGCGTATTCTTCCTGTCCCAAATATGAAATCATTTTATTAATTTTAGGATAATCAAAGCAGAATAATTTTCTAATCCTCGTCATAGGTATATTTTAATATATCTTTCATTTTCATGCAAGTTGTGCTAGAATATTTTTGCAAAGTATTTGCGAGGCGAAATATGAAAATAGCTGTTATAAATAAAGGAAAAATTGTAGTAAAAGAAACATCAGACTTGGAGCTTAACGATAGAGAAGGTGCTGTTGTTCGGGTTTTAGGCTGCGGGCTTTGCGGATCTGATATTGTTAAGTTTATTCATAAAATATCGAAAGACGGAACTGTTTTGGGCCACGAAATTGTTGCGGAAATTGTTGAGATTAAGTCAAAAACCAATTTTAAAGTTGGTGATGTTATTATCACGTCCCACCACATTCCTTGCGGCGAATGCGTATATTGCAGAAACGGTAATATTTCAATGTGCGAGCATTTTAAGGCAACCAATATTGTCCCGGGCGGGTTCAGCGAGTATGTTTATTTGACTGAAGAACATTTGCAAAATGTGGCACACCTGAAGCCTGAAAATCTTTCGGACGTCGAAGCCTCCTTCTATGAACCTTTGGGCTGTTGTGTCAGGGCTATTAAAAGAGCCAATTTGAGAGGTAATTCGACTGCCCTTGTAATCGGGCTGGGTTCAATCGGGATTTTGATGGCACAGGCGCTTAAGGCTTTCGGAATGGATGTAATAGGCTGTGATTTAATTCCAGACAGAGTAAGACGACTAAGAGATTTGGGAATTTCCGCGTTAAATGTAAAGGAAATGGATCCGAATTTCGAGGCAGATGGTGTATTTATGACATCAGGTTCCGATAAGGCTATAAATACCGCATTGAAATATGTCAGAAACGGCGGGAAAATTCTCGTATTTTCGAGCACTCCCAACAACTGGGGTTACGCCAACAATGAGATTTATTACAGGGAATTGACAGTTTTGGGAAGCTACTCTCCTGCGCCTATTGATTTGCAGGATTCTTTAAATCTGTTGCGCTCGGGACAAGTGAAGGTTGACGGATTGTCTACAATATACAAACTTGAGGATATTCAAAAAGCCGTTGATGATACTATGAATAACCGTATTATGAAGGCTTATATAAAGATTAAGGAATAGTATGAAAGCTATACAATATTACGGACCGCAGAATATAAAGTATGAAGAAGTTATGGTAAAACCGCCTGAAGAAGGGGAAGTTGTGGTTAAGGTCATGGCAGCGTTAACCTGTGGTACTGATGTGAAAACGTACCGGCGGGGGCATCCTGTGCTGATAAAAAATATCCCATCGGGATTCGGGCATGAATTTTCAGGGATTGTGGAAAAAGTGGGTCGCGGAGTTGAAAATTTTAAGCGTGGAGACCGTGTCGTAGCAGCAAATTCCGCACCTTGCGGGGATTGTTTTTATTGCAGGCGTGGTGAGTATAATTTGTGCGAGAATCTGGATTTGTTGAATGGTGCTTATGCCGAATATATTACAGTTCCGGCGAGGATTGTCGAAAAAAATATGCTTATTTTACCGGATAATTTAAGTTTTGAATGTGCCGCATTTTGCGAGCCATTGGCAAATGTGGTTCACGGAGTTGAAAGAAGTGGAATAAAAGAGGGTGATACTGTCGGTATTATAGGTATTGGACCGATTGGATTGATGTTTGCAAGACTTGCAAAGCTTAAAGGTGCTCGTGTTATAGTCGCAGGGCGTAATCCTCTAAAGTTGAAAATGGCTGAGGAATTTGCATATTCTGACGAAATTGTTGATTTGAAAAAATATCCTAATCCTGAAAAAATATTCAAAGCCTTTACTGAGGAAGAAAAAGGGCTGGACATTGCTGTTGAATGTGTTGGATTACCCGAAATTTGGGAAAGAATTTTTTCATTCGTTCGTCCGGGAGGTACAGTCCACTTTTTTGGCGGCTGCAAATCAGGTTCCACTGTAACTTTTGACACCACAAGAATGCATTACGATGATATTACCATGATGAGTGTTTTTCATCATACCCCAAAATATTTCAGAATGGCACTTGATTATATTGCATCCGGCAAGCTTGAGGTTGAAAAGCTCATCACGGATACGCTGCCGCTGGAAATGGTTGAATATGCCATGCAACAACATATTGACGGTAAGGCAATTAAGTTTTTAATTAAACCTTGGCAATAGAAAAGGCGGATTTTAACCGCCTTTTTAAATTCTCTTCTTATTCGGCCGTCATTTTACAGCCGCCAGTTTGACCTGAATACCTGCCTCGGCATTTACTGCACGTGCATTCATTAACGCCATTGCACGGCGTTTTCTCGCTCCTCTTAATATAAATTCAACACTGTCGCTTACATTACACGAAGGTTGTGAAATCTTTTTTATCATTAAATATACTCCTTAGACAACTAATTACATTCTTGTTATCGGTGTATTTAATGATAATCTTTAATAAAAACTGTATATTGTAAAAAAAAATTAACAAAGTCTCAAAGTTATACCAAAAAAATACAAAAAACACCTCATTATTTATAGGAAAGGAGTGTGTGTATGGCTGATTGTATAAAAATGTAGGCGGTTTTGCACCTACCCGCCCTAAACGTTCGCCGCAGAAGATTATGCAAGAAAGACATCAAAGGATTCAACGTCAAAGGATGGAAAAACTCTACAATGCTTTGTTGCAAAAAGAAAAAGAGCCAACCTTGATGTGGGATGTTCAAAAACTGCAATTGTATTTTTTGAAGGTGCTTAAGGAAGCGGAAAATATGCCATACCCTGTTGCAGCTTATACTGCATAGGTAAAATCATACAAAAAAGGAACTGAAATTTCAGCTCCTTTTTTAATATTTTAGTTTTATTCTATATCTAATAAACGCTTACTTGTTTTCTGTCGCGTCTGTGCGGTTCAAACTTAACCTGCCCGTCGATAAGCGCAAATAATGTATCATCAGAACCTATTCCGACGTTATTGCCGGGGTGAATTTTTGTACCTCTTTGGCGAACAAGAATATTTCCGGCTTTAACAGTTTCACCGCCGAACTTTTTGACGCCTAAACGTTTTGCTTCGGAATCGCGTCCGTTACGGGTAGATCCCATACCTTTTTTATGTGCCATTTTTTATTCTCCTTGTTAATTTTTACTTTTGTAACTTATTCAGCGGCTTTTTCAGCTGTTTCTGTTGATTTTTTCTGAGCGGAAGTTCTGATTTTGTTAATCATTACTCGGGTAAAGCCTTGTCTGTGTCCTTGTTTTTTTCTGTATCCTTTTTTGGGTCTTTGTTTAAAAACAATTATTTTTTTTGCCTTATCGTGTTTTAAAATCGTGCCTTCTGCGGACGCATTTGATACGTATGGCTGACCTACTTTTGATTTTTTGCCGTTTACTACCATAACAACTTTGTCAAAAATTATTTTACTGTCTTTTTCGGCATCAAGCAATTCCATATCGACGTAGCGACCTTCTTCAACCTGATACTGCTTCCCGCCTGTTTCTATGATTGCGTACATTTCGTCTTTCCTTTCTCTTTGGTTTCGTAACCTCCGCAAAAAAATCCTTGCAACTGCTATTTACGGCTTTTATGTGCGGGGTTTTATCAACGAGTGACCGTATAACTGTAATATGTATGTCCATTATCCGATACGGAAAAGTCATTGTCAAGTAGTTTTAATATTTGTTAACTTTATGATTTATGAACTTTTTTGCTGTATCATTGTTTGTATGAGAGAAGATGAGATAGTAACAGCTTGCGGGGCGGAAGTATTAAAAAGCAGCGGAAAAACTTTGGATTACAATTTTTCCACCGATACAAGAACGATTAAAAAAGGGGATATTTATCTTCCGTTAAAGGGTGCAAGTTTTGACGGTGAAAATTTTATTGAAGATGCCATTTCAAAAGGTGCTGTCGGCTATTTCACCACTCGTAATGAAATAGTCCCTTCTGCCGAAATTGTTTTCAAAGTCAAAGATACTCTTAAAACTTACCTTGAGCTTGCAAGTTTTTATAAAGATAAAATCAAACCTAAAGTCGTCGCAATTACAGGCAGCTCGGGCAAGACTACCACAAAAGAAATGCTTTATTCGGTTTTGTCGGGTAAATTCAAGATGGTTAAAACGTTTCTAAACCACAATAATGAAATAGGTTTTTGCCAGACAGTTTTTAACATGGCAGCTGATACTGAAGTTTTGATTGTTGAAATGGGTATGAGAGGATTAGGTGAGATTGAATTAATTTCACGTTATGCAAGGCCTGATATAGCAATTATTACAAATGCAGGAACATCTCATATCGGCAGGTTGGGAAGTCTTGAAAATATCGCAAAGGCTAAGTGCGAAATTGCTGAATTTTTGCCTGAAAACGGTCTTTTTATAGCACTAAATCAAAACAGGATTAAAAATATTGTGAAGTTCAAGGGTGAAAAAATATATTTTTCAATTAATGATGTTGAAATTTTAGAAAAAAAACCTTCATACTCAAAATTTATTTATAAAAACAAAGAATATGAATTAAATGTTGAGGGAGATTACAATGTCGAAAATGCTTTGGCGGTAATTGAAGCGGCCCAAAGCTTAGGTGTAAGTTATCAAAAGATAAGAGAGGGACTTTTTGCATACAAACCTATTGAAAAACGTTGGCAAATTATGAATGCCGGGGGATACAGAATCATAAATGACAGCTATAATGCAAATCCTGATTCCATGAAGGCTGCCGTAAAAACTTTTATGGAACTTTATGAAAATCCTGTTGCGGTACTTGGAGATATGGGTGAGCTTGGCAAAAGCGAGGTTGAATTGCACAGAGAAGTCGGCAGGTATTTAGCCCAACAAAAAAATGTTAAAAATGTAAAATTTTTGACTGTCGGTCAGCTTGCTGCTGAAATCGGTTCAGAGCTTAAAAAAGCTGATGTTTTTGTTGAAAAATTTGATGATAATATTGGTGTTTCACGTTACATTCTTGCTAATTTGGATGTCAGTAATACAATATTTTTAAAAGCGTCAAGAGCTTTGAAGTTTGAAGAAATTATTGAAAATATAAAAAGGGGTAAGCTATGATAATGATTACGGTATCATTTCTTTTGGGAATGATTCTTTGCTTGTTATTCGGTGTTCCGTACATAGATTTTCTAAAAAAAAGAACGATAGGTCAATATGTAAAGGAATTGGCTCCGGAATCTCACGCCAAAAAACAGGGTACTCCGACAACAGGAGGTGTTTTTATTATAATAGCGATAATTACGGCATCTTTGATTACCCTGATGCTTGCTCAAAGACTTTCCGCCGATGCTTTAATAATCCTGCTCACACTCGTATTCTACACTTTTGCCGGATTTCAGGATGATTATATTAAGATTAAAGGTAAAGGAAATGACGGTCTTACAGCGCGCGGAAAATTCTTGAGACAAGTAGCAATAGCACTTTTGCCCACATTGTATGTTTTGATGACAAATCCTTTTGGTGCTTATTTTTCGATAGGTCATTGGGTGATAAATTTAGGGTATGTGTATCCGTTTTTGTCGATATTCATAATTACCGGAGCGTCAAATGCCTATAATTTGACTGACGGTTTAGACGGTCTTGCGGCATCAACAGGAATTCCCGCATTTATTGCGTGTGCGCTGATTGCGATGTTTACAGGTTATTCGGAGGTGGCAATTATAGCTGCTGCTGTGGCAGGAGCTTTGGTAGGATTTTTGAAGTACAACAAACCTAAGGCACAAGTGTTTATGGGAGATACCGGTTCGCTTGCCATCGGCGGACTTTTGGGTACACTTGCCGTTATGGGGAAATTTGAATTTTTGCTGATATTTATTGCCGCCGTCTTTGTTGCGGAAACTTTATCCGTAATTATTCAGGTTGCAAGCTTTAAAACGACGGGCAAAAGAGTTTTTAAGATGGCTCCGGTTCACCATCATTTTGAGCTTTGTAATTGGAGCGAGAAAAAAATCGTTTTGGTATTTGCTACAGTTTCATCGGTTTTTGCTATAATGGCAATAGGTTTATACGAAGTATTTGTAAAAGGAATATTGTAATATGAAAAAGGTGCTTGTATTGGGATTATCAAAAAGCGGAACTGCAGCAGCAAAATTTCTCAAAAAACACGGATATGACGTTTATTTGACGGAAAGTAAAAGTGTAGAGCCTGAAGCGGAACTTATTAATCTCGGAATTCACGTGGAAACCGGAGGACATTCACTGGGTTTCGTTGAGGGGGCGGAATTTGCCGTTACAAGCCCGGGTATCCCGCCGCACAGTATTATTATTGAACTTTTAAGATTGAAAAATATCCCAGTAATTTCCGAAATTGAACTTGCTTTTAAAATGTGTAAAACTCCTTTTGTGGCAATTACCGGCACAAACGGAAAAACAACAACTACTGCTTTGACTGCACATATTTTTGAAAAAAAATTTAAAGCGAAGGCTTGCGGTAATATCGGTCAGCCTCCTTGTGAACTGGCAGATGATATGCTCGATTATTTTATTTGTGAAATGAGCTCTTATCAAATTGCCATGAGCCCTACCTTGACTCCTTTTATCTCGGTTTGGACTAATTTTACCCCCGACCATATTGATTGGCATCAGGGAATTGAAAATTATTTCGCGGCAAAGGCTAAGATTTTTAAGTCGCCTCAGGCACCAAAATTTTCCGTTCTGAATGCTTGCGATTCCAGATTGAAGGATTTTCCGGCTGAGGGTAAAGTTTTTTATTTCGGTGAAAGAAAATCGGGTAATTCGTGCTATGTTAAAAATGATGAATTTATATACGAAAATGAGGGTGTCGTTGAGTTTGTAATGCCTGTTTCGGATTGTCCGCTTGTGGGTGTGCATAATTATCAAAATGTTGAATGTGCAATTATTTGTGCTAAGCTCGCCGGTATCGAAAACGATATTATCCGTGATGCTATAAAAGAATTTAAGTCACCGCCTCACCGGCTTGAATATGTTGCTGATTTGGGGAAAACAGCTTTCTATAACGATTCTAAGGCAACTAACCCCGAAGCGGCTCTTGTTGCTATTAAATCTTTTGTAAATAAAGATGTCGTTTTGATTGCCGGTGGCAGAGATAAAAATACTACTCTTAAAGAATTTTGCGATGAAGTTAAAAAACATATTAAAACTGTTATCTTGATTGGTGAAGCTGCTGACAGATTTGAAAAAAATCTTTCTGCTGCCGGATTTGCAAATACCTTGCGCGCTGAAAATTTGTACGACGCTATTGATAAGGCTATTCATTTGAAGCCTGATGTTGTCTTGCTTTCACCGGCATGTGCAAGTTTTGATATGTTTAAAAGTTATGAGGAAAGGGGGAACGTCTTTAAGGATTATGTCCTGTCCAAGAGCTGAAAATAAAGAACCTAAAAGACGACGCCCGATTCAAAGTATTATTGTGTCTTCGCCTGATAAAACTTTGTTGGTCGCTGTCGCGTTTCTCGTAATATTGGGATTTATGGCCATATTCTCCGCTACTGCCCCTAAATGCCTTGATGAAGGCGGCAATCCCGCTCAATTTTTGATTAAGCAAATTCTCGCTTTTGTTGTCGGGTTTATCGGTCTTAAGTTCTTTTCTAATTACGACTACAAAAAGCTTTCTCAATGGAATACGATTTTTATGATAATGATTGTCGTAGCTTTGATTTTGGTCGATTTTACATCGCTCGGGGTTACGGTTAACGGTGCAAAACGCTGGATTAATATCGTTGGTTTTCAACTTCAACCTTCTGAATTCGCTAAGCCGGCTGTTGTTATGCTGCTTGCTTCTGCGTTTAAAAATGACGCTAATCTTTTCGACCGGAATAAGTGGATCTTCGCCTTTATTCCTATCGCTGTTATGGTAGCATTTATTTATGCTCAGCCGAATTTAAGTATGGTGATTTTGCTCTTGGCAACATCTGTTGTTATGTATTTATGCGGTGGCGGTTCTTTGAAATTATTTATAAGCTTCCTTGTGGCAGGTGTTACGGCTGTTGTAATCGCTGCAACTACCGTCATTAAGCCTTACCAACTCCAGCGTTTAAGAATTTGGCGTCACCCCGAAACTGATCCGCAAGGTGCCGGTTATAACATAATCCAATCCCTTATTGCTTTTGCCTCCGGCGGGTTCAGTGGGGTGGGCTACGGCGGCTCTATACAGAAACTCTATTATTTGCCTGAATGTCATACGGATTTTATTTTTGCTATTATTGCTGAAGAAATGGGATTTATTGGATGTATTCTCGTTATAGGTTTATTCTTTACTTTTGTACAACGTGGCTTTTTAATCGCCGCAAGATGCCCTGATATGTACGGTAAACTTTTAGCCGTGGGGATTACTTTTTCTATTGGTTTTCAGGCTTTTTTAAATATGAGTGTTGCAAGCTCGTTTTTACCTACAACGGGTGTTCCGCTACCGTTTATTAGCTACGGCGGTTCTTCATTAATTGTATCTTTGTGGATGGTGGGTATACTTTTGAATATTTCTAAAAAACGTATTAAAAAAATAAGGAATACGGAAAATGACTAGATATTTTATTACCGGTGGCGGTACCGGAGGACATATTTATCCGGCAATAGCTGTTGCGGATTTTTTGAAGGATTCCGGTGAAATATTTTACGTCGGGAATCCTCGTAATCTTGAATTTGATATTGTTAAACAAAAAGGTTATAAGTTTTTGCCGGTAAGAGTGCAAGGGCTACCCAGAAAAGTTGACTTTGATTTGATTAAATGGTTTTTCTTGCTAGTTATTTCAGTTATTCACGGGATTTATTATATTTTAAAATATAAACCTGATGTGATTTTTGGAACAGGCGGGTATGTTTCGGCGCCGGTTTTGATTGCCGCCGTTGTCTTGAAAATCCCCTTTGTAATGCATGATTGTGATGCTCAGCCGGGGCTTGTTACCAGAAAATTGTCGCCTTATGCATCTGCTGTTTCTTTAGCATTTGAATGTGCACAAAATTACGTCAATAATGAAAACTGCTTTATTACGGGTAATCCTTTAAGAGAAGGGTTTAAGACACTTTCAAAAGCAACCGCCAGAAAAAATTTAGGACTCGAAAATAAGTTAACTCTGTGTATTATGGGTGGTTCTCAGGGGGCAAAGTCTATTAATTCCGCTTCTGTCGGAATATTAAAAACCTTATCTCAAAAATATGATATGCAGATAATTTTGCAAACCGGTAAAAAGAAATTTAATATGTTTGAAGAACATTTAGCAGCGTCTTATCCGGAATACAATACCGACAAAAATATATTAGTAAAACCATATTTCGACGATATGGTCAGTGTGTTAAAAGCTTCGGATATTGCAGTGTCCCGTGCCGGGTCTTTGAGCATATCTGAACTTTGTGCATCGGCCATTGCATCCGTATTTGTTCCGTACCCGCACGCCGCAGCAGATCACCAACGCAAAAATGCAAGGTTTATGGCTGAAAAAAACGCCGGTATATATATTGAAGATGATAAAATTACATCGAAAATTTTGTTGAATACTATTGTCGAACTTGTTGAAAACCCCCAATTGCTGAAAACTTTACAAAATAATGCCTTTAAATTGGCAAAATTTAATTCAACATTTGATATTGTAAAACTTATTAACGAAAGTTTGTAATTTGGTTTGAACGTATTTTACAACAGAGTTTGTTTTGGTTATAATCTTGCCAAAGATAAATTGAAGGATAGAGTATGAGTAAATATTTATTGGAAATCGGTACGGAAGAATTGCCTTATAGGTTTATACCGTCAGCCATTGAGCAGTTAAAAACAGGTTTTGAGAATTTTTTGAATGTAAATAAAATCGGATACGAAAAGATTGAAGTATATGCAACACCGCGACGTCTTGCCGTAATTGTCGGCGGAATTGCCGCAAAGAATTCCGAGGAGATAAAAATCATTAAAGGCCCGATTAAAAATGTTGCTTATGATGAGAACGGTAATCTTACAAAGGCAGCAGAAGGGTTTTTGAAGAAAAATGGTTTAAAGCCTGATGATATTTATATCGAGAATGACTATGTTTACGCTAAAATTACAATAAAAGGCAGGCCGGTAGTTGAACTTCTGCAGCAGAATGTTCCGGGGATTGTTATGAAGCTTCAAGGTCCTCATTTTATGCGATGGGGATATAATGACGAAAAATTTTCACGTCCTATTCGCTGGATTGTTTCTGTTCTCGATAAGGATGAAGTTAAAATAAGAATTATTGACAAAGAATCATCAATTTATTCACGGGGTCATAGGTTTGCTCAGCAAAAGGTTATGATAGGTCATCCTGACGATTACATCGAAACCATGCGTAACGCTTGTGTTATTGTCGACCAAAATGAGAGAAAACGCATTATCGTCGAAAAAGCTAATGCCGAAGCTGAAAAACTCGGAGCTACCGTCAGATTTTCTGAGGATTTACTCGAGGAGGTTACCTATATTACCGAATATCCCGTGGCTGTCGTATGCGAGTTTGACCCTAAATACCTGCAAATCCCCGAGGAAGTTACGGTTACTGTCATGGCTGTTCACCAAAGATATTTTGCTTTGTATAAAAATGACAAATTGATTAATAAGTTTATTACTATGACAAACTACATTGGTGATGAATTCTTAAACATAAAGGCAGGTAATGTGCGCGTAATTAAGGCAAGACTTGATGATGCCGTATTTTTCTTTACAGAAGATACAAAAAAACCGCTTGTAGATTACGTACAAGATTTGAAGGGGATTACCTTCCAAAAAGGAATGGGCTCCGTCTACGATAAAACCCAAAGAATTATTGAATTATCTAAAAATATAGCGTTGGATTTAGGTGAAATTTCACCTACTGTTGAAAGAACGGCTTTGCTTTGTAAAGCTGACTTGACCACCAGTCTTGTGTTTGAATTTACGGAGCTGCAAGGGTTCATCGGCGCTGATTACGCAAAGGTTTCCAATGAGGATAAAAGGGTTGTTGAAGGTATAAAAGAGCATTACTTCCCGCTTAATGCTGAAAGTGAAACGGCTAAAGGTATTGAAGGTCAGATTGTCGGTATCGCCGATAAATTGGATACCATATGCGCTGTGTTTGCAGACGGCAAAAAACCTACCGGTTCCTCCGATCCGCTGGGCGTCAGACGCGCAGCCTTGGGGATTATGAGAACTGTACTTGATGCACAGTTGAAGATTGATGTCGCTAAATTTATTAAAATCGCACTGAATCTTTTGCCGGTCCGCAATGATTGCGTTGATGAGATTAATGAATTTTTTGTCCAACGCTTGATTATTATGCTCTCCGATAAGTACAACAGAAATGTTCTTGAGGCCTGTGCAGCTTGCAAAAACCCTTTGTGTGATTTGATTGATTATGTCGAAAGAGTTAAAATTTTGTCAGAGCTAAATTGTCCTCAGCTGCTCGAAAGCGCTAACAGAGTTATCAGAATTCTTAAATCTGTTGACTTTGTCGCTGTTGATCCGAAATTGTTTAATGTACCCGCAGAAAACATGCTTTATGAGGCTGTCTTGTCGGTTAATGAAAACTTTAAATACAGAGCTTATCTCGATGCCTTGGTATCTATAAACCCAATTGTTGAAAGGTTTTTTGAGGAGGTTTTGGTTAACGACAAGGACGAAAATGTCAAGAAAAACAGATTAGCTTTGTTAAATTTGTTAAAACTTAAATATCAGGTTCTGGCTGATTTTAGCAAGCTGTAATCACAGTTTCCGCCAAATATTAATTTTTGTAAACAATGGTATAAAAAAAGTAAATATTTTTTTTCAGGATACTTTAAAATAGTACCAGATGAGGTAGTGATGTTTAATCAATTCAAAAATCTTAAAATTGTTAAAAAGCTTAAATCAGAGATTAGCCCGAAGTTACGTTGGCTAAAATTTTCCGATAAAAATGCAGATAAAACCTCGAAGGATTATATCCAGTCCGTAAGCGGGGTTGAACTGAAATCATTGTCTGACGCAAAAAAGCTGGAAGCAATGGTCAGAGAACAGCTCATAACTGAATTTCCGAATATCGAAAAAATGAAATCTTATGAGCTTTTGGTTGATGCGATTGTGCATAATATCATGAAAAAACAGCTTCAAGCCGAAGATAATCAACAATAGGTGATTATCGTGTTGTACAAAAAATAGTACCCGAAAAGTGGGTGCTATTTTTTTTATTGTGGATTTTATTGGTATATATATTTACCTTTATTATTTGCGGTAAAAAAACAAATCGTCATTTTAAATTTGATTGAGAGAAGTTTTGCGGTTACCGGAATGTACGTCACTATATTATGGGGGAAATTATGAAAACAATTATTGGTGTAAAATTGGCAAACAGAGAGTCTGATGCTCAGGAATTTCAAAAAATAATTACGGAATTCGGCTGCGGGATTAAAACCAGAATCGGGCTTCACGATACTTTTCAGGATAAATGCGTAAATTCAGGTATCGTAATTCTTGAAATAACAGATGACAGTGCCACCCGCCTTTTTGAAAAATTACAGGAAAAATGGCACTGTCAAAAAATGGAGTTCTGATATTCAAAGCTATTCAACAGCAGTGTCAGATAGTTTTTCTTTATAAATCTGAACGTAGCAGTAGCTTATAACAAAATAGGTTATGCTATACAAATATGCTCCTATGGCTGTAATTATGTATGACATAACGTCGTTACCTTTGCCCAGAATATACAAAGCCAGTATAACTATAAATATCGGGATAAGTTTTACCATAAGCCACAAAACACTTTTAATTGTTTTGCGTAAATATGTGAAGATTAACCCGAAATGATAAAGCCCGTCGCGTTTGTATTCCTTTGAAAATCCGACGGATATAAATTGTATCATAAGAAGTATTAGCGCAGCAATGACAGTATAAATTGTCATGATTATCCAGCTTGAGATTTTTATCGGTATTAAAAGTGATAATCCTGTGTTAAGTATAACTGCGACTATAAAAAATAAGATTATATAAATAATTGCATATGAAAGCCAGCAAAGCAATAACGGCAGACCTTTGAAATATATCTTAAACCAGCTTTTGTCAAAATCAGGCAGAATAGTCTCTTTTGTTTTATCAAATGAATTATGCATAATTCCGTATGTGTATCCTGCAAGATATATTGCAATTACAAGCATAACGGCAAGTGCCGCAAAAATCATAGTAATATCCATTGTGCTCAGGTCCTCGCGCCGGCTTATTTCATTCAGCGGTGTTGAAAGCATGACAGGCACTCCCGAAAGAACAAACAGCATCATGTGTTTTAAAAGTGCGTCATCGCCTGAATAAATTTTTTTGAAAGCATCCTTGATTCCTAACATGAAAAACTCCTTTCGTCTTTAAGAATACCATTTTTAGCGCGGAATTGCAATAGAAAAAAGTTTATTGTAGGATTGAGTTATGGAAACCGAATTAAAACAGCAGATAAATATTTTGCGTCCGCGTGTTAAAAAGATAAAGGAGTGTCTTTGACCCCGCCGAGGTGAAATTATCAGAGCTTGAAGAAAAAATGCAGTCGCCTGAGGTTTGGTCGGATAAAAATCTTGCGTCAAAATTGGGCGCTGAAATCCGTGAGATTAAAGATAATCTTGAAATGCTTAAAAATTGGGAATCCGCACTTGATGATGCGGGTGCCGCCCTTGAAATTCAGGATGCCGAACTTATTTCGGAAAGCGAAAATGCCTTGGCAAAAACGGAAAAAGAGCTTGATAGTTTTGAATTAAGGCAAATGCTTTCCGGTGAATACGACGAGGCGGATGCGATTTTGACAATTAATGCGGGCGCGGGCGGAACTGATGCGCAGGATTGGGCAAGTATGCTTTTAAGAATGTATATGCGCTGGGCTGAAAAACGCGGCTGGAAAGTGGAATTGCTGGATAAACTCGACGGTGAAGAAGCCGGGATTAAGTCGGCGACTATAAAAATTACCGGCAAATACGCTTTCGGTTACGCAAAAGCGGAAAAAGGCGTCCACAGACTCGTCAGAATTTCACCGTTTAACGCAAACGGCAAACGCCAGACAAGTTTTGCCTCATTAGAGGTTTCCCCGATTATTGAAGATTACGAAAAAACAATCCACATCCCGCCTGAGGATTTGGAAATTGATACAATGCGCTCAGGCGGTGCCGGCGGACAAAATGTTAACAAGGTAGAAACCGCCGTCAGAATTCTCCATAAGCCGACCGGAATTGTTGTTAAGTGCCAAGAGCAGCGCTCTCAATTACAGAATAAAGAAAATGCCATGCAAATGCTTGCGGCAAAGCTTCTTGCAATCCGTCAGGCTGAACACGAGAAAAAGCTCGCAGAGCTTAAAGGCGAAAACGTTGATATAAATTTCGGCTCCCAAATCCGCTCCTACGTTTTCCACCCCTACAAAATGGTTAAAGACCATAGAACTAACTTCGAAATCGGAAATATTGATGCGGTTATGGACGGCGATATCGACGGATTTATTGAAGAATATTTGAGATTGATGGCTTAGATATATAACTTTACATATGGACTTTTTTTTTAAATTATACTATACTTGTATCATTAAGAGGAAGTTTTATGGCAAAAAATATTGATACGGTTCCCATAGAAGTTTGTATTTTAACTGCTGATCATGATATCAAGGGCGTTGTTCACGTTTCCAAGTATACTAACACTAATCGTGAATTGACTGATTTATTGAATGATAGGGAAAGAAGATTTCTTGCTGTTACAAACGCCGAAATCTATCCGAGAAACGTTAATCAGTCACCCAGAAGATATAATTTTTTGGAAATCCATATGGACTACGTTTTGATGGTTCATCCGGCTTCTCAGGCAGTGTTTAAAGATTCCGGAAAAACTCAGGAGGATATTGCCCGCTTCCGTGATTTGCGACTTAAGCTTAATCAGACCAAGCCTTTTTAGATGAAAGTTTTGTTAGTTGATAACATTGATAATTGCGCTGTGGAAATTCTCAGGAATGCCGGTATTGATACTGTTGTTTTGCCCTCACAATCACAAAAAGATTTGTACAAAATTATTTGCGATTTTGACGGGATTTTGCTCAGAAACTTGACTTGTATTAATGAAAATGTTATCAAACACGCTAAAAAACTTAAAATTATTGCTCGTGTGGGTTCCGGACTCGATAATATCGATCTTAATGCGGCTGATGCCAATAATATCCGTGTTATTAATTCTCCTGACGGTAATACAATAGCTACTTGCGAACATACTATGGCACTTATGCTTGCTCTGGCAAGAAAAATTCCTATGGCTTGTGCTTCCACTTTTGCTGGTCGTTGGGACAGAGCTAATTTTACGGGGAATGATTTGTTCGGTAAAACTATCGGTATTATTGGGTTCGGAAGAATTGGGTCTAACGTGGCAAAATTATGTAAAGCTTTCGGTATGAAGGTTGTTGTGTTTTCAAGACGTAAAATACCCGGCTATAAAAGTTTTAACAGACTTGAAGATATCCTGCCTTTGTGCGATTTTATCTCTCTGCATCTTCCTAAAACCCCTGAAACCACAGGTATTATTAATTCAGAGACGATAAAACTTATGAAACCTAAAGTTAAAATCATTAATTGCGCACGCGGCGGCATTGCCGTTGAAAAAGATTTAGCTGAAGGATTACGGTCAGGAATTATCTCGGGTGTCGCTGTCGACGTGTTTGAAAATGAACCCGATATCGCTTCTTCTCCGCTTTTGCAATTCCCGGATAAGGTCGTAGCTGTTCCGCATCTGGGGGCTAATACCGTCGAAACTCAATCTAAAGTGGCTGCCGAAATCGCTGAAAAGGTCGCTGATTTTCTCTTGTGTTCTTAATTCGCTGATATCTCTTGATGATTATCGTAGTACCTTTTTAAAAGATTTGTATCGGCTGTCGTGATATCTAACTTCTTCCCTACTTCGCCAGCTCCGTTTGCTTCTGCTACTTCCGGCTTGGAATCGGTTTTGGGCTCCATTACTGTTTCTTGCGGGTTGAGCTCAACTTCTTGTTTATTGTTTGCTAATGGTTTTTCTCCCGCAGATTTGGCTTTATCACCGGAATTATGCGTTTTACTGTAGGCTTCCATCTTGTTCTTCACTTTTGCTGCCAGTGGCGTCGCTATAAACGGAACAATTACTCGCTTACCTATTATTGTCGCTGCCGCTATGTCTGCTACAAATTTGAATAAGTCTAATCCGTCAGATTTTACTTTGTTGTATGCCTTTTCTATTTCAAGTTTACTTGCAACTGCTTCTCCGGCTTTGGCTTGTTTCATACGTATTTGGGCAGCTATATTTTTCGCTGTTTCCGGATTAAATGAGCTCTTGAATATTTTCTCGAATAATGGCCCGCTGTACTTCCTCATCGCAAAGTACATTGCTATCTGCGCCGTTATCATCAATATTCCGTTTGTTAAATCCAACGCGGCTACAAATTTGCGCTTCTCCTCCGGTATTTTATCATTCTTTATACTTTGTGTTACATATTTATAACACCCTACTCCGTCTTTAATTACTATTGATGTTACTGTGGCTAAACCTAATGCTTTCTCAGGGTCTATGTTAAATTTACGCTCCGCCCATTGCATCGGTTTGCTTTTTTCAACTGTACCTATTGCTTTTGATGTGGCTGATAAAATCTTGTTTAACGGCATTATTTATCACCTCCATCTTTTTTTACACCTGCAAGACGCGGAAATACTATTTCCATTAGTCTCGGATATACCCAGTTTAGTGCATTACAGGTTATAGGCAACGTTATACATACCCCGATTATTATCTTTATTATCTGGTTGGGGGCTTTATAATTGTTCTCTAAAAACTTCTTGTAAAGTTTGGTTACATCTTTGCATACCTTTTTCGTTAACTTTTCTGCATTGGTATCAAAAGTGTCTGTATCTTGCAGTATTGAATTTAATAATTTGTTTTCTGTGTCAAATTTACAGTTATCTACTAATTTCTTGATTGTCTCTTGAATTGTCGTTACTGTCGCTTTCTCTGTATCGTCAATCTTGTTTAGTTTTAGCTTTGTGATTATTTTATCCAGTTCGGCATCCCTTAAGGACGTTGAATTTGTTTGCGCCATTTGGGCGTTTAATTCAAGCCCGCTATTACCAAGCTTTAGCTTATTCGCATCTGAAATGTAACCGTCAATTTGTTTGTTGATTAATTCGGCTACTACCTTGTTATCCAAGTTACGTTCCCCGATTTTTATTCTGCCGGTTTGCTCAAATGTGTCGGCTAATTTTTGCAGTTGCTCCTCGGCTTTTTGATTGATTCTTGTTTTTAATATTTCGTCATATTCTTTTCTTCGTTTGTTTACTTTATCAAAACCTTCTTTGAAGCCTGCAAGTATCGTCGGCTTTTTTAATCCCTCTTTTGTCAGCTCTTGTTTTGTTATTGTCTTTAAATATGATTTGCTGTTTAGAGCTGATTGATCAACGTTTATGCTCAAATTCTTTGAATATGCCGGATTATTGAATACTTTGTCTAAAACCTTGTCTATCGGCTTCAATGCGCCTACCTGGAATAATATCGCCAGTACCGCTGATATCGGTTGCCTCATCGCCGTGTATAATTTGGTGTTGGTCACTTCCTCTTTTTGTTCTTTTGTTGCACCCTTTGGCGCCTTTACAAATGGGTTGAAACCTATGAATATCGGGGCTACTAAGCCTGTTCCTATTGCTGTTATTAATATACCGCCGATTTCTCCTTTTAACCACTCAAAACTCTGCATCCTTTTTAAAGCTTTTTTACCCGGTAATAAATTCGTTATTTCTTCTGCTATTGAAATGGTGTTACCCTCAAAATTGGGTACCTTCTTTTGTCTATTACCCTGATGCAGCACATAATTATTGTTGATTTTTTCTACTTTCATGACTACACACCTTCTACTTATATATAGTGTCGAACAAAATTAAAATTGCTAGATCTGCTCGAATTGTTAAGTTTTGTAAACGCAGGATGCTTTTTAATTTCATCTAACCTGTCGTGCAGAATACGTAAAATTAACTTTTATTCCCTAATCCTTACCTTAGAAAGGCTTTTTCTCTATTATACAACATCAATGTTGGTGTCAAGCATACTTGCAAAAAATACAGGAAGTTATAAAATAGTTAAAAAAGGAATATTAATTATGTTTGATAATAAATTTGTTACCGCTGTCAGAGAGTTTATTACTGCACCTTCTACCGTGAAGGTTTTTGCGCTTTTTGGCTTTACTTTTTTACTGACCGCCATTATTGCTTCTCAAACTTACCTTTTTCAAAATATTATCGAAAACGGTATTAGTAAGCGCGATATTATTGCTCAGAAAACTTTAACGGTTGTCGATGTTAAACGTACCGAACAACATAGAAAAGAAGTTGCTTCCAAGGTTGAGCCCGTTTTGACCCCCGCTGAAGATGAATTCATTAAAACTAATCTTGTTACTATGGAAAACTCTATAGCTCAAATTAGAAAAAAAGATTCGGTCGATTCGCTTAAATTGGAAGACTTGAATACACTTTTGGATTTGTCGGGTAACCCTAAAAAGGAATTTATCACAACTTTTCTCTTGAAATCTGACGACGCCAGCCTTCACGATGTATTCGAAAAGGCTAATATGACTCTCGATAAAATATTAAGAGTCGGTATTAGTGAAAGTGATTATGAAAATAATGATATTCACCTGCTTGTTGTTAACAATATGGCAGCTAATGTTTCCAGACGCCAAATTTCTATTATAAGTGCACTTTTAGAACAGGTAATTGTACCTAATTTGGTGGTGGATGAGTTCGCTACCGAAATCGCTCGTAAAAATGCCATGAATTCCGTTAAACCTTACGATATTGTTTTTCAAAAGGGCGATAAAATTTTGTTTGAAGGTGAACCGGTTACTCGTTTGAAACGTGATGCTCTCAGACAGGCGGGATATAATGTTTATGAACTTAATATTCAAGGACTTTTGGCTTTTTATATCTTTGTTTTGTTAACTACTTTGATGTTTTTGGGGTATATGAAGTTCTTTGAAAAAAAATTCCTGGAAAAAAGTTACCTTGCTATATCGGCTGTTTTGTCGATTATTATAGCGTTATTGGTGGCCGTCTTACCTACCGGATTTTCACCTTATATATTACCCATTCCTGCTTATATGTTTATGTTATCCATATTCTTAAGCCCTCGGGTGGCTTGTATCGCTTCTTTAATCTTGTCTACCGTTATTTCCGTCGGGGCTCAGTATGATGTTCAATGGCTTATTACTTTTGTACTTTTGGCGGTTGTTTCTATGATTGCTATTTCCAGAATTCGTTACTCCAAACGGGTTGACTTGATTAAAACAGGCTTCCATATTTCCGCTGCCGGTTTGATTATTCTTTTAAGTATTTACT
Source organism: uncultured bacterium (assembly GCA_949299935.1). Classification (GTDB taxonomy): domain Bacteria; phylum Cyanobacteriota; class Vampirovibrionia; order Gastranaerophilales; family Gastranaerophilaceae; genus SIG32. The sequence continues at coordinate 118,444 of CASGCE010000035.1, read as the reverse complement.
TTTTGGAAAAGTGTTTAATTGATGTCAGTAACATTTTAATCGTTCAAAATTGTGTGTTCCTGTTTTTAAACGGTATTTTAAGCTCTGTAATCGCTTTGGGACTTTTTCCTGTGTTTGAAAGCTGGTTTAGGATAATTACGCCTTATGGCCTCGCTGAGCTTGCCGATCACAATCAGCCATTGTTGAAACGCTTGCAGTTTGAAGCGCCGGGAACTTATCACCATAGTCTTATGGTTTCTAACCTCTGCGAAGCTGCTGCTGAGGCTATCGGTGCTAACCCTATTTTGGCCAGAGTCGGAGCTTTTTATCATGATATCGGTAAATTGAAGCGGCCTTTGTTTTTTGTGGAAAATCAGTCTTATTTTGGTATTGAAAATCCTCACACTAAGCTTAATCCCAGATTAAGCAAGATGGTTATCACTGCCCACCCTAAAGATGGCGTTGAATTGGCTAAAGAATACGGTTTGCCGCCTATTATTCATAATTTTATTTTACAGCACCACGGCGAGGGGTTGGCAAGTTATTTCTACAATCAGGCTGTTCAGGAAGAAGGTATTGAAAATGTTAAGGAAGAACAGTTCCGTTACACCGGCCCTAAACCTAATTCTAAGGAAACTGCTATTTTGATGATTGCCGATGCCGTTGAGTCCGCTGTACGCTCCTTGAAAAACCCCACTCCTGAAGAAATTGAAAAAATTATTGATAAAATTATTGTGGAACGTCTTAATGATACTCAGCTCGCTGACAGCCCTTTGACTTTGCACGATTTGAAAGTTATTGCCGCTACTTTTAGCAGAATTCTGCGCGGTATGCAGCATAATAGAATTAAATATCAGGAAAATCTCGCCGAAGAATTTGATAAAAATAAAATCGTTATTCCTAATAAAATCCTTGATGAAGATTTGGAAAATAAAATTTCGCTGCTCGAAAAACGCTCTGAGGACGACAAAGTCGATACTAAAAATGAAAACAAAGATTAATGTTTTTACGGAAAATATTGCTGATGATTTTGCGATTAATGAAAGAAAGTTCATTGCAATCGCAAAAAAGATACTCCGTTTTTATTTGTCTGTTATTTTCGATAAATCCTGCCTTTTAGGGTATGATTTTGATGTTATTTCTTTCGATATTTTGTACTGCACAAAAGATAAAACTCTTGATATTAACCGTCAATATAGAGCTAAAGATTATCCGGCTGATATTATTACTTTCGCAATTTTCGCAGACAGTGAAGAAAAGTTTGTTTTTGACCGTGAAATTAATCTCGGTGAAATTATTATCGCCATTGATAAGGTTTATGAGGAGGCTGCAAAAAAAAATACTTCTTTTGAACACGAATTGGCTTTTTTGATTGGCCATGGTATTTTACATCTTTTGGGATTTGACCATTCGGTTTTGGAAGATTATAATTTTGTTGTGGAATTACAGAATAAGGCTTTGGAAGGTATTGGTGTATGACAAAGTATAAGTCACAGGGATTTTTTATGACTTTTAAAAATGCCAGAAAAGGATTACGGCTGGTTTTAAAAAGTGAAATTAATTTGAGAGTCCATTTTTGTGTCGCGTTGCTGATTTTGATTTTGGCTTTTTATTTGGACTTTTCTGTTACTAAAATTTGTGTCTTGCTCTTGACTATTTCTTCGGTTATTTGTGCTGAAATGGTTAACTCCGCTATCGAATTCGCTCTCGATGCTGTATTTCACAATAAATACTCTAAATTGGTTGGCATGGCAAAGGATATTTCCGCAGGTGCCGTTATGTTTAATACAATTATCGCTGTGTTAATCGGAATTTTATTGTTTTTGCCGCCTGTTTTGAACTTGTTTGCATAAAAAAAGTCTTGTTTACAAGACTTTTTTTTTCCACATTCCTCTTTATTCTATTTCCTAATTATTGCTTAATACTAATCTGAATGTCGCTAAATTCTTCACTGAAAGTAATGTATGCTTATTATGCTGCTCCTGCGCTATATTGAAAATTCTTATGATGCGCTGTATTTCCTCCAAATCCTTTCTGGTCTCAATTTTGTAGACGTTTGATATTGGATCTGACACTACTGACATCATTGTATTTAATTCCTGTTCTTTCATTGTGTTGTCCTCTTTCCAACCTGTATATTTATATAAAGAAATTTGTCGCTTCAAAATTGCTTTTTTTTGATTGTTGTATGTTACATTTGTTCATATTATCTTTGGCTGAATTTATTTCCCTTCGGACAGCTCTGTGAGCGCTTTGCGATGCCAGTACATAATCCTTTCTCTGTACTTGAAATCTTTTTCTTCTTCATAGTCGTCTTCAAATTCAAAAAATTCTTGGATTATTTCAGACCATTTCCATTTTTCCAGATACCTGTATACCAAAATATTTCTGTACTGCCATTTCTTTATCCGTGCTATTTCCTCTTTTATTTTTGCGTGTTCCGGTATAAGCCATGTTTTGTATTCATCTATTTTTTTGTTTATTTTTTCCAGTTTTATTACATAATTTTCCTGTTCGCTTATTTTGCTTCTATTACCTTCTTTTACCTTTATTTCTTTATAATTAGGACTCTTTAACACGCTTAGTCGTTCCTTTATTTGTTCTTTTTTCCGCAGCAAAAAGTCTAATTCCTTTACTATCTCCGTGTAATCCCTCAGCTGCTGTGTCGTTATTGTCATTTCATACTCCTTAATTTCTCTCCCAATTTTTTGAAACTTTCCGGCATCGGATCGCATTTGAGATTTTTATATTCTTCTAATAACTTTTTGGTTGCCATAAGTTCTCGTTTTGCACGCTCGTTTATTTTTTCTTCTTCCGTCTTTTCGTTGTTCTCATATTTCCCGTTTAAAATCCCTATTCTGCAATTTAACATTGTTTCAAAATCTATGTTTATTGTCCCGATTTTTTTAAGCTTGTCTGCTTTAGTGCAAAGTTTTTTAAACAATTCCATGTCGTTTTGTGTTTCATTTATATATTGGCGGATTTTTTCTCCCGTTCTTTTGCTGTTTGCTTCTCCGCTTATGGCTATCAGATGAGGACATAATTCTTTGTAAGTATCTAACATAGTATTTTTTATCTTATTATAACTTTCATTTGTAGGTGAATTTATATTTATTTTTTTATATTTACTTACATTTTCATTTATATTTTTATTTATATCTTTATTTATATCTTTAACTTTATCTATATCCTTATCTTTATCCTTATCCTTATACTTATCCTTATCTTTATCTTTAACTGTTTCAAAAGGGTTATCTAACAGTTGATGTTTTTTTAAACATCTTAGGATACCTTTATGTACGCTTTTTTTAGGATCAAGCTTGTCTGTCGTTACTCCGTATTGGAATTCTATGAAGTCTTCTATAAAAACTTTATTTTCACTGATAAATCTTATTTGTCTTAAGTCGTTAAAATCTTCTTTTGTAATTTCTTCGTCGAAACAGTGCTTTAAAGTCCTGTATGAAATCTCGTATACTCCTGCACAATCGCAGTTGTCAAAAATATATTTCAGCAACAGTTTTTTTTTCAAAGGTAAATCCAAATACCAATCTTTATTCCAAATGGAAGTATCTGTAAGTCTTTTAGACATTTTCTCTCCTTTCCAAAATTTCAACGCAATATTCATACTCATCAACGGATATCAAATTTTGTTGGAAAAAAAGTTCTATATCCGAATGTGAAAAATCTCCGTCTGCCACACGTTTTTTAATTTCGCTCAAAGCAAACTCCTCGTCCAAACGTAGAAAATTATCTTCTGATGCCATTTTTAAAATTTTTATACCAAAAATCAAGTGTACCTTTTTGTTCAATAAGCCGGATATCCTCTTGTGCAAGGATAAAAGCCGGGATATTAACTTCGTTATTGTTTAACGTTTGATAGTATTCAATGAGTCGTTTTCGTAGAATTTCCTTTTTGTTAATTTTTTTAAGTAACTGTTTTATCATATCTCGCTCCTTATGTTAAGAAAAAATCGGCATAAGCCCTGCAGGTGTGGGTTTGTAAATAATTTGTAAAAATATATCCAGTCAGGTGATAGCGTACTTTGTTTGTTGTATTATAATAATGTTGGAATTCAGGCTTTAAAAAAAGTCTGCCGTAAAGTTTCCGGATACAATTGCATTTATTCATTCAAACGGTAACCAGCAATATGTGTCCGGGTTTGTTTAGCGGAGTTATTTATACAATTATTTACATCGTGCTATCAGTTTAACACAAAAGTTGACAAAAGTCAACATTAAAGTTGACATTATTCTACATATAAATGTAATTGAAGGAAGATATGAAGTATAACAAGCTTTTAAGTACTTTACAAAATTTAATAGGATTTAGACCAAAGCAGACTGATTTGTGTGAAATATTACAGGTAAAAAAAGCTGCAATGTCGGCGCGTGCTGCGAGGGACAGCGATTTCAGCGAAAGTGAAATTGCACTTATAGAAAAGCATTACGGAATAGAGCTGTTGACCGATTGTGTTGAGTTGGACTATATTAAAATCAATCCTTCTTGTGGTCAAGGGACTGTTGTGCCGGACGATGCTGAGGTTACTCCGGTTAAGATAGGTACGGAACTTATACGTGAGCTGTGGAAAATTCCTCATCCTTCCGATTTAAAGCTGTTCAAGGCATCAGGTGACAGTATGGAAAATATAATTGAAGACGGTAATATTTTGCTTGTAGACACTTCCCGCAGGGACTTTAACAATGGCGGGATATTTGTTCTTACCATCAATAATGATTGGTTTGTAAAGCGTTTAAGGTTAAGAATTACAGGTGAATTGGACATAATTTCGGACAACCAAAAATATCCGATTGAAACATTGAAACCCGATGGTGATGTTGAAATAAGTATTGTCGGAAGGGTTATCAAGAACTTATCACGCGGGTTATAGTTATAGAATTATTTAGACAATGCTTTTTTCGATTTTTTCCAAAGCGTGTCAAATTCTTCAAAAGTATGTTCGGGTAGTGGTTTTGCGGCAAGTTTTTCCATCATGCGAAAACGTTTTTCAAACTTTTTGTTAGCAATTAAAAGTGCCTGTTCTGCGTCGATTTTATTCCAACGGGCGAGATTTACGAGAGCGAAAAGTATGTCGCCAAATTCCTCCTCCATGCCGGCATAGTCTTGGTCTTTGCAGGCTTGTTTAAACTCATCTATCTCTGAAAAAATGCATTGGTAGAGTGAGTTTTCATCAGGCCATTCAAATCCTGTTTTAACGGCTCTTTTACTTATTTTTTGAGCACTCATCAAGGCGGATTGTGACTTGGAAATGCCATCCATGGCTGATTTACGGTGCGGTTTCTCCTCAGATTTTAATCTGTCCCAATTATCTGCAATCTCATCTGTTGAACTTACTTTAACATTTGAAAAAACGTGCGGGTGTCTGTGTATTAATTTGTCATTAATCACTTTTGCCACGTCTTCAATGTTAAAATCCCCGTTTTCATCTGCTATTTGTGAATGTAAAACAACCTGTAAAAGCACATCACCCAATTCTTCTTTCAAATGTGTCATATCGTCATCATTTATTGCATCTACTGCTTCATAAGCTTCCTCAAGCATATTCGGGCGTAAAGTTTTATGTGTTTGTGCTTTATCCCACTCACATCCTTTTGGCGATCTGAGTTTGCTTATTATATCAATCAGTTTTTCCAAATTGTCATATCCCATACTTAAATTTTATCACAAACTCTAACTAAAGTTTGAATATTTTTTGCAAGAATACATCAAAAGGTGGATTTATTATGAGGTTAGTGTGTTATTCTTAGTATGTGAATAGTTAAGAGAGAGGTATATTTTAATGGCAATAATTGAAAAGATTGGTCAGGTTTTAAACACCCCTATTAAAATCAAAAAGACTGTAAATCATTCATCAAATCCGTTTGCGGCATCAACATTTAAAGGTAATGTTTTGACTGCTGACGTGTTCGAAACAGGTTCAACCAGAGCGACCATAAAGGATAAATTGAAACTGAGTGCACTTGTAGGTTCAATTAATGATGCATTTCCGACATTCCGCAAAGGGATAGAATCAGTTGTTGCCTTTGGAAACAGAATAAAGGGCGGTTTTTCTGCTGCCTTAAACAAAATTAACGAAATAGGTTCAATAGATGTATCCGTTGATTTTGCCGGTGCAGGGCGTGCTATCAAGTCAGGTTTTGCTTCAATGGCAGACAATTACAGTGTTCAAAAGCTAAAGAAATGTGACGTTAGTTCACTAGAAAACATGTGGAAAAACTTATCAGAATTAAACGTTGCGGCATAGAGGAGGTAAAAATATGAAGGATAACAAAAACAGAAAGATTAGAAATATAATAGAGGCTTTATGCTTGCATTCAGATGCTGATTCAATAAGAGTTTTAGAGGAAATGGGAACAAATTCTTCTGATGATGAGATTAGGGAATTAACGGCGCGTGCTCTTGTAAGAAAGAATATGCATGATTCTTTAGCTGTAGCAATCACGAACAAAGGAAAAGGTATAAACGACATGTCAACGGTTGTTGCTATGAGTACAATCAACGAGCTTTTAGCACTTGAAAACAAAGAAGAAGCATTAAAAATTCTAACAGATACGGTTGATATGCATTCTGACGAAGAAGTTCGGGAAAATGCCCGTTCAGTAAAAGCTTTGATGGCATTAAGCTAGTAAGGTAACAATAAAAAAAAGGCCCCTGTCGGGGTCTTTTTTTTGAGCCGATATAATTAATACCTAAAGCCGTCAGTTTTCATACGAGCAATGACTTCTTGAAGCTGTTCATCGGAACATACGTATGATAATCTGAAAAATCCTTCACCGCATGCTCCGAAAGCGTTACCCGGAACAACGACTATTCCGGAGGTTTTCAACAAATCTTCGCAAAATTCATAAGAGGATTTATACTTTCTCGGTATGGGAAGCCATAGATAAAAGGTTGTATGAGGGACTTTTGACATATCCCAGCCGAGTTCCGTAAAACCTTTAACCATTATATTTTGTTTACGTTTGTAACCGAGGTTTCCTTCTTTTATGTAGTCATCACCGGCTTTTGAATTAAGGATTTCAGCGCAAGCCTTTTGTAATGCTTTAAAAATCCCGTTATCAATAGTAGATTTACCTTTTCCCAGTCGTTGAACGACAAATTCATTTCCGCAAACCCAGCCTAATCTCCAACCGGTTACAGCATAGGGTTTTGAAAAGCTGTGAAATTCGACAGCAATATCTTTAGCGCCGTCCAATTCAAACACACTGAAAGGTTTTTCATCTTCGCTGAAGTACAAGTCAGAATATGCCAAATCTGATATCAAGAGTATTTTGTGTTTTTTGCAGAAATCAATGGCCGACAGCACATATTCTTTAGAGGCGCTAACACCGAGCGGGTTGTTGGGGTAATTAATAATAAGAGCTTTCAAATTCCTCTCATCATAACCATCTTCAACGAATTTATCGAAAACAGCCTCCAAATCAGGCATATAATTATTTTCAGCAGTCAAAGGTATGTGGTAAGCAAGTCCACCGGCGCATTGTATAAATTGTAAATAAGAGGCATAGCACGGATCGGGCACCATAATAATATCTTTTTGGGATTTTTTTTGTGTAATTAAAAATCTTATCAAATTTGCGATACCTTCTTTTGATCCGACAAGCGAATAAATTTCCTTATCAGGATCCAAATCTACCCCGAATCGGTTTTTCATTCTCAGTGCAATGGCTTTTCTAAAATAATCTTCGCCTTTAGGTGAAGAGTAGGTGTGGATGCCGTCCTCATCAAGGATTTGTTTAAGTCTGTTAATGAGTGCTGCAGGGGGATTAGCAGTAGGAGCACCCATAGAAAGCGAAATAGGCGCTCTATTTTGGGCGATTAATTCAGGTTTAAGTTTTGCGGTTTGCTCTTTCAGTTTAAACATAATATATGTATCAAGTGACATCACATCGTCATTAAACAGATTTTCTTTAAAACTATTCATCCTTTTTTCCTTCCATAATTTTCATAGGCCCTTGCAATGATGCGGTTACGAACTGTTTAGTGTATTCATTATCCTGTTCAAGCATATTTTCAGGGGTTCCTTCAAAAACTATTCTGCCGTTATAGAGCATAACAACCCTATCAGCCGTTCTTTTAATTGTGGACATCTGGTGTGTAACAACTATTGATGCGGCATTAGTTTCCTCTTTCAATCTAACGATATAGTCTTCAATAAGCGTTGAAGATATAGGGTCAAGTCCTGCGGTAGGCTCATCGTACAGAATAGTGTTAGGTTCAGTTACGATTGCTCGAGCGAAACTAACGCGTTTTTGCATACCGCCGGAAAGTTCGGAAGGGTATAAATTTTCAATCCCTTTCAACCCGACAAGCTCAAGTTTTTGCGCCACTATTTTTTTAATCTGTTCAGGTGAATATTTTTTTCTTAAATCGCGTCTTTCGTGCAGTGCAAAAGCGATGTTATCGGCGACATTCAAGGAATCGAACAATGCGGAATACTGGAATACCATTGCAATATCGCCCTTGGAGGTAATAATTTCTCCGCCGTCTTTTTCAATAAGTCCTGAAATAAGCTTCAAAACAGTGCTTTTGCCCGAGCCTGAGAACCCCACTATAGCAAGTGTTTCCTTGTCGTTTACCTTAAAAGATACATCATCAATAACCTTTTTGTCTGCGAAAATTTTCACCAAATTTTTAACTTCAATACTCATAATTTATACCCTTAAAAGAAAAATGCTGCGGCAAATATCAAATCCCAAACAACAATTGAAACGAAGGACCAAACCACCGCTTTAGTAGTAGCCAAACCGACGCCTTTAGCGCCCTGAGATGCGTAATATCCGCAGGAGCAGCTTATCAACGCTATTGTTCCTCCGAAAAATACCGATTTTAAGAGGCTAACCCACAGATCTTTCATATAAATCCCCAGCCAGGCTGAATCTATATATGCGATATAGCTTAATCCGGCAAACAGGTTAGATGTTATAGCTCCTGCAATAACCCCGACTGCTGCTGCAATTATGGTTATAAACGGCATCATTATTATTCCCGACAAAACTCTCGGCACAAAAAGATAACTTATAGGATCGACCTTTAACACCTTTATGGCATCGATTTGTTCTGTTACACGCATTGTTGCTATTTCGGAAGCTATTGAGGAGCCTATCATTGAAATTATTGCAAAACCTGACATAATAACTGCTACTTCGCGCACTATCAATATAGACATCATCATGCCGATAAAATTCCCTCCGCCCTGTTTTACCATTTCCAGTGCTACTTGGGAGGTTACAATAACCGAGGTCATTCCGACTATTGTTAGTGTTATCGGCAAAGAGCTAACACCAAACCTGTAACATTGGTATATCAGCTCATTCTTGTCAATACCGTCTTTTAAAATACACTTAACAAACTGTTTACCGTTTTGGGATATTTTGCCCAAAGTTTCCACAAAATCATAAAAAGTTTCGTATAATCCTGTGAAAATCTTATACGTTGCGGATTGTCTGAAATATTTTTGCAGTGTCCCCATACCACAATTATACAAAAAAATTCCCACTTATGTCAATTTTTCAAATATTGCATTTTGCTTCAAAATATGTTAGAATTTAATCTTGGGGGCGGGAAGAAGCTTTAAAATAATCGAGAAGGAGTAATTTAGGCGCAAAAGAGGCGCAGGAAAAATGTGTGAACAGCAAGAATAATAGGAGAGATATATGAAAACATTCGAAAGGGAATTTGCCGGGGGGGGGCGACCTCTCTAAGCAGAAATAACAAGGGTTTTGACCTAATCGATATTATGTGCTATAATTCAAATATGAAGAATTATAGTTTAAGAAAAGGTTTTACATTGGCGGAGGTGTTGATAGCATTAGCGATAGTAGGTATAGTTGCGGCAATGACAATACCGACTCTTATAGCAAAATATCAAAAGAAACAAATTTTAGTAAATTTGAAAAATACATATTCCATCATGTTAAACTGGGTGAAGCTTTCAGAGATTGATAATGGTCCGATGAGTTCCTGGCCTACGGGAGAAAAGTTGAATATAGACGAATTTTGGCAAAAGTACGTAAAGCCTTACTTTGCAAATGCAAAGCTTTGCAAATCAAAAGCGGCTTGCGGTTATAATGGTATCAACGTTAATTATGATCTTGATTGGAACTGTGGTGCGATGTGGGCTGTGTCTACTGATGATACAAGATTACTATTTATGTTAAAAAACGGAGTAGTAGTATTTTTGCCCAGAAATACTCGTGATTCTGCAGGTAATCCTGTGTATACAAATTTGGTTTTTATAGATGTAAACGGTACTTCCGGTCCCAATAAATGCGGCTCTGATGTTTTTGTATTTTCAAGGGCGAATGGCTCGTTTAAGCCCTTTGCACACTCTACGATCACATGCTACAGCAATCCGTACTATTGTGCAGATTTAATTATGAAAAACGGATGGGATTTTCCTGAGGATTACCCGTATTAAAATTTTATGTTATAATTGGCGTATGATTGAGTTAATGATATTATATGTGCTGTCAAAACGAGAATTAACGATGTATTCGGTACAGAAGTTTATATTCGAGAATTTTGGTGCGTTTTCAAAGCCCAGTATCGGGGCAATAAAACCAGCACTTGTTCGTTTGGAAAAGTCAGGGTGTTTAACAACACGTAAAATGATGTCTGATGGCGGGAAGTTTTCTGTTTTTTATTCGATTACCAAAAACGGTCTCGAAGAATTAAGACGGCTTATTCTTGAGAATTTGAGCGAAAATCCCGTCCAATTTTTGTCTAATGCCAGAATTAAACTCTCTTGCGCAGCTTTTTTGTCTAAAGATGAATGCGCTGATTTGTTTTTGCGCGTTAAATCGCTCGCTATGCAGCATAAATACGTTGCCGAAAAAGCTATTAATGATGAGTTTAATCATTTAAGTTTTTATCAGCGGATAATTCTGGATAACTGCATATGTGAATATTCAAATTTTATAACAATTTTGGAAGGATTGGAAAAAGAAAATGCCGGCAATGGTAAATAGTGTTGCTGAAAACTCAATTGCAGCCGAGTTGAATATTGTTCCAGGTGATGAAATTTTGTCAATTGACGGGAATAAAATGTCCGATATGATTGATTATAATTTTTATTGTAAATCAGAATTTTTAACGCTTACAATTTTGCGCAATACGGGTGAAGTTGAAGAAATTGAAATCGAAAAGGATTATGACGAGGATTTGGGGATAGTATTTGAAAGTGCTGTTTTTGACCGTGTTAAACCGTGCCTTAATCATTGTATATTTTGTTTTATAGATCAGCAGCCGAAGGGTTTGCGTGAAACCTTGTATGTGAAAGATGACGATTACAGGCTTTCTTACCTGCAGGGAACGTATGTTACATTGACTAATCTTACGGATAAAGACCGTGAACGTATAAAAAAGATGCAACTGGGGCCGTTTTACGTTTCAGTGCATACGACAAACCCGGATTTGCGCAATAAAATGCTTCAAAATCCAAATGCCGGCAAGGCTTTGGAAAATTTAAAATGGTTCAGGAAAAATAAAATCCCGTTTCACGCACAAATTGTTCTATGCCCGGGATTTAATGACGGAAAAGAACTGGAAAGAACGCTAAAAGATTTGGCTGAGCTTAAAAATACGGTACTTTCGACAGCAATTGTGCCTGTCGGGATTACTCGGTTCAGAAAAGGCTCCCGCTTAAAACGGGTCGATAAAAAATGCGCGCTGGAAACAATCGGTATCGCAGCCAAATATAAAAGAGTTTGCTGCTCGGATGAATTCTTTCTTATTGCAGAAAAAGAAATCCCGCCCGCTAAATATTACGGCAGTTTTTCGCAACTGGAGGACGGCGTCGGGGCTATAAGATTGCTTTTGGAAGATTTTAAAAAATATAAGTTGCCCAAAAAACTTAAAAAGCCCGTTAAATTTGTCTTTGTAACTTCTTACGCCGCAAAAGCCGCTCTTGAATATATTTGTGATAAGTTGAATAAAATTGAGGGTCTAAATGCAAAAGTCTGTCCCGTGAAATCGGATTATTGGGGCAGTGATATTACCGTCGCAGGTCTTATTACAACTGATGATTTGCTACGTACAATTAAAGATGTTGATGCGGATTTTGTTGTTATTCCGTCTGTTATGCTCCGATCTTACAGCGAAGATTTTCTCGACGGCAAAGATTTGAATTATGTTAAAAAAATTACCCGAAAAAAGTTCTTTGTCGTTAAAAATGTTTATTCTATGGGTGAATTGATGGGGTATTTGAAAACCTTTGGATAAATATTTATTGCCTTGTATTTTTTTTGATATAATTAAAGTATGAAAGATATCCAGAATTTGGAAGATACAAGAGAAGTTGATATTCAAAAGGTCGGAATTAAGCATATTGAACTGCCTTTGATTATTCAAAGAAAGAATAGTTCCAATCAGGTGGTGTGTGCAAAAGCCCGTGTCAGTGTTTCTTTGCCTAAAAAATATAAAGGAACTCATATGTCCAGATTTGTCGAAGTTTTGAGCGAATGGCAGACAAAAAATCTTTTGGGTGTTGATATTAAAGGCTGTATTGAAAAAATTATTAAAAAACTTCATGCAAAAAGCGGTGAGTTGGAATTTAAGTTTAAATATTTTATCGAAAAAAAGTCACCGGTAAGTGGTTTTAGTGCTTTAATGAGTTATGAATGTTCGTTTGAGGGCAGAATAGTCGACGGAAATTACAAGTTTGTACTTGGTGTTGTTGTACCTGTGACTACGCTTTGCCCTTGTTCAAAGGAAATTTCCGAAAACGGTGCGCATAATCAAAGGGCTTATGTCTCCGTAAAAGTTTCTTATGATGAGAAAAATCAGATTTGGCTTGAGGATTTGATAGAGCTGGTTGAAGGGTGTTCTTCCTGCCCGGTTTATCCGCTTTTAAAGCGTGAGGACGAAAAATATGTTACCGAAAAAGCTTGGGATAATCCGAAATTTGTTGAAGATGTGCTTCGTGATGTTGTGGTTAAACTCCGTAATCACCCAATCGTAAGTGAGTTTGAAGTTGAATGTGAGGCCTTTGAAAGCATTCATAACCACTCCGCTTGGGCTTACCAGAAGGAAACTCTTGATTTATAAAATAAATTTATTTTACTTTTGCCAGTTTATCCGCAAGTTTTGTTTCAAGCTTCCCGTTTAATGTCTTACTGACTTTCTGTAGTTTCTTTGCAATAATTTCCATATTCTCTGTCCAAACAAAGTTCCTCCTGACATATTTGTCCGCTTTCTCAAAATCTTCATCAATTTGCAGCCGGATAATTTCTTCCAGCATTGCTTTCGCTGCCGGAACAACTTTGTCTATGTTTACGTGTATTTTTCCGTCTGTAATCTCATAGGCACCATTTTCAGCAAGATATTTGTTCTGCATCACTGTCCTGACTCGATGTGCTTGACTTATTGCGGGTTTTGATTTTAAAAAGTTGTCGGTTACTACGGTTACAATTATTTGCTTGCGTTGGGTTTCGTTGTACATGCCCAGTTCTGTTAATAAATCAATAAATGCTAAAGCTGCCATATCTGCTTTGTTTTCTTCAATAATATTTCTGTATTTGCCAAGTTTTTCACAGCCTTTTTTAGGACCTAGTGAATGAGCATTTTCATGACCTATCGTAAACCAGTGATCAGCTTCGTCAAGGTAATATTTGTGCTGCTCCTTGTCTAATACCGCATCAAGCCGCTTTTGAAGCTTTTTCTTATCACTTATAAACCTTATTTGTCTGTGATATACGTTTCTTCTGCCTCCACCAATACGCAATGACGGCTTGTCATCATTCGGAAGATTTTCTGCTAAGGTTATTCCTCCTCGGTATGCCCCAACATCTCCAGACGCTTGCACCATGTCTACATCTACCATTGTTTGTTTTGTATCTTTATCCGGTGAAATGTTTTGCTCGTATTCTTCATTGTAGGGCATATTCTTCGCCAGCTGTGGAAGATATTTTTTTATTTTGGTAAGTGCTTCCGTACCTTTTTTATTTACTATTCCTACTCTGCCCCCTAAAAAATCTTTTGGGGTCGGAGTTATATTGTGCTTTTCAAGCAGTAATTTTAGTTCCGGATTTTCCATTATCGTTGCGGTCATTTCATCTTCATAATTCTCCCGCGTTATGGTGAATTCCAACGGGGTGTCCTCTAATGTCGCCCATTTCTTGTCCGCAAAAGCATCAAATGTCGGATCGGCTGTTTTTAATGCCTTCGCTTGTAAAATTAAATATTCGTTGAAATCTTCGTTGGTCGATACTTCTGCGGCTTTTTCCAATTCCTCCGCAATTAGTTGAAATTCTTCTCGATATTTATCTACGTAATCTATTCCTACCAGTATTTTCCCTCGCCTTTCCACTACTGAACGCTGATTTAGTACTTTTTTTACTTCGTCGATTTTGTTCGACTTTATCATGGTGGTTAATATTTTGTGAAACTCCTTCACAGTTAAATCCTTTGGATATACTCCTTTACCCGGTAATTCTTTTATGCCTTTTGCGAGGTTTATTTTGTTTGACATTGTGTCTGTTGCGTTCATTCCCTTTTGCGCTTCAAATAGTATTTTGGTCATTTTGGCAAGTTTATTTCCGCTTTTTATTTCTTTTTCCAAATATTGTTTGAATGCTAAATTGTCATGACAATCCAATTGCAAGTTTATCTGTTCTATTATATTTGCTGCTTTTACAAGGTGTACAAGTGCCTTTTTATCTCCCTCCGCCAGTTCCAAGTATTCCGGCGATTCCGGTGTTAAAAACTTTTTTGTCGTTAAATAATTCCTGCTTGTCCGTTTTTTAAGCTCTTTTTCCGTTAAATTTAATCTGAAATTTCTCATTTAAAACTCCTTTTGCTTAAAATTTTACCATATATTTTTTTATTATGTGTCGTTTATTTATGGTAAGTTTCACCCTTGATTATTTTAAATGCACGGTAAATTTGTTCGATAAGTATTAACCTTGCAAATTGGTGTAAAAACGTCATTTTGGACATGCTTAACCGATAATCCGCCCTTTCTGTAACTTCCTTGCAAATTCCATAGGACGAACCTATTACGAAAATTATTTCACTTATGCCTGCCTTGGTCAGATTGTTTATTTTTTGTGCAAATTCTTCACTGGATAGCATTTGCCCGTTTATTTCCAGTGTTATTACGTAGGAATAATCCTTTATATGCTGCAAAATATGTTGTCCCTCCTCGTACAGCGCTTTTTCAATAAGGTGTTCATCCCTTATTGCCGCAGGCATTAATTCAATTACCTCTACCGTGGCGTATGGCGTCATACGCCTTAGAAATTCATCTGTTCCGTCTTTTAAAAACTTTTCTTTTGTTTTGCCGATTGCTATTATTTTTATTTTCATTTTTTCTCTATATATACGGATTGTGACGGGAATGCAAAGTTAATATCTTCTGCCCTGAATTGTTTTACTATTTCCATAATTATGTCAGAACGTGTTTTGATAAGTTCATTATATGTATTTGTTTTTACGTAAGCGTATAATCTTATATTTATTGAACTTTCTGCTAAAGTTTCGATAACCGTAACAGGATTTTTGTATAATCGGGTGTCCTTGTCGCATATTTCTTTTATAATTTCCATAGCGCGATGTAGTTTTTCGTTGCTTGTATCGTAGGTAATTCCGAAAACTTCATTAATCCTTCGTTTATGTGCTTTTGAAATGTTTGTGATTACCGTACCTGATATATTGTTGTTCGGTATTGATACTACAAAATCGTCAAGTGTTCGGATTTTTGTGGATAAAAGGTTAATATCCTCAACTGTTCCCTCGATATCGCCTATTTTTACATAGTCACCAAGCTTGTATATTTTATCGGCTATTATTGCAAGTGTTCCGAAAAAGTCAGCTATGGTTTGTTGCGCTGCAAAACCAACCGCTAAACCCGTTATTCCAAAACCTGCTATAAGTGAGGTTATAGAGTATCCGTTGCTTTGTAAAAAGGATGCCACTATGAAAAACAAAATTAAAAATTTTATGGTTTTATCAAGTATCGGGATTAAATGTATTGATATCGACGTGGCATCGGATTTTTGTGAATATTCCCTGAGCTTTCTTATAAATACATCTGTTATCTTGAACAATATAACCCCGATTATTAAGTTTATTACCAGACTTATTATAAATCCGAATTTCAAAGTCCTAAGTGCGGCTTCAATTTTATCTGCGTAATTCAAAATTTCCGTAATCATATGTACTCCTTTGTAATATATTTAATTAATTGATGAAAAAAACTTGATAGTCTTGCTTGCTCTCGATTAATGGGACTCGGATGTTTTTTTTTGCTGCTTTACCGTGTGGAAAAACCTTTACCTTAAGCTTGTTTGCAGATTATCCTCCGGCAAGTTCTGATTTATGTTTTTAGTCTTTTGTGACGTTTTTTTTGTTAACTTAAAGCGGAAGACGGGACTCGAACCCGCGACGTCGACCTTGGGAAGGTCGCATTCTACCACTGAATTACTTCCGCCGATATCTTATTTATATCACAAACAAAAAAAATTTAAATTATTCAAGCATATCATAAACTTTTTTTACCTCTTTGATATCTTGCCACATAAGCCATTTGGGACTGCCTTTTTCCCTTGAATCGTTTCTTAAAAGATATGAAGGATGAAATATTGGCATCATTTTGCAATAATTCGGTCCCTCAAACCATTTCCCGCGCAGTTTTGTTATTCCTTGTGTGGTATTTAACATGGAATTTACGGCTACTTTACCGCACAAAAGTATTATTCTGGGTTTCAAAATTTCAATTTGTGCGTCTAAATATTCTCTGCAGGCCAGTTTTTCCTCAAGCAGCGGATCACGGTTATTCGGCGGTCTGCATTTTATTGTGTTGCAAATGTATATATCCTTCTCCCTCGTTAATCCTACACAACCTAAAATCTTGTCAAGCAGCTGACCTGCTTTGCCTACAAACGGAATCCCTTGTTGATCCTCGTAATATCCGGGAGCTTCGCCTATTAACATTAGTTTGTTATTCGCCGTACCACCGGAAAAAACAGTATTCGTCCGGGTTTTGCATAACCCGCATTTGGTGCATGTTTGACATTTTTGTTTTATTTCTTCAAGTTGTTTCTCTAATTCGTTACTCATTTTCCGGCACCAATACTGTTATTACGGCATTATTTATGTTTAAGTATTTTCTTATCGTCTTTTCTATATCCGCCGTGGTTATCTCGTCCAGGTAGTTTAAGTATTGTTCGATAATTTTTAAATCACCGCATACTGTTATGTAATAACCTATGTTTTCACCTATTTCTGAGACGGTTTCCGCACTGTAGGCAAATTTCGATTTAGTCTTTTTCTTTGCCTTCATTAGTTCATCTTCACTTATCCGCTCCGTGAAAAGCTTCATGTGCTCTTGTTTTATTAAATTAAGTGCCTGCTCCTTGCTTTTGGGTTTGAAATTTGCCTGTATAAAGAAATTATCACCGTCTTTAAATTGATAGTGTTCGGAATTTATCATGTTAAATATTGCTTGCGGCTGTTTTTCCACTAAATTTTTATACAGCCTTGAACTCGTACCGTCGCCTAAAATTATATTAATTAAATCTAAGCATATTGTGTCTTTCAGATTGTTTGCTTTTGGACCGAGCCAGCCCAGCATGGCATAAGAAGTATTTACGTTTGAAGTTTGTTCAATATATTTGGTGCAAGTCACCGGAGTATCAGGCTTGTTTTCCTTGTTTGGGGTGTTTTCCCTGCCTTTAAAATCAAATTCTTGTTCAACTTTTTTAAGTATTTCTTCGTGATTAAAGTCTCCTACGACAATTGTTGTCATATTTTCCGGAGTGTAATATGTTTGATAATAATTCATTATATCCTTGCGGGTTATACGAGATATAATCTCCGGTGTTCCTATAACATCTCTTTTATAAGGGTGTTGGCTGTACATATTGTAGTTACAGGTATTGTAAATTTTTGTCCAGGATTGATCTTTACGCATCCTTATTTCTTCTATAACAACATGTCGTTCTCGCTTGTCCTTATATTCGCTGTTTTTTAAATTGAACGGTGCTCCGATTTCTTCTTCCGGTAATATAGGATCCAGCATCATATCGGCGTGAAGTTCTATTGCAAGGTGTAAATTGCTCCAATTTTCCCCGCGAGGCAGCGTTATATAATAAAATGTGTAGTCCTTCCAAGTTGCGGCATTTACTATTGCACCTTTTGCTTCAAGTGTTTTGTCAAAATATCCGGCTTGGTGTTTTGTTGTGCCCTTGAACATCAGGTGCTCTAAAAAATGTGAAACCCCGTTGTTTTCATCTGTTTCATTAATTGAACCTGTTTTGACCCATGTACTGATGTTCACCAGAACACCTTCTTTGTGTGCCAATACGATTTTATGACCATTGGCTCGTGTGTATATTTCTACATCCTGTGTTAAATACGGATATTTTACCAAACTTTTTTCCATAGTACCTCTTTCGTTGTTATTGATTATATCGCAAAAAGTTTTTTTTTGGTATATAATATAACTTATGGATATTATTGATCGTCTTAAAAATAAGGTAGTAGTTTCTGTTCAGGCAATGCCGAATGAGCCTTTATACAATGAAAAATGCATGGTTGCGATGATGCAATCTGTTGTAAAAGGCGGTGCAGGCGGACTTAGGGTGGCAGGTATACGTGATGTAAAAAATGCAAAGTTACTTTTCGATATCCCGGTAATCGGGATTACCAAGCCTGATGTTATTCCACCGAATTTCAAAGAAATTGTCTATATTACTCCCGAATTAAAAGATGTTATTTCGCTTATTGAGGCGGGGGCGGATATCATAGCGTTCGACGGAACTCAAAGACCCAGACCGAATATGGCTTGTTTGGCAGAAATGATTAAGTATATTCACATTAATAACAAGGCTGCTATGGCTGATGTTTCAACTTTGGAAGAAGGAATTGAGGCTGCTAAACTCGGTGCCGATATTTTATCTACTACTCTTGCAGGCTATACCCTTGAATCAAAAGATTCTCCTCAGGGACCGGATTTCCCTCTGCTTGAAAAACTTGTGAATGCGGTTGATATCCCTGTTTGTTTGGAGGGTAGAATTTGGTCGCCTGATGATGTTGATAAAGCTTTTTCGCTTAATGCTCATTGTGTTGTTATCGGTTCTGCCATTACTCGTCCTAATGTCATTACTAAAAGGTTTGTTCGGAGGTATAATTTATAATGAAAAATGCACTGGCTTTGGATATTGGAGGTACAAAGATTTACTCTGCCATTATTAACCAAAATGGAGAATTCCTCACTCGCATTGAAAGAACTTCTACACCTAAACAATACGAAGGTTTGATTTTGACTTTGAAAAATATTATTCATAAAGCTCAAGATATGGTGGATTTAGTTGCGATTTCAACTTGCGGCACGGTTAATAATGAAAATACAAAAATTCTCGGCTCTACCGGTAATATTGCGAAAGAATATTCTGAAACCGATTTTCAAAGCTTAAGTATAAAGCCCGTGTTTCTTGAAAATGATGCAAACTGTGCTGCTTGGGCGGAATATAAAATGGGGGCATCAAAGGGTTATAAGCATTCGATTACACTTACTTTGGGGACAGGTGTAGGTGGCGGAATTATTGTTGACGGAAAACTTTTGAAGGGTAAAAACGGTGCTGCGGGTGAGATGCATTTTAAAATTCGCTCCGATAATCACAGAAAATGCTCTTGTGGTGCTTGGGATTGTTTTGAAGCTTATGCGTCTGGAACCGGTTTAAAACTGACCGGTGAGGATATTTCCGGTAATCATAATATTACTACTTATGATATTATCGGCGGTTATAAATTGTGTGATGTTGTAATGACTATGATTTACGAATGTTGGAGAAGTGATATACTTGCAGGTCTTATCGGACTTGCCAATATTTTTGACCCGGAGGTTATTGTATTATCGGGGTCTATGGCTGAATTTCTTGATACCGATTATTTGACGGAAGCCTTAAATGATGAAATTGTTACAACTCCAACACGCGTTGTCAAGGCCGCTGCGGGTAATTATTCCGGTATGCTGGGTGCCGCTTTACTCGCTTTTGAAAAATTGTAAAGGGTATATTTTGGGTAAGGCTAAAAAAAGAAGTTTACATCTGGGTATTAACGACAGGTTTTCCAAACTGTCAAGACAAGAGGCACTTGATACTGTTGTGGAAAAACTCAATAACGGTGACAGTGATGTTTTCGCATTGGTTACACTTTTCGGGTTTTCTGCTGAAGAAATTCTTGAGGCCGGTGCCAGTTACGAGGCTGTTGCAGGTATTGGGAGTATATTGTTATGATTAAAAGTAAGTTTGAATTGTGGTGGAATATTTCAAGAGCTTTTGCACTGCCGGTAACTGTTATGTCCTGGCTGGTAGCTTTTATTTATTCCGTGTTTTGCGGCGGCAATGCTTTTTATGGTTTGATTGCCCTTGTCGGTATATCTTTTGCTCATCTCGCTGCAAACATTTTTGATGATTACTTTGACTACACTGTCTTGTGTAAAGATGATAAATTTCTTAAATCGGCACAAATTTGTAAGTGTAAATTCATTACTGACGGACTTGTTACACACAAGCAAATGCTCGTTGCTGCTTTAATTTGTTTATTTATCGCAGCGTGTTTTGGAGCTCTTTTAACTTATCTTGCAGGTGTTGGTGTAATTTTAATCGCTGCATTGGCAGGTGTTTTTATAATATTTTATTCTAAGTTTACTTTTGTCGGACTTGGCGAATTGGCGGTTGCGATTACTTACGGTCCGTTGTTATTTGAAGGTGTTTATTATGTTATGAATCGGGAGTTCTCACTTGAGCTTTTAATTTTGGCTTGCGGGGTTTCTTTGTTTGTGGTTGCTTTTTTATACACTCATACTATTTTGGACTATGACGGTGATTTGTGTTTGTACAAAAAAACTCTTGCCTGTTCTTTTGTGAATAAAGATGATGCTTTAAAATTGCTCGGATGGTTTTATTTATCCGGTTATCTGTTTATTATCTGTTTTTCGTATCTTACACAACTCTATTGGATTTTAATTTCAATTTTGGTATTGCCTTTGATTTTTCTGCTGTATAAAAGCTTATTGCTTTATAATGTTGATAAAACCTATGTACCTGAAATCAGCTGGTGGAATTATCCTTTGGGAAACTGGCAGCATATAGTAAAAGAAGGTACTCAAAGCTTTTATTTAAGACTATATCTTGCACGTAATATTACCACGTATTTTACTGTGCTGGTGTGCGTTGCATTCGCGCTTGAAAAATTTTTTTGATTTGCTACTGTTATAGTAAAAGGAGAGATTATGAGTACTAATCAATCATCTGAACCTTTAACGTGTCGTGTTAACGCAAAAGGACATTTGGAAATAGGCGGGTGCGACACAGTGGAGCTTGCTAAAAAATATGGCACTCCGTTGTATGTTTTGGATAAATTTACAATAAAAAGTGTTTGTGCCGAATACAAAAAAGCTTTTCAAGCCTACCCGAAAATGCGTATGATGTTCGCTTCAAAAGCGCTTTGTACTATTGCTACTTCTAAATTAATTGCTGAGGAAGGATTCGGATTCGACGTAGTATCTGCCGGTGAAATTTTTACAGTATATAAAGCCGGTGTTGATATGTCCACGGTGCTTTTCAACGGGAATAACAAGTCTTTCGAGGAACTTTCCCTGGCGATTGACTTGAATGTCGGAAGAATTTCCGTTGATAATTTTTCTGAGCTTGAAACACTTAACAAAATTGCTGCTCATAAAAATAAAATAGTGCAAATTCTTTTAAGGGTCACTCCGGGGATTGAATGTCATACCCATGAATATATTCAAACCGGTCATTTGGATTCTAAATTCGGGTTTGATCTTTCTCAAATTGACGGGGCTGCCGGGCTTATTTTAGATAATTACAAAAACCTTGAGTTGAAAGGTATTCACGCACATATCGGCTCCCAAATTTTTGAAACTAAAATATATGGCGACGAGGTACAGATTTTGGTTAGAGAAATTGCGCGTCTTAATGAAAAATTCAAGCTTAATATGAATGAAATTAATATTGGAGGGGGGTTGGGAGTGAAGTACACCAACGCGGATAATCCTCCTTCCGTTGAGGAAATTGCTGATGTTATTATTTCATCGCTTAACAGTGCTATTGAAAAATACCGGACGGGGGCGCTTGTTGTCTATATAGAACCCGGCAGAAGTATCGTTTCAAATGCCGGCGTAACTTTATATACTATTGGCAGTTCCAAGCAAGTTCCGTGCGGTACAAAATATGTTGCAGTTGATGGTGGCATGGCTGATAATCCCCGCCCTGCCATGTATCAGGCGCTGTATTCCGCATTAATTGCTAATAAACCGAATTCTGTTGAAAATTTACAAACGGTAACAATTGCCGGAAAATTCTGTGAGTCCGGTGATATCTTGATTAAAAATATTCAGCTGCCTTCCCCCGCTAATGGCGATATACTCTGCGTTTTCAATACCGGTGCTTATAACTACTCCATGTCCTCTAATTACAATCGTGTGCAAAAATCCGGCATGGTACTTGTAAATAATTCACAATCTGCTATTATAGTATATAGAGAGACATTAGAAGATTTGATTTCTCACGATGCGGACGAGTTGTTATGATTTCTGAAATTTGGACATTTTTTCAAAGTTTAATAGCACCTATGGAGTTGGCTTTTAATTGGACTAACTTGGCTGAAATTTGTGTTATCGTCGGAGTTTTGTGGTATCTTTATAAAAAGTTTATTAAAAATACTCAGTCTGAAAAATTCGTAAAGGGTGCGTTTTTTCTTGTATTTTTATGGATTTTCAGTGAGATTTTGATTAGATTTGATTTAAAAATTATAGGTGTTTTTCTCAAATCTGTTGTAACATTAGTTTCTTTAAGTTTGATTGTTATATTTCAACCGGAGCTGCGCAGATTTTTGGGTTTTTTGGGACAGGTGGATTTTATCAAAAAACTTTTTGATAATTCTAAAAGTACTGATAATAAGCGCATTGATGTCGTAAAAGAAATTGTGGAATCTGTTAAATATTTTTCCAGATCTCACACTGGAGCGTTAATCGTTTTTCAAAGTGACTTGAGTCATACATATTATGACGTGGGTACTGTTTTGAACGCTGATGTTTCTACAGAACTTTTGCTTACTATTTTTCACCCGAATACCCCATTACACGACGGTGCGGTTGTTATTAACGGAGATAAAATAATTTCGGCCGGTGTTTTGCTGCCTTTGACGGAAGATCCTAAACTTAGCTGGAAATATGGTACTCGTCACCGTGCTGCAATTGGTATGTCTGAAGTTAGTGATGCGGCTTGTCTTGTCGTTTCCGAAGAAACAGGTGATGTGTCTATTTGCTTGGACGGTACTTTGAAAAAGTATGACGACTTGGTTACTCTCAAGTCCGATTTGGAAAGTATTCTCGGTGTTAAACCCGAAGATGAAATTAATGATAAAAAAAATGTTTTTAATATAAATAATTTCATAACTATAAAGAAGAAGTAATATGCAAAATAAACCGGTTTCGTTAAAACTTAAAATAGCAATGATTATTCGTAAAATGTTTTTTTTAACTGTTGGTGCACTTATTGCCGCTGCAGCTATTGAAGGTTTTTTGCTGCCTAATAATATTATTGATGGCGGTGTTGTTGGTATTTCAATGATTGCAAGCTATTTGACTGGAAAAAATCTCGGTTTGCTTGTTGTTTTAATTAACTTCCCGTTTATTTGTCTTGCTTTTACCAAAATGGGTAAGAAATTTGTTTTACAAACATTTTACGCAATTACTATGTTCTCGTTTTTTTTGAATTTGTTTCACGGACATCCGGCTACTGAAGATTTATTGCTGGTTACGGTTTTCGGGGGTATTATTCTCGGTGCCGGTGTTGGTATTATTCTCAAAAATGAAGGTTCGCTTGATGGTACTGAAATTTTATCACTTGTTTTGTCTAAAAAATGGGGTTTTTCCGTCGGTGAATTCATTATAGGTATGAATGTGTTTATATATTGCGGTGCAGGACTGGTTTTCGGCTGGGAAAAAGCTATGTATTCTATGTTGACTTATTTCATTGCTTATAAGGTTATTGATATTGTTATGGAGGGTTTGAACAGTTCAAAAGCCGTACGTATTATTAGCGATAAATCTTACGAAATCGGTCAGCAGCTTATTGAAAAACTTGATATAGGAATCACTTATATATACGGACAAGGTGGATATTCTAAAGTAGACAAGACCATGATTTATTGTATTATTTCCAGACTTGAAATGTCAAAACTTAAAGAAATCGTTCGTGATATTGATCCTAATGCATTTATGTCAATCGTTGATGTGCATGAAACTTACGGCGCCAGACTGAAAAAACGAATTAACAAGGTTTAATCCGATTTTTTCTTAAATAAATCTTCCGGTTCATCAAAATCTTTAAAGATTTTATAGCGTCTCCATCGGCTCTATTACAAATTCTACAAGTACCGTTCCTTTGTCGCTAAATGCTTTTTGCAAAACGGGTATAACCTCACTTCGGTGTGTTACTCGATATGCTTTTAATCCGTAACTTTCTGCTGTTTTAATAAAATCGGGATTAGAAATTTTTGTTTCAAAATATCTTCCGTTACATTGATTTTCCTGTAATTGACGAACCATCCCCAGGTATCCGTTATTTAATATTAAAACTTTTACTGGTAAATTATAATCACGACAGGTTGCAAGCTCTTGAATGTTCATTTGGAATGAACCGTCACCTGCAATGCAGATTACCGGTTTGGTCGAATCATAAACCGCGACACCTATTGCTGCAGGAAATCCAAAACCCATAGTACCTGATCCGCCTGATGTTATAAAATTCTCCGGCTTGTTAAAATGCAGGTTTTGTGCCGCCCAAAGCTGATGCTGACCGACCTCTGTTGTGATTACTATTTCTCGACCACCTATAAATTTATCCAATTCCTGCATAACTTCAAATGAATGCAGCATATTAGTTTTAGGTTTTCGTCTGACATTTTCCTCTCGCAGTTGTTGTATATTAACCCAGTTACACTCTATTTTTGGATTGTCTAGTGCGGTTATCATTTCCTTTATAACAGCTTTTGCATCCCCGATTATATAGTCACGTGCTTTTATTACACGTGAAATTTCATCTTTGTTTATGTCCAGTTGGATAAATTTTTTTTCCAAATCCGATTTCTCAAAACAGCATGTAATCCTGTCGTTAAACCTTGCACCGATTGAAAAAATCAGGTCACTTTCTCTAATGATTTGATTTGCCGCTTTGTCACCAAAAATGCCTATCATTCCGAAATAATTTTCGTTTGTTTGAGGATATACACCCAACCCCATCATAGTGGTTACTATTGGAAATTTTAAAATTTTATTCAATTCGCGGATTTCATTACATGCCCCTTTTGCGCCGCCGCCTGTTACTATCACAGGTCGTTTGGCATTGCAAATCTCTTTTATAATATTTTTTATCTTGTAGTGTTTTTTTTCTGTTGCTATATCTAGTGCTAAATCTTTATATTCTGTTTCTTCGTAAAGTATATTTTTTGCTAAATCGATTAATACAGGTCCTTTTTTGCCTGTCATAGCTGTTTTGAAGGCATCTTGTATCGTTGTTTCCAGGTCTTTGACTGATTTTACCTGATATACTTTTTTAGTGCAAGATTTAGTTATATCACATATATTTGCTTCTTGAAACGAATCTTTGCCTATTAGGTTAGAATTAACCTGGCCTGTTAATATAACAAGCGGGGTGCCATCAAGGTATGCATTAACTATGCCTGACACAGTGTTAGTCGCCCCGGGACCCGAAGTCACCAGTACAACCCCAGGCTTGCCGCTAACTCTTGCATATCCTTCAGCTGCGTGTACCGCCGCTTGCTCATGTCTGACTAGGATATGCTCTATGGCACGTTGTTTGTTCAGTTCGTCGTATATCTTTAAAACTATTCCGCCCGGATAACCGAATATTTTGCTTACTTGGTGTTTTTTTAGACTTTGGATTATTATTTGGGCTCCGGTTTGAGTTTTCGTTTTTGTTGTGTTTTCCATATATTAATTTTAGCACAAAAAAGCCTGCATATTTTGCAGGCTTTTTATTTATTCGCTTATTAATTCGTTCCACAACTTTTTCTTCTGTTCTATTTTCTTTTGAGCTGCTTCTCGTCTTTTTTGTTGCTCAGCTTGTTGTTTGGCTCTTTCCAGACGGGCAGCCTCCTGTTGTTTTTGGTATGCTTCTTGTTTTTCTTTTATTGGTTGTACTGCTTCTGTTTCTTTTTTGTTAATTGTGTCTGCTGTTTGTTGTGCCCAATTCCCCAGTGGTCCGGCAATAGCTACTGTTGACGTAAGTACTATTGTTAATGCTGTTACTATACTTTTTTGTATCATTTTCTTCTCCTTATTCTTCAAGTAGTATCCTCAATTGTTCCTTTTTTTCTTCTAAACGTTTTTGGTGTGCTTCATATATCTCCTGACGCTGTTTTTGCTCCTCCAAAATTTTCCTTTCTCGTTCGGCTTTTTTAGCCTCGAATTCTTTTTGTTGAGATTCATTTTTTGCCTGTATCTCATCAATTTTGGCATTTACATCATCATTAAATTTCCACAATTTACTGAAGAATGATGATATCGGATTTTTCGTTTCTTCAGCAGCTGCCAGGTTAGCAAAGGGTGCTATCAACATTGCTGCCGTTATTATAAACATAACATACTTTTTCATAAACCAACCTTTCTTTAAAAATTATAACAGTATTTTTAATATTTTGCAATAATTTCACCAATACCTTTTTTAGCAATTTGGAAAATTTGTAACATTTGTTCGTAATTATATGGTTCGCCTTCTGCTGTCGTTTGAAATTCAATAATTTTACCGCTTTTAGTCAATACTATGTTTGAATCAACCTGTGCGTGTGAATCTTCTTCGTAATCCAAGTCAAGTCTTATCTCATTGTTGATTATTCCTGCTGAAATCGCTGCGATAGGTTCAATTATTGGGTTTTCGGTGATGATACCGTTTTGTAACAGTTTGTCTATTGCATCTTTCAATGCTACGTAACCTCCGCAAATACTAGCTGTTCGTGTTCCGCCGTCTGCTTGGATTACGTCGGCATCTACAGTGATTGTTATATTTGTCAGTTTTGTTAGGTCTACACACGCTCTCAGACTCCTTCCTATAAGTCGTTGTATCTCCTGTGTTCTGCCCGAAACCTTTGTCCTTTCACGCTGACAACGGGTATTTGTTGATGCCGGTAAAAGTGAATATTCTGCAGTTATCCATCCCCTCGGGTCTTCCTTTTCCATCCATTTCGGTTTTGATTGCTCTGCGCTTGCGGTTACTATTACTTTTGTTTCGCCAAATTCCACCAGGACTGAACCCGGTGCATATTTTGTGTACTCGTGCGTGAATTTTATCTCACGTGTTTCATCATTTTTTCTGTTTTTTCTCATTTTTTTATCCCCTGTATTCGTAATCCCACTCGTATATTTGACCGCAATACCTACATACCGCATGTTCGTTCATAAACCTTAAATCCGGTACAAACGTATATCCGTCTACGGTTATTTCTATTTCATTTTTGTTATTGTAGTTTTGCTCGAAATGCTTCGCTCCCTTATAGTCCGGTGCAAACATTAATTCAAATTTATCTATTGATTTGCAGTTTTTGCATATAAACATTACTTACCTTTATTCTCTTTTGCAGATAAATTCTTGTACCACAATGTCCAACAAATACTGCGCATTGGAAGTGTTAATCCCGTTACTAAAAATAGTACGGTAGAATTCCAAATCTCATTTGCTATCATCAGTTGAGTTATTGGTTGCATTCTTAAGTACGATAAAAAGTTATTTATATCGGTTAAAGGCAGTGTTAGAGCCCACGTCTCAAAAATCCCTTTGAAAAATTCCCCGACCTTGATTAGCTCAAAAAACAACATTACCACGCGATTGAGCATTATATGCGATATTAATCCCAGTATTATCATTATCGAAAATGTTCTGGCAAAATTCCCCTTTATAAGGTTAAAACTCCGTCTGAAACAGCCGGTTACGGTTGTTTCACTTTCAAATGTGAATATTTGAAATACAAGTATAAAGTATATAAAAAAGATTAATCCCAGTACCCAAAAAAGCGGGTTAATTGCTATTAGTGACAGTATACTTATTATTAAAAGCAGAAATATGTATGACCCGGTTCTGGAGGTTACTACTTGGACATGTGCTTTAAAATCATAAAGTTTACCGGTTGTTATTGCCGCATCTGTCATGGAGTTTAATGCCCCGTATGCCACCAGATAGTCCCAAAATGCCTTTAAAAATATTGCAAACCCCGGTAATGCCAGTAACAAAAGTATCAAGGTTATTGTTGTGAAATTGTTCAAAAAACTGTAATTTTCAGTTAAATACGGAAGTGAATGTGTAAACCATCCGGTCAACATGAAAATTAACGCTATGCCTATCAGTTGGCCTAATACCGGGAAAAGCATATATTGTGTGAATTTTACAAGGTTTGTAAAATAAATGCTTAACCCTTTACCCAGAACACTTAAAAGGCTGTCTTTTATTTTGAATTTCGCCATATATTCTCCTTTGATGTATAATTATTCTATTACAAATAAATTTAAAAAAACATGAAAAATTACAAAGAATTAATAAAAGGTTTTACCGAGCGCGATTATCTGGAGCACAAAGTGAACCTGCATATTCATACTACATACTCTGACGGCAGGGGTGATTTTGCGTCACTTGTTCGACAGGCATCGGATTATAAGGCCATTGCAATTTGCGATCATAATACAATTAACGGCTATCTGGAAAACGAGCTTTCCGATAATCTTATTCCTGCAGCAGAGTTTGATGTGTGGTGCGGATATGTTTTTATACATCTTTTGGCTTATGGAATTGACGTTCGTTCAGATATTCTTAAACCTTTTTTGGCAAATTCAAAAAAAGAAACCGAGCTTGATATTATAAGAATATTTGCAAAACGAGATATAACAAAGCTTGTTGAAGCGATTCACAAGGCAGGGGGTATTGCTGTTATTGCGCATCCGGCATGTTGTTGGGCGTTATGTCTGGACAGATTTTTTAAAAAGTTGAAAAAACTCGGAATTGACGGTGTTGAAGTCTATTATCCTTATGAACGCCACAGAGGTATTATAAAATTCCATACTGTTGCTGCTGTGAAAAAATTTGCTCAAAAATACGAATTTATTATGACGGGCGGAACGGATCTTCACGATGAATCGTTATAGGCAGTTTACATAAAAAGTTCATAAAGAACAACTGCGCACGATACACTTAAATTCAAAGATTCGACGTTATCTTGCATTTCAATTCTTACACTGTCCGTTGCAAAGCCGGTCAGTTCTTTGCTTAACCCATTAGCTTCCGAACCAAACATAATAAGGCACGGTTCATTTACTTCAAAATCCTTAAGATTATTGTTTGATTTCAAAAGTGTTGCTATACGGTTAAATCCGTCAAAAATTGTGCGGAGTTCTTCAAAATTTTTTATCTCAAAAACAGGAATTTTCCACAAATTCCCAACTGCCGCTCTTACGCATTTTGGATTATATAAATCTACGCTGTTGCCGTATAAAACTACTGCATCAGCTTTAAAGGCCACCGCACTCCGCAATATTGTACCCAAGTTACCGGCATCTTTTATCCCCTCCAAAAGCACTACCTTTTTCGCTTTTTTTAATATCTCTCGGGAGTATTCCCTTTTTTGTGCAACCCCTACTGCTGAAGGCGATGTTTCTGTTGTAGAAATTTTTTTCATTACCTGTTCATTCGTTAAAATTATTTTGTTACCTAAAAATTTATATTCTTCTTTTTTTTCTGCGGGTACAAATACGTAATCTATCTCTATACCAAAATCTGCAGCTTCTTTTATAGCTTTGTAACCCTCAAGTATAAACTTGTTTGTTCGGTATTTTCTTTGCTGCAGTTTTACGGTTTCTTTTACCAGATTATTATTTACGCTTGTTATTTCCATCTATATTACTCCGAATTCTTCAAGCCATTCTTTTTCAATTTTGTTCATTAAGCTGTAATCAATGAGTTTTTTCTCGTACGGCATTTTTACAAATGAATTGATTTTATTATTTTTCAGGTAGCAGGAATTTTCCAATCTTATTCCAAAATGTTCGGCATTATATAATCCGGGTTCAATCGTAAAGCACATATTGTCTTTTAATTGAGTTTTTGCTATTTCGTTTTTGCCGAGATTTGGTGGTGCTTCGTGGACATTAATGCCGATTCCGTGTCCTAAACCGTGATTGAATATAAATCCTTCTATTTTATTTTCATCAAAAAATGTACGCGTAAAGTTATCAATGTCATAGCCGGATAAGCCTTCTTTAATCTCCGTGTTATAAGCGTGCAAAAACGCTCTCAATACCGTTGTATAAACTCTTTTTTGTAAAGCATTCGGTTCACCTTTAACAAAAACTCTCGTAATGTCCGTTGCCAGTCCGCCATCATAGTATGCTCCGCAATCAATTAGTATAAGACTGCCATCAGTTAGTACTTCATTCGCTGATGATTTTGAATAGTGTGCCAAGGCTGAATTTTTATCCTTTGCTACAATTGATCTGAAACTTAAACATTTGGCTCCGTTTCTTAGAAATTCTTCCTCAAGCTTTTGAGCAATGGCAAATTCCGTTAGATTATCATTAGCGTCAATGTATTTTCTTATCGAAAGCATTGTTTTATCGGTTTGATTAAATGCTTGTTTATAGTGCGCTATCTCTGCTTCGGTTTTAATTGATTTCATTAATTTAATCGGATTGGTTTTAATTTCCACTGCGCGATCGCCCAAAAGCGCGTAGTCATAAGCATTTATAGAAGTCTTATCGGCATATATCGTCTTGTTAAGATTCTTTATATAATCTTCAAATTTTTCAAGATTATCTTCTTTAAATAAAACTGCTTCGCCAGTTGAAATTACGGCTTTTGCCCTGATATTTGATGAAAATGGTACGGAAAAATCTCTTAAATTAAACAGATAGGATACTTCTTCGGGGTTGGTTAAAAGCAGCGCCTCATTGTCTTTAAGTTTGATTTTGGATATTTTTTCCTTGCTTGAAAGCCCGGTTAAAGCCGTACTTAGTGATGTGGTTTCAATTTTTAGCTTTGTATTATACAAATCAAGCGGATCGTGTGTCAGAAGCTTTATTTTTCGTTGCTTTTGAATTAAATCGACATTATGCTGCGAGTTCTTTTCCGAAAAAAGTCCGAGAACCGAAGCTTTTGGTATCTTTTTAAGTAGTTCATCAAGGAAATTTTCCCCTGCTTGCAGTTTTACAACAGTTATTACGTCTTTATCCACCTCAATATCTGCCTGTATGTGATACCGTCCGTCAACAAACAGCCAGACCTTATCCTTCGATACAAGCGCATCACCCGTTGAGCCGGTGAAACCGGTAATACGATAACGCGAGTTTTCACTTAACATCGTATATTCCGCCAAAAACTTATTGGTAGAATTTACCAGCAGATAATCGACCGCTTGCTCGGTCATAAACCTTCTTATTACTGTCAAAAAGTTGTTCATTAATTTTTTCCGGTAAGTTGAATTAAATGCCAGCCAAACTGGGTTTTTACAGGTTTTGATATCTCATTGACTTGCATGTTAAACACGACATCTTCAAACGGTTTGACCATCATTCCGCGTCCGAAATACCCAAGATCCCCGCCCGCTCTGCCTGATGGGCATAATGAGTGCTCTTGTGCCGCTTCGGCAAATGATTTGCCGTTTTTGATTTCTTCGTACAATTTTTGTGCTTCTTCTTCTGTTTTTACAAGAATGTGGCTTGCTTTTACTTCTGTTGTCATAAATTTAAACTCCTTTTTCTGGATTATAAACCAAAAAACTGACTTTAGCAACAGATTTAGTTAAGCCGTTTATTGCAGGTTATAAAAAAGTTCCCCCCAAGCAATTCAACCAAACCCGCTAAAGAAAAACTCTTATCGCAAGCACAAAAAAGCGTAGACCCAAAACATTTTCAACCAAACCCGCTAAAGAAAAAACTCTTGTCGCAACCCCGAAAAAGTGCCTGGATATCTTGAGTCTACCTATTTATGATAACTTATTTTGAGATTATTTTCACCCTTCTTGAGAGTTACTTTAATTGTAAAAATAATAACGAATAGTAATTAATCCTCAAGTACTATAGTGAGCTATTGATTTTTTTTTGTGTTTATCATAGTATAGTTGCCATGCGGAAGTAACTCAATGGTAGAGTCCCTGCCTTCCAAGCAGGTTGTTGCGAGTTCGAATCTCGTCTTCCGCTCCATAAAGTTTTAAATGTAATTTTATGTGTACTTAGGATATGTGTTTGTCATTTTCCCCTGTTGCACAGTCGTTTCTGACTATTTAAAAAATTATGGAAAAGATTTATAGTACTTGTTTTCTGTCATATAGGCATTATAAGTGCAGTATTAATACTTATCAAATTTTTATCGTGTACAAAAGGAGGTATAAAAATGGTTAGAGTACATGTTGTAGACACCGGACTTGGAATTAGAACAAAGTATTTTAATTCGGATTTAACTAATGTAGGAAAGGTTTTACCGAAGGTAAAAGAGGAATTTATGCAACGCATTAATAAGCCGGGACAATTTTTAAACTGGGTGGATTTGCCCGAGCAGCAGCTAAAAAGAGTTGATGCGATATATGATATGGTAGCAAAAACAAAAAATCAAACTGACTCAAAAGTGTTGACTGTATTAGGAATAGGAGGTTCAAAACATCCGGTAGAGCATATGCTGGGAATTAACGGGTTGAATCTCAATAAAGACAGAATTTTGTTTTTCTCCGATGTTGATTCCACAAGTATGGCAAGGTTTTTGCACAGACTGGATAATGATGTTACCAAATCAAATTTTCTGGTTGTATCAAAATCAGGTTCAACGTTTGAAACAAAAGACAGTATGCTGAGATTTAAGCAAATGCTTGAGGATGCATACATAAATAAAGGATATACTAAAAAGCAGGCTGAAGAACTTGCTTCAAAGCATATGATAGCGGTAACCGACGGAAATCCTTCAACAAGTGAGCTTCGCAGATTATCAAACTCAGAAAATTGGACCGGAGATTTGTATATTCACGACGATGTAGGCGGTAGATTTTCGGCATTGGATGATCATGTTTTGTTTGCTTTAGCTGATGCAGGGATGAAAAAGCAGGATATGATTAAAATGTTAAAAGGTGCAAATGATATGTCGAAGGTTGCTTTATCAAGTGACTTAAGAAGAAATGATCCGTTTTTACAGGCGGCTTTTTGGGTAAATGCTCAACTTAAAGGTGTTAAAACGGCAGTTCATCAGTATATGGGCTCTTTATTTGAAGATACCGTTAACTGGCATGCTCAGATGCAAAATGAATCAATAAAAAATACTTTAAAGCAAATTGCAAAGGTTCCGGATGCCATGCATCACAGTGCCGAAGCACATTTTAATCCTGCAAATAAATATGCTTATGCATTAACTTCACCTTTTGATCGTGGTTTTGCAAGAGAGAATGTTCAAGGCTACGTTGGTGCTTTGAATAAATCATATTCGGAAGCCGGAAGGTTCTTTAATGAGTCTGTGGAAACTGCAGGGCTTGGTTTAAAACCTGAAACTGCCGGAGCTTTAACTCAGTCAAGAGCTTTTTCTACGGTATATCAAGAATTAATTGACAAAAATGTTAGAAATCAAAAGTTGCCGGAAGTTTTGGACAGTGTGCTTCAACCGCACGTTGAAGTTTATAAGAAAAACTTGAAGCCTCAGCCGGGTGAACCGGATGTTGTTGTTGCTGGCAGATTGTCAAAACTTGCTTGATTTTTAAAAGCACCCTTTTAGGGTGCTTTTTTTTTGAAGTGTCAGCCGCTTTACTTAATTCTTGATTACTCTTTTTAGAGTTTTTAAGTTTTTTATCGTTGTTTTCTACTGCATATGTATGATTTTCTGATTTTTACTCGGATAAATAAGTTAAATTTTCGTCATAATGTTTACAAGCGGCTAATGTTAGTCTATAATAGTTAATGTGTCAAGTAATGTTTGATGATAAATTTTTGTTACTAAATTGTAATAAAACTGTTAAAAAACTTTATGCCCGGCTTTTATAGTAGGAAAATATATAGTAGCCTGAACAAAGTAATTAAAAGGTAGTAGGATAGATATGAAAAAGGTGATGACAAAAAGAATATTTTTAAGTACATTTGTTATTTTTGGTTTAATGTGTTCTCTGCAGCAGAAAGTTTTTTCAGAGCCGATGTTACCTGCCGGCTTTGAAGAAAGGGTCAGATATGATGCCGGTGTAAATGTTAAGCACGATATGGATACCAGAAAGTTTGAAGAACAACGTAAGGAGGTTCAATCTGATTTTACCAGATTTGAGGAGCAGCGTGATACGGAACAAGGCGGCACAAAAGGCAGTAGTACGGTAATTAAGGGCGCACCTGAAGGTTCCGGCGATGTGATTCGTGCAAAAGTTGAGGAGCTCGAAACTAAAGGTATTTATGTTGATTCTATTGAGGTTGCACCTTCCGAAATCCTTACACGTGAAGAAATTGAACCTGTTATTTCCAAATATGTCGGAAAAAATCTTTTCATAACTGATATTCAGACAATGATTGACGAAATTAATGTACTCTATGCGCAAAAGGGTTTTGTTACTGCAAAGGCTTATTTACCTGAACAGCAGGTTGAAAACGGTGCTATTTACATTGACTTGATTGAAAGTCGTATCGGAAAGGTTACTATTGAAGGCAATAAATGGACAAAATCAAATTATATTCTGGATAGAATTCCTGATAAGGAACATCAGCTGTTTGATATTGTAAAGCTTGAAAAAGATGTACTTGATTTTAACCGGTATAATGAGGGCGTTAAGCTTAGTGCAAATTTAAAAGCGGGTGAAAAAACAGGCACAACCGATATTGAGTTGTCGGCTGAAGAATCTTTCCCGTTTCATATCATAGGTGTAATGGATAATGCAGGTAGGTATCAAACCGGTAAGTTAAGAGGTGGTCCTATGTTGATTGCTGACAGCTTGTTTGGTTATCGCGACAGAATGAGCTTGGGATCATATTTTAGCGGTGGTGCTATCAGCCCGTTCTTTGATTACAACATCCCTGTTAATAAGCATGACGGACGTGTCGGGTTCAGCTACGCATCTACATTCGCTAAGGTTAAATGGGGACAGTATTCTCCGTTTGGCTTGAATACCAGATCTTATGTTTATTCGTTATACTATTCTCAACCTCTAAAACGTTCTCAAGGATTTGAGCTTAAAGGTTACGGTTCTTTGAATTATAAACGTGTATATACCGGTATGGATTTTTTAAGACCTATTCTCGGTACATCTCAGCTGAGTCTGGATGAAGTTACAAGTGCTGATATCGGGTTTAATATCCGAAAAGATACTGCAAGAGGCATATGGTATTTTAACCAGAATGCTTCTATGGCATTCCCTATATTTGACAGCAGATCAAGTTATTTCAAATATTCTGGCGGCTTGTACAGAATACACGATTTTTCTCATGGTATCTACGGTCAGTTGCGTGCTAATTACCAAATTATTCCTAACAATAAAGATATCCCTTACATTGATCAGTTCCAAGCAGGCGGTTTGTTAACTGCAAGAGGGTATTCCGAAGGTATTATGATTGGTAAAAACGGTTACTTTATTAGTGGTGATTTGATATTTCCTTTATTACCGCGTCAAATTACAAGCCCGAGAACCGGTATGAAAATACCGTTTTTAGGCAAATATATTCAGGGTGTTGTTTTTGCTGATCAGGCAGCTGTTTTCCCAAGTACAAGATACGATATCCATGATGGAAGCTATTTTTTGGCATCAATCGGTATGGGTTTAAGAGTTCAATTGCCGGGTGATTTAAGCGCAAGGCTTTATTGGGGCTACCCTTTGATTAACAATGCTTATGAACAGGATAGAAAGTTGGGACGTTTCCATTTTGAATTGACTTTGGAGCCTAATATTGATAAATTGCTTAAGAGCAGATCTGTAGCTGCTAAGGTCGTTCCTCAGGTCCAAAAAGAAGTTGAGGCTGAGTATATAAATAATTATGACGATGTCAGACATTATGATTACTTCCTTGATGGTGGCGGCGCT
Organism: uncultured bacterium; assembly: GCA_949299935.1. Classification (GTDB taxonomy): domain Bacteria; phylum Cyanobacteriota; class Vampirovibrionia; order Gastranaerophilales; family Gastranaerophilaceae; genus SIG32. The sequence continues at coordinate 82,395 of CASGCE010000035.1, read as the reverse complement.
CTGTAAAATAAGCTTTATGTATATTCATTGTTGCGATAACTTCTTATAAGTTATCGCGTGTTTTTAGGGAGAAATATGGTAAAAGGTGTATTTATAATTGCAACTGGTACGGATGTAGGTAAAACTTATGTTTCGGGACTTTTGGTCAAAAAAATGCGTGAGTTGGGTTTTTGTTGCGGCTACTATAAGCCCGTGTTGAGCGGATTGGAGGAAGTAAACGGTAAATTTACCCCCGGTGATGTCGATTTTGTTTTGAAAACCGCTAATATTTCCGCTGATCCATATGATTTTGTAAGTTTTGCCTTCAAACCCGCTTTTTCACCGCATTTGGCTGCCAGATATGAAAATACTTCTGTTGATCTCGATAAAATTAAATCAGATTTTATAAGGATTAAAAATGACTATGATTACCTGGTGGTGGAGGGCGCCGGTGGAATTGCTTGTCCGTTCAAGTTGGAAAACCAAGATTTAATTCTTTTGCCTGATGTCGTAAAGCTTTTGGGAATGGATGTCTTGCTTGTCGCCCCGGCTGGTTTGGGTACTATTAATTCAACTGTTTTAACCGTTCATTTTGCCCAAAATTTTGGTCTGAAGGTTAGAGGGATTGTTTTAAATAACTTTGATGAAAAAAATGTTATTCACCGCGATAATATAAATGCTATTAATAAATTAACCGGTGTAAATATTGTTGCTACCGTCAAAAAATTTGCGGACAGTATTATAATTGAAAAAGAGCTGTTACTTGAGATGTTTAAAGAGGTTTAACATGAATGAATGGCAGGAAAAGGATTTAAAATATATTTGGCATCCTTGTTCGCAGATGAAGGATTATGAGGAAATGCCTCCGATTGTAATTGAGCGTGCAAAAGGTTTGTATCTGTATGATATTGACAAAAACCGCTATGCGGATGTGGTTAGCTCTTGGTGGTGCAATCTTTTGGGGCATTGTAATCCTAAAATTAACAAAGCTGTTAAAACACAGATAGATTCACTTGAACACGTTATTTTTGCAAATTTCAGTAACAAACCGGTGATAAATTTGTGTGAAAAGTTATCAGAAGTTCTGCCCAAAAATCTTTGCAAATTTAATTTTACTGACAACGGTTCATCTGCGATAGAAGCGGCTATGAAAGTGAGCTTTCAATATCACTATCAAACGGGTAATCCTCAAAAAAAGCGCTTTATGGCACTTACGGACGCTTATCACGGTGAAACGATTGCTGCACTTTCCGTTGGCGGAGTGGATTTATATTCGCAGATATACAAGCCGATATTGCTTGATATAGTAAGAATCGAAGGTCCGGATTGCTTCAGATGTCCTTACGGAAAAAATCGTGATAATTGTAATTGTGAATGTTTTGAGCGTGCACAAGAAGCTTTTGAAAAATATGCTGATGAAACAGCTGCTATTCTTGTAGAACCGCTTTTGCAGGGTTCTGCCGGTATGAAAATATACCCGCCGCTGTATCTGAAAAAATTACGTACGCTCTGTGATAATTACAATGTGCATTTTATTGCTGATGAGATAGCAACAGGTTTCGGCAGAACAGGAAAAATGTTTGCAGTTGAACATGCAAATGTGTCTCCCGATATAATGTGTTTGTCTAAAGGCTTGACGGGCGGTTATTTGCCTATGGCTGTTTTTGTCACAACACAAAAAATCTTTGATGCTTTTTATTCTGATTATAATGATGGGAAAGCCTTTATGCACAGTCACACTTACAGCGGTAATCCGCTTGCTGCTTCCGCTGCCTGTGAAGTTTTGAATATTATTAAAAATGATAATGTTATTATTAACGCTGCCGAAAAAGCCCCTTATTTTAATAATATAATTAAGGAAAAATTCCTTACACTTAAAAATGTCGGCGAAGTACGTTCTATTGGTCTTATAAATGCTATTGAGCTTGTGAAAAATAAAACCGGTAAAATCCCATTTCATCCTGATTTGCGTGTTGGTTACCAAATTTATAAAAAGGCACTTAAAAAAGGAGTATTGTTACGTCCATTAGGTAATGTGATTTATTTTAATCCGCCTTTGATTATCGAAAAACACGATATGGACTTTATAACTGATATCGCGTTCGATTGTACCAAAGAAGTACTGCTAAGCTTGTAATTTATTATTGCTTGGGTAAATAATCCTGCCAGTGTTCGTCTAAATCTTGGATAAACCTGTGCGCATCAATTACGTCGTCGTAATTGATGGCAGCAGGCCCTTCCTGAACCTCAAGTGGTTCCTTTAATGGTATTCCGCCGGAAAATCCCAGAAATGCAATTCCGTAGCTCCGACCACAATGTTTACAATTAATTTGTACAACTATTAAGTCTTGTTCGTAACGCTGGATACTTATTGAGTCTTCCTCAAACCCTGATTTACAGCTGGCACAGCATAAGTTCTCTAATAATTTTTTGATATTCTTTTTCATATTACCCTCTCATTATAGCACTTTATTTTTTTTTTGCTATAATTATTACAATTTATGTTAATCTTTATATCCAAATGGGAATAATATACTTGTGACAAAAGGAGCATGTCATGGAAGCTATTAATTTAATTCTGTTTGGTTTTATCGTTTATACTGCGTTGATTGTTGTTCCCAGCATCTGGGAAGAACTGACAACGGAAGGCTAAAACCTCTAAAATTAAAGACGTTTATTTGTTGAGGTTGTTCCAACGCCAAGTAGGGGAGTTTAGAGAATAAAAAGTGTTGTTTGTACGCTTATTTAATAAGCGTCAGTTGTGCTGTTTTGTGTTTAGAAAAGAATGCCGGCTATTGCTGCAGACATATAACACGTTAAAGTCCCGCAAATTAAGGCTCTGACCCCAAGTCTTGCAAGATTTTTACGTTGGTTTGGTGCAAGCTCTCCTATACCTCCCAATTGAATTGCAATTGAACCGAAATTACCAAAACTGCACAGTGCAAAACTGGCTATTAAAAAACTTTTTTCGGATAAGATTTGTTGCATATTCGACAAATCTACATAGGCAACCATTTCATTCAAAACAAGTTTTGTCCCCATAAGACTTCCTACGCTCGTAGCTTCACTTAGAGGAACTCCCATTAAAAATGCAAATATAGCAAAAATTTTACCCAAAATCATCTTCAATGACAAGTGTGCTAAATCCATTCCAAAAACAGTATTTATGTGAATATATTTGACAATTAATCCACCAATGTTCCCTAAAAACCAATCTATCATCGCAACTAATGCTATAAGTGCTAAAATCATTGCTGTAACATTGATTGCAACTTTCATACCCTCTGATGCTCCTGCGGAAATTGCGTCAAATACATTTGCGTGTGTTCTTTTTCTTTTACTGAAATTGACTTGAAAGTTTTCGCTCGTTTCAGGTGTGTTAACTTCCGGATAAACTATTTTTGATATTACTAGTGCCCCGGGTGCTGCCATAATTGAGGAAGCAAGTATGTATGATGCCGGAATCCCCATTCCTATATATATTGGCATTGTAGCTCCGGATATACACGCCATACTACCTGCCATTGATGCCAGTAGCTCTGATCTGGTAAGCTTCGGTAAGTACGGTTTTATCATAATTTGTGCCACAATTTGTCCTACAAACGCACTTGCTACGTTTGATAACGCTTCCGCTCCGGAAACCGACATTAATTTGTTCATGCCCCGTCCCAATAATGCTACTATTCGTTGCATTATCCCGTAATAATATAGCATGTTAACCAATATCATCATAAAAATTATGGAGCTTATTAACTGTAATGCGAAAATTTGCCCTCCATTTGTCACTTCCCACTTGTTGTCCATTAGTGTGCCAAATACAAATTGACCCCCTTCTTTCGCAAATTCTAGTATCTTTTGAATAAATGCACCTATTGCTAAAAATAATTTTTGTCCTAACGGCACCTTGAACACAAATACTGCAAGTAATATCTGCAATACAAAACCTGTTGATATTGTTTTATAATTTATTGCCTTTCTGTTATTTGACATCAAAAATGCTATAATAAATATAAATATTATTCCGAATATTCCGAAAAATCTTTCCATTTTAAACCTTTATTAACTTTTTTACATTTTAATTATACAAAAAACAAGGCGTATTTTAACGCCTTTGTTTTTAAATGTGATAAAAGTTTATATTATCGCTTTTTCAGAAATTTGAGGAAAATCTTTAAATTCAAAACCTAAATCTTGCATGTGCTCAAGCAAGGCACCCCCAGTTATTTTTCCGTCTTTGTCTTTTATAAGCCAGCTTGCATCACCTTTTAATGAATTCTCTACCATTTGTGTGTATTTAGTCTTGTCAAAGAAGGTATTTAGCGCTTTTAAGTTGGCTTCTTTGAAATCATATACCATCGTATCCAGGTAATCATAACCGGATTCTTTTATTTGCGGAATTGTTCTTCGGGTTAAAAATCCGTTAAATCCGTCTGTTATACTATCAACGTGTCCGCCTACACGCGTTGCTATGACCGGTGTGCCTTTGTATAGTGATTCCCACTTTGAGCCGTCCGGTTCAAAGTGGCTCGGAAACCAGGTGAAGTCTGAACCCGCTTGGAGTATATTATTTGGCAAAAAACCATCCATGTATACTACTTGCTTACCTTTTTCTCCTAGTCTTTGTTTCATATTCATTGCCATGTTTCGGTATTTCCCGCCTTCGCTATCCACTCCGCCTATTATAAATATCGGTTTTTGTCTGTTGGGATATAATTTGTTCCAGTCGTTTATAATTGATTCGATTGTTCCGCAAGCTATATCTATACCTTTTTGATCACAAAAACGTGTCCCCATGTTTATTACCGGAATTTCATCAAGCTTGTTCCAATCTATTCCTGAAAGATCTGTTAGGTTACTGTTTTTTATATTGAAAAATTCCGAATTGGTTTTGCGGTTGTAGTCTACCATTCTCTTTAAATAGCCAAGTACCATCTCCTTGTTATGAAGTCTGTTTTCCATAACAGTTGTTATTCCATCATCTAATGATACAGGTTTGAAGGCTCTCAGATATATTATTGAATCTTTATCCAGTTGTTCTAATACTTCATCTAATTTCTTTATATTAAGTTTTTTCAAAGTATCAAGTACCATTGAAAAATTGCTATATTTAACAGTGCCATTGTCGATGTTTTTGAACACATCATTAATTACTTTTGCTTCTGTGTCGCTTAAACCCTTTATATTTTCAATAATTGATTGGAATATCATGCATTTATCTTTATTCAGGTTTTCGTTAAACTTGTTTAAATTATTAAGGCTAACTGCATTAACCGACTTATCCCAGCCATTGCTGTGACCTTTCATTGTGCCCTTTTGTAGTCTTATATCAAACACGTGTTGTAGCGAACGACTTCTTTCAAACTGTTGTGCCAATTCTTTCGCATATGTAGGAGATACTGGTTTAAGTTTATTCGCACACATCGCTGATAAATTAGCTAAATTTACTCCGCCTTCTACTGTCAGCACTTTTTGTATACCGTTTTCCATAAATCCGCTGTTTGCATTTTCGTATATATCAAGCGCATATTTATCAAAAAGCGTATTCAATATCTCAGAGGAGTGAGCCCAACTGGTGCCCTGATAGTCTGCATTGTGTATAAATTCAACGATATTCATTTTTTCTATCTTTTGGGCGGCTTTTTTGTTTAAATCACCCATTGCCGCTTCAACCGGCGCCTTTAATTTTGTCAAGGCCGGCATTGCTGCAGCGTGCCAGTCATTTGCAATCATTGCATCCGGCGGGTTAATCATATCAAACAACGCTTTGTTCGTTATTGTATAGGATGTCATTGAATTCGGGTCGTGTTTTATTTTCAAAAATTCATATACCGCTTTCGGGAAAAAAGCGTACCTTTCTGTTTCCGAAACTGCTTGTGAACTTTCGTACAGACTTTTGGCAGAAAAATATGTATCGTTTTTGAACATTAGTCGTTTGTAATTGAAGGTAGGATCTATACCGTAAAATATTTCTACATTCTCATCATAGTAACGACTGTTTCTATATACAGGCATCTTGAATTCCATTACTTTATCCACCGGCATTTTTGTGCTGCCGTATTGGTAAGTATATTTGCCATCCTCACTGACTATTTTAGATAATCCTTTAATTTCGTTTAAAGGTCTTACCAGGTAATTATCTATCCCGAGTTCGTTTGTAAGATTTTTTGCTATTTGAACGGGTACTTCCCCAAGTCCACCTTCCTTTTCCGGAATTGATTCCGCTGTCAAAGACCATACTGTTGAATTTTTGTTTAGTTTCGTTATTGGTTCTGCCTCTCCGTTTATATATTTTTCTGCAGTTTTTTGAAGTTTTTGGGCTAAATTTTCCGGCAGCAATTTCCTCTCATTTTTGTTGTTTAGGTTTTGAAGCAGGTTTAAACCGTCTATTGATGCTAAATTTCGTTCGGTACTGATTCGTTCTTCAATTTTTATTTGGGTGGGTTTGTTAATTGCTTGATCTGCCTTCTTTTCAACCGCTTTTATCCAGTTGTCGTGAAATTCCCCTAAATCCTTTATCCTTTGTTGAAAGTTTTTTAGGCTACTACCTGTCAGGTTTTTTAACTCGTTTAATTCATTTGCAAATCCTTTTAATGAATTTTGCAATTCGTTTGAAAATTCATTTATTGCTGCTGAGTACTTTTTATTGAGTCTGCCGCTTTTTATTCCGTAAATGGTCGTAATACCTGCTGCAGCTATTGCAACTATCGAACTCCCATATATAACTGCTTTGTTGTGTTGTTTGCCGGTTGAAATTTTTTCGGTCGTACTTTGTGCCGGTAATTCGTTTTTAGTTAAAGTGGGTAGTTGCGTGTCAGTTTTTTTACTGTTGAGATTTTGCACCAAAAGATTTGAATTTTCGCCTTGAAATCCGATTTTTTGTACAGATAGCATACCTTCTCCTTTTTTCATCAGAATGCACGTGAAAAAAAAATTTGCGGGTAAAAGTTCCGCCGCTAAATAATTTGTTACAAACACTAAAGTTATCTATTTTATAACATGCTAAACAAAACGTGTCAATTACCTTAAAGTCTTGTTATATTTTGGTTGTTTATAACTAATTTAATATCTTTCAAGGTATCTATCAATTTCCCATTTAGAAACATATGTTCTAAAAGAATCCCACTCCTTACGTTTTGATGACATAAATTCATTGAAAATATGTTCTCCCAGTGCCGCTCTTGCAACAAGTGATTTGTCGAGTTGTTCAAGTGCTTCGGCAAGGCTTCCCGGCAAGGAATCAATTCTTTGTTTTTTGCGCTCTTTAGAAGTAAGCTGATAAATATTGCTTTCAACAGGTGCCGGCGGGTCAATTTTATTGCGTACCCCGTCAAGACAAGCTTCTAAAATAGCTGCAAATGCCAGATAAGGGTTGCACGCAGGATCGGGAGATCTTAATTCAACCCGTGTTGCATTCCCGCGTTTTGCGGGTACCCTTAAAAGGGCACTCCTGTTAGCAAGTGACCATGCCAAATATACAGGCGCTTCATAACCGGGTACCAGTCGCTTGTAGCTGTTCACTGTCGGGTTTGTTATTGCGGTGATATTTCTTACGTGTTTCAGCATGCCGCCTATTGAGTATTTTGCTATATCCGAAAGCTGATATTCATTATTTTCGTCATAAAAAGCATTTTTACCGTCTTTAAATAATGAAACATTGCAGTGCATCCCCGAGCCGTTTATACCGTATATAGGTTTGGGCATAAATGTTGCATGAAAATTGTGTTTCGCTGCTATCGCTTTTACGGCAATTCTGAAAGTTACAACGTTATCCGCCGCAGTTAAAATGTCTGTGTATCTGAAATCAATTTCGTGTTGTCCGTCTGCCACTTCGTGATGGGAGGCTTCTATATCAAATCTCATTTCCTTAAGTGTTAATACGATATCCTCGCGTACATCTTCTCCCAAATCCTCCGGCCCGACATCGTAATATCCCGCTCTGTCTTGTGTTGTTGTTGTCACCTTTCCGTCTTTATCTTTGGCAAACAAGAAAAACTCAGCTTCAGGTCCGACATTCATTGAAAAACCCATTTTTTCAGCTTCTTTCATTACCCGCTTTAAATTGCAGCGGGGACAACCCTCAAACGGTGTCCCGTCTGAATTGTATATATCGCATATTAGTCTGGCAGAGGTTATTCCGTCTTTTTCCCTCCAGGGCAGTATTTGAAATGAATTTATGTCCGGATGAAATACCATGTCGGAAGTCTCTATGCTTCGGAAACCTTTTATTGATGAACCGTCAAGCATCATTTCATTTGCCAGAGCCTTATCTATATGCTCTGATGGTATTGTTAGGTTTTTTACTTGTCCGTTTATGTCTACAAACTGGAGTTTTATAAATTTTATATTGTATTCTTTGATGTATCCTTTAATGTCATCTTCCGTAAATTGTCGGTTGTCCAGCCTTGTGTGTTTAAATTCTTTCATATTTTGCCCTTCTTTCCATGATTTAAGAATATAAATTTTTTGCCAAAAGGTCAAGTTATTTTTGTATTTTGGTTAACTATTGTGACAATGCTTTCTGCTTCGATTTTGAAAAAATGTTAACTTTTGTAAATATATTATATTTATATAGCAATTATATACTTTAAAAATACTTTATTAATATGTAAGAATTGATTAAATAAACACGAGATACATAATACACTACCTACTACACACTAACCTTCTACACACGAGGAATTACGAAAAAAGAATTCCGAACTCTATCGAAAGATAGGGTTTTTTATTATACGTTCATATCAGACAAAGGACGGAAATACTTCATCAATGTATTTTTGGTAGCCATTAACATCGAAGAATCCGACGGAAAATTCTGCTGAATTTTTGCCTAATTGTTGAGCTTTTGGAACCTTAATCGGCGGGCCGGCGGGTGTTGTGCGTGAAGGGTTGTGAGGGTTTGAGATTATTCCTATACTTCTTAACAGCGTTATTGAAAGACCGTTTCCAAAAACTTCGTATTCGGTTAAGCCTTTTGTTATTATTCCGACCCCTTGGGCCCATACAAGCCTTTGCATTGGTGCAAAATTGGTTTTGGCTTCAAGTCCGCGTTTTTCAGGCAGGTGTTTCAGCAGGTCATAATCAGGGTTGAATTCTCGGCGGATAATGGTATTCATATCCTCTGAAAAAGTTTCTGTTATAGGGTTAGGCAGTAAAAATTTTACTTGCCAAAGTTTATTTCTGAATTTATTGTTCCACTCAATTTTGAAGTTAATAAGATTTTCACTCGGATAAAATTCAACATCAAAAAAGCTTGTTTTTATGATATTTTTGCCCAATCCGAAAATTTCGGCTTTTTTTCCGTAATCGCCCTTAACTGCTCCGAAATTGTATGAGTCACCTTTGTCTTTGCGAATTACAAATTCAACTTGAATATTTCCTACAAAAAGTTTTCCGTCATTTACGGTAATGTTAGTACCGGTGAGGTTTTGTGGGGATTTTTTGATAGTGTATATTATTTTGTAGTCCTCTGTTGTCGGAATTTTTTGAGTGTCATAAAGAATTTTGTTTTCAAAACCGTGTTCGGCTTTTAAAATATCATAACCGACAATAGGTTCGGTTGTTTGCATAACAGGTGTATTAAAGTGATGTTCAAGTCTTAATTCCTCAATGATAGTAGTTGTTATTTGTATAATTTTTTCATATCGATTAACTGTTTCACTGTAAACCGAGTCTGTTGAACATCCGCAAATACTGTCGTGCGCTTGATTTTGCAGTAAAAGTTTATAAGCATAATCCATTATAGTTTCGTATTTATTTCCGTAAAATTTTTGCAGCTTATCTGTTTGTTCCAGCATATAAGTGCATTTTACGTTATATTGTTTAAGTTTCATTCTTGCAGAATAAGCACCTTGAAGGATAAAAGTTTTTGAATTGTCCCGTAATTCATCATTATACTGTGTTTTAAACTCTGTTTTTTCAAAGTAATCAAACGGTGAGCCAAGCTTAATTTCATAATTTGAAAGATATTTATTTACATTTGCAATTTGATTGGAAATATTCTTTTCCACTCCGAGGTGATCGGCACCTATTGGCAAAAGTAGGTAATTTGAGGCTTTTTCGGAAATTTTATCAAAATCTTTTTTAAGCAGGTTGGCTTTTTCTTTGATGGAAATCGAGTTTGAAAACACATCCATATAGTATCCGCGCACAAGATTAACCGTTTTTACACCGTTGAATAAAAAATTTGCGGGTAGATTTCCTACTCCTCTCCAGACAATTGCTTTATCTATTCCGAATTTTTGCAGAATAATCGGGACATTTTTGCTGTGGCCGAAAGTATCCGCAAGATATCCCACAAAGTCCTCACATCCGAAGTCTTTTGATATTTTTAATCCGATTTCCAAATTTTTTTCAAAACTTGATTTATCAGTCAAAAATTCATCCACCAGACAATAAAAAGGACCTATAAAAAGTTTTTTTTGTGCTATGAATTTGCGTATTTGCGCCTCTTTTTCTGGTCTTATTTCCAGATAATCCAAAAGAGCAACTACTTGACCGTCAAAATAAAATGACGGAATAGATTTATTTTCGAGCATTTCCAAAACATTATCAAAAACTCTCAGCAGTCGTAGTCTGAAAACTTCAAATTCTCTATACCATTCTCTGTCCCAATGTGTGTGAAGATATGCAATTACTTTTTTTTTCATGACGTAATTTTATCATGCAATTTGATGTGGGGCAATTTGTGAATGTATATTAAAAATTAGCTGCAATTATAGCCGTTACGGGCAATACCGTTTTACAAATTTTATTTTATATTCAAAATATTGATTTATGAGGGTTGAGCGATATGAGAAATTTGAAATTAATTTTGTGCATAGTGTTTTTGGGATTGTGTGTAGAGGCAAAAACTATCGATTATGCTAAAGACGGATTTCCGCCGTTACAGCCGAAGCAGGAAAATGTTAAAACACTTGAAAAAAACAGCTATAATAAATTGAATTACAACAAAGTGACTCAGGCAGAAAAAAGTATTTTAGGGCAGACATACGAGCATCAACATATCGACGTAAGATTGAACAGGCTGGAGAAAAACATCTTTAACCGAACATATCCTGATATGACCTATGAGCAGCGGATGAACAATATCATTGTAAACTGTAAAAATAACAATTTAACTTCAACAGCTATTACGAATAAAAAATTGTGCAAACTGGAAAAGAAGTTGTTTAACCGGACATATGACTCGGATAATATTGCAAATAGGATATCCCGACTTGAGGAGCAGATTTTCGGTACAATACAAGGCGGAGATCTGGAAAGCCGTTATTCAACGTTGTCAAAAGCCATATCTCAATACAGCGTTCCGGCAGCATTTTCTTTGGAATTTCCTGATGACCCGTATTTTACACTTCCGCCTACAACCGGAGGTTTAAGAAGTCTTGCGGGTTCATTCACAAATTTTATGAATCGTCAATTTATAGGAATGCCAACCGGTTTTTCGCCCCAAATATATTCTCCATACGTTAACGGTTATCATGGGTATAATGGTCCTTATGATGCTTATAGCGGTTACAATCCAAGTGGGGCACAGCGTGTCAGAGGTTCCTATAAAGAAACTTGGGGACGCCGTTACGGGGATATTGGAACGGGTGTCCATATTTTGCCTTAAAAAATATTGACTTTTATACTTTAATCATTAAATCTCATACAAACAGATGTTTATTACGCAGGACTTATCATTCATAATGAATGCAAGAAAGTGTAATATGCCATTCCAATACCGTTTACAAAAAATTCTGGATTTCAGAATCCGCAAGAAAGAAGAACAATTGCTTGTGGTGCAAAGGGCCCAGCAGGCAGTTAACATGGCGGAGGAAAATATCAGAAAAAATGAAGCAGAAATTCAGGCTACAAAAGACGGTTTGAGGACAGCGGATCCCATGATGTATGAGACTTATGATAAATATCTTAATTATCTTTGGGAAAAAGCTGAAGAACTGGAACAAATAAGACAAAAGGCTCAAGAACAGTTGGACTTGGAAAAAGAAAAGCTGGTTAGGCTTGAGCAGGCGGTTAAAGTTCTTGAAAAACACAAAGAGCGGCACAAAGAAATATACTTAGAAGAAGAAAAAGCCGCAGAATTGAAACAGTACTCCGAGCTTGGTGTAACAAGATTTTTCCGACAGAAACAGGAAAAGCTAGAGCAGGAAGAAAAAGAAGTTCTGGCTGAATTACAAAAGATAGAGGGTGAAAATGGATATTAGTTCAACGACAACGGCAACCGTAAACATAACAGAATCAAATACTTCATCGCAAACCCAGTGGGCATCAAATAGAGATGTTTCTTTTGAAGATGAAATGAAGAAGGCTTCTCAACCAGAAGAATCCGAAGTGGCTGACGAAATTTCCGAGGATAAAAAATCTGATTCTGCTAAAGAAACCGGATCTGACAATAATGTTAAAAAGCAGCAAACTGATGAAAATGATTCTGACGCTAAAATTGAGCAGCATAACAATACCGTTGACGCCGATAAATTCGACAGTGAGCGACAACAGTATTCTCTTACCCAGAATTTTGTGAATGATAATATCCCGACTTTGGAGGGGCAGGTTAGTGTTAGCGTGGATAATAACATTCAGATTTCGCAAAATATTTTGCAAAATCAACAGAATATGACGCAGAATTCGTTGCAAAGTGACATTAAAAATTTTAATCAAACCAACAATATCCAAGTTCTGCTGGAGGCGAACAATCAAATGGCAAATTTGACAAGAATGAGCAATAGTTTCGCACCGGTAAAAATGGATTACACAAATGTAGAAATGAGTTTTGATGATGCTAAATTTTTTGCTGATTTGGTACAAAATACCGACAAAACACTTCAATCGGTTATAGAAAATTTAAACAGCGGAATAGATCAAAATGTACAAAAGACATCGAAAAATGTAAAAGTATCGGCGACTCTTATGAATGTTTTAAATGATGCGGTTAAAACAAACCAACCCGTGAGAATTAATTTAGACAAGGATGTTTCTGTTGTAATAAAGATTGATAAAGACGGTGCTCTTTCGGCGACCTTTATACCGGGGGATAAGGCTGTAGAGGAATATTTGCGGCAAAATATTTCATTATTACGCCAAAGATTCAATGAGCAGGAGCTTTCTTATAGAGATTTGTCTTATTCCAGACAGAAACAAAATCAGGAACAAAACAGAAGAAATAATAAGGAGAATGATAATGAATGATTCATTTATCACGGCATTGAATACGCAGTTTGCAACAAACAACTGGATGGACGTAATTGCGGACAACATGACAAATGTGTATACTCCGGGATTTCGTGAAAAACAGGTAAACTTTAAGACTTTTCTTGGCGGTGCTATAGCTGAGGACTATGACAAAAAAATAAGTCAGGGTAAATCAACTCCGGGTACTTCTACCGAAAACTTGTTTTTGGAAGGTAAAGGCTTTTTCCTTGTCAAAAATAGCGAAGGGAAAAGTATTTATACTCGTTTGGGTGAATTTAAGTTTGATGGTGAAGGGGTTTATCGTGACAGATACGGCAATACTGTTCAAGGCTATATTCTCAATGATAAGGGCGAAATAATGCAGGGAACTAAATCTGTAAGCGCGGATTTATACCAGCAAACTGCGCTCAAAGGCGGTTCTTTGGATATTCCCACCACAAATATCAAGATGTGGATTGACCCTAATAACGGAAAATATTTGGGTAAATATGATGATTATGAAATAAAAGGCGATGGTACAATATATGGAAAAGCTGATGGCGGCAAACGTTCTGTACCGTTATACAGAATTACTACAAGAAACTTTCATAATGCTGCGGGATTGTATGAATTTAAAGAAGGACAATTTATAGAAACCGAGGCATCAGGCAAGCCGGTTATCGGTTGCGGTGAGATAAGATCAGGTTTATTAGAGCTTTCTAATGCCGATTTTAAAAATAATATTTCGTATTATCAGATGGCTAAACTTCAGATGGAAATTACTAATAAACTAATATCAACTAATAAAGAATTGCTGCAAGAAGCATTGAGGCTTGTCGGCAGTTAATGATTAAACTCCATTTTTGAAGAGGAGCCTGCGAGGGTTCCTTTTTTTTAAATTACTTTATTAAAAACAGTTAAAATCTCAGCGTTTAAGCACGAAAATCCGCTTGTATTTGAAGTTTCCTGATATTTAAGTATACTTTATACTCAAATAATTATGCCGATATAGGGAAGTTTTTATTTAACCTCACTTGACTATTCTTATAAAAACTTGAAAGTTAAAAGCTTTTGATATATAATCTATAGCATAGGAAGAGATAGGAGAAAAAATGTTTGAACGTTTTACTGAAAAAGCTATCAAGGTCATAATGCTTGCGCAAGAGGAAGCAAGAAGGCTGGGACATAACTTTGTAGGTACAGAGCAGGTTCTGCTGGGTCTGATTGGCGAAGGCACTGGTGTCGCTGCCAAAACTCTTAAATCAATGGGAATAACCCTTAAAGATGCAAGAGCAGAGGTTGAAAAAATAATCGGTCGCGGTTCCGGGTTTGTTGCCGTTGAGATACCTTTCACCCCCAGAGCAAAACGTGTTTTGGAGTTGTCGTGGGATGAGGCAAGACAACTGGGACATAATTATATAGGAACGGAACACCTGTTATTGGGTTTGATTAGAGAAGGTGAAGGCGTTGCGGCAAGAGTTCTGGAGAATCTTGGTGTTGACTTGAATAAGGTCAGAAGTAATGTCATAAAGATGCTTGGCGAAACTAAACCTCAAGTTTCAAGCGGTTCCTCCACAGGATCTTCAAGCAGCTCAACCTCCTCAGGTAAAACTAAAACTCCAAGCTTGGATGAATTTGGTCGGGATTTGACGCTCGCTGCTCAAGAACTGAGATTGGATCCTGTTGTTGGTAGAGAAAAAGAAATTGAACGTGTTATTCAGATTCTTGCAAGAAGAACAAAAAATAATCCTGTACTTATAGGTGAACCCGGTGTAGGTAAAACAGCAGTGGCTGAAGGTCTTGCTACAAGGATTGTTAATGCCGAAGTACCCGATATTTTGGACGGGAAAAAGGTTATTCAGCTAGATATGGGACTTTTGGTTGCAGGTACAAAATACAGAGGTGAGTTTGAAGAACGCCTTAAAAAGATTATGGACGAAATCCGTCAGGCCGGTAATATTATTCTCGTAATTGATGAAATGCATACGCTTATCGGTGCCGGAGCTGCTGAAGGTGCAATTGATGCGGCTAATATCTTAAAACCTGCTCTTTCAAGAGGTGAAATTCAAGTCATTGGCGCTACTACACTCGATGAATACAGAAAATACGTTGAAAAAGACTCCGCTCTTGAACGTCGTTTTCAACCTGTTATGATTGATGAGCCTACCGAAGAAGAGTCTATTGAGATTATAAAAGGTATTAAAAGTAAGTATGAAGAACATCATAATTTGATAATTTCCGATGAGGCGGTCGTTGCTGCCGTAAAGCTATCTAACAAATATATTACCGACAGATTTTTACCGGATAAAGCGATTGACGTACTTGACGAAGCAAGTTCTAAGGTTCGATTGAAAGTTTCTGTTCTTTCGCCTGAAGGTAAGGAAATGGAAAAAGAACTACGCGCGCTTATAAAAGAAAAAGAAGATGCAATTCGTAATCAGGAATTCGAAAAAGCATCACAATTGCGCGATGAAGAAGCAGACATGAAGGACAAAATTCGTGAAATGTCAGCAAAATGGCGAGAAGAACACGAGGCGAATAAGCCTACCGTGAATGCCGAAAATGTCGCTGAGGTTATTGCTACCATGACCGGTGTTCCTGTTACTAAGTTGACTGAAGGTGAAAGTGAGCGTCTTTTAAAGCTTGAAGATACACTTCACGCTAGAGTTATTGGTCAAAATGATGCGGTTGTTGCTATTTCTAAAGCAATAAGGCGCGCCCGTGTCGGGTTAAAATCACCTAACAGACCTATAGGTAGTTTTATTTTTTGCGGACCTACCGGTGTAGGTAAAACTGAACTCGCTAAAGCATTGGCTGAAGCTGTATTCGGCTCTGAAGATAATATGATTAGAGTTGATATGTCTGAATTTATGGAAAAACATTCTACCGCTAAGCTTATCGGTTCACCTCCGGGTTATGTCGGGTATGATGACGGCGGTCATTTGACTGAACTTATACGTAAAAAACCTTATTCGGTCGTCCTTTTTGATGAAATCGAAAAAGCTCACCCTGATGTGTTTAACATAATGCTTCAAATATTGGATGACGGCAGGCTGACTGACTCAAAAGGACGGCATATTAATTTTAAAAATACTATTATCATTATGACGTCTAATGTCGGTGCCAGCATGATTACTAATACTTCTAAGCTTGGTTTTACTACTTTTGATGATGAATCTAAGGATAAATACGAAAAACTGAAGGAAACTGTTACTGAAGAAATGAAAAAAGCTTTTAGGCCGGAATTCCTTAATCGTATTGATGAAACTATTGTTTTCTCTCACTTGAGTAAAGAGGAAATTAGACAAATTGTCGATTTGATGCTTAAAGATTTGTTTAAACGCTTACAAGAAAGAGAATTGTCGGTTGATGTTACCGATGAGGTTAAGGATCATTTGGCTGAAAACGGTTATTCCGAAGCATACGGTGCAAGACCGTTAAGAAGATTGATTCAGCGTAAAATTGAAGATGAGCTCGCAGAGGAAATCCTCTCCGGTAAATATGCTAACGGTGATACTGTTAAAATTGTTTTAAAGGAAGGCAAAATCGCTTTTGAAAAGGGTGGTTCCAAGCGTAAATCAAAGCCTAAAGATGATAACGTTAAGGAGCAAATCACTGCTGAAACTTAATAACAAGAGGTCTTTATGACCTCTTGTTTTAGTTACGTTGATATTTAGTCGCGTACCTTATTTATTAAAAAATTTCATTATTTTATCAAGTAAGCCTTCGTCTTCTTGAATAAATTCAGTGTGTTCAAGTTTTTCAAGCCTTTGTTGTATTTTTTCGTAATCCGCAGAACCTTTTGCAAGTTCAAGATATTTTTTATAAAATTCAACCGCTTCAGGTTTATTTTTAATCTTCTCATAAACCTGTGCTAATCTTCTTATAACAATTGTGTTTCGCTTATCCAGCTCATAAAGCCTTTCGAGATAGTCTGCTTCTGTTTTGTAGTCACCCAGACCCTCTCTGAAATCCGCAAGTTTTTCCAAAGCTTTTTTATTTGCAGGTTCGGCTTTGGAAATTTTTTCCCAAAACTCTACTGCATGATTTTTATCTCCGGTTTCCTCTAATAATACTGCTAGTGTGTTCATTAAATCTACGTCATCTTCACGAAACTGAAATGCGTTAAGAAATTCATTCACTGCAATGTCTTTGTTGCCTCTGACTAAATTATATTTGCCCCAGTTTAAATGTTCATTGTATTCATCGTGTTTGTTTTCGTATATCAATGCACGCATTTGATATACAAGCGGTGAATTGTGATTAAGCTCATTATATTTTTCTACATACTCAAGTGCTTTATCGTATTCGTTTATAATATAATAGTATTCAGCCCTTAGGGAAAAGTATTCTGGTGTGTTTTTGTATAAGTACTCAGTTTCCTTCAGTTTTTTATCTGCTTCTTCTAATTCTTTACATTCAAGTAAACACTTAATTTTCAAAAGATTATCTCGGGTAAGATTTTTTGCACTCTCTAATTGATTATTTTGCAGGTATAATTTTGCAAGCTTTTCTCTTATATTTTCTGTATCAAATTTTTTCATTGCCCTTTCCAGCACGTCAATAGCGCTTGAAAGCATATTTTCTTTAGTATATAAGTCGGCAAGTCTTGAAAAAACTTCTTCGTGATTGTCTTCATATTCAAGTGTTTTTAGAAATTCGTCTATAGCTTTGGCCGTATTACCTGTTTGTTCATACAAATTTGCAAGTGTGAAACGGGTCATAACCATGTTACGATTATCATCTGTGTGGTTAAGTGCTTTTTTGTAATCGTTAATTGCTTGTTCTAGCTTATGTTCAACAGTGTGAAGATTCCCCCGGTATATGTAATATTTATATCGGTCGGTATCCGCATATATGTCCATTAATTGCTCGTAACAAAGGGTATTTGTCATATCTTTTTCTAAAATTTGGGTATAATAATCTGCAGCTTCATTTTTTTTGTTAAGCATCATCGCCAAATGTCCGAGCCGCTCGGTTATGCTTAAATCATTCGGATGTTTTTCGTGTTCCTTTTTATACTCTTCGTATGCCTGTTCATATTGTTCTGCTGCTTCGTATTGTTCTGCTGTTTGTATGCTCATTTTGCACTCCTTGAGTTTATTATACATAAAATATTTTGTTTGAAAAAGTCCGATTGGCTAATTAAAAATGTTTTGTGCCTTATCCATACCATCTTTAAGATAGCATTCAACGGCACTTACTGCTTGGCAAATTGTTGATTTCAAAATCTCTAATTCTTCTTTTTGAAAATTTTGAAGTACAAAATTTTCGGATGGTATTGGGGGTTGGGGACCTATTCCTATTTTTAGTCTGGCAAAATTGTCTGTACCAAGATGTTTTATAATGGATTTGATGCCGTTATGACCTCCGTCAGAACCGTTTTTGCGAAAACGTAATCTTCCCAAATCTATTGCTATATCATCATATATTATCAATATATCTTCTAAACTTATTTTATAAAAGTTACATATTGCTGACACAGCTTCTCCTGATAGATTCATAAATGTTGTCGGTTTTGCGATTATTATGTCCTCGTCGTTAAATTTGTATTTTGTTATATAACACTTTAATTTTTTTTCTTCTTTAAAACTCAGGTTTTTATCCAACGCCAATTTATCAACTACCATAAATCCTGTATTATGACGTGTAAAACAGTATTTTTCTCCTATATTTCCTAATCCTGTTATTAGTTTCATTTGCTTTAACCTTTTATATTTATTATTTTAACGTAAATAAATATTACCGTGTAGATTTACCGACATTTCGCTTAACAAATTGATAAAATAAACGTATTTTAATTATAAGTTTAATTATGAGGATTAATTTATGAAAGATAAACAAATAGTTCAAGAAAAAAGTTCCGAAAAAGTTGCCAGATTTTTGGATAAAAATGCATTACATAAAAAAGATTTCGCGGAGATGATAGGTGTTACCTTGTCTTATGTTTATAATCTTATAGATGAATCAATACCTTTTTCAACAAGGGGGACTACTTTAGAGCGTATTGCTACCGTTATGGAGATTGAACCTGAAGACTTTGAAGAATACAAAATCCCGCAAGAACCTGTTTTATTGGATGATTCAGTGGAATTTATAAAAGATGCGCTCAAAGCAAAAAAAATGTCTGTCGTGAATTTTTTAAAGGCTTTTCCTCGTAAAAAGCGACTGGATATTGTTGATATATTGCGGGGTACGTTGCCTGTACCCATTGACTATAAGGAATTATCAATGATAGGTCAGGTTTTGGATTTATCTACCGATGAAGTTTACAATATGTGGGAAAAGCGCATGAAACAGGTTTTAGAGGTTAACGGTATGAATATTTATTCCAATGCCGCCATGGTAAATTCTATGTTTGATTGTGCCAAAAAGTTTGTACATATTAAATGATATTTACAGTTCTAAATGTATTTTAGCAGAAAAAACTTTAAGTAGGATATACTCAACGCCGGCTAAAGATACAAACGAACACGTAATAAACATAATAGAAAAATTGTGAGTATTTCGGGATGGCAAGGGTAAAAAAAATTGCGCTTGGCGCGATTGTCTTGACCTGCTCGCATTAAACGTGACTACGGTTGAGTGTTACAAGAACTTCGTTCTTTACACACTCAAGCCTTCGCACTCTGCTCGCAGGTCGCTCAAACGCAATAGGCGTTCTCATCTTAGCTAAACAGCAAAATAAAAGAGGACATAATGTCCTCTTTTATTTTGCGCTTGGCGCGATTCGAACGCGCGACCTATCCCTTAAAAGGGGAGTGCTCTACCTACTGAGCTACAAGCGCTTACTGCTACCCACATTGACTAATGCTGTCAATGCTTTTAGTCTAACAAGAACAAATTTTATTGTCAACATTTTTTTTGTTCCGGCACAAAGTGGTGGTTTAGTCCCCTATGATATTATATGTCTTTGTAAGAATTCTTGAATCTGTCCACGTATGCAGTATGCAGCAATTCGTGAGCTTTATGTGAGTTCGGGTATTCCAAAAATTCCTGATAAAGCTTTTGTATTGAAGGATTCATATGTGATTTTCGAATTGACAGCTGTTCATCTTCTTTATAAAGTCCTTTTGCACGTTCAGCTTTGATTTTAGTGTTGTCAAAACTGGAAGGTTGACCGCCGCCGTTTATACATCCTCCGGGACACGCCATCACCTCCAAAAGTTGAAATCTTGCTTTTCCGGATTTTATTTCTTTTAGTGATTTTTCAGCTTCTTTCAAAGTTGATACTACTCTTACGATAACTTTTGTACCTTTTATATCTATTTCAACGTCTTTGCAGCGATTTGTTGTCCCGCGCAGTTCTTTAATATCAACATTTTGCAAAACTTCTCCCGTAGCGAATTCATAGGCTGTTCTAACTGCAGCTTCAGCAACTCCGCCTGATGCACCGAAAATTGTTCCAGCTCCCGTATATTCTCCGAACGGTGAATCCGCCTGCTCAGGTTCTAGTGACTTGAAATCTATTCCGGCACTTTTAATCATCTTGCCTAATTCTTTTGTAGTCAGTACAAAATCAGTATCCTGACGCCCGTTATGACTTAATTCAGGTCGAAGTGCTTCATATTTCTTAGCAGTACAAGGCATTACAGCTACTATTGTAAGATTTTCTCTGGTTATACCAAAAGTTTTAGGTATTAAATCCGCTAATATCGGTGATTGCATTGACATTGGTGATTTACAGCTTGACAGATGTTTTAGCATATCGGGATGCATCATTTCAAGATATTTAACCCAGGCGGGGCAGCATGAAGTGAATAACGGAAGATTTTTACCTGATTTCAATCTTTCTATAAATTCTGTTGCTTCTTCCATTATTGTCAAATCTGCGCCAAAATTTGTATCAAATACCAAATCAAACCCAATCCTTCTAAGTGCGGCATTAATTTTTCCGATAGAATTTTCTCCGGGTTCAAGGCCGAACATTTCACCCAAAGCCACTCTTACGGAGGGAGCAATATGAGCTGCTACTTTCATCTGTGGATTTGTTATACATTTCCAGACGTCATCCATTTGTGATTTTATGGTTAAGGCTCCTGTTGGGCATACAGCAACGCATTGACCGCAATTTACGCAATCCACCTGACCTAACGGTCTGCCGTTCATGGGTTGTACTATGGTTTTGGAACCTCTATTGGCGAAGTCTAATACTGAATGTCCTTGAAATTCTCGACATGCTCTTACGCACGCTCCACATAAAATGCATTTATTCGGATCTCGCACTATCGAAGGTGAACTGCTATCTATAGGTAAATATTCGTCCTTTTCTGCATATCGGATTTTATTAATACCGTATTCTTCCGCATATTTTTGCAATTCGCAATCTCCTGATTTCTCGCAAGTTAAGCAGTTTCTATCGTGATTTGCCAACAGCAATTCAAGCACGGTTTTCCTGATTCTTCTCGTTTTTTCAGTATTAAGGTGGACTTTTATACCTTGTTCAGGAGGCATTGTACAGGATGATTGTATCCCTCTGCCTTCAATTTCAACTACGCACATTCTGCATGCACCATATGTCGTTAAATCGGGCCTGTAGCAAAATGTCGGAACATTCATACCCGCTTTCCTGATAACTTCCAATAAATTCGGTTCATCTGTGAACTCTACTTCTTTACCGTCTATAAATAATGTTTTTTTATCTGTCATTTTTATTTCCCTCGTATATTTTGCCGCATTATTGTAATTCTATTGCTTTAAACGGGCAACTTTTAAGACACGCTTCACATTTTATACATTTTGTTTCATCAATGTGATGCGGTTGTTTGACTGTTCCTTCTATAGCACCTACAGGACATGTTCTTGCACATTTCGTACAACCTTTGCATTTTTCTTCATTTATTACAATCCTTTTCATAGCGGTACAAACTCCTGCAGGACATTTTTTGTCAACAATATGTGCAATATATTCATCCCTAAAATATTTAAGGGTCGAAAGTACAGGATTGGGGGCGGTTTTTCCGAGTCCGCAAAGCGAACCTTCTTTAACACTGTGTGCAAGTTCTTCCAATATGTCCAAATCGGAAAGCTCACCTTTGCCTGCAACTATTTTTTCCAGAATTTTAAGCATGTTTTTTGTTCCTTCACGGCAGGGAACACATTTACCACAGCTCTCATTCTTGGTAAAGTTCATGAAAAATCTTGCAACTTCCACCATACAAGTATCTTCAGCCATAACCACAAGCCCGCCTGAACCTACCATTGCTCCGGCTTTTACAAGGCTGTCATAATCCATCGGTAAATCAAGATGCTCCTGTGTCAGGCATCCGCCTGAAGGCCCGCCTATTTGGACGGCTTTGAATTTTTTGCCGCCTCTGATACCTCCTCCTATGTCAAAGATTATTTCTCTTAATGTTGTTCCCATCGGAACTTCTATCAAGCCCGTATTGTTAACTTCACCGGTAAGTGCGAAAGTTTTTGTACCTTTTGAAGTTTCTGTGCCCATTTGTGCAAACCAATCTGCGCCATTTAAAATTATAACGGGCACATTGGCAAGTGTTTCGACATTATTTATTAGGGTAGGTCTGCCAAATAAGCCTTTATTCGCCGGAAATGGCGGTTTTGGACGTGGCATGCCTCTTTCACCTTCAATTGACGCCATTAATGCCGTTTCTTCTCCGCATACAAATGCTCCGGCTCCTTCTTTTATGTGTATTGTGAATGAAAAGTCGCTGCCCATTATATTCTTGCCCAAAAAATGTCTTTCCTCAGCATCTTTTATGGCTTTCTTTAAACGTTCAATAGCAAGCGGATATTCCGCCCTTACGTAGATATAACCTTCGTCCGCACCAATCGCAAATGCAGCTATTGCCATACCTTCAAGAAGTTTATGAGGATCACCCTCCATTATGCTCCTGTCCATAAATGCACCGGGGTCACCTTCGTCACCGTTGCATACTACATAGGATTTCCCTCCTCGGTTTGCTGCCGTAAACCTCCATTTCTTACCTGTCGGAAATCCTCCGCCACCTCTGCCTCGTAATCCTGATTTTTCAATTGCTTCAATTACTGCCTCTGCGTTGTTTTCTTTTAATACGTTATATAACGCCTCATAGCCTCTCACTGCTATTGCTTCATCTATACTTTCCGCATTTATATTCCCACAGTTTTTAAGCGCTGTCCTGTTTTGTTTCGCGTAAAAATTTATATCCTCGTCTTTATGTATGTGTTCGTTTGTTTGGGGATCTTTATAGAGCAATCGTTCAACGTATTTGCCACCTCGTATGTGTGTTTCATATATTTCTTCGACGTCTTTATATCGAACTTTTACGTAGGTTATGTGTTTGTCGGGTATGTTTACCAGTACGCCCTGCTCACAAAATCCGTGACAACCTGTCGGTACTATTGTCATTTTGTCATAGTCTGTTAATACGGATACATCAGCACCTAATTCCTTGAATTTCTCTATTACTCCTAACGCACCGTTGGCTACACAACCTGTTCCGGCACATACCAGAACCCTTAATCCTTGTTTTTTCAACAGCTCTTGCGCTTTTTTCTGTTCCTCTTTAATATCTATATTTAAATTCTTTGTTTCCATGTTATTCTTCCTCTTTCAATAGGGTTTCAAGTACTATTGTTATCGCATCAGAAGTCATTTGCGGGTATACTTTACCGTTTATTACCACAACCGGTGCCAGTCCACACGCACCTAAACAGCTTACGGTCTCTAATGAAAATAGTCCGTTATCACTTGTTAACTGCCCTTCTTGGATGTTAAGCTTGTTCCGTATTGCGTTTAGAACAGGCATTGAACCCCGTACATGACATGCTGTTCCGTCGCAAACTTTTATTTCAAATTTGCCCTTGGGCTCCAGTGAAAATTGTGCGTAAAAAGTCGCTACACCAAAAACTGTTGCCGGTGATAAACCCTCAATTTTAGTGCCTATGTATATTAATGCTTCCTCCGGCAGATACCTGTATTCTTCTTGTACTTTTTGCAATATCGCTATTAAATTCGATTTTTTGTACTCATATGATTCTAAAATCTCGTCCAGCTTGGCTGTGCTTATTTTGTGGGTTGTGTCCATATTTGTTTTTCTCCTCTGTGGTATCGGTTGTTCGGGTTATTTTCCTTCCTCAAGCATATTATTGCACATTTATGTTTTTAAAGCAAGAAGTTATTCCCTTAAAAAACCCCATTATTCCCTATTTTAGACTATTTATACGGTTTGTACAATTATAATATTTTGTTACAAAATTCACAAATAGGACATGTGTCGCATTTTGGCTTAACAGGTTTGCATATGTTTTGACCGTGTGTTACTAAAAGTGAATTTATTTCCTGCCAATATTTTTTAGGAAGTTTTTTCCTTAATTCTAATTCTGTATCTTCCGGTTTTTTTGTTTTTACATAGCCCAATCGATTTGAAATCCGGTGTACGTGTACGTCTACGCATATCGCAGGTTTGTTAAAACCCTCAGATATTACCAAATTAGCTGTCTTTCTCCCTACTCCGTTAAATTTTATCAGCTCTTCTATTTTATCCGGAACCTTTGAATTATATTTTTTGACTAATTCCTTTGATAATTCAATTATTTGCTTTGCTTTATTTGTATAAAATCCAACGGGATATATCGCTTTTTCAAGAACTTTTCTTTCCATATTTGCGAAATCTTCAGGTGTTTTTCCCAATTCCAACATCCTTAAAGTGGCGGGATATGTCGTTTTATCGTTCGTTCGAAGGCTTAAAATGCACGCTATAAGTACCAAATATGGATCATTAAAGCTGTCCATCAGTTTTACAAATTCACTTTTAGGTTGTTTGGCAGCTTTCAGTTTTTGGATTATCTTAGTTATATTAACTCTTTTTTTTAACATTTAGTAACCTTTCAACATCAAGCAAGGTGCGTAATTTGAGCGCATATATGTTATCCTTATCAAACCTTAAAAGCTTCACGGCATCTTTTTCGGTTGTAACTATATCTCCTGATATATCTACCAGATCCGTCGGTGAATATTGGTGGTGATCATCAAGTGCTATTCCCTGTTTTACGTTATACGCATCTAAAAAGTTGAAAAATTGCTGCGGCTGGCCTATTGCACAAATGGCCGTTACGGTGGCTCCTTCTTCCAGCCTTTCACCTGTTTTGATGTTGTATATGTAATCCGGTTCTATTGCGCATAATATCGTTTCAATGTTTAGTCGTTTTTCCATAATCTTCGCAAATTTTTGTGCCTTGCTGTGCTCAATGTCTTTGCTTACTATCAAAAGCTTGTCAATCCTATCCAATGCCTCCGCACCTTCCCTTAACGGACCTGCGGGCAGTAATTTCTCATTACCCAATCCCATCTTGCTATCCATTAAGACAATATCTATGTCTCGGTGTAATTTTCTATGCTGAAATCCATCATCCAGAATTATTATTTCTGTTCCAAATTTTTCTATGGCATATTTTGCAGCTTTGTATCTGTCTTTGCACGTTAAAACACAGGCCCCCTGTGCTTTTTGCGCTAGCCAAAACGGCTCGTCGCCTGCCATTGTCGCTGTGTATAGTACGTGTCGACCATCGGAAATTACGTTTACTTTCTTGTTAGACAGTTTCCCTCCGTATCCTCTTGAGATTACACATACTTTTTTGCCTTTTTTTATTAAATGACGCACTATTTCTAACACTACGGGTGTTTTACCTACTCCGCCTGTTGTCATATTACCTACTGAAATTACTTGTGCATCTACTTTTCGGGCTTTTAACAGCCCTTTATCGTATAGGATGTTCTTTAGTCCGCTTCCGATACCGTATATACTTGACATGCCCTCTAAGACTTTTACCAGTATTCCGCTCGCATTTCGGTCATAATGTAATTTTGTTATATTTGTCTTTATATTCATATTTTAAAACATCAGTCTGAATAGTAAAAATCGTTTATTTAGTTTCTCGGAAAACTTTCTTAAATTACATGTTGTTACTGCTGCGTCATCTATTATCGACTGTAATTCGGTTTTGTTTTCCGGAGTTAGCTTGTTTAAGGCTGCTAACGTCGTTGATATATCCGTCATCGCTTTATTTGCACTGTTTATCGTTCTCGTTAGATCTTTCTTTAAATTATCGTCTTTTGTCATTGAATTTACGTAAGTGCTTATTTCATTGACGTTATGTGTTATCACTCGCAAATCTGCTGCTATAGCTTCCGCATTCCCGTTGTCCATTATCTTGTTAAGATTTTGTGCTAACAAATCCAGTGAATCCGCAGTTGAATACAGTTTTGTCTTAAATTCTTTATCGCCGATTAGGTTATTCAGGTTGTTTGACAACTTTGAAAAGTCGCTGCTGGTTTTATCCAGTAATGACATTAATTCCTTTAAATCACCTTGTGAAGCATCAATCAGCTGATCAAATTTCGCTATCGTTGAGGCTGATTTTGCCGTCAAGGAATTGATATTAGCCACTGACATCTGTAGTTCCGCGATAACTTCATCGGACAATAATGCATTTATTTTCCTGTTGGTTTCTGTTAACGATTCTGCTGCCCTGTATTGCCATTCCATAAAGTCGGCTATTCTCATCGGCTCCATTATTGTATAAGGTGAATTTTGCTGCGGGTACTGAAGAATTGTATCATCCAGAGTTGATATTCTTAACTTCTTCCTACCGTTTTTGTATACCGGTACACCTTTCATAAATTCGGGCAAAATTAAGCCCGGAAGATCAACTATATAATCTATTTTGTATGCGTAGTTCGTCTCAATTGAATCCCGTAAGTTAAACGGTACCGCATCACGCGAAATTACTTCAATCGATTTTACTTGACCTACGTCATAATATTTGTCGTCAAGTTTCATTTCAACGGGATCATCTTTATATAGAAGCCCCTTTGTTTTCATCGGAATATACAAAGTCCTGTCTTTGGGCGGTGTAATCTCCAAAAATAATTCGCCTATCAGGCCCGTTTGTTGTATCGAAAACATTGATGCCTTTGGAATTTTTACATCCGGATCGGTTATTACAAATTTTACCTTTACAAAATTCTCGCCTTCTTTAATGACGGGGGTTATTTCTTCTACTTGACCTACACGAAGACCCATCATCTGTACCCCCGCTCCCGGACGCATTCCGTTTACGTCTTTAAATTGTATCTCTATTCTTTCTGCACTTGAAAAGGTTCTGCCTTTGACCTTGAATACTACACTGAACAGCAATATTAGTGCTATTAATGTTAATAAACCTACTTTAAATGATGACGAGAATTTCATTTAATCCCTCATAAATTATTCACGTTTTTATTGTAGCAAAAAACTTTTTTAAATGCAAAGAGTTATAATTTACTGGAATCGTCGTGCTTACAGATAATTTGCTAAAATATTTTTTATATAATTTTGGGTCTCTTTATAAGGCGGAACTCCGTCATATTTGTCTACCGCCGCCGGACCTGCGTTGTATGCTGCCAGTGCCAGTATTATATTCCCGTTATATTTATTGAGCATGGATTTTAAATATCTTATTCCGCCCTCTACATTTTGGACAGGATTGTATGCGTCAGTAACACCCAACCCCTTAGCTGTTGATGGCATCAACTGCATTAAGCCCATTGCTCCGGCTTTTGATTTTGCCTTTGGATTGAAACCGGATTCCTGCTTTATAAGTGCTTTTACAAGTTTATCGTCTACTCCGTGTTTTTGGGCTATTTGCTCTACCATGTTTATTATCTGACTTTTGGAAGGATTATTTATCCTACCTATATTACCGGATACTGCTGCTGCCTCTGTAAGTGCGTTGTTCAGGCTTTCTGTGGGGTTTGTTTTTACAAGTTCCGCTTTGACCTTCATTGTTTCCGGATTTAAAAGCAAATTGCCAAAGTCTACTTTTTTACTTGAGGATAACACGCTTTCAAATGATTGTACATTTGATGACGGTATTGGAGAATTTATAGTCGTACCGGTTACATTCTTTGTCTTGTAAAAATTATTGATGTACTGATTCATTTGGGCGGCTCTTTGTATTGCGGCCGCTTGTCCGCCACTGTTTAACATCCTTTGCAGCATTTCTGAAAACATTATCCTACCCTCAATTTTATTCTACACCCTCTGTTGGTGTTTTGTATCATATAAATTAAGGATTTTTGATTAAATGTCAAAACTTTGTTTGTATTTCGGTAGGGTTTGTTCTGTATGGCGTTATTTAATATACATGCAATCTCCGTATGAGAAAAATCTGTATTTTTCTTTTATTGCTTCTTCATACGCTTCGAAAATGAAATCTTTTCCCGCAAACGCACTTACAAGCATTAAAAGTGTTGATTTGGGTAAGTGAAAATTGGTAATTAATTCATCTGTTATATTAAACTTATAGGGCGGGTAGATGAAAAGTTCAGAACTGCTTTTGCATTCTTTTATGCATCCAAATTGTTTAAAGGCGGTTTCCAATGTTCTTACGGTTGTTGTTCCTACTGCAACTACTTTTTTCCCATTTGCTTTTGCTTTATTAATCATATCTGCTGTTTGGGCGTTGATTTCAAAAGTTTCCGAGTGCATTTTGTGATCTTCAATTCTGGTACATTTTACCGGTCGGAAGGTGCCTAAACCTACATTCAATGTGACGTACGCTATTTCTATATTCCTTTTGTTAAGTTTTTTTAATATTTCTTTGGTGAAGTGTAAGCCTGCAGTCGGTGCGGCAACGGAACCTTCTTTTTGTGCATATACCGTTTGATATCGGTTCATATCAAAGTTTTTTATTTCTTCGGTCTGTATTTTCCGCTGGATGTACGGCGGTAGAGGTATATTGCCGACTTCGTGAAGTATGTTTGTTATTTCTCCGTTGCAGAGCATTTCTACAAGCCATTCTCCGTCTTCTTCCAGTCTTTTTATGGCACGTACTTGTAGCTTTTCACTTATTTTTATTATTGTATCAGGTTTTACTCGTTTTGAAGGTTTTATGAGACAAGACCAGATTGTTTTTTCTTTTTCTTCCAGTAAAAAAACTTCAATTCTGGCACCTGTGGATTTTGTTCCATATAATCTTGCGGGTAAAACCTTTGTATCATTCAAAACCAAAATGCTATTTTCGTCAATCAAGTCAACTATGTCATAAAAGTGATGATGTTTTAAGGTTTTTGTATTTCTGTCCAAAACCATCATGCGTGAATTATCGCGCTTTTCAACCGGCATTTGTGCTATTAAGCCTTCAGGTAATTCGTAATCATATTCCGATACCTGCAACGTAATTACTCCTTATTGTCTATTTTTTTGGCATTATTCAAATCTGCGTCCGTTACAAGTTGCTTTTTCTGCGCTTCTTCTATATCCATCTGCTTATTTACAATCACTGTCTGTAGTATTTGAATTAAATTACTTGTTACAAGGTATAAAAGTACACCCGCCGGTATTGGAATTATTACAAATGTTGCAATTATCATGATTGGCATAAATGTGCCCATTGATTTTTGGATGGCTGCTTGTGTCGGATCTTGGGGCTGTGCTGTTTTTGACGTTGCCATCATTACCTTTTGTGATATGTACATTGTTATACCAAACAGCACTATTAGCAGTAAAACGTCAATATGAAATGTTTGCTGTACTTCTATTGTCGGTACGGAAGCTGTTAAAATCTCACCTTGTCTGTTAAAGGTTACTTTTTCTGTTTCTTTTGTATTTATATCGGTTATTGTTACGTCAATTTTTTGTATATTTTGAAGTTGGCTAAATTTTAAATTTAAGTTATCAAGACTGATTTTAAAATCTATAGGTTCTCCGGGAGTCAGTTCACCTTGTATTTCCAAGGCTTGATTTGGCTTTGTT
Source organism: uncultured bacterium (assembly GCA_949299935.1). Classification (GTDB taxonomy): domain Bacteria; phylum Cyanobacteriota; class Vampirovibrionia; order Gastranaerophilales; family Gastranaerophilaceae; genus SIG32. Next base: position 52,507 of record CASGCE010000035.1, on the reverse strand, counting down.
ATTTTAACATTTTCCAAAACTTCATCTTTAAGATATACAATCGCAGTTTTTCCGACAATGAACCGATCATATTGTGAAACTCCCAGTTGTCCGTCATTGGATATCCCTGCGGATGCCCGAAGGGTTGTATCTAAACGGTTAACAAATAAAAATGGTGCATCTCCTGCGGTTTGTATGAATTGGGGACTCATTAATGCCGAATATAAAAGGATAAATATCGGCATTTGTATTAATAAAGGCATACAGCCGCCCATAGGGTTAAACTTATGTTCTTTGTAAAATTCCATAAGTTTTTGTTGCATTACCTGGGGATTACTTTTGTACCTGTCCTGTATCGCTTTTAATTTCGGCTGGAGTGTTTGCATCATACGCATTGAACGTTGTTGGGATACGTTTAACGGCCACAAAAAAAGCCTTACGATAATTGTTAATACTATTATTGCCCAGCCGTAACTTCCGACGAGTGATGCCAGTTTACTTAAAAATTCTATGGTTAATGTCGTGAAATCCAATGTCCCTAATCCTCTTTTTCGGCCATATTCGAAATTTTTTAATGGTCGGGATGACACGATTTGAACGTGCGACCCCCTCGTCCCAAGCGAGGTGCGCTACCAAGCTGCGCTACATCCCGAAGATGAATTATTATAAGTTGTCGGGTTCGCCTTTTGTTTCTCACAAACAATTGTGTTATTAGGCTTTTACATTCAATTTCCACTCAAAATGACTGCCGGCGCTTTATATGCATATTCATTTGGAGTGCTATTCCCCGAAGAGTTGCGACAACTTTCTAATGTTGGCGTAACCTCAACCTTTAATTTATTTGATTTTCAACACGGTATTGTCGTGCCTTTTTAGTTTATGATAAACATTTTTTATCGTCAAGTATTATAAATAAACCCTCTTTTATACAGAGGGTTTTGTATGTTTATTACTTATTTGTTTTGTCGTTTAATCTTTGTCTGTTAATTCAAATTCATCTTTGCTTGCATGACACATTGGACATTCCCAACTCGAATCCAGTTCGTCAAATTTTTTCCCTTCCTTTTCTTCGTCATACACCCACCCGCACACTAAACATCTGTATTTCATATTTTTCTCCTTTCTCAAATACTTTATTTTATTTCGTTGAAAAAATATATTGCCCGATTGGTTTTGTTTGTGTATAATATAAAAAACAAAGGAGGTAAAATGTCCATGCGTGGTATGCATAACGGGGGGGGGCGACTCCTCTAAGTAGAAATAGCAAGGGTTTTGACCTAACCGACATTATGTGCTATAATTCATATATGAAGAAGTATAGTTACAAAAACGGTTTTACATTAGCGGAAGTTTTAATAACATTAGCGGTGGTAGGTATAGTTGCGGTGTTGACGATACCGAATTTGATAACAAAATATCAAAAAAAACAGACGGTATCAGGTCTGAGGGCAGCATATTCGATTTTGAGTAATGCGGCAAGGTTATCAGAAGCGGAAAACGGTCCTATGTCGACATGGGATTATCCTAAAATTTCAGGGACTGAATTGATGGGAGTTTTTATAGAAAAATATTATTTGCCCTATTTGCGTTCTGCAAAATTAATGACTCGTTCTGAATTTAAGAGTATGTATCCTAAGTATAGTGTTAAGAATTTATCGGGAACCGGTGAAGGGCACATGATTTATCACCAAGTGGTAATTCTTTCAAACGGTATGATATTATTTTTTAACGACGTGCAATATGGGACTATGAGCTACCTGTGGATTTATGTTGACATAAACGGGCTTGCGGGACCAAATAGAATCGGTCGTGATATATTCGTATTTGACGGTAAATCCTGGGGTAAAGGGAGTAATGCATATATAAGTTTTTGGACTTCTGCGGGTTGTATGCAAGGCAGAGCATGTTTTACACAAGCAGGTCCTATAGAAGGCAGCGAGGAGGCCGAAAATAACCGTGGCTATTACGGATGTTCAAAGGATAACAAATATGGATATTATGCAGGGTACTACTGCGGTGCGCTAATAAGATATGACGGGTGGAAAATCGCTGATGATTATCCTTGGTAGATGTTTCGATTTGTTTCTGTTTACAGAGGCTTTAATATTATAAATTGTAATTCGTGCTATAATAATTTTATGAAACACGTATTTGAACAGAAAGTATTTTATGCTGATACTGATGCTTACGGTGTTGTATGGCATGGGGCGTATCTTCGATGGCTTGAGCAGGGCAGGGTTTTGTGGTGCGAGGACAGAGGCTACAGTCTTGTTGAACTTAAAAACAATGACATTGTGCTTCCTGTTGTGAATATGAACGTCAAATATAAGGCTTCTGCAAAGCTTGATGATGTTGTGGTTATTGAAACTTGGGTTGAAAAATATAATTCACTTTCCGTAACCTTCAAACAAACCGTTAAGTCAAAGGAAAGCGGAAAGTTATTTATCGAGGCAGAATTTAATGTAGTCGCTATCAGCAACGACGGCAAGCTTTACAGAAGAATGCCGGAGTGTTTATGTAAAGTTTTTGAAGAGGCTTTAAAATGTCCGGCACTCGTCTAAACAAATATATTGCCTCATCAGGGGTCTGCTCAAGAAGAAAAGCCGATGAGTTGATTGAAAGCGGTGTTGTTCTGGTTAACGGCAAAAAAGTCACTGAGCTTGGGTTTATTGTGGGTGATAAGGACAAGGTTTTTGTCAATCAAAAACTCATTAGACCTGTAAAGCACCTCTATTACAGGTTTTACAAGCCTGCAGGATATATAACAACCTGTGATGACGAGAAAGGCAGAAAAACAATTTATGATTTGCTGCCGGAAGAATTGTATAATTTGAAGCCTGTAGGGAGGCTGGATAAAGATTCCACTGGACTTTTAATTTTAACTAATGATGGTGACCTTATTAATGAATTGACACACCCTTCGGTAAAAGTCCCAAAGGTTTACCTTGTTACCGTAAATGCTAAAATGCGACCTCACGAATTTGAAATTATGGCTAAAGGTATTGAAATTGAGGAGGGTAAGGTAGCCTATGCGGATGTTACCCTCTTGCATGCTGACAGTAACTATACTCAATTACAAATAGTTTTATATCAAGGTATGAATAGACAAATTCGTAAAATGATTGAATACTTTGGATATGAAGTCAAGTCTTTGAAACGTATACAGCATGCTACAATACAGTTAGAAGGACTAAAAAAAGGTGAGTTTAAACCTATTAAGCCAAGACAGATTAAAGAATTACGTAATTTTTTAAACAGGATTTCAGGAAATGCTTAAAATTGCAATTACCGGTAATATCGCTGCCGGAAAAAGTACGGTTGAAAAAATTTTGAAAAGCAAAGGATATAAAGTCCTTGATGCCGATGAGGTCGGACACGAAATTTTGGAAAATTCTCCCGAGGTTAAAAGTGTTTTCAAGGATTACGATATTACTCTGGGGAACGTTATCTCTCGGGTTAAGTTGGGTAAGGTTGTTTTCAATGACAAAAAAATGCTTGCAAAGCTTAACGATATCCTTCATCCCCCTATTCGCAAAAAAATTCGGGAATTTTTGCTCGAAAATAAATCCGAAAAATATGTTTTTGTTTCCGTTCCTCTCTTGTTTGAGGCTGGCATGGAGAATATGTTTGATAAGATTGTTTTGGTATATGCTGATGATAATATTCGTATTAAAAGACTTATTTCAAGGAACGGATTTTCAAAGGATTATGCCGAATTAAGGATAAAATCGCAGGATAATCAGCAGGATAAATTGTCCAAAGCTGATATTATAATTAACAATAATGGCTCTCTTGAAGATTTGCAAAAACAGGTTAGTAAAATATTTTAGACCGGCATGAATACCCGAGCGCCTCGTTTTATATTATGAGTTATCCCGCCACTTGCTGCTGTCCCGTCCCCAAGAGTGATTTCCGTATGACCGTATTTCGAACTGTAGCCGGCTACTCCTTTGTCATATACCAAAACGCACCCCGCCGGAAGGGTCGATAAGTTGATGTTTTTGGTAGAAATTTCTTTAAAGTTTTTATTTTTTGATAAAATCTCTGCCATTTGATAGGCATCTCCGTTTTTATATTCCCCTAAACCGGCATCTTCTATAGCTTTTTTGACGTTCCTTGCACAGTAATTATCAAATCCGCCTTCGCTTGAGCGCGTTGCAATAATTTGCGCAAGTTTCTTTCCTTTTTTGGCGTTGTACCTTATTTTCTGTTTGGGCTTTATTTTAGTTGCATCGTTGTCTGCTTTGTTAGTCGTGGGTAACGGTTTGCTGACGTTGTTAGATAGCGAATAATTTGTACCTGAATCCGCCGGCATTATATTCTGTGGTAATCGGTAGATTGAAAATATATTATTATTCATTGGGGGATAGATCCCCATACCCATAAAAATGCACGGACGGAACGTCATGAAAAAAGGTTTTGGATATTTAAATACACCCATTGCAATCGGTCTATAGTACGGTATTCCCATGACCATAAACGGATTGCATCCCATCATATGAGTTGGTCTGTTATATGTATAAAAATTATTTAGTGCCCAAATATTCAATTAAATATCCCCTTTGTATATTTATAAAGTGAAATTTTATTGAATAATTGCCTTGTTGTAAAGAAATTTTAATAAGTTACTATAGAAGCCTCAGCTTCTCCTGAATCTATCATTTCAAACGGTTTGTGCTCATCTTCGGTTAATTCATAATCTTTTTCGTCCAGGTTAAATTCTTTTGTAACAACATTTTTTACATTTACATTTGTATCAAAAATATAAAATTTGTTTACATTTTTCATGTATAGACCAAAGCCTTTGGTATCCCTTAATTGTTTTAGAAAATGTTGTTTTAAAATGGCTTTGTTTGACCCGTCAAAGGTGAATTCCTCAGTAACAGAGTATTCCTTTATAGTTTCTAAAAGTTTGTATGGTTCAATCCATTTTTTGATAATTAAATTTAGCATAATTCCTCTTGTTTCTTAAATTGCATTTCGTATAAGTGTTTGTATTTTCCGTTATTAATTTTCATTAATTCGTCGTGTGTCCCTATTTCGGTGAGTTCACCTTCGTTGATAACAGCAATTCTGTCGGCATTTTTAATTGTGGAAAGTCTGTGCGCTATGACAAATACTGTTTTATTTTGTATGAGATTATCGAGAGCTTTCTGAACTATTGCTTCTGATTCATTGTCTAAAGCAGAAGTCGCTTCATCCAAAATGACAATGGGTGCATCTTTAAGCATTGCACGTGCAATTGCAATGCGCTGTCGCTGTCCGCCAGACAGTGTTGTGCCGTATTCTCCCACATAAGTGTCCGCACCGAGTTCAAGTGTGGCTATAAATTCCTCTAAGTGTGCCATTTTTATAACTTTTGTGATTTCTTCATCACTTGCTTTTGAATTGCCCATGAGTATATTTTCTTTTATCGTGCCGGAAAACAGGTAATTATCCTGGAAAACAAATGAAATATTGTTTCTTAATGATTTGAGTGTATAGTTTTTAATGTCTATTCCGTCAAATTCAATTGATCCTTTTGTGATATCGTAAAATCTTGGTATGAGATTTACCAGTGTACTTTTTCCCCCGCCGGAATTTCCCACAAGTGCTATAGTTTCATTTTTAAGAACTTTAAGGTTTATGTTCTTCAAAACAGGTATTCCGGGTTCATATTCAAAATATACATTGTTAAAACTTATTTCGTTGTTTAACCCGTATAGCTCAAGAGCATTAGTTTTATCCGTTAAATGAGGGGTTAAATCAAATAACTCAAATACACGTCCCATCGCAACAAAGGTTGTTTGTAATCCGGTGAGAGTATTTCCGAGATTTTTAACGGGTTTGTATAAAAGTAACAGCGAAGTCACAAACGACATCATACTTCCGGCTGTTAATTTACCCGTCAAAATTAGGTGTGTCCCGTACCAAAAAACAAGAGCAATTCCTATCGAACATACAAAATACATTATTGGTGACATCCATCCGACACGTTTTGTTAAGGACATTGCAAGGTCAAATTGTTGATGGATTTGTTTTTCGAATTTTTTATTCTGCTCGTTTTGAAGATTATAGGCTGCAACAATTTTGTTACCGGCAAAGGTTTCGTTGAAGTTTGTTGTCATGTTTCCGCCGACAACCATCGAGGCGTTAGAAACTGATTTAATTTTTTTTCTTATGAAAGTAACCGGAGTGATTGCAATTGCCATTACGGTAACACCGACTATGGCAAGCTGCCAAGAATTATATAAAAGTACTGCAACAAGTCCTACAATTCCGAATGCAGTAGATATGAAAGATTGTAGATTGTTTATAATATTTTTAGATGCAGCATCGGGGTCGGATAAAAATCTCGTCAGTACTAGTCCTGATGAATTAATGTCGTAAAATTGCGGATCCAATGAGGTTAATTTTTTGAATAAATCAATTTTTAAAGCATTGGAAATTTTTTGCCCAAGCCAATCGGTTAAATAGTGGCTGACGTATTTCAATATCCCCTGAAACGCAGCAAAAAGAATTATACCGATGGGTATTATAGCTGCAAAACTTGATTGAACCTGAAGATTATGTCCCATAACATTGTAGGTTACGGAAGGGTTGCCGTTAATAACCAAATCCATATACGGTCTCAAAGAAAGCGCAACAACACCATCCAGAAGCCCTAAAGGTATGGCAATTAAAATGTTCAATATTATTCTGCCCCAGTAAGGCCTGATGTAAGGATATATTTTTTTAAGCAAATAACCGTACCTAAAAGCATCCTTAGAAATAGTGTCTTTTAATTTATATTCCATAAAATCCCTTTTTATAAGTATGGCATGATTAAATTATTGCATAAAAAAACACAACGGGCAAGAATAAAGACTTGACATTGTTCTTGGATTAATATAGATTAATGGAAGGCGGTATGTTGTCGCTTGAAAAGTTAATCTGGGCATGTGGTGGAATGGTAGACACGCTAGTCTTAGGAACTAGTGCTAACGCGTGGGAGTTCGAGTCTCTTCATGCCCATTTTTAAAGGAGTTTGTTATTACTTTGTAATTGCAGCAAAATAGATTCATTGTGCATGTATCCCAAAAGTCTGCCCAAAGGGTTACATGGACCGGTTGAGGGGCGTTAGCGCAGTTGGTAGCGCACGACACTGGCAGTGTCGGGGTCAGGGGTTCGAGTCCCCTACGCTCCATTAAACTCCAAAAGGAAACAGAATATTTCTGTTTCCTTTTGGTCTGCTATTAAAAATTGATTTTAAACCATGCCTTCTTTTACCGCTTTGACGGCTGCTTGTACTCGGTCATTAACACACATTTTTTGCAAAATGGAACATACGTGCGCTTTTGCGGTATGAACGCTTACTATTAATTCCTTTGCTATTTCGGTGTTGCTTTTGCCGGTTACCAGGTGTTTTAGTACTTCGTATTCTCTTTCTGTCAGTGGAACTCTGCCTTCGCCTTGAGATTTATTAGGCAAAAATCCCAAATTATCTATCTTTGGCAGTGAATTTAATGCCATTTTGGCTACAACCGGATCTATCCAGCATACTCCGCTTGATACATCCCTTATTACATCTGCAAGTTTTATCGGATCAATATCTTTCAAACAGTAAGCATTCGCTCCGGAGCTTAATGCTGCAATTACTTCTTCTTCTCTGTCGTGCGAGGTTAATGCTATTATTTTTATGTCGTTTGAAAATTCTCTGATTTTTTGCATGGCTTCAATTCCGTTCATTCCGGGAAGCCCCAGATCCATAAGTACTATGTCAGGTTTGTACCTTTCTATTAGTTTTAGACCTTCGATTGCATCCTCCGATTCTGCCACTACGTTAAGGTCAGGATTGGCATTAAGTGCGCATCTAAGTCCTACCCTTGTTAGTTTGAAATCTTCTACAATAACCAGTTTGATTGTATTGTCAGCCTTTTTCGCTTCTTTAGAATTTGTCATTTTTTATTACCTCTTTTCTTGATATGTCAATTTAAGAATACCCGCAATGTTAATTCCATTACCCAACCGGACAATATTATTTTGAAAATCAGTCGATTTGAAAAATATATTTTATGTTATAATTCATTTACTAGGGGGAAACTGTCATGATTTTCGATTTTTTATTTACAAAAAAAGTGGAGCCGATGTATGAAAAATTGAATGAAGTTTATTCAAAGTTGTGTGATGAATTTGAAGTCGAGAATATTCCTTCTGACAGAAAAGAGTATTTAAAAAATATTGTAAAAGACAACGGATATTTGCCTTATCCATATTATAAGGCCCTTAAAGAACTGACCTGTGCCGAAACACTTTTTGCGTTACGGGAAAAATGGATTAAAGAAGGTGTGTTTTACGACGGGAAATTCCGTTTTGAAAAATTAAGCGTACTTGCACGTAATAACGAAAATGATGCGGATTGGATAAAAAAAGAAGGGCATAACATAAAGTTAATTAACCTTGCAGGTCTGGGCGACAAAAAAGGTGAAGCCGGAAAGTTTATTGATTGGCTTAAACAGCTATTGATCTTGCCTTCAGGCAATCAAGCTTGTGGTATATACAATACGACTATTTATCTTATACCTTTTCATCCCAGAGAATTTGGTTGCGCTTATTTGCCCAAAAGTTCGGGTGTAAGTGAAAATCTTTTAGATAAAGAAATTGAGAAAATAACGGGTTTGGATGCAAAAGGTCAGGTCAGAACGTTTATCCAGATGGCCCAGCTGGCTGGTCATCCTGTTATATATGACATATTACCTCAGACTGGAAGATTTTCTAAGTCAGTGCTTGCAAATCCTCAAATCGCACGTTGGTTTGACATTTCTTTGCTGGATAAGGAGCTTGATGCTGAGGTTGAAAAACTGGCAAAATTAATGACGGATAATTATGATAACGAGGATGTTGAAGTTGTTAAAGGAATTTATAAGCAGGGTGACAATTCTGGCGATTTGAGCGAATATTACCGTAATATTTTAAACCAATTTGAAGTGAAAATGGATGAGTACAAAAAAGAATATTCAAATAAAATGCTAGAAAAACTGCCTCAAAGTAAAATTCACAGGCGTGTAAAAGAGGTTGTTGCAAGAATTGAGAACATAAAAGTTGACAAAAAATTGAGTGAGAGTGATATAACAAAGCAGCTTGAAATAATTCAGGCACTGATAAAAGAAGGACTTTGGCCGGCACCCGGCGGTGCTTGGTGTTCTGCGGGTGTTCCTGTTTATGATAAGATGAGCGTTTGTGGTACTTATCCTACGTTTAAGCATTATGATTACAAGGGTGAGGATGTTACGTGTTTTGCTAATTTGGATTGTCAAACGCCATATTATTTCGTTTTCCTTGAAAACGGAAATCTTAATGAACCTGTAGTTGAGTATTTTATCAGTTATATGAAGAATCTACAGGCCGAATATAATTTTGACGGATTTCGTGTGGATCACATAGATCATGTTGTTGATGATGTTTCTGAAATGAACAATATCCCGATAAGTTACCGTGCGCCAAGAGTTGTGCTCGGAAGATTGAACAGAGCCATGAAGGAAAAAATCCCTTATTTTGCTACGCTTGCGGAATATATGCTGTGGGATAATTTTTATAAAGAATACCATGAGGACATGGCGTTTGATATCTTGTGGGGTAACGATATTGTTTCGCAATTTTCTAAAAACCCCGAACAAATTACTGCGGATAATCAATATTTGGCAAATTATAATACAAAATTTAAACCCGGTAATTACCTGTCCATACTAAAAACATATAATAATCAAGATGGTGAATTCCGTTGTATAGACCAGTATCCTGGACAATTAGGCGAGGATGGTGCTTTGTTTAAGTGGTTTAAGTACAAATTTTTGCCGGGCGGTAAGTTTGCTCAGCGACCAATGCTTTACGTTGACGGTGACGAGAGTTTTACTCAAAGAGGTATTGAGCATGCCATAGGCGAAGAAGTTTCCATGCCAAGAGAATGTAATCAGGATTTTTACAATAAATTTAACGCCATTGACGTATTTGTCAAAACTCAACCAGTAATTAATCAGGGTGAGGCACAAATTATTGAACAGGATGAGGATGGTTTTGCCGCATGGCTTATTACGAAAGAGCCGTCTAAAATAGCTTTTTTAGTAGCTGCTAATTATAAATATCCCGTCGAAAAAATATCTAAAACCGATGACAGCACGTATCAAGAATGGGTTGAGGGGGAAACCGTATTTAATAAGACGGTACATTTACCCGTTGATTATACTATAGTTGGAGAGCATGTATTAAGTAAAGACAAATTTGAGAAAAATATTTGTGAAAATTGCGGACACGATTTGGAGCTGAAAGAGCTTAAAAATGGTGAGTTTCGGGTATTTGAACTTTTGAAAGCTTAAAAATATTTTTGTTAAAAATCATACATATGCTTGACACCTTTTGAAAAAATTGATATTATAATCGCATTAGTAAAGATAAAAATTGTTCATAGCTTTATTAGTACAAAAAAAGAAAGGTGAAAAGATTATGACAAAAAGATTCGGTTTTACTTTGGCCGAAGTGTTAATCACTTTGGGCATCATCGGTGTAGTTGCTGCCATGACTATTCCGACATTGATTTCAAACACAAATGGCGCACAGTTCAAAACAGCTTACAAAAAAGCATTATCAACATTGAACCAGGCAGTATTGATGAACATTGCAATGGAAGATACAGATCTTTCTACACTTGCAGCTGATACAGGTACAGATTCTGCTACATTCGGAACTAACGCTGGTTCTTTAGGTCTTATGTTGAAAAACAGAATGCAGTCAGCTACAGAAATTACAGGTTCTTATGAAACTGCACCTACTTTGACCGAAGGTTCTGGCACAGGTGCAACAGCTCCAAAAATTACTTATACAATCCAATGTACTGGTAATGCAGATGATGGCTATGATCTTCCTGGGACTATACCTGGTGGCGGAACAGCTCCTCAAGGCACACAATGCGATCAAACGACTGGTACTGCTGAAGTAGAGAAAACTATGGATTCAACACCTGATAATTATGCAAAATTCTCATTTGCTGACGGTACATCATTCTGGTACTTCTTAGATGCAGCAAATTGTACTGATTCTGCAGCAGTTCAAAATAACTGCTATGGTTTCATCGATGTAAACGGTGCTGCCGGTCCTAATACAGTTATTCTTTGCGCCGATGCTGATAACGGTTCTTGTGAGCCTTCTGAAATTACAGATATTTTCCCTGTAATTTTCCACGGTCAAACATTTGAACCGGCTACTGCTTCTGCAAGAGCTGTATTGTTCGGTAAGTAATTTATCGGATAAATGTTTTTCTGAAAAGGTCTTGAGTTTATGCTCAGGACCTTTTTTTGATTATTATTCTATAAAATCCCTAAAGTGTCGGTATTCTTCTTTCTCTCGAATTTTTCGTAAGGCGCCGTCTTCAAGTTGTCTTATGCGTTCCTTTGAATAACCCATAATTTCTCCTAATTGTTCCAATGTTTTTGGTGTTTCTCCATTTATCCCGAATCTGCACGTTATAATTCTTCTTTCACGTTCGCTCAGATTTTTAAGAAGATTTTCTATGCTGCCTTTTACAATGTTGTTTCGAGTTTGTATCTCCGGTGAATTGTAGCTTTTATCCTCTACGTAATCGCCTATATTTAAATCGTCTGTTACAGGTGTTTCCAAACTTATTGGTTCTTTTATTATTGCTTTTTTCACTGCCGTTAGCTTTTTGACAGGAATCTTCATTTTTTCGGCAATTTCTGCATCGGTCGGCTCCCGCCCAAGTGTAAATGATAATTGTGTGTAAAGTCTTTTGTATTTTCGGATTTTGTCTGCCATATGTACCGGTATTCTTATTGTTCTTGAGTTATTGCTAATCGCTCGAATAATTGTTTGTTTTATCCACCATGTGGCATATGTTGAAAATTTGAAATTTCTTGTGTAGTCAAATTTTTCCGCTGCTTTTATCAGTCCTAATGCACCCTCTTGCACCAGATCCATAAATAATACGCCTTGTCCTATGTATTTTTTGGCTATGCTTACAACCAGTCTTAAATTCGCTTGAATTAATTTCCTTTTTGCTATTTCGGACTTGTTTTCCTTTATTTGTTGCCCGAGTGTTCGCTCCTCCTTCGTCGTCAATAGCTTAATCTTGCCTATATCTTTTAAATACATCTGCAAGATATCGTCGTCATGCGATATGGAGTTAAAGGTTTTTGGGGAATCTTCTGCTAATTCATCATTCTCCAGCCTATCTGTGTCTTCTTCTTTGATGCTGTATTGTAAATCTCTATATAACGTGTCATTCATCTTCCAATCCTCTCTCATTTCCATCGACGTAATTCTTTGAAAATTGTTTCAAAAAAATATTGACAAACTAGTTTGTTACTGGTAACATTGTTCCTGCGGGTTGTATATCCCGTGTTTGTGAAAATTTTATATTTTAAACTTATTTTAAGCTTTTTGTAAAATAATAGGGGCGTTTAGCTCAGTTGGTAGAGCGTCTCCCTTACAAGGAGAGGGTCAGAAGTTCGAGTCTTCTAACGCCCACCATAAAAAACCGGAGAACATTTGTTCTCCGGTTTTTTAGTTCGCGTTTTGATGACTAGAAGCCTTTTTTAGCTTGTTATTTGAAAAATATACTCTGTATGCCTCTTTCGGAAAAAACTGATTATTTTTCTCGTATTATTCTGGTATTTCATTCTTCGGTTTTAGTTGGGTTTTGGGGTAAAAAATATAATTAACAGCTTAAAAGTGATTTTGCAAATTCGATTGATTTTTCGTTAATTTCTCCGCCTGCAAGTTCTGCCAATGCTTTAACCCTGTTTTCACCTGTCAGAACATAGACTTCAACCTTGGTTTCATCAGCCTGTGATTTCCTTACGTAAAAGTGTTTGTCCGATTTTGATGCAATAATAGCTTGATGTGTTATTAAAATTATCTGGTGAAATTTCGAAAGCGAAACAATTTCATCGGCAACACTCTGTGAGGTACGACCTGAAATTCCGGTGTCTATCTCATCAAAAATTACTGTGTCAATATCGTCCTGCTCTGCAAAAATGGACTTTATAGCCAACATTACTCGTGATATTTCTCCTCCTGAAGCAACTTTGCCAAGTGGTTTTAAATCTTCCGATACATTCGTCGAAATCAAAAATTCAATGTCGTCTATTCCGTCTACAGATAGGTCTTTTGGGCGTACTGCTATTTCAAATCTTGATTTTGGTAATTCTAAAAGTGCTAACTTTGCTTGTATTTTTATTGATAAGTCTTGCGCAAAAGCTTTCCTGTATTTGCTTATATCTGAAGCTTTTTGCTTGAGTTCTTGTTCGGTTTGAAATATCTTTCGCTCAAGTTCTTCAATATTTTGTGTAGATAAATCAATGGCTGCAAGTTCGCTGTTTAAATTTTCAAAAGTTTTCAGTACATCTGCAAGTGTACCTCCGTATTTGCGTTTTAGTTTATCCAGCAAAAAAAGCCGCTCCTGAATTTGATTCAGTTTTTGGGTGTCATTTTCAAGATTCTGGCTGTATCGGTTAAGTTCACTGCCTGCTTCTTTGAGGGCTTGTGTTGCTTCTATAATAATTCGTTCAATATCTGCCAGCTTAGGGTCAAATGAAACGGCTTTTGTCATATTTGATTTGATTTTACTTAATCCGTCAATAATTGAACCTTCATCTCCGTTTATTGCCCAGTATGAAGTGCCTGTTAATTCTTTTAATTTCTCGGAGTTTTCAAGTATTTCAAGCTCCTGTGAGAGATCTGTGTATTCGTTTTCGGACTTAATATTTGCTGTTTCGATTTCATTTATTTGAAATTTCATAAATTCAATCTGTGATTCCGTCATATTCGCCGTGCTGTTTAATTTCTCCAGTTGTAATTTAAGTTCGTTGTATACACAAAAAAGCTCTCTGTATTCACTGAGTTTTTTACCGTAGGCTTCTTTTCCGTATGTGTCCAATAGAGTTATATGATATTTGGGCTGCATAAATGTGTAGGTTTGATGCTGTGAATGAATGTCAATAAATACTGAGCGTAAGTTCTTTAAAATTTCCGTATTGACCAGCGTACCGTTCACTCTTGAGCGTACCCCGCTTTGCGTAACCTCTTTTGATATTACGATTTCCTCACCGGTATTATCTATTCCGTTTTCTGCAAAAAGTTTTGACAGCTCGTTTTTTTTATTCTCGATAACAACTTCTATCACGGCTTTTTCACTGCCTGTTTTTATTATCTCCTTAGAAACTCGCGGAGCAAAAACAAGATCAATTGCATTGATTAGTATACTTTTACCTGCGCCAGTTTCCCCTGTTATGACGTTTAGACCACCGTCAAAATTTGCCGTTAATTCGTCAATCAAAATGTAATCTTTTAATCTTAATTGCTTTATCATACTTATTATATTACCTGCAAAAATCATTCGGGGCAACTATTTTACGTTTATCTCATATTCTAATATCCAACTGCAAATCAGTTCTGTTATGTCTATTTTGGCTTTACGTATTTGTTTTATTTTATTAACCAGCTCTCTATTTTGTAGTTTAATGATTATTTTTTCTTCCATCTTTTTCCCTTAAAAAAATTCATTAAACAAGGCTTAGTGCACTTTTTCCCTGCTTATTAAAGCTCTCTATAACAATAAGATAATATGCTAATATACTTTTGTCTATAACCCAGTTGGGTGGAATTTTTTCGTACTTTGATTTTTTAAATTTAACATTATTATTTCATTTCACACATATTCACACATTGTTACACTTGTTTAAATATGCGTTATGGTTTAAAGTTATAATGTGAACTTTTAGAAAAAGGATGCTGTTAAGAGTTCTGTTTTAATTTTATGACTAAAAGGTATAAAAAAATATATTGCAAACAAATGTTGGAGTTTTTTAATATACCACATACTTTTGAAAAACGTATTTTTGATAAAAATAATGTTGAAAAATCGGTAGAATTGCCCAATATATTACCAACTTTTGAAAAATTTTCAGTAGATATAGGTGTTTGTCCTGAAGTTTTAAATCAATGGCGCAAAGAATATCCGAAATTTTCGGATACCTATAAAAAATGTCTAGCGTTGCAAAAAGATATGTTAAATGATCTTGCACTTCGCGGATATTATAATGCAACATATACGGCATTTGCCGCAAAAAATCTTACCGATATGTGCAAAGAATCTTCAACAAATTCAAATAATGATATTAGAGATGCTTATTTGAAAGCAATGTCCGAATTAACAAATGATAAGATGGGAAAATAGTAAATACAGTGAGAAAGCCAGAAGATTCTTAAGTAAACCACCCGAGAATTTCCCGCTTTTTACTCTGCTTGATGGTGCCGTTCGCAGCGGAAAAACTTTGAATATTATTCAAAAAATTCCGCAAATTTTTGAATTCGTCGGTAATGAATATTTAAAGGTTTTTTCAGGTTATTCCAGAAATTCCGTTAAGAATAATGTTATTTTGGAATTGAAACCGTTTATTGAGAACTATCTCGGCGGAAAAGTTCGTTACAACAATTCAAGCGGAGAATTGGACATAAAACTTTTTGGAAAAAGCTATAACTGCTACGTTATAGGTGGCGGAAAATCTGATAGCGTGAATTCAATCCAAGGCGGAACCTGGGATTTTTGGTATGCAAATGAGTTGCCTAAACATAATTACGGGTTTTATAATATGGCATTAAGCAGGCTTACTCCCGATAATGCCAGAGCCTTTGCGGATAGTAATCCCGAAAGCTCTAATCATTGGCTTTATCAGGAAAAAATAAAACCTTATTTGAAAGGCGAAGGTAAGGATGTATTTGAGTATTGGCATTTTACAATGCTCGATAACGCAAATCTGTCAAAAATTTTTATAAGCAATCAGGAAAAACTTTATAAAGGTGCTTTTAAAAAAAGAAAAATTGACGGTTTATGGGTTATTGCCGACGGACTTGTATACGATACATTTAGTCGCGATAAGCATTCAATTCATAAGGCTATGCTCCTTGATAAAATTAAAAAAAATGAGATTATTGAATTTTTTTTGGGGATCGATTGGGGCTGGAATCACCCTACTGCATGTTTGCTTTTGGGTAGCAGTGTGAACGGTACTTGTTATGTGATTGATGAGCTTTATTCGACTAAATTGGATTTTGAAGGCGTGATTAGCTGGATTAATCAGAAACAAAATGAATATGGTAAGTTCTTTAGTTATGCTAATTGCGATAACGCAAGACCCGAGCAAAATGAAAAATTAAGACGTTACACAAATTTGATTATTTACGAGGAAAAACCTAAAGTGGACGATAGTATTGCTCTTGTTCGTTCACTTATTAACTACGATAAGCTTATTGTATCTAAAAAGTGCCTTCATACCCTTGATGAATTCGAAGTGTACAGCTACGACGGTTCTAAAGAGGATGTCCCGTTGAAAATTAATGATGATTGTATGGATGCATTAAGATATGGGCTTTACAAATATCTTACAGAAAATTAACGAGAGGAAATTTATGCTTACTACATTTGAAATAAATGAAAATTTTAGGAATTTAAAATGGTGTGCACAAGATGTTGAACGTTTACGGAATTATTCAAGGTACAGAGATTTATATAGGAGTAATTTTGCAAGACCGTTTGCTAATGTTTTAAGAAAAATTCGTCAACGTTATCCTTTAAGTAATACAACTGCACAAAGCCTTATTGAGGTTAACCTTTTTAAAGCGATGACTGACTTTTATAAATTTTTAATTACTAATCAAAATTTTGAAATTGTAGTTGACCAAAATGCAAAAGATGATTGGGAAAAGATTAATTCAAATAACAATTTTATTTCTGTGTTAAAAGAAATAGCAATTGATAATTCCAGATTTGGAGATGCACTGATAAAGGTTGCTATTGTTGACAATGAGGTGAAAATTTTCTCAGTATGTCCCGATTGCTGGTTTCCGGTCTTTAATGACGGCAATTTAAATAATCTTTCAGGACATATTTTATTTTATGATATAGTTAAAGACGGTAAAATTTATAAACGTATTGAAAAAATTCATAAGGGTTTTATTGAAAATGAAATTTGGGAGATATCAAATGGCAAGCTTTTAAGACCTATAGATAATTTGGAGGCTTTTAATGTTATTGCTGTGGATAATTTCTCTGATAAGTGGAATGATTTTGTGTTATTTCACGTTAAAAACACTACGGAAAGTGACACTTACTATGGAGAAAGTGACTACAAATCATGTGAAAGCATTGTCGAAGAAATTATGCTTACGATTTCTCAAAATTCTAAAATAATTAACCGTCATGCAAATCCCAAACTTGCGGGAAGCATTGAAAATACTGAAATGAATCCTTCAACGGGAGAAAGACATTTTCCAAATTCTGATTTTATAACCATAGGCAGAGATGGCACAAAACCCGAATATATTACCGCTGATTTGCAATCTGATGCAATTAAATCTCATGTTGATACTTTGATGCAGATGTTTTATATGCTGTCTAAAACACCTCCGCAGGCTTATGGGCTGGATATTGATTCCAATATGTCCGGAGAAAGTTTAAAACAAATTTTTTCTTCTGCCATAGCCAAGGTTGATGATATCAGAACAGTTTCTATGAATAATGCCATACAAAAGACTGTAAAATGCGCGCTTGCATTCGCCGGATATAAAAATGTAAATGTGAAAATTGTTTGGGGAGAATAAAAATGGAAAAAGAATTTAATCAGCCCGGAGCTGATTCTGAGCTTGAAGCTTTAAAAAATCAAATTGCAGATCTCAGAAGGGAAGCTGCTAAGTATAGAATTAACGCGAAAAATTTCTCTGCAGAAAAGCAAACCGCTGAAGAACAACTTAAATCCCTGCAAGAAGAACTTTCGCTTACTAAAAAGGAAAATTTGTTGGTAAAACGCCAATTGCTTTTGGATAAAGCAGGTTGTATTAAATCAGACTTGGTTGCAAATATTATTCCAGATGATTGCGAAAATATTGAAAACTGGATTGACGAATACAAACGTGAAAACGGGATTTTGTTTAAAAACGAAATTGAAAACCATGGCGGAGGTTTTAAACCTTCGTTGATGAATAATCTCAGTCCTTCGGAATTAATGAATACATTTATCCGACAGGCTGCAGGAAGATAATAGATAAAATGAAAGGAAAAAATATGACTACTGATGCAAATTTAATTGACAGAACAGGAGCGGATGCTCTTATTCCTTTGGAAATTTCCAAAGATATTATTAAAGAAACTCCTCAGGCTTCAAAATTGTTGCCTTTGATGAGAAGATTGCCTAATATGCCCTCAAAGCAAAAAACGTTGCCGGTGCAAAATGCTTTGCCGGATGCATATTTTTTATCTGGTGATACCGCTCAGAAAAAAACGACAAAGGCTGAATGGGATAAGTTAACCTTGACTGCAGAAGAACTTGCCGTAATTGTTCCTATACCAGAAGCTGTTTTAGATGATTCCTCTTTTGATATTTGGGAGGAAATTAAGCCACAAATAGTTGAAGCTATGGGAATAGCTATTGATAAGGCAATCCTCTTTGGTACTAATAAACCTGCCAGCTGGCCTAATTCAATATACAGCAGTGCCGCTGCTAAATCGCAAATTGTTACTCTTGGTACAAACTCCGATGTCGCTGCCGACATTATCGGTGTAGAGGGGATAATGTCTTTAGTTGAAAAATCAGGATTTGTGGTTAACGGTTTTTATGCGGATGCTACTTTTGAGGCTTATTTAAGAGATTTAAGAGATAAAAATAATAATCTTTTATATAATTCTTCCTTGATTACAAACACTGCTTCAAGTCTTGTAGGCAGACCTATTGCTTATGATAATAACGGTGTATTTGATACTTCAAAAGCATTAATGGTGTGCGGGGATTTTTCAAAGGCTGTTTACTCAATAAGGCAGGATGTTACTTATAAACTCTTGACTGAAGCTATAATTCAAAATACTGACGGTACTATTGCGTATAATCTTGCGCAGCAAGATATGGTAGCTTTGCGTGTCGTGATGCGTTTGGGAGTTCAAATTGCAAATCCGGCGACACGTAAAAATGCTAAAAATGGATATCCGTTTGCTATTTTGGCACCGGCTGCAAGTGACGAATTAGAATCATAATAACTCCATACATACCCCTTTGGGGATTGTGGCAGGGGTTAACCCTGCCTTTTTTTTAAGAGGTGAAAAATGCTTGAAATATATAAAAATTCATATGTAACTTTAGACGAAGCTAACCAGTATTTTGAAGAAAAACTTAAGGCTGATTTTTGGTCTGAATTGGATAAGACCGTTCAGGAAAAAGCATTAATTACAGCATCAAGACAAATAGATATACAGCCCTTTCTTGGGATAAAAGCTGATCCGAAACAGTATATGTCTTTTCCAAGGATTATTCGCGGCAAAAGATACGAGGTGTTATATAGAGTGAAAGCTGCTGTTTGTGAACAGGTTTTGGGATTGTTTTTGAACGATTATGAAGATAATCCTAATATAAAATCTCTAACGCTTGGTTCTGCAAGTATAACTTTTCGTGATAATGCCGACTTTGAACTCTGTGCTGAAGCAAAGCTTCTTCTTTCAGGACTTTTAAAAAAAGGTTTTGATATTGAGAACGCCTATTTTGAGGAGATTTACTAAAATTGTACGGATTGAAAACTCTTTTATCAGATCTTGAATTTGCAAAACTCCTTGAGCTGGAAGTGGGTGAATTTTTAAACAGTGTTACCAATGCACCGAAACTTTATTCTAATGACTTAAGACATCAATACGCAGCGGCTGTTTTTACTCAAATTCGCGGTGAAAAACTTACCAGACAGCTTGGTTGGGCAAATGAAATTTTAGGTTTTCTCTCGGGGCACGATGACAGACAAATTGACCTTTTTAATAACGAAGTTGGCATTCAATATGGTTTGAAATTTCCTTTAACAGACCGTGCTGATCTCCTTCGTATGTTGTTTCAAGATTACTCGGTGAATAGGGCTGACAGGATTAAAAAAATTGGCATGTAAGGGTTTATTCCTTTTCGGGGATGAACTTTATTATGGTAATTTCGGGCGGGTTAAAAAGTCTTGCCGGTATAATACTTGTTCCGGTTCCCCCCGTTATTACCAGCCGCTTATTTATTTTTCCTTTCCCAAATTTGTATTTTGAAATTGTCACAAACGGTTTACCAAAAAGGGTTACTTGACCACCGTGAGTGTGACCTGAAAGAATAAGTTTTACTTTTTTGGGTACTTTCTTATAGATGTCCGGGTTGTGACTTAACAGTATTATCGGTTTACTTGCATTTTCAAGTGCCTTTGAAATATCCGGTGTGTAATAATTTAATCCTGCAACAGTTATTGTGTCTTTCTCTAAGTTGCTGTTATTTAAAAGATTAGGCAGTTTGCTGAATTCTTCTGAAAGGTCATGGTTCCCTAATACGGAAAAAACAGGTGCGTTTACTTTGGAAAGTTTTTCTATGACGTATTTTTCAGGTACGCTCTCCGTATAATCGCCTATGTAAAATATGTAGTCAGCATTTTGTTCGTTAATTTTTTCTACTACTTTTCGTACGCGATTTTTGTTCCTGAAATGAAAATCTCCCGCTAAAACAGCTCTCTTTCCCGCAAGTTCGTTAAACTCTATTTCGTACTCTGTAGTGCGTAACATATTCGGCTCAACCGCAAATATCCAGCAACTTATTAAAAATAATATTAATAATATTTCCCGCATTTTTAAATTATAACATAAAATTTTTAAAAAGGAATAGTACAAGTGTCTATTATAAATTTTTTTTCAAATAATAAATATAAATTATTAAAAAGAAATGTCAAAATCGATGAAACGTCTGGAGCAAGTATCTCAACTTGGACTTTTGATAAAGAAGTTTCGGGTTATTATGAACCGATTGAAACTCTGGTTGGTTCTGAAATTGGTGATAAATTCGGTATAACAGGTGTTCTTTACTGCTCCGAAAAATTGGTACCTGCATACAGATTAGAAATAAACGGAAGTTTGTTTGAAATCCGTGAAGTTGAATTTTGGCAGTTGAGAGGATTGAGTTATTACAAAGGATATTTGGTGAAGACTGATGAAAACTTATGAATTTAAAACAAAGCTATTCAGCTTTTTTAACGTTTGTATGTCAAGTGAATTCCCGATGCTTAAGGGCAAGATATTTAGAGAAAGGTTACGTGCTGAGGCGCCTTCTTACCCTTTTGTATTATTGAAAACTGGCGAAAGAAAAAGGATTAATAAGCGCTTTGAAAGTTACAACTCTGATGGAAAAAATTTTATTCGCGCTCAGTATAGAATAGAGGTTATTTTTTCTGTATATTCGCTTTACAAAAATCCCAGTGATGCTGAAAAAGAATCTGATGAAATTATTGATTATATTGAACAGCTTTTTCTAGAAACTGATTCAACTCATGTTTCACTTGCTGAAATCGGAATAACTGTTAATGAGCTTTTAGCAGGTCCTGTAAGAGATTTAAGTTCCTTTGCCGAAACAAATCAAATGTTTAGAAAGGAAATCTGTATTGTCTTTGAATTTGAGGATATTAAAGAACATATTTCTATGGAAGGTAAAGAACTTTATATGGATATAGAATACAAATAAGGAGTTAAAAAATGAACTTAATCGATTATCAGGTACTGGCGCTTAAATATATAATACCTTATTTACGTGAAAATAATGACGTTAGTGTTATTCTCTCAGCTATAGGTTCAAGATTTACTAACTTACAGAACGCTATAAATTACCTTGTTAACAGCTTGAATATAAATGATGCAAGAGGAATTTGGCTTGATTATGCAGGTGCTGAGGTTGGTGCCACGAGAGATGAAAAGGATTTTGGAGATTATTTTTGTGTTAATCGTAAACATCTTAATGTCGAAAAACGATTTTATTTCTTGATATCCGGAATAAACCCTAATGTGCCGTTAAGTCTTTCGGATGCAGAATTCATTCAGAAGATTTTTGCTTATATTGGTGCTAATTCAGCTTGCGGAACAGAAAATGAGGTTATTGACATTGTTAGCACGATTACCAATGCAAATCAGGTTTTGATTACCAAAACCGGTAAATGCAAAATTAAGATTAAATTGGTCGGTAACTTGCTTATACTTACCCAAAATACGATTTCATACATTCAGCAGGTGTTAGGTGACGGTATCTATTTGGAAAAAATAGAATCATAGAAAGGAGAAGAAAATGAGTGCAGAGGCATCATTGTACATTCCAAAAGAAGAAATTAAGCTTAATGAATTGAATTCGCAAGATTTCGCCAGAACGAAAGACGGGTTATGCGATGCCTTAAAAAATTACAAGGATAATTTAAATCTTGACTTATTTAAAATGTCAGAAAATTTGACTCTGCAAGGCAAAACTGAGTTGGTACAACGTTATGCGGTGGGTGCCATCAGCAAAATAGTTAATGATGAACCGATAACCAACGAAGCTATGCTGGATGCATTATTTAATACTTATGCACCGGCATTTAATGCTACATTAGAAAAATCCGGTTACAACAGCTTAATAGGAATGAAAAATGCTGCACTGGAGGGTACGATAAATCCGGCAAGTTTTTTGTCTGCTTTTAACAGCGGGCTCATTGCCATGCAGGATGAAATTAATCTTAATACCAGATTTGATAAATATGGCGATGAAATTCCGTTTGATGTTGTAGAGGAGTTTAAGTATACTTATTTTACTCTTACTGCCGAAAAGAAAACGGTGCAGTTCGTTGATACAGACTATGTTGATTCGTTAGCTCCGATAAACCTTACTTTGACTGTTCATATTAAAAATGAAAATGCAAAAAATTGGAAGATTAATGATTACTCCGATAAATTGGCAGAGGTTATGGCTGCAAAAAAATATATAGTTTTAAGGTTAGGACATAATATTTACGAGGATGTTCTGCTTAAATCATATAATCCTGTTATTTCAAATGCCTATGAGATAAAATCCAACATAAATTTGACTTATCTTTATCAACCTGCTTCAAAAAATACGTCCACTAACCAATCTGATAATTCAGTAAGCCGCTGTGTTAATAAACAAGTCGGAAACTGGCAGGCTAAAAATGTCTATTGCGGTTCGTATTTTGTTGAATATGTCAACCCGCAAAGTACTGTTTTAACAAATTCTGCATTAAATTTGTTGCTTGCAAACTCGGATGTTCAGGATGAATTGTAATATGCTCGGATGCTTATGCAAGAATTGAATAACCTATTACTTCGCTTCTGCTTTCTTTATTCTGATAAATATCTGAACCTTTCATTTTCTTTGTGTGCATTTTTTGATCTTCATTATTACTTTGGTATATGTATAAAATATCTTAAAACTTTTGTCCCAATTTATGTCCGGCTGTTTTGCCAATTTGGTGCCAAGTACTGCTAAAATGCCTTCACTATCGGTATTAACTCCTTGTTTAACCATAAATATTGCGACTATGTATAACATAGTTTTCTGATCATGTTTTGAACTACTCTTTGTTATGGTGTCGCAACTACGATTAAAAATTTAATACATTGCTTGAAAATTTATAAACGAAAGGATAGTTACATGAATATAGATAAAAACGGATATACTTTACTTAATTTGCAAGAGGTGCTTAATGCATATGAAGAACAATTACAGCAAAAGTTTGGTGCTGACTTTTTTATTAAACCAGAGGGCGTGATTGATAATATCGTAACTTCAGCCGGTATAATGGAGATGTCGCTACAAGAGCAAATAGCCTTCCTGGCAAAACAATTTGATCCGGAAACTGCTGAATCTTACTGGCAAGATGCTTTGTATGAGCGTATCGGTGTTAAAAGGTTGCCTTCTCAAGTAACAAAATTTACAAAAAAAATTACCGGAACCGGAGGGTATTTAGGCGAAGTAAATAGTATTGTTATTCGTTCGCTATTATCAGGTTATGAATTTTCAAACACAAAGGATTATGAGATTGGTGCTGACGGATATGCTGATGTTGAATTCGGTTGTGTAGTATCGGGTGCTATCGGGGTTAACGCCGGAGAAAGTTTTATAATAGTAACAGCACCATATGAAGTGGCTAATATTTCTGACGATGAAGCTTCTAAGATTGCAATAGGCAGGGAACGTGAAACGGATAGTGAATTTCGTATTCGTTTCCGTAGATCAAAAGCACAAAATGCAAAAGCTACTTGTAATGCTAATATTGCAAATCTATTGCAATATGTTGATAATCAAGCTTTTTTGAAAGTGTTAGATAAAAAGATTGACAGTAAAATGGAGGCTGGTACCGTAAAAATTATTGCAAAACATAACACTACTGATGAAGTTTTTGCAAATGCAATATTCGATACGGTTGCGCTGGGACCAGTTTTGATCGGCGACACTACGGTAACTGTTAAAAATAAATCGGGTCAGAATGTCGAAATATGTTGGAAAAATGCGGACGAAATTCCGATGGATATATCCGGCACAATAAAAGTAAGAACCGGCTATTATGCAAATACCGTAATGTCCAATGTGAAACAGAATATATTGAATTATATTCAAAAGCGTGTTTACGGGCTTGAATCAATAATCTACGCCACTGAGTTTATCATCCCAATGTTGGAGGTTGATGGTGTGGAGGCTGTAACCGGAGTACAGGTGAAAAAAAACAGTGATACGAACTTTTCTGACAGTGTATCACTAACTGAAGTGGAATTGCCCGTTTTTGCTTTTGAAAGAATTACTCTGAGCCAAAATAGCCAGTGATAATTGGAAAATATTTACCTAAAGCTTGGATTTATTTCAAATAAAATAAAAGAATTTGTGATTAGGCTGTTAAGTATATTAAATGTCTTAGATAATGAAAGGAGAACAAAATGAGTGTTTATGACAATTTAATTAGCATACTGTTTAAACTTCCGGATGGAAGGAGTTTGGAGGAGTATTTTAAAAATGTTTTATTGGTGGGAAAAATTGGAGCGAATGATTTGCAGGCAGATGTTACCTTTGCTGCAACAGGTTTGAAAAAATATTCTTCATATGATGAGGTTCTTGCAGATTTTCAATCAACATCTCAGTTTGCATTGGAGGCTAATGCAATTTTTAATCAAAAAAACAATACTCAAACCACATCTCAAATTATGTATTTAATGATAGCAAAACAATCAGATAGTGAGAGTGTTTCTCAAGCTTTGGATAATGCCAAATCGGTTGATGGCAAATTCGCTAAGGTGGTACCTGTTTCACGCGAAGCATCTGATATTAAGTCTGTTGCGGATTGGTGTTTGGCAAATGACAGGTTTTGTGATTTCGTTGTAACTGATGTGGATGATGTAGCAGATATTGTTGCGGATGAAAACAATTATGCATACGGAATTTTTAGAAAAAATGTCACTTCACCTATTGCATCTGCGGTAGCATCTACTTCTACTTGCGGTTATTTCGGCGGTAAAGACGGTTCGGCTCAGTTCACTCAGCTTACCGGAATTTTGCCGGAAACTTATTCGGGATCTGAAATCTCTGAAATGAATTCTAATAATGTCGCTTACTACACAAATGTTTCACCTATTGACGGCGGTGATACCGACAGTTTTGGATACAATTGGGTTATAGGTTCAAAAATGTTAGGCGGTGAGCTTAGACAGCGTCAGATGATTATGCATTATATTAAAAAATCTATGGGACTTATGGCTCTTGAGTTTTTTAATCAAAAACCTGTCTATGACGAAACCGGTAATAATCTATTGTTAACTATGGCTGAAAAGCAATTTAAAAGTTTCCAAACTTATAACCTTGTTATTGCTACTACTGCTGAACAGGTTGGTTATCAGTTAAAGGTTACACCCATAAGAACAGGTTCTGAAAGTATCATGAATACTGATGCTGAAGCTTATAATGCTAAAAAATTTAAACTTACCGGTTATTATTATGACGCTATTGTTGGTGAAAAGGTCGATTTCTTGTTCTATGTTGATCCTTCTGATGAACAGGTTGAACAAATTTTAGGTGAATAATTTAAGAAAGGGAAATGAAAAATGACAGTATATGATGCGAAAAATATACAATTTGTATGGCGCGGGATTACTTTAACCGGAACAGGTGATGATCATGCGTACAACATAATTCAGCAGAATGACAGTTTTACAAGTTACAAAGGTGTTCAAGGTGAGGGCTTGAATATTGTTAACAATATGCGCCAATGGCAGATTACACGTTCCTTCAAAGTCGATAGTGTTTCTTTGCCTTTGCTCATTGAGGATAATTTGAATAATACTGAAGATACTCTTGTAATTCGTGATTTGAATACGGGACTTACCGATACTTTTTCAAATTGCGTGATTATGAATATTTCAAAAGAGCAAGACAGTTCAACAAGAATTGTTACTTGGAATGCGCTAAACAGAAATGGTAAATAGTCGGGGAAATTTTCCCCGATTGTTTGACTGACTGTGGGAATTTTCCGTATTTAAGAAAGGAAAAATTATTATGGTACTTGAATGCAGTGTGGGTGGTCATAAATACGAAACAGAACCGCTTTATTTTGAGGAATTTACAACCCTCGGTTTTGTGGCAGAAGAAAAAGTATATCCGTTTTTGACTTGCCTTATTGCTTGTATGGCGAATGATTTGTCTGATGGGGAGCTGTTAAAGGCACTTTACACATCTTGTAAGGATATTTTTAATCGTGAGGATTTGAAATATATTTCTAACCTCGCGCTTAATCGTGAACATATGCGAATTGACGGTAAAAAGCCGGATAGCTTGGAATGGGAAAAACACTGGCAAAATGTTGGGTTCGCTGATTACAGGGTTGTTTGTTTTAATTTTATAAGGATGAACCTGGGAAATTTTTCGAGTTTGTCCGCACTGTTACCAACAGAGTGGACTCGGAATTTTGCTTCTATTCTTACTGCCAAATTGTCAATGCTGTTAGAAAACCTAAGCGGACAACTTCAAAAATAAAAACTGACGTTATGAACTATTTTATTAATCTGTTTGTACTTAATAAACAAATTGGTTTTAATGCACAATTGGCGGAAATAAAAAATATGACTCCTCAAGAGGGGTATTTTTTTACAAGGCAGGTTATTGATACAGCTATGCAAATTAAAGAAATGAGGCGAAAACATGGCAATTGAAAAGTTTATTGTAAAAATAGTGTCCGAGTTGGATGAAACCGGTTTTGAAAAACTTGAAAAGCTTCAAGCTGATGCGGATAAGTCTGTTAAAAATTTGTCAAATTCTATAAAAAATTTGTTCAACCTGAAAGATGGAAATTTGTTTCGTAAAATCTTCGGTAAAATTAACGGTGATTTGAATATTTTGAATAATTCACTAAAAACCGTTACTTTGCTTGAACCTGATAATAACGACGTCTCAACTCAATATGTTGAGAAAGATAAGTTGAAAAAGTTGATAGAGCCCAGTGCTTACGGTACTACAGAACGGTCTAATCAAAACTCATTTTTTATGAGCAAACTTTTGACTCGTTTTGGTAATTTGATTAATTTTAATCAAGTTTTTGATTACAAAAATCCTTCTGAAAAATTTAATCTTATTTTTTCTGATTTATATAAAAATTTTGAGAACAAAATTATTCAGATGCCTAAGAATTTATTTTCAAGCTTACTGAGTATTTCAAACAGCTTCCCTTTACCCCGTCGGCAAAATGCTAACTCGATTATATCGGATGTTAACAATAAAAATTTAACAAATGTACATTCAAATACTGCAAAAACGATTTCAGAATTGAAAAATGTTTCCGCTGCAAGTAACATTTATGAAAAAAATACCGGTTATTCAATCAATGACTTACAACCATTAATTCCGTTACAAAAAGTTTTTGGTGCGGAAAATATATCATTGGTGAATAAAGACTTTTTGCCTGCAACGGAAAATATTTTAACTCGTCAGGAACAGTTTAATTCAATATCTGACAGCCAAATGAAAATAAATAATTCTGATGGCTTGAGTGTTAACCTTGAGCGGGGTGCAATCCAGGTTAATACAGCATACGATAATCCTCACGAGATAGGTGAGGCTGTTCGAACTGCTTTAACTGATGCACTTGATGATTTTATATTGAAACGCGGATATACAAAGGCGGTGTAAATTATGAAAAAACTTACTTTACCTGATCTTTCAACAAAGCCTAAAACCAGTTTATCTTATAGTATTAACGGAAAAGAGTATATGTTTCGTTTTCAGTGGTGCGGTACATTTTGTGTTATTGACATATATCTTATAAAAAATAATGTAAATAATTTTCTTGTGAAGGGCAGAGCTCTCACTTCGTTGACTAATATTATTAAACGTTTAAAAGATAGTGATATAATATCGGGCTCACTTTTTCTGATAAATAAATACGGCTTAACTACTGAACCTTTGCAAGATAATTTTCACACGGACTATTACCTTTTGTACTCGGAAGATGAATATGATGAATAAAAAATCTTTAAAATTCAATCTTATTATAAAAACTGAACCTGAAACGGACGATATTATCCAAATTGCTGATTTTGATACGGATTTTGATATAACAAAAACAAACAAGTCCGCCAATAATAAAGCGGTTATTACAATTTGGAATTTGGATGATACGAATTACCAAAATCTTGTTGAGAAAGACCAAAAGATTTGCATATATACAGGATATGGAGAAGAAGAACCGGTATTGGTTTTTAGAGGCAACATTAATAAAGTTTATAAAAAAAATGCTTTCAAGTCTGCTGATGCTGCGGTTTACATGGAACTCATAGATGGCAAACAAAGTTATACAAACGCTTATATAAACAAAAATTACCGTGGTAGAGTTACCTCTACAGTGATTATCAAAGATTGCATAAAAGCTATGAATCTTGATATAAGAACGTTTAACGACAACTTGCCGGAGAGAACTTACGAGAATTACAAGGCTGTTGGACTTGCGCATACGATATTGCAGAAGATTTGCACAACTTTAAATTTAAAATTCAGTGTTCAAAATGAGATTGCGCATATAGCGTCAGTACAAGATGAGCCGGTGGAGGAAACCGCTGTTGAACTGAATATCCAAAATGCAAAGCGTCCTACTCGTCTTGGCACAAATGAAATGTTAATTACAACCGGATTTATTCCGCAGATTAACCCTAACAGTACCGTAAAATGTAATTTTACGGAATTTTCCGGATTATGTCTGGTCAACAGAGTTCATTCATTCGGAAATAATTATGGAAAAGCGATAATAACAGAGATTGTGGTGTAAAAATGAGGACATTTGATGAAAGTTTAGATGATATCTTAAATGGATTTTCATCTGCAATGTTGGTTGAAAAACCGTGCAAAATTATAAAGGTTAATTCCCAATATTCGGTAGATGTGGAATACTACGACAACGGTATCGCGGATTATTTGTGTAATGTACCTGTTAAACATCTGCAAACCCAAAAGGCATATGTTTTTTTAGGACTAAGTAAAGGCGATTGCGGAACTGTAAGGTTTTTCGATAATGATGTTGAGGATTATCTTAACGGCACCTGTCAGAAGTATCCTGAAAAAAGATGTCACGATATAAATGATAATTTGTTTTCATTAGGTTTTTACCCGGGAAAATCTCAATATGTATTTCCGACTGGCGATATTGTAATAGGCACAAAGCAAGGCGCAGTTGTAAATATAACCGGAGAAAATATAACCATAAATAGTGCTACCGTAAACATATCCGCAAGTACGGTTAATTTAGGCACAGAAACGGTTATCGACGGGAAAAAATTTCTGGAGCATACTCATTCGAACGGAAATAACGGTAGTCCGACCGGCGGTGTAATATAGATAAGGAGCAAATATGGACATTCTTATGCAAGAAAACAGCTTGCCTTTAAAGAACGGAGATTTTCAACTGGTAAGCGGTGTTGATGAAATTAAACAGCAAATAATTATCGCCCTTAATACATTTTACGGCGACTGGGCATTGGATTACACAGTCGGAATTGATTACGTTTACGGACTGAGACACGAAGAATTTCTCGAATATGACATTAAAAAACAGATTTGCGGGGTTGTCGGTGTTTTATCAGTAAATAATTTTGCCATCGAATATGATAAAACAAATTTGGTAATAAACGTTACTGCCAGTATCAAGACAGTTTACGGAAAAGTTGATATTCAAACGACGATAAACAGAGGATAATTATGGTTTATGATATAAAAAATGTAGAATTAGTATGGCGCGGGCTAACCTTAACAGGATTTGGCAGTTTAAAAGCTGAAATAAACCAAGCGGGTGAAAATATGTCCAGCGGCAATATTGTATATGGCATGTTCGGTGAGTGTTTTATCGTGCCGAACCCAAAAAGAGGTTGGCAGATAACGGCTACTTTTAATCCGCTCAGTCTTTCTTACCCTATATTAGAACAGGATAATCTCTATAATTATGAAAATACTCTAATCATAAGAGATTTGAATAACGGGTCCACAGATATATTTACCAACTGCATAATACAAGCAACCGTTAAGAAAAAGGACAGTGATGAACGAATTGTTACTTGGATAGCAGCAAAGCGTAACGGCAGATAATTTTCTAAACTTCGTACGAATAATTTTTAATTAGTAATAAAAATTTTGCGCGCCTGATAAAGAAATTTATAACAAATTTATATTATTAAGTGAAAGGAGAAAAGATGTCAAAACCAATTAAACCAAATATTACGATACCTTCGGGATTTGCTATTAACGGAACTAAGACAGATTTTTTACAAGAGCAAATTGAACAAGGATTTGACCCTGTAGATCCGGATGTACTTGCCGGAGATAATTTGAATAAATTTATAGATGATACGTATAAGGGGTTAAATTACTCAATTGCCGGGGTATCCGACTTGTATAAAGGGGCTGTTCTTTATGATGAAAATGAAACATACAATGATAAATCCATTGTATTTAATATAGAGGACAACGGCAAAGTATCGATATTTTTATCACTCGTTAATAATAATACCGGCAATTCTTTATCTAATACTTCCAAATGGCAAGAAATATCGTCTTTATCCATGGATAAAATCAACCAATCAAAGGCCCTAACAACAGGTAATATTTCAAATGATGCCGATGTATATTCGACAATATTAGAGCGTGCGCATTCAACGTTTAACTTATCAAAATTTGAGCTCGTCGGAACTCCGACTATTTCTGATGACGGAGTCGCAAGTG
Organism: uncultured bacterium; assembly: GCA_949299935.1. Classification (GTDB taxonomy): domain Bacteria; phylum Cyanobacteriota; class Vampirovibrionia; order Gastranaerophilales; family Gastranaerophilaceae; genus SIG32. Next base: position 21,455 of record CASGCE010000035.1, on the reverse strand, counting down.
GATTTAGTGCAGCAAATTACTTAACAATAGCTAATCTTGCCTCTGCACCACAAGATTCATTGATAATTTCAATGAAATTTACTCCCGTACAAAACACCACTGATGACCGTTACCAATGTTTGTTTGCAATTTGTACTGATGACCTAAGCAAAAGAATTTATTTGTATGTAAATACAACTGGCACAAGTGTTATATTGAATGTTAACGGTACAACAATTACAACGGGTGCTGTAAATACTAACAGTATTAATACGGCAAAAGTCGTATGGAATAAGGTTGATAATATTCAAGGAAAATTTAGTTTATATGTAAACGATGATTTAATTGGTGCTCAGGAATTTAATACATCGGATATAATATTTACTAATAATTTTAATATAGGATTTTTAGGTTTGTCGGCAAATACTACTAATTATGGCTCAATCGACCTAAAATCTGTTGCAATTTGGTCAGACGGAGTGCCTGTATTTAACGGTAATGAAACAGGCACTGACACATATATCATAGATGGGGAAGAAGTTGAAATCCCTTATACATTGAGTAAGACAGGTTCAAAGATAGCAGATGCGGCTTATCGTGACAGAGTTCAAGATTTATACGAACAAACCGGCGAAGCCCTTTATTATACGATTGATGAAGAAAATCAGAATTTCACGCTTCCGATGGCGGACATTTACGGGATGATTGAAAATAGCAGAAAAGGGGCAATGCCTGTCGGTACGATATTTGCCCACACCTGTGCGGCCGATTTTGTACCTGAAAATTCTTTGCCCTGTGACGGTTCGGAATATACATCATCACAATTCTCCTCGCTATACACAAATTGGCTTGTAGATGGGAAGCTAAACACCTGCACTTATACTGAATATCAAAGTGATATAACTGCTTACGGCAAATGTGCTAAGTTTGGTCTTGATACAACTAATCAAAAATTCAAAGTCCCGACAATCCCTGACGGTACAATTATTCAACAGGCAATGTCTGATGATGAATTGGGTAAAAGCTACAATGCAGGGTTGCCGAATATTGAAGGCTCGCATGGAGGGCTGGAAGGTAGTACATTTTATACTTCGGGAGCATTTTCCATAAAAGATACAACGCAAAGAGCTGGGGGATCAAGCGGTTCAGGTGATTGTTATGTTTCTTTTGATGCGTCCCTTTCAAATTCAACCTATGGCAATTCCGACACTGTACAACCGGAAGCAGTTGCACTGAGATATTTCGTAGTGGTAGCAACAGGTGCTATCAGTCAATCAGCAATGGATTGGAGCCAATGGGCTACAGGTTTACAAGGTAAACTTAATACCGACCATTCAAATGATACAAAGCCCTACATAACCGAAACTTATGTAAATGAAACCAGCGGGTATCTTGTTTATTCTAACGGATATTGTGAGCAATGGGGGCAAGTTACTACAACGAATACTTCTTATACACTATCTTTTATCAAATCATTTAGTAATTTGAATTATATAATGTCAGGGGCGATGATTAACGCTTCTTATAACAAGGATAATACTGCCAATTTAGCGTTTAATAAAACTTCTACAAGCGGCTGTGAAGTCTACGGTTCAATAAATAAAAGCGGGTTTTATTGGCAGGCAAGAGGTTATATATCATAAGGAGGTAATAAAATGAGTTATAAATTGGAAAAACCGTATACCGATAAACAAAGGGCTGATTTTATAGTTGAATACAACCATCAGCAGGGGCTAAATATACAAGAAACCGAAACGGCGTTATATGCACTTGGAGCTTGGGAAGTTTTGGAAGATGATGAGGTTGTTGATAATACCGAAGCATATGAACAAGAACAGGCGCAAAAAGAGCGCGCCCGTCTGGACATGTTAAATTTAACAAAAGCGGATGTACTTTTAGCTTTGTACGAGGACAAAGGAATAAAACCTGAAGATATAAAACAAATGCTTGCAGATAACATTCCGGCGTTAATCAAATTTGATTATGCAAGCTCGTATTATCGCGGTGATGCTGTAGTAAATACGCTAGGTCTGGCATTGGGTTACACGACGGAGGAAATGGATTATTTATTTGAAAATAAAACATTTCCTTCTGTTGAGCCAGCTGTTTTAAATCCTAAAGCTGTTGCGGATTCAAGTGTTAAAACAGTTATGGAAAACGATGATATCAGTGATGAAGAAAGTGAGGTTTAAGAATGAACGATGAAATGAAAATAGCTTTGTTAGAATGCTGCGAAAGGAATTGTGAAATATTAACTCCTGCAGTAGTAGCGTTTGTAAAGGATATTGTCAACACAGCGATTGAAAAATCAGAAAATAAAATTGACGATTTATTTTTGAGCATAATAAATCCGTGTTTTGGGTTATTGGAAGATTTTTTAGCTAAACAAGTGGCGAAAATTGACGGGACCGAGGCGTAATGGATATAATCGGTTTAATAAAATCATTTGGCGAGGTTTTCACGAGTTTTTTGAACTATTTTACAACTGCTAAAAAGGAACAGTGCGAAACGCAAATTATAAAAGATAAAAATCGGCTTAAAGCGGCTACTGATATTGCTGAACAAATCTTTACGATAACCGATAATTACAAAGAGTTTTTTATGGCCGATCACACGGAAATGTACAACAAATTAAGGAAAAAATTTGACAGGAAAGATTAAAAATGGTTGAGCAACCGTATAAATGTTATGAACATCATCTGATGTTAAAAAGTGAATTGGAAAGTTTTAAAAAGGAATTCGATGATTTAACCAGAAATTGTCGTGACATGCATTGTTTTTTCTTTGGAGGTATAAACCAATCCGATGGACACATATCATTTGTTGATAAAGTAAACAGTCTTTACGAATCTCAACAGAATACAAGACGATTTTATAACACATTTTTAAGTATTTTCGGTGGTTTGCTTGTAACGGGTCTTGTGAGTTTGGGTATGGGAATTCACACGCTTTCTGTCACAAGCGACACAATTGCCGATATAATGGACAAAACACAAAGAATCAGTCAAGAGCAAATGCAAATAAAGCTGGAGGTTGCGGCATTAAAAGCAAAGGCGGTGCAAAATGAAACTTACTGAAAATTTTACGATAAACGAGCTTACATATTCGTTTACTGCAGAGCAAAACAATATTGATAACAGGCCTTCAGTTTCGGTTATAGCAAACTTAAAAGTGCTGTGTGAAAACATTTTACAGCCGGTAAGAAATCATTTTGGTTGTCCTGTGGTAATTACAAGCGGATACAGATGTAATCAATTAAATAAACAAATAGGCGGTCAACCGAACTCGCAACATCTAACTGGTCAGGCTGTTGATTTTGTTGTGCCGCAGAAGGAATTACGCGAGGTTTTTAACTATATAAAAACAACGCTTAACTTTGATCAACTTCTTTTGGAATCCGACAAAACGAATAAGTGGATACATGTTTCTTTTTGTCAGAATGGTTACAACAGACATCAGGCTGTTGATAACTATTTGGCATAGTCTTTAAATCCTTCGACCCCCTGCTTTTGCAGGGGGCTTTTTTTACGTCTCAAGATTGATATAAATTCTTGTACGTTCAATAGAATAAGTTGAATAATCTTCATTTTTTGTTTGTTTTATTCTGTTTCTGTTTTCAAGATAATGTTTAAAATTCATTGCTTTTAATTTTGATTTATAAATTCCTTTAATCTTTTTTTCGCCAATAAAAGGATCATATTTGTACAGGATATAAATTTCTTCCTTAGATACATTCATGCTAACAGTATGGAATATTGTTTAAATAAGTCAAAAAAAAGCGGACTCAAATTGGTAGTCCGCTTTTTTTATTTAGGGTTGTTAATTAAACGTTATTTAACGGTCAGTTTCTTTTTAGCTTCTTTTTCTATCCGAATTTTGGGGGCGTTAATCTTCAATACGCCATGTTCAAGTTTAGCTTCTGTTTTTTCGACATCGATTTCTTCGGGGAAGTACACACTTCTTGAAAATTCACCGTATCTGAATTCTGATTTTTTATAAGAATTTTCCTCCACTTCAGTTTCTTCCTCTTTTTTAGCGTTAATTGTGATGTATTTTTTATCTATTTCTATGTCAAGGTCTTCCTTTTTGACTCCCGGCAGCTCTGCTTTTACAATAAATTCTTTGCCTTTATCAGTCATCTCTACAGGCATGGAGTACTTATCCATGTCTTCCCAATAAGCAGCTTCGGGGAAATAGCTGTCAAAATGTCTGTTTAACAAAGAGCTGATTTCATCATTAACAGTTCTTATAAAACTTTCCGGTGCTTTTCTAACTAAAAATTTCATTTTAAACACTCCTTTCAAACTTTGTCATCTTATATTTACGTTATAACTCGGTTTTTAAGTAAAATTGCTTTTTTTAACCAAATTTTAACAATTTACATCTTTTTAATTGTTTGCAGTAATTTTCGTAATATAATCAGAGTATGGCAGATGTATTAACGGTACGTATAGAGGGTTTTGCCACACCCGAAAGCGGTATAGCGCGTGTGGACGGTCGGGTGGTATTTGTAGAAGGTGCTTGCCCTGAAGATGTTGTAAGAATTGAAATTACTAAAAAAAATAAGTCATACGCTAATGCAAAGGTCTTGGAAATTATTAAACCTTCGCCTTATCGTGTAAAGCCTTTTTGTGTCATGCAAAAGGTTTGTGGTGCTTGTCAACTGCAATTTATCGATTACAATTATCAGTTGGAGTTGAAGCGTCAAATAGTGCAGGATGCCGTAAGAAAAATCGGCGGGCTTGATATTGAAGTAAAAAATGTTATAAAAAGTCCTGAAATTATTGAATACCGCCACAAAATCCAATACCCGGTATCGCAGAAAAAAGTGTCAAAACGTATTCTTGCAGGCTATTACAAAACAGGTACCCATGAACTTGTTAATATAAAGCACTGCCCGATTCAGCCGAAAATTTGCGATGGGATTATTGATTATATCAAAGAAAAGGCTTTTGAATTGAGGGTTTCAGGCTATGATGAAAAAACACACTCCGGAGATTTGCGGCACATAATAATAAGAAATTCAGCCTTTGACGGTGAAAATTTGGTTGTTTTGGTTGTTAATGCAAGTGAAGTTTCACAAAATATTAAAAAGCTGGCGGTGGCTGTTTATGAAAAATTTTCTGAAGTTTCGGGAGTTTGCGTCAACTTTAATACCAAAAAGACAAATGTAATTCAGGGTAACGTTACGAAATGCATTTCGGGCAAGGATTTTGTTTGTGAAAAACTTCTTGGTAAGTCTTTCAAAATCGGGGCAAATACGTTCTTTCAAATTAATCCGAAAAGCGCGGAAAATATTTTCAAGTATGTAAAAGAATATATTTCATCAAATTTTGAAAATCCTACAGTATTGGATGCTTATGCAGGGATTTCGGCTTTTGGAATATGTGTCAGTGATGTTTGTGAAAAGGTTGTGAGTGTTGAGGAAAACGCGCAATCTTGCAAAATGGCAGCGGACTGCTTGAAAGAAAACGTAATTGAGAACGTTGAAATTAACAATATGGATGCGGGTGAGTTTTTCGCAAAAGAAAAAAGAAGGTTTGATGTCATAATTCTTGATCCGCCAAGAAAAGGCTGTACAAAAGAGTCTTTGGATAATACACTAAGACTTTCAAAAGGCAAAATAATTTACGTAAGCTGCAACCCTGCGACATTAGCCAGAGATTTGAAATACATGGCCGAAAAAGGTGCACAAGTTGTTATTGTTCAGCCTTTTGACATGTTTTGCCATACTTATCATATTGAAACTGTTGCTATTGTGGATTTTTCTCAAAGTATTTAATAGTGGCATTAAACATACTGCTTATATAATTTATGAGGTTAATGTCGTCTTTTTCTTCTTTACGTAGCTGTATTAAAGACAGTTGACTGTTGCGTGCATTTATTTTTTTATGTTTGTAATAGTTTTTTGTTTTATCTTTGAGTGCAGAGAAGTAGTTATTAATTAAGGTTTTATTTTGAGGTGTAAAAGTAATTGGAGACATCTCACATATATTGTAAAAATCTTTATTTTTAGCGTTATCGAAAAGTTTTTTAGAAATTTTATTTTGAGCTTGAGTTTTTATCAACTGGATATATCTTTGAGCTTTAAATTGATCCGAGCCAATCGGAGCTTCGGTAAAGTCAATGTGCAGTTCATCAAATTGCCTGATAAGGTTATATACTTTTTCGGATTCGAGGTGTTTAGCCTGAGCATAATTAGGACCGAACAGGATAATTAGTTCGTATTTAATCTTATTTTTTTTAGCTTTTTTTTCAATGAAACGCATTTGTATATCTTCGTAGCCTGATTTTTGTGGCGAGCCTACTCCCTCAAGTCTAAAATCAATATCGGGTTTACCGTTGACCTTTGCTAAAACATAACCGTGTTCTTCCATTGACGGAAGGAATTTTTTATTTATGAAGTCTGTATCATAGGGGTTTGAAAAATATAGTGTTGTTCTTATTAAATCAGGCACATCGAATGATCCGGAGCGCTCCACCTTACTGCTCATTGATTTGGCTGATTTGACGGGGCTTTGCATTGCATATTCACGATCAAAAACTAACCCGTATCCATCCAATTCTTTTGCCACATTTTCAATTGTGTCAAAGAAGATTTCAGCATAAACCATGTATTTATCAATATTATTTTCGTATTGTTGTTCAAATGAATCTCTAATGGTAGTTTGACCGAAAGACGGGTTATTCCGTTTAACTGATAAAGGGTTTGTGTTGTTTTTAACGCTGAGATTTGATTTTGTGAAATAAAAATTATTAACAGATTTGATATTCATAATCCACCTTTTTTATATTTAAAATTCCTGAAAGTTTTTTGTTGTTATTTGCGAGTAAATTTCATAAATTTTTACATAAGTTTACAGAATACGATTATAAAAACCAAGCTAAATTAATTAAAGCACGAAATAAACACATTAAAGTATAAAGCCAGAAAATTTAATTGTCACAGTAAAATGTTTGTATTATGATATTGTGCGTAGGTTATTTATTAAGTATGGAAAATAAGGAGGATACTAAATATGCCGGGAAAAACTATAACAGTTGACGGTAACTACGCAGCGGCGCATATAGCGTATGCCTTAAGCGAAGTATCAGCAATTTACCCGATTACTCCATCATCAACGATGGGTGAATGGATTGATGAATGGGCATCACAACACAAGAAAAACATTTGGGGCAAAGAAGTGAGAGTTGCCGAAATGCAATCAGAAGCAGGTGCAGCAGGTGCCGTACACGGTGCTTTGGCAGCAGGTACTTTGACATCAACATATACAGCTTCTCAAGGTTTGTTGTTGATGATTCCCGTAATGCACAAAATAGCGGGTGAAATGCTTCCGTCAGTAATACACGTAGCAGCACGTGCTTTAGCTGCACAATCACTATCAATATTCGGAGATCATTCAGACGTTATGGGTTGCCGTAATACAGGGTATGCAATGCTGGCTGCAAACTCAGTACAAGAAGAAATGGATTTGGCTTTGGTAGCGCATTTGGCTACTTACAAAGCAAAAGTTCCGTTTTTGCAATTTTTTGACGGTTTCAGAACTTCTCACGAAGTACACAAAATCGAAGAAATTTCTTACGAAGACATTGCAAAACTTGTTGAACCTAAATATATCGAAGAATTTAAAAACAGAGCAATGCGACCTGAGGCTCCGGTTTGTAAAGTAGGTGCTCAAAATACAGACGTTTACTTTCAAGGTCGTGAAACTGTTAACAAATACTACGACTTGGTTCCCGAAATTGTTCAAGAATACATGGATAAAGTTGCAAAAGTTACCGGCAGACAATATCATCCGTTTGACTATGTCGGTGCACCTGATGCAACGGATGTTATTGTGGCTATGGGTTCAGGATGCGAAACAATAGAAGAAACTATTGAATACTTGAACGCAAAACGCGGTAGTAAATACGGTTTGGTAAAAGTAAGATTATACAGACCGTTTGATGTTAAACGCTTCAACGAAGCATTACCAAAAACCGTAAAACGTATAACAGTTTTAGACAGAACAAAAGAACCAGGTTCAATCGGTGAACCTTTATACCTAGATGTTGTTGCAGCTTTGGAAAACAAAGATATCAGAGTAATCGGCGGACGTTACGGTCTATCTTCAAAAGAATTTACACCGTCAATGGTTCTTGCTGTTTACAAACACGCAGAAAATAACGGTTTCCACGGATTTACCGTAGGTATTGAAGATGATGTAACTCACAAATCATTGAAGGTTACGGAACACATCGTAACAGAACCGGAAGGCACTACAAACTGTATGTTTTGGGGTTTGGGTTCAGACGGTACCGTTGGTGCTAACAAAAACTCTATTAAAATTATCGGTCAATACACAAATAAAGATGCTCAAGCATACTTTGCTTATGATTCTAAAAAATCTTTCGGTGTAACCGTTTCTCACTTAAGATTCGGTGACAAACCGATAAAATCAACGTACCTTATTACAGCTCCGGACTTTGTATCATGCTCAGCTCATGCATACATTGGCAGATATGACTTGTTAAAAGGTATAAAAGAAGGCGGAACCTTCCTGTTGAACAGTCCTTATACGAAGGATGAGGCTTTTTCCCGTTTAACACGTGAAATGCAAAAAACAATAATTGATAAGAAAATCAAATTCTACAACGTAGATGCCGAAAAACTTATAGAGCAACAACCGGGCTTGCGCGGTAAAGGTGCTAACACGGTTATGATGGTTGCATACTTCAAAGTTTCAGGAATTATTCCGTTTGAACAGGCTTTGGAAGGTATGAGAGAAATGACTAAGAAAACCTTCAAGAAAAAAGGCGACGATGTTGTTAACATGAACCTTGCATTGATTGATGCAGCGGTTGATGCAACTGAGGAGGTTGTTGTTCCGTCATCACTTTCAGCTGTTGAAGCTGCTGATGATGTAAAACTTATACCGGATAATGCATCTGATTTTGCCAAGAAAATCATTGAACCTTCAATGAGACAAAAGGGCGATGATATTCCTGTATCAGCAATGAGTGTTGATGGTGTAATTCCGACAGGTACAGCTTGTCTTGAAAAACGCGGTATCGCACCGAGAGTTCCCAAGTGGAATCCTGAATTTTGTATTCAATGCGGTATCTGTGCTTCAGCTTGTCCACACGCTGCAATCAGAACCAAATTGATTGAAAAAGATTCATTGAAAGACGCTCCGGCTTCGTTCAAAACAGTTGACGCAAAACCAAACGAAAACGGCGAACAATTCAAAGTCCAAGTTTATTGCAAAGATTGTACGGGCTGCGGAGTTTGTATAGATCAATGCCCTATGGCTAAAAACCCTGAAAAGGCAGCGTTAAGCTGGTCTTCAATTGAGGAAGAAGAAGCAGTAGGCGAAGTTGTTAACGAAAGATTCTTCGACTCACTGCCTGACAACGTTATGGGTAAAAACACAACCAAAACTATTAAAGGTGCAATGCTTAGAAAACCGTTATTCGAATTTTCAGGCGCTTGCGCAGGTTGCGGCGAAACACCTTATGTGAAACTTGTTTCACAATTGTTCGGTGAAAACATGATAGTTGCAAATGCAACAGGCTGTTCTTCAATTTACTCAGGTACATTCCCGACAATTCCTTATACGACTACTAAGGAAGGTCGCGGTCCGGCTTGGGCAAATTCATTATTTGAGGACAACGCTGAATTCGGCTTCGGTATGAGATTGGCTGTCGATCAAAACAGAAGTACTTTGAAAACTTACGTCGAAAAAGTGCTTGAAAACGAGAAAACTCCTGCCGATTTGAAATCAGCACTTGAAGAAGCAATGTCACACTTTGAAAATTCAAAAACTGAAGAAGCTCGTGCTGCTCAAGATAAGGCTAAAGCAGTTCTTGCTAAATATAAAGACGTTGAATGTCCAGATTTGGCAAAGGTGAGAGAACTTCAAGACTACTTCACTGATAAATCTGTATGGATTATCGGTGGTGACGGTTGGGCAAACGATATCGGTTACGGCGGTATTGACCACGTATTGGCTCAAAACCAGGATGTTAATATCCTCGTTCTTGATACGGAGGTTTACTCTAATACCGGCGGTCAGGCTTCTAAATCAACACCTACAGGTGCTGTTGCTAAGTTCGCTACCGGCGGTAAGAAAACTTACAAGAAAAATATGGGCTTGATGAGTATGTCTTACGGTTATGTGTACGTCGCATCTGTTGCTTTGGGTGCTGACAGAGCTCAAACTCTTAAAGCTTTCCAAGAGGCTGAAGCATACAAAGGTCCGTCTATCATATTTGCTTATGCTCCTTGTATTGCTCACGGTATTGATATGAGTAAAACTCAAACTGAACAAAAACGCGCTGTCGAAGCCGGTTACTTCCCGCTTTACAGATACAACCCTGAAAATGAAGTACCGTTCACTTGGGACGCTAAAGAGCCTAAAGGCGATTACCAAGAATTCATCAGATCTGAAGGTCGTTATAAATCATTGATGAAAACGAACCCTGAAGCTGCTGAAGCACTTTATGCTCAGGCTCAAGAAGATGCCGAAAAACGTATGGCTGTTTACAAAGCTGTCGGCGAATTGATGAAGTAATTCATCTTATGTAAATTAAAAGAGGTTCCAATTTTGGAGCCTCTTTTTTGTTGTGTTGAAACTGTTTTAGTTATTTTATGTTTCAGTTATTTTGAAATTAAAAAAACGCCGGCATTTTTAGCCGACGTTTTTTACTCTACACACTACACTTCTATTAAGATTTTTCTATTAAATCAATTTCTTCTTTGTTTCGAGGATTTGTAAGCATAAAATCGTTTTGAACTGCCAATTCGGTCATTCTTCTTTTGGAAAGTTCAAATTGCTTGTCCTTCAAATCGTTATAATTTTTAGAAAATTCCCGAGCTTTAACCCGACCATGATCAGCTGAATGTGTTACTGCACCGAGTCCTAAAATAAGCGGTGACCACTCGATTATTCCGCTGCCGATATTTTTTAAGGCTGCAGGAGTCTTGCTTGACAATTTGGCAGTTTGTTTTGAAATCCAATTCAAAACTTTGCTGTTGTCCAGTTTTTCACCCGCTTTTACAAGTACATTGGTAATTTGATCATCAAATTTGTTGATAAATCTTGTACCATATTTGTCAACCAGCTTGCCAAAACCTTTCTTAGCACCTGCAATCGCTGCAAAGCTTAAGCCGGCTGTTGCTAAGAAGGATAACAGTGGGTTGTTGTTGCTAAATTCGCGTGATTTTTCAGATGTTTGGTCAAGTTTGTTTTTGCCTGCAAATACTAAATCAATAATTCCGAATGCCGCAAACCATTTTACTACTGTTTCACCAAAAGCCATAAGCTTTTCGATTCGACCTGCTTTTGACCATAATTTCGGAGTGGCAACTGCCGCTACAACACCCGCTGCAACAGGTACCAAATTCATTAAACCTCTGTCAAGCTTTTTATGACGTTTGTCGTCAACGCTGTTGACTGTTTTTAGATATGCCAACTGTCTTATAGTTTCGTCATCGAGGTTAATAAACGCATCAATGTTATCACGTTTGCCTCTAAAATCATGCGCGAAACCGATATTTTGTGAGCTAATCGCATTTACTTGCATCTTTACACACACCTTTCACATCTTCATTATATACATGTAAAAACAAAAAGTAAATTATTTTGTCAGGTAATTTATTCTTTTTAATAATTATTTACAATATTTTTTATTTTGATTATCATTATATGGATGAAAAGATTTTTGATACATACTATGGGCTGCAAGTCAAACCAGTTTGAGGGGTTTGTCATTGAAGAAAACCTTGTTAAAAACGGGTTTGAAAAAGTTTCAAGACTCGAAAATGCCGATTTTTATATTCTAAATTCCTGCTCTGTCACCCAAAAAAGTGACAACGAAGCACTTTATCTTCTGAGAAACGCAAAACATAAAAATCCGTATATTAAGACAGTTCTGACAGGCTGCATCGCCCAGCTTGAAAAGGAAAAACTGTTGCAAAATGAGTTTATAGATTACGTAATCGGCAACGATGAAAAACTTTGTCTGGCGGATTATTTAGATAAACCAAGTTCTTGTTTTGTGTCAGATATTATGCTGTTGAATGAATTTAATAAAGTTAAACTTGACGATATGTCAAAAACTCGTGCAAGCCTTAAAATCCAAGACGGATGTGATAATCGCTGTGCGTATTGCGTAATTCCGTTTGCACGTGGGAATTGCAGAAGTGCAGATTTGGATTTCATTATTGACGGCATAAATAATTTCACGCAGCACGGCTTTAAGGAAATTGTGTTTACGGGTATTCATATAGGACTTTGGGGTAAGGATATAGGATTAAACCTTTTGGATTTGTTAAAATCGGTTGAAACTGAAACCGATCTGGTACGCTATAGACTGGGTTCTTTAAATCCCTCGGAAATTACTGATGATTTGCTGGATTTTTTAGTTGAATCTGATAAATTTTGCCCCCATTTTCACCTCTCGTTACAATCCGCTTGCGATAAAACACTCGCCAGTATGAACAGATACTATCGGGTTGAGAATTTCTTACGGCAGATTGACAAAATTAATTCCTTATTTGATTTACCGTTTTTGGGAAGCGATATTATAACGGGCTTTGCCGGAGAAACTGATGAGGATTTTGAAATTACAAGGATGAACCTCGAAAAATCAGGACTTTCACAAATCCATACTTTCCCTTATTCACTTCGTAAGGGAACCGCAGGGGCAAATATGCCTTATCAGGTTGATGAAAAGCTTAAAGAACAACGTGCGACCGTTATTAAAAAAATTTCTGCCAATAAGTATAATGATTTTGTCTTGAATAACCTCGGTAAAATTCGTAATGTGCTTATTGAAAAAAAGCTTGATAAGTATGATGGAATGCTTAAAGGTGTTACGGAAAATTACCTCACCGTCCACCTGGATTGCAATGACCGCTCCTTGACAAATTCTATACGGCAGGTTTTGTTAAAAGAATTTAAGTTTGGTAAAATTTATGGCTCGGTCATTTCAGAGAAAAAACTCCGTGTGTAACGGAGTTTTTTGTGCTATCTTCTGTCACTTAGTTTGGCAAGTAATCTTAGCATCTCCAAATATAGCCATATTAAACTTACCATAAGTCCAAATGCACCGTACCATTCGTATTTTTTCTCGAATAACCCCTGAGATCCTCGCTCAATAAAGTCAAAATCAATAATAAGATTTAAAGCTGCAATGGCAACAACTAAAATGCTGAAACCTATACCAATAGGACTTGCAGTAAAGATTTGAGGTATGCCACGATTGAAAAAGGATGCTACTATTTGGATTAAATAAACGAGTGCGACGGATAATGTGGCCGTAAAGATTACAGCACGGAATTTTTCAGTGCATCTTATAACTCCAGCCCGATATAAAATGAGCATGGAAAATAATGCGGCAAAAGTTGCAGTAACGGCTTGCGTTACAATTCCGGAATACTGAGCGGCATAAACGGCAGAAACTCCGCCGATGAAAAAACCCTCGCAGATTGTGTATAAAGGCGCTAAAATGTGCATCGCTTTTCGCGTAAAAATTATAACCATGGCGAGAATAAAGCCTACAAACGCCCCTGCAACTGTAAGCATCTGAGCTTTGTCGGTATAGCCGTTTAACCATAAAAACCAAGTATAACCCGCGGAAACAATTAAACATGCTAAAAGTATAAGAGTTTTGTTAACAGCTCCGCTGATTGTCATAGGCTCGCCTTCTAAAATTCTTGCCTGTTCTGCAACATTATCGTTAAAAACCGGATTGGACATAATTACCTCCATATATAAAATTTACATGAAACATTCTAACACACAACTGTATAGTTTGCCAATAATTTTGAAAAAGTACTTTACAAGAAAAATTTTTATTTTATAATGAGTTTATAATCCTCAGTAGCTCAATGGCGGAGCAACCGGCTGTTAACCGGTAGGCTGCTGGTTCGAGTCCAGCCTGGGGAGTTTTTTATTGGAAAAAGTGGGGAAGGAACCCCACTTTTTTAGAATAAATGTAGTTTTTTGTCCAGGTTGATTTGTACGGCTAGATAGATTATTTTGGTAAAGTAGGCTTTGTGTGGGCGTTTTCGGGTCGGAAAAATTAAGTGTTCCAAAAAAATCAAACTGGAAAACTGGACTTTTTCTGGACTGTACGGATAGATTGAGATTTGTATATTATCAGTGAGATACGCACCAAATTTGAACTGTACGGATAATTTGATTATTTCGGAATAGTCCAGTTCCGCAAATTTTCACAAAAATATCATAAGGTTTGAGAATTTGAAACAAGGTCGGGAAAATTTTTCCGACCTTGGGTTGAGCAACTTCATTAGTATAAAATTTTAATTATTGCCTATAAAATCAAGCGTTTCTCCATCATCAGGGATTAACAGATTACCAATATTATTTTTAGTTTTAAATTCTTTTAAATCTTCTCTTGTAACAGAAAGATGGCTGACTGTATCTAAATGACTTGCAATTACTTTTGCGTCAGGCGCAGCATCCATAACATTTTTTACATCTTCAATATTCATAATTATGCGTTCTCCGTTCAAAAGAGTTGCAGCACAGGCATTTACTACTATAACTTCAGGCTTGTATTTGCCTAAGACATCTTTTACTTCCTCACACCAAATTGTATCGCCTGCAATATACAATGTTTTTTCATTATTTGATTTAAAAACAACACCCATTGCATCATAAGGCAAGCCGATAGAATCGCATAGCGGTTTAATTATTTCTCTTTTGCCATGCTGAGTACCTGTTTTGTATAGAGTTATGCCATTATATTCAGTTCCCGTTTCCTCTATAATTTCAACATTTGTAAACCCTTTTGTAATGACGTAATCTTTGTCAACAGAAGATTGCACAAAAACTTTTATATTTTTATCCAGAGCTTTTTCAGCAAATTCATCCCAGTGGTCAGGATGAATATGAGTAATAATAACTGCATTAACATCAACAATTTTTTCAATTTCAAATGGCAGCTCCGCTCTTGGCTGGCGAATTTCGGAATTTATCGCTGTATCAAACCCCGGCATATAATCTTTAGGCATAAGCCAAGGGTCTATTAGGAATTTTGTATTATTGTATTCCACTATAATCGTTGCATTTCTTACTTGTGTAATTTTCATTTAGATACCCTCCTTATAATAAAACAATTTTATATAGTTATTATCATTTTGACAAGAATGCACTTTTTTGTATAATACTTACTAAAAAGTAAATAAGGATTTTATATATGATAAAACGAAGAAAAGATGAATATCAATGCCCGTTAGAAGTAACCATGGAGATAATCGGCGGGAAGTATAAAGGGGTTATAATCGGGCATCTTATAAATAAAACATTGAGGTATAACGAACTGCAAAAACTAATTTCTCACGCTACACCCAAAATGCTTATTCAGCAGTTAAAAGAACTTGAAGCAGACGGAATAATTAAACGGAAACTTTATCCGATAGTGCCGCCAAAGACTGAATATTCGCTAACAAAAAGAGGTGAAACACTTATTCCGGCAATTATTGAGTTGAACAAGTGGGGTATGAACTATTTAAAAGAAGAAAATATCCCCTGTGCCTACAAAGGTGATATGGATTAATACGTAATCAACCATAAAAAGACCACTTGACAATGGGTGAACGTTTTGAAATTTCAATTTGTTCATTTATTTAAAATTTTAAGTTGATGTTGCCCAAAATAATCAAACCATCTGTAACAAATAATCAAACCATGTGTTCTTTTACAATAAAAATGTGCAAAGTTGGACGAGAACCGCAAAGCGTATGCCTTGCTTTAGAGTCCAGCGAGCAGAGAGCGGAGGACTTTTGCAAAAAGAATGAAATTCTTTGCAGCAAAATCCGTAGACTCGTTTAACGCGAGCGACTCAAGAGTGCCCGAGGAGTTTTTTAATGAAAAAAGTGAGGCTTTGCTTTGGTTTGACAGACATTACAGGAATTTGATTTTTTTGAACTGATAGTACTGTGTTTTAAATATATCTTGATTTTTTTAGTCGGAATTTGCTAAAAATGAAAAATTCCTGAACTGGCAAAAAAGTCCGACTACTGTCTGTCAATGTCTAAAACATGATAGTGTCTCAAAACCTTAAATGGCGAGAATTTAGACACTGTTCAGAAATTTTGGGACTGGACAGTGTTGAAAATTTTTTCAAAATTTTAAATTTTGGTGGAAATTTATTTCAATTTACTCGGAAATATAAAAAGAATATGTAAATAAGGTTATAATTTTAAATTTTGTAATTGTTATGGCAAATTTTTTTTTTTGTTTTTTTAATACACAAAAGGAGGTATTGTTTGATGAATATACAAAATAATGTTAATTTTACCGGTTTATATTTAAAAACCTGTGAGCCAATGGCAGTGAGTACAAAAAGTATTAATAAACTATCTCAAATTTTAAAAGAAAGAGGTGGATTTATTAATCGATTAGAAAAAGAAGAAAATACGGATGTTTTTATAAATGAAGCATTAGATAAGGTTTTCCTAAGTCATGAAAAATATGGTGAAGATATAAACAAATATATAAAACCAATATCACTTAGGGCATTTACTGCTAAAAATGAAGAAAAAATAATTAAAACATTGCGAGAAGCAGTAAAAAAAATGGGGCACGATTGGGATATTGCTGATTACTTAGCTCAATTGCATGCGTAATAAATTCTGATACTAAAAAGCGTCTTTAAGTTATAACTTAAAGACGCTTTTTAAATATTTATTTTAAGTTGGTGTTATTTGATTTCAATTTAATTGATATTTTACATAATTTTAAAATTTCAATTTATTTTATTCAAGATAATTTTACGGTTAAAACAAAATTCTATACCTTGGGCCTAAACTTCATCCAATTAGGAAAGTCGCTAAAATCCTTATAAGGGCGTTTTATGAAGTCCAGCATAATTTTATACGGTTTTTCATTTTTATAATTTGTTATTAGCTTAGCAATATATCTGGAATTTCTATTTCCGGGTCCAGGAATAACTATTTTAGACATTAACTTCCCGTCATTCATAAATTTTATGACTTGAGTATCTGTTTTAGGTAAAATTTTTACTATTCTTTGAACCGCTGTACTTTTTTCACTTACGAATCTGTTCATACCATAAATTCTAACCATGTTTACCCCCTTAATTCATCACACTATTATTAAAACATCAAAAAGATTTTTTTTAAACTGTTAACTTTTTGTTACATTTATGCCAACTTAACTTATGCAAAATATTATACATAATTCCAGAAGCGAATAACAGCTTCATTTTTCTGTAAATAATATTTAAATAATATTACAGCTTTACATTCTGTTAAAATTATAGCAAATTTTATTTTTACGAGTTTTAATGTAAGTAGTTGTGGAGTTTAAAGAGAGAAAGGAATTGAAAATGCGAGTAAATAGTTATAGCAGCTGTCAAAATAATACCGGTTTTACTGCACTCTACATAAATCCTGCTAAAATCGAACAAGTTGTCGGTAAACGCTTTGCAAAACATGCGGTTGATGCTATACCAAGACTTGAAGAATTGGCAAAAGATGTCAATATCGAAGTTTTACCATGTGTTAACCTTTTTCATCCGGAGGACTTGAGGCATTTTGGATTTAAGTATGTTATTTCTAAAATATTGCCTGAAAAACCTAAAATTAAAAATCCTGTAAAAAGTTTCTTTGTTAATCTGTTTAAACAAAAGGAATTACCTCCAAAACTGGAAGACAAAATTATTTTTAACTCCATACCCGATGATAAAAACGTGGCGGATTATCTTATTGAAAGTGTTAGCCGTTTAAAAAACAAATTTATCAAATTAGGCGGATTGGATTAATACTTGTTGTGCTTTTGTATGCAATATGAAAAGCATTTTTCCCTTAAATATCAGCTTTAAAGGTGTTTTTCACAATTTTCAAGTTGGTATTTTCGTACAGCTTTGGTCATATTTTGATTTTTAATTTCATTTATTCCGTTGCTTTTTGAAGCAGAGAATTAACAAGTGATTTCAATTAATTCTTTACTGCATCATGCTTAGCTTGTATCCTGTTGATAAATGAATCTTCTTGAGTGCTTCTTATCATATATTGAGCTGTTTTATAAATTCGTTTGAAATCCGGATCATAAGAGTTCAATTGTGATATTTCAATATCATATTTTTGTGCATCTTTGATTATATTTTGATATTGTTTATTATGAAGGTTTTCTTCCTGTTCGGTCAAATAATTCATTTGTTTTTTCAAAATATTCATTTTTTGAGTTATTTCATTGAAGGAAGCATTTTCACTTGCTCTTGCTCTCATGAATCTAAATATGTTATTCAATAATGATGCTTGTGTTTCTGGATTTTCATCCATTTTACTATGAGTAGTGAAGGAACAGGCGATTCTTGCCAATTTATTGTTAGCGTTATCTTTGAGTGTGAATACATCTCCACCCTCGCCCCAAGCGTATTGTTTATCTAAAGATAGAGTTTCATCAGGTATATCTTGTGTTAATTTTTCAAAAATTGTGCCGACTTTTTGCGCATCAATGTCCAAATCTTTTGTATTGTTTACAAACTTGGCTCCAAAATTATGATTGTAGCTTGATTGATAACCGTTAATTTTCATACATACTCCTCATAGTTACTTTCTTCTCTTTTATTCTAAACTCGTAAAAATAATTTCTGTTG
This sequence comes from uncultured bacterium, assembly GCA_949299935.1. Classification (GTDB taxonomy): domain Bacteria; phylum Cyanobacteriota; class Vampirovibrionia; order Gastranaerophilales; family Gastranaerophilaceae; genus SIG32. The sequence continues at coordinate 2,843 of CASGCE010000035.1, read as the reverse complement.
TTATATTAATTTATTGTAACATATTACGATTAACAGGTTTATAGGTTTAACAACCGGGCGCAGCTTTTCAACAATGTAATTACATAGCTTGTTTATTGGGGTAAACAGTCGGGATATACTACAATTGTTGTTATGCAGTTTGCCCAAAAACTGTAATAAAAATTTTTTTGAAACTTAATTTTTTTAACATATGTAAATAAAAAGTTTTTCTACAGAAAACCGAACGAGTATCAAAGATTATACATATAGTCAAAGCCAAGTAAAATGCCGATTTTCTAGTTATGTAACAATTTTGTTACAAGGTGTAGTTATGATGAAAAAATTGTCAATTTATGGTAGAATAAAGGTGCTTATCGTTTTCTTAACTTAATGAAAATTTTGTTAACGGGACGAAGCGATTGGTGATGAAAAATAACTTAAGAAAGCGTGATGAAAAAGAGTTTATATTCGGGCATAAAACGAATGAAAATTTAAAACACCTCTGTGCAACTTTGTTTTAGAGGTGTTTTTTGCTTTTGTGGAGTTATAAAAAAGATAAAACATGAGGAATAAAGAATGGATTTGAAAAGGTTATTGAAAAGAACTTTAGTATTACCAATGTTGGTTTCAATATTGTTGTTAAATATGCCATTAAAAACAAGTGCGGCAGAAACTCCTGTCTCAAATTGGGACGAGTTAAAATCCAATGTCGTGACTGGCAATAGCGTAATATTTGAGGGAAACATTACCGCAAGTGATGTGGATGCAATTTATTCAAAAAATACAGTTCCTGAAACAATAAATTTAAATTCTAAAGTTTTAGATGCTCAAGTAAACCAAGGTTATGAATCGTACGGTATTCCTCACAATTCGGTATTTTATTTTGAGGGAAATGCAGAAGGTGCAAAGACTTCAATAACGGGTGGAACAATACAAAATGCGGTTAATTCAACTTTATATTGGGAAGTATATGGTAGTGAACTTGAAATAGCGGATATGAATTTTCTCAATAATTATGTAACCGGTCAATATTCAAACCGTTATGGGCAGGGTGGAGCTCTTAAACTTTCAGGTGCTAACAAGGTTACTATCTCTGATTCTGTTTTTACCGGCAACACCGTGCATGATGCATCAAATCAATCCTATGGTGGTGCAATAGAATCTTATGTAGATAATTTAGTAATTTCAGATTCAACCTTTAACTATAACGGAATAAAAGATTATGATTCCGCACCGCAGACAACGACACAAGACGGCGGAGCAATGATGATTGCTTCTGAAAACTCAACTCTTGATACTGTTACTTTTACATCTAATAAATCAACAAATTCAGGCGGTGCAATAGCCTATATCCCAGTATATGATATAAATTCTACAATAAAGAATTCCTCTTTTGAAGGTAACGAAACCGTAAATAATGGTGGTGCAATATATGCTGAGAGATCCGAGATAACAGATTCAGCAAATATCGGATTAACTGTTGAAAATACGAATTTTACATCAAATAAAGCAACAGGAGCGAATTCAAAAGGCGGTGCAATATATGCTTCATCAGATGTTAACGGCTTAACCATAACTGATTCATCATTTAGGAATAATGCGGCCAAAGAAGGCGGTGCAATTTATAGTGAATCATCTTCAACAACGACAATTCAAGCCAATTCAAAAGATGTTGTTTTTGAAAACAATAACTCTACAGGTACGGCTGGTGGAACAGGCAGCGGCATTTATTTAACAGGTGCACTAAATGCTATGGCATCTGAGGGTAAAACTTTAACAATTAACGATACAATCAAGTTTGCTGGTTCAAACTCAATGCTAAATATTAATACTGATTTTACCAATAATTACGCAGGTACGGTAGTCTTAGATAAAGCACTTGATGGCGGATACGGGATTAATCTTGGCGGTGGTGCGACTGGTGATGCCGGAACTTTAAAGTTAGGTCAAGAAGCCGCTAATCAAACACTTAATTTCTTAGGTGCTTATGGCGCTGCATTAGATTTAAGAAACGACCATGCTGGTGATGTCCTAACAATCGACGTGTTGGGGGCAAATACAAACACAACAAACTTAAACCTTGATTTTGATGCAAATTCCGGAATATCCGATAAATTAGTTATCAATGGTCTTGAGTCTGGTGTTGATTCTGCAAAATTTAATCTTAATGCTATAAATGTAACAGCAGACGGTACAGCAGGCAGCGGAACGTTTATGGAATCTGCCGTTAAGGATAATATTGAACTATCTCAGAGCCCTGTATTAAAAACATTGACTTCAGAAGGTTATGAATACACATTTACCTTAGATAACGCAAAGTTTGGCGTATTTAATGTTACAAGATCAGACAGCCCGACAGCCGCAAGTTTAGCTGAAGCAATGTCAAACAGTGCAATAGATGCATATTCTATGCTTAGCCAAGAAACCGTAACCAAAACTCTGGGGACTCTTGCAGGTGATAACAGAGAATTTACAATCTTTGGAAATGGCAATGATATTATCACAAGCGGTAGTGGCATTAGGGGTATAATCGTTAATAGTGGTCAAACATTGACAATTGATAATGTTGGTAATTCATCAGTTGATACTTCAAAAGGCTCCAGCGGATTTTCTATTGCAACAGGTTCAGGCGGGGCATTATATAATTCAGGGACAACGACTATCAGCGACTCTATTTGGTCTGATAACTCTGCAAAATCCGGTGGTGCTGTTTATAACACCAATAAATTAGATATTAATGCAGATGAAAACGCAGCTTTATTCAAGGCAAACAGCGCAGGATTAAATGGTGGCGCATTGAATAATTTTGGTAATCTTGCAATTAATGCAAACAACAATAAAATTACATTTGACGCAAATATTGC
>CASGCE010000034.1 GCA_949299935.1 uncultured bacterium | reverse complement strand
GGTTTTAAATTCCGCCAACAGTTTTATTTCCTGAATACTCAGGTTTTTGTCCATAGCTCATTAAGCTCCTCGATAATTATCCGTATTCTTTAACGGAGCTTCAAAGCCAATTCTTTAAATATTTTCTTTATTATTAATTATTTTTTACAAAGTAATGAAAAACGTCACCATATATGTACACTGTCTGCATCATAAAAATGTAAATTTATTTTGTCACAGTTAAACGCATCTTCAGCTAATTTACTTTTTTTGTCAATAGTTTCACCACTTTCGGGGTGAATGCTTATATATATTTCCTGTATATTTGGATTGTTATTTATTGCATCAAAGATATGTTGGTCTGTCTCATTTAAAGAATGACCATGGATAAACAAAACACCGTTTATTTCTGAAAGTTTGTTGTAGCAATATTGCAGGTAATCATTTTGGTCAATCCAAAATTTTTTATCCTTGCTATTACCTTCAGTAATGACTAATGGAGAAATCCCTTGGTTAAGCAAAAAAATGGTTTTATCAGATATAGACTGGTTATTATTTCTGTCGGAAATCAATTTATATGTATTTTGGCTATCATAAAATAAATGCAAACCTCCATGCAGGTAGAAAACATTTTGTTCCTTTTTACCTTTACTCCAAATGCAATCATCACCATTAGGATTGTTATCAAACCCATCTTTTGGATAAAAGTCAGGATTTTTAACATAGTTTTTATATCCAAATTGATCTTTGTGGTTGAAATTTACAGCATACATTATTACCCAGTAAAGTAGTAAGTCATAATTAAGAGTAAAAATATTATTGAAATTTGATATAAATTTAAGTGTATTATGATTTCTATTATCATCATTATGCACCTTTGATTGTATTTTAGTAATTGTGGTAACTAAATCACGTTTTAAATCTTCTGCTAAATTAGAAAAACTATTTGCAAGACTATATTCGTTTATTGCATTGAAAACTTTAGAAGAATAATTTAATCTATCTATAACCTGCTCATAATCACCCTGTTTATTAAATATATCTTTTATTTTTGCAGGCAACTTAGATTTAGAAAGTAAATTCGGATAATTAAAACTCGGATCAAAATTAATGCTAAATCCATTTCCTAGTAATAAATGCTTCTTTTTATCACAACATTCTTGAATCGCTTTTTCAAATGTTAAATCTGTCATTATAACTTCCAACCTCTTAGAGGCATATTATCATAAATTAAAAAAAGTTTTATACTCCATGTTGCCGAAAATAATCAAACCATCTGTACAAAATAATCAAACCATGTGTTTCTTTTACAGTATACAATTTGACAAATCTTATCAGATGTAATTTAACGACCGGTGTAATTTAACGATGTAATTTAACGACCAGATTGATTTGTACGGATACTTTAATTATTTTGGACAGCCCGCTTTGTGTGGGCTTTTTCAGGTCGGAATTTTAAGTATTCCAAAAAAATCAAACTGCCGAACTGGACTTTTTTCGGACTGTACGGATAGATTGAGATTTTCTTAATATAGCTGAGTTACGCACCGATTTTGAAGTGTACGTATAAAATGATTATTTTGGTAAAGTCCAGTTCCGCAAATAATTAAAATTTTGGTTCCTCTTTTTTAGGGAATTTGTAAACTTTTTTTTACAAAAGCCAATTATTATTATTTATATTTATATAAGTCAAACTAATTTTTTAATGATATGAAAACGACACAAAGCTCGGAAGTGATGTTCCAATACATTTAATTCCGAGCTAATGTGTGTCTGAGATGAAAAACGAAGAATATATAGATATTAATAAAATAGCAGAATTAAAAGGGTTAAAAAGTAACCGTTCATTAAGATTAGCAATTCAAAAAGGTAAATATATTGCTCGTGAAGTTAAAGTATTTGGAGGTAAATCATACGAGATATTATACTCATCACTAGAACCTGAAATACAGGAAAAACTCCAAGATGAATTAATTAAGGAAGCAACACAATCAAATTGCACCGCATTAGTTCCTTTAAACTCAACAACTAAATACCCGACATTTATTTCAGAGAGTGCAAAATTAACGGCACTTGCTAGAGTAGATATTGTAAAAGCTCTTCAAAATATAAGAACTAAATATAGGACAAAAAAAGAGGCTGACTCAGTATTTTTGGATTTGTATAATTCGGGAATGCTTCTACCAAAGGTTTATAAATTCTTGGGTAGTATTTCGATAGGCACACTTCATCGATGGATTTGGGCATATGAAGATAACGAAGATTATAGAGTGCTTTTACCTAATTACAAATATACAAAACAGGGTGAATATAAACCATTTGTCTTTTTACAGTAGTATTTATAAATTCGTTATTTCGTACATACTTCTTGATTTAACAATATTATTTATATTTGATATTCCTCCCAGTGCATCAATATATGTGAGTTGAGGGGCTTTACCTATTATCTCAATTTTATGATTATCCGTTCTAATACATCTTTCTAAATTAAGTTTATTATAGTCAGAACCGAACATTATATTTGCATCAGGTCTTCCCATTTTTTTGCAGATTTGTTTTGCATATTCAATAACGGCATTCAAAACCTCAGGAGCCGCAACTAATTTCCCGTTAGCTTCAAAACTATCAATTACAAAAGTAAGTTCTCCGTCTACTTTTGCAAAGTAACACATTGAATTCCCCAGCGAGTTTCCTGCCTTATCTACAATTTCTATACCATTTACAAAAGAATTCATTAAATGTTGTGGAGCTGCAAATGAATTGGAATTTCCTACAGAAGTACAGCAGCCGACATGGTTCCCGAAAAAGAGGTTCCTTCCTACATCATCATTGTCCCAAAGTCTAACATTTAATTCTTCGGTTGTATTTGTAAGTTTCTCAATATCATTAATATTCTTTTTGTAGATTTTGAGGTGTTCTTTGAATGTTTGAATCTCCGGAATGTTTTGTTGCCAATATTTATTTGTATTTAATTCTTTTTTAATCAATTTAATAATTTTGGGTAATTTGTTCTGGGCTGCTTGTTTAATATTATTATCATAAAGAATCTGCTTGAGTTTTGTAATCTCTTTAGGATCAAGCTTTTTTGCCAGTTCGGAATTTAATTCTTTAACTAAATTTTTTCTTATTAATTCTACTGCGCTTTCAACTTCAAAATTTAATGTAAATGGATAATTAAAGTTTTTATCGAATTTTATCCATTTATTGAAATCAAGACCATTCTCCTCAAATAAAGCTTTTGTTTCCTGGTTTTCCGGAATTTCCAACATAATATCAGTTAATTTTTTATCCGGATGAGTTTTTAATAATCCTATCAAATTAACAAATTCAGCTTGAAACCCGTAATTAGACATACATATAAGTTCTGATAAATATTTATTATCATACTGTATTGAATTAAGCAGTTGAGAAGTTGTTTTTATACCGGCTTTTTGGTATATTAGATTATTTAACTGCGCATTAAATTCCTTTTGATAATTAGGTAAATTAATATGTGCCTCAACGATTTGTGCGAGAGATTTTATGCCTGTATCATTAATACTTACTCTTGTATAATCTTCCGGTTTTGTTTTAATATTTATAATTTGCCTTTTAAGTGTATTTATATAACTTGTTTTTTTGTCTTGAGGAATTTTATTATTTTGCATAACACTTTGCATTTTTTTATTTAAAATGGCAATTTGTTCATTTACTGATGGTGGTGTGAAAAATTTTTCATTTAATACTGCCTTTTGAAGTAATTTTCTAACATTATCCTGTTTGTTTACAGGCACATTAAATTCAATAATAAAATCTTCTATTTGTTCATTATATGATTTTTTAGTTGAAAAAATTCTATTTGCCATTGCCTTTTGATCAGGAGTCATTGCAGGTGTTTTTATCAAATCAATCAAATCTTTAAGGCTTGCTTCATCTATATTACCGATGATTGTGGTAATAATTTTTATTTTTTCCAATTTTTGTTCGGGATTAGTTAATTTCGCAATTTTCTCTTTTAATAATTGTTGTAAATCTGTAGAAATATATTCAAAACTTTCAGCATTTCTGATAAAATCTTTGTATTTTTCATATTTTAATTCAATTGCATGTTTTAGTACATCTTCGCCACCTATTTCTAATATATAAATTGCTTCGTTAATAGAACTATAGCTTAGTAAATCTTTTATTTGGGAATCTTTTAACTCATTCATACCAGGTTGCTTTAATAATTCCTTGTTTGCGATTAAGAAAGCCTCTATATTAGATAATTGTGTTACATCTTTTTTTATATCAATTAGGGATAATACTTTTTTGCGTAAATTAACAGATAGGATATTATAAAAAGTCTTAACCAGATTTTCATTATTGCATAACTTCTTATCAGATAGAAATTTATCCACTAAATCAATTTTTACAAGCACTTGTTGGGGATCTTGGGTGGAACTTAAAATATTATAAAAAGACTCAATCAAATTTTCGTCATTGTACAACTTTTCATTGGACAAAAGCTTACTTATTAATTGTGCTTGCTCAGGTTCATTGATATTACATAGAATATTACTAAATTGCTCAACCAATTTTTCATTGTTGTATAGTTTTTCATCGGATAAAAGTTTATTTGTTAATCGTGCCTGTGGACTTTTATTGATGCAATAAAGAATATTACTAAATTGCTCAACCAATTTTTTATTATTGTATAGTTTTTCATCGGATAAAAGTTTATTTGTTACCTGAGCTTGTTTCGGGTTCTCGATGAAATACATAATTGTACCAAAATTCTTTACCAGATTTTCATTACGGTATAACTTCTCATTTGTCCAAAACATATTTACCAATTGAGCTTGCTCGGGGGTTTGTGTACAACGAACAATATAATCAAAATTTTCAATCAGGTGCTTATTATTGTATAATTCTTCGTTGGATATAAATTTATCCACCAAATCAATTTTTAATTGAGCTTGTTCGGGTGTGTTGATTGAATGTAAAATAGTACAAAATCTTTCAAGCAAACCTGGATTATTACATAACTTTTCGTCAGATATAAGTTTATCAATTAGATTAATTTTTAATTGAGCTTGTTCTGGGGAATTGATTGAATGTAAAATAGTACAAAATTTATCCACCAAATCCTTATTGTTATATAGTTTTTTATCAGTCAGAAACTTATTTGTCAACTGCAACTGTTCGGGGGTGTTAGTATAAGATAGAATTGAATTAAAATTTTTTATCCAATTTTTATTATTATATAATTTTTTTTCGGATAGGAATTTATCCAACAAATCAATTTTCATTTGGGCTTGTTCGGGTGTTTGGGTATCATCAAGAATCCCACAAAATTTGTTAATTAAACCTTTATTGTTATATAATCGTTTATTGGATAATAACATATTTACCAATCGTGCTTGTTCTGGGATTTGGACACGATTTATGATATGACTGAAATTCTCGAGTAAATGTTTATTATTATATAATTTATTGTCAGATAGAAACATATTTGTTAGTTGAGCTTGTTCGGGAGTATTGATTGAATGTAGAATATCACAGAATCTATCAACCAAATCTTCATTTTCAAATAACTTTTTGTCAGATAAAAATTTATTTGTTATTTGAGCTCGTTCGGTTGTTCTGGCTGAAGATAAAATGTTACAAAACCAATAAACCAAATTCTCATTGTTGTACATACTTTCATCAGAAAAGAATTTATTTGTTATTTGAGCCTGTTCTGAGGTTTTGGTATTTTTTAGAATATCAAAAAAATTATCAATCCAATCTTCATTATTATGTAATTTCTCATCGGATATGAATTTATCCATTAAATCAATTTTTATTTGAGCTTGCTTGACAGTTATGGCTGAATGTAAAATATCACAAAATCTGGCAACCAAATTTTCATTATTATATAATTTTTTATCGGATAAGAATTTATCCATTAAATCAATTTTTATCTGAGATTGTTTAGGTGTCTTGGTGTAAGATAGTATTAAACCAAAATTTTCAACCAAGTTCTCATTATTATATAATCTTTCATCGGATAGAAGCTTATTTGCCAACACAGCTTGTTCTGGGGTATTTATGGAAGATAGAATTAAACCAAGATTCTTTAGCAAATTTTTCTTATTATATAACTTTTCATCAGATATAAATCTATCCAGTACAGTTATATTTTCTTTTGTTAAAAGGGTATCTTTTAGCTTTCCTGCTATTTGTGGCAAGTTATCAAGTTTTGTTTTAATCTCTGCCTTTAAAGATGCAAATTCCTCATCGTAAAGTCTATATTCATTTAGACTATCAATACTTTTATAGTCTGATTTTTGAGAGATTTGTGTACTATTCTTGACATTAGCCTCCATTCTATAATCATGATATTTATTCCCTGCCTCAAAACCTTCATATTCATCAGTAATTTTAAATCCCAATTTTTTATATAATTTTACAAGATTGGTATTGTTAGCAGCGACGTCAAGCACGACTTTTTCAACACCCTGTTCGTGAGCAAAATCGCTTATTTCCTCTTGCATTTTTTTAATTGCATCATAAGACTTTCTGGTATTTCTTAGCTCTTTTTTTACCCCGATTGAATATATATATAATTCTCCATTTTCAACCGGTTCAAGTTGATAATAACCTATAAATTTTCCATCTTCAGTTTTCAAAGTGTGTGTTGTTATACCATGTTTATCTAAATCAACCTTGTAAGTATAAAAATCTTCAAATATTTGATAATTTCCTGCAAATGTTTCCAAGTCAATTTGATGTATTTGAACTAAATCACTTTCTGTAGCGAGTTCAGATTTTACGTTGGTGGTAAAACTGAGAGGGTTATGCAATTGGTTCTTGCTTTGATATTTCGTCGCAGACAAACCTGCGGACTTTACATTCTGGTAGGACTTTACAACCTGAGCTGTTGTTAATATGCCTGTATTTACAGCACTTGGTAAATTATTACCTGACATATTACAATGTTTATCGTTTATACAATTTAGAGAAGTTTTTTCGCTGATATTAACCAAAATATTTTGTAATCGTACAATATTTTCGGCGGATAAGTTAAGTTGATATTTTTTTAAATAATCATTAAGCAGGTTAATGACTCCTTTAGTGCCGATATTGTTTAAAAAGAATATTAGTTCGGGGCAATTCTTTACTACTAAAGCTTTGGATGCAGCTTCGGGGTCATTGCCAGTTTTCAGGTTACATTGAATAAGTCCCAAACTTGTTTGTAGTTCATGTAGAATTATTTTTTTGAATTCTTCTGTCGGATTAGTGCCATTTGTATCATTAGCAGAAGTTCCATTGCCACAAAATGTTACTATATTCTTACCGCTCATAGCATTTGACAGTGCAACTTGTCTTTCGATAGGTATTAATTGATTTTTGGTAGATACATAATTAACTTTATGGTGCGCAGGATTTATAAATCTGGGTATTTTATACTTTAAGTATTTATCCCTGCCAGTATCTACCGGCAAAGATAAAGGCAACTTATTCATAGGCTGCTTTCCCTGACTTGGATATTCTACAGAATATATAAAATCCCTATATACAATAATTTGCTTATTGAGTTAAGTTTTGTAAATATATATAATTTTATTATGTTTTGTAAAATACAACCCCACGTTTCCGTGGCTAAAGTTAATATGATTAATTTACTTTTTGACCATATTTGTGTATAAATAACTTCATCAAATTACCGTTACCATCAATCTTTCTATCAAAAAAGTTACAATCTTACAGCTTTGACATGAATTTCAGAAATTGTATAGGCTGTTTTTGTCGTGCCAGCAATGACTTGGGCATCATCACCCTTCATAAGTAAAAATAAAGGACAAACTAAAACGCTTAACACAATTGATGTAGTCATTTTGTCATCCGGTCTTGCAGAAACTGAACCTGATAATGGAACATATGTACCATCGACTGCAGTTGTATGGAAATCGGTAACAGTTACTTCACCGGAACGTCCTATCATACCCTTTGCTCTGGAAAAAGAAATTTGGGCAATTACAGGTGTGCCCGCTTTAATTAAAATATTTCCTGCCGAATCCTTAATGTCGCTTACTACTGCAAAATTTACTTCCCCGCCACTTATAACATCCTTCGTAGAAATCGTTTCAGTACAACGAATAACAATTGGTGTATGAGCTGCAATCGTGGATTTGCCTTTACCCGATGATGATAATTTCATTGACGGATATGTGTATGAAGTTGTAATGTCCTTTGTGTTTTTAATAAAATCATACAAAGTTTCTTTATTTAAATTAGTATTTGCAAAGCCACCTAAAGGTGCTGAAAACATTGAACAAAATGTTAAGAGTAAAAATAATGAAATTGTCTTTTGAACTCTCATAGTATACTTCTCCTTTTTATACTAAATATTCCGTTAATTCCAACCGTGATTAATATCCCCATAATAATACCGACTATGAACCGTGTTAAATTACCTGTATTATACGTTCTTATCCCAATTCCATAGTTAATATAAATATCAACTGCAACTACCAAAGCTAATAAGAATATTACATATTTATTTATTTTTAGCTTATTATAAATGGCAAAAATGCTAGAAACCATTACTGAAAGATAAACTCCATAACACCTGCAGCATAATGCAACAGGATATCCAAACAGCCAAAAACTCCTATCCGGTTGTTGATGACAGGAATAAACATATAATGATGTTAGCTTCGCCGATAAGTCATAGTATTGTAAATACGCCAGTATTGGTGCCAATGAACTCCCAATAAAAAAATAAGCACTATACATAGAAAATAAAATTAAGCATGCAATTCTGATAATATTTTTCATTAATGTCCTTTTGACCTACCAATAATACTGTTACATAAGTTTATTTATATATCCTGCTTCTAACTATTGTAAAATAGTAATCATCAATGTTAATATAAGCTCCACAATCAATTAATAAACTCTAGTAAAAGACTTTACCAGTATTATACACAATAAATACCATAATTGTAAATCATTTTTAAGAATAAGTGATTCTTATTTTATAACATATTGTTAATAATATTTGCTTAAAATTCTCTGTTTCCTTAGAAATTCTGTTTGGTTAAATCAAACATTAGTATTTTCAAAATAAAAATAGCTGAAATAAATAGGAGCAGAACATAAGTAAAAAAACTTTGTATATTTACAAAACTTAAAACATGGGCAAATATAGTTTCGTTTTTTCTTTATAATGTTATGAAAATAAATATAAACCGGAATTATTACAGCAAAAATATATATAATACAGCATTTACATCTATCCGAAGGAATGTATACAACGATAAAGGTGAATTGCAACATAGAAATGATACCATTTTCTTTCGAACTGATATAGGGGATTGGAATAATTTTGCTCAATATATAAATAACAAATTTAAAAACTGCGACAAGCCAAATATATACAGTTTAGCCTGCTCATCGGGAGATGAGATTTATTCGCTTATTATGAAATTAATTAATAGATATGGTGAAAAAGGTGCCGAGAAATTCTTCCCCATATATGCTTCTGATTTTGATGAAGATGTTATAGAAATAGCAAAAGAGGGATATATACTATTATTTGAAGAAGATGTGGGACTTATAAAAAGCGAGGTAAAATTTAAATTTGATGAATATTTTAAAATTCTGAAAAAAACACCCGAAATTATTGAGGATTTAGGCTTAAAAAAATATTCAGATTACGACTTTATAGTTAAAGTAAAAGATAAACTAAGAGAAAAAGTAGAATTTAAAGTTTCAGATGCCACGCAGGAATGCAAACTGATTAAACCGGATAATTCACTTGTAATGGTAAGGAACTTTTGGCCGTATTTAAAAGATGAGAATACAAGAATCAATCTTGCAGGAAATTTATACAAATCACTTGGAAATAACTCGTGTGTTGTAATTGGTTCGTTTGATAATACATCAAGCGCTACTGCAGCTAAGAACCTAATGGACGCAGGTTTTAAGTGTAATCCCAATAATTTATGTATTTTTGAAAAGAATCCTATTGAGGATTTTAGGGAACAAGCACTAATATTCAAAACAACAGATAAATTCTTTGATAGAACTAAATGGACTTACTTATAAGCATAAATTGGCTCTATAATACACCACAATAACAGGGCATTAAAATGCCGTTATTCATTAAGTACAATTAAACTAATTACATATCCGAATTTATTATTTATTTAGACACAAAGTGTATCATCTTATAGGCATGTTCAAACGATGAGTTATTTGATTTAATTTCATCAATTTCAATATTATACTTTTGCATGTCATTCACAATATTTTTTTCTTGAGCTTTCAACAATTCGTCTTGTTTATTGCGTAGCTCATTTAAAGATTTTTGCAATTTTGTATATTTAATTTTTTCATTTGATATTTTACTTCCTAATTCTTTATATTCAATATTTTCATTTGCTCTTTGTTGCATAAATCTGAATATATTGTTTAATAAAGAAGCTTGTTTTACAGGTTCTTGCTCAAATTGGCTATGTTTAGTAAATAAACAATTAATTTTAGCCAATTTATTACCATGATAATCAGTAAGTTTAAAAATATCCCCACCCAGTCCGGATTCATTTTGGCTTTCAAGAATTAACTTGTTTTTAGGACAATCTTTTGTTAATTTTTCAAAGATTTTTCCAACTTTTTTTGAATCCATGTCAATACCTTGTAATTTGTTAATAAATCTTGCCCCAAAATAAGGATTTTGATTAGGTTGATAATTTCCGACTTTCATATTTTCTCCTTTTCATAACGTGGTAATCAGAATATTTGTTGTTAAAAAAAATATAATATTTTTTTTTGCTATTTTTGTAAATGATTTAATATCAATTACAGCTATCATACTTCTAACAAAAATTTGGACGAGAAAAAAATTAGAAGCATATTAGCTCAGCAACACCGACTTTATAATAGCACCAAATTACAGATTATAAAGAATATTTTCAACATAATTTTCAAAAATTTTACATTTGTTAGCATTAGGTAATTTTAAAGCTAAAGATTTGTTTCCCAAAATTTTTATCGGAAAATTCTTTTGCAAACGCTATGAAGTCTTTCGCAATTTCGTGATTTGGAATTTCAAAATTATATATCCTGTTGCTGTTACTTAAATATCTTACAAAATTCTTCTTATCTATGGCCGTTTTTAAACCGTCTGACTTTTTGACTAAATAGTTCAAAATTGTTTCATATAATTTTCCATCAGTTTGCAGTGAGGTTACAATTTTATTAGAATCTTTATTTTGGATTTTTTTGTAATATTGTATTATTTTAACCTTTTTGACCAGAGTTTCCGGTTTTAAACAAAACAATTGCGGCATTTTTAGAGCATTTTCGGTAAAGTCTTTAGGATTTATTCCCAGTAATTTTGAGTTTTTACTCACATTATCAAATATTGTTTCGGGTTTTTGAAGAAATAAGGCAGGTTGTTTAAATGCTGCTTGGATAAAATCTTCAGGAGTTATTTGAAGTAACTTAGAAGCATTGTTTAACTTCTTTAAGATTGTTTCTGGTTTTAAACAAAACAATACCGGCTGTTTTAGAGCAGCTTTTGTAAAGTCTTCAGATTTTATGTTAAGTGATTTTGAAGTTCTATTTATATTACCTAATATTGTTTCAGGTTTTTGATAAAATAACTGCGGTTGTTTTAGAGCAGCTTTTGTAAAGTCTTCGAATTTTGTTCCAAGTAATTTGGAGGTTTTACTCACATTATCAAATATTGTTTCGGGTTTTTGTAAAAATAAGGCTGGTTGTCTTAGTTCGGCAGTAATCAAATCTTCAGGACTTATTTTTAAAAGAGCTGCTGTTTTTTCTATATACTCAAACAATTTTTCCGGTTTTTTTGACAATGTGTTTGTATTATTTATAAACGTATTTATTATTTCATTTTTCTCAATTTTTAAGTTATATCGATTGATTAAACTTTCCGCAATATCATTGAATTTTTCCGGTAAAAGCCCCTGTTCATTTTGAATCTTGGCAATTGCATTATTGTACAAGTTGTTAATTATTGTCCTGCTTACGCCATTCTCTTCTGCAAGTTCTTTTGTAGATACGCCTTTACCTTTTCCCTTCAAAACATTTTTTTCACGCTCTTTTAATTTGGTACTTTCTGCTAAATCTTGTATTTTTTTGGACATTTGTTCTCTTTCTTGTTCATTAGCATCACTTTTATATACCAATGTATTTGGAGGATTTAAAAAATCTTTAATTTGAGAGTCTTTAGCACTCGTTAATGTTTTTTCTAATGAAACTGTCTTATATCTGTATTCTTCTTTTAGTTCGTTATTGCCAGGTTCTGTTTTATCCAAAATTTCAATAAGTTTTTCAGTTGTTATATCTTTTACATTTTCAAGTGCTTCAAAAAAATTCAGATACATTTTTTGAAGCACTTCACTTTTGTAATAAATACCTCTTGATTTTATTTCCGCTTCTTGTTTAATGTGTTTATCAAATACATCCAGCAATTCTGATTTTAATCTGGCGTTATCTTTTTCTTCACTCATTTTGAAAATCAACATGTCAGATTTTTCCTTTTCTGGCTGGGCTAAATTGATTGAGGTGAAGTTTATAAATTTATTTGTCACGTATGTTGATATTTTCATAGAATTTATAAAAACTCTGAATAAAAAAATTTGCTATTTTACATTGAACATTTTGATTATAAAATTTTCGTCTTTAACAAATTTAAAAAAAGTAATGCATAATAAAATTTTATATTATAATATAATTGTATTCTGTCGGAGTGGTGGAATGGTAGACACGTACGTTTCAGGTGCGTATGAAGAAATTCGTGAGGGTTCAAGTCCCTTCTCCGACATTTTGTATTTATACAAAAATCGAACTTGTTATGCAGAACCCCAATGCGAAACATTTTAGACTTCAGCGACCTGAGAGCAGAGTGCGAAGGTATTTTGCGAAAAGAATAAAATTTTTTAAAGTAAAGTCCGAAGACATGTTCAAAGTGAACAGGTTAAGACAAGTTTCCCATCAACACCATAAAAAGTTTCATCAAGCCAATACGCCTGATAAGTTTTCCAAAACTACATAATAAATTTTGTTAAGTGAAATGTCAGAAAAAATGTTATTAGTGGTCCACTTTAAATAGTTAATATAAATGATTTATATTATTTGCTTTTATCTATTAAATCCTTAATAGAAGTATTCAAAATTTCCTTTTCGCTGATTTTATTTAACTTTTTTTGCTTGACTTCAACATTATGAGTTAAGATTTCCTGTATTTTTCTGTCAGCGACTTCCAGATGAGCATTCAAAAGTCCGGTCTGATACTTTGCCGAAGGATTTTCCGGTGAAATTGCATGTTTCAAGCTATTGGTAGCTTCCCGAAGGCTTTTATTAAGATTATAATCTTTGCCCCAGCTGCTTATAACCACTTTATCATCTGAATCATTAAAGAAATTAAGTAACTTTTTCATTTTACTTTTTGCAATGTTGTCATAAAAAATACACACGGAGGCTTTTGCACTGTCAAAATTATCTTTCATTGCATGAAATACCACACTAACGTCATATTTTTTGCAAAATTCCATGACCTTAGGATTGTTTTTGAAGGTATCAACCAACTCTTTGCCTAATTCAGGATATTTTTTGTACAATCCTGCACACTTTACGTTTTTAATTCCAGTAAAAGATTGTTTGGATATTTGTGGTTTGTATCATAACTTACATTAATTATTTGCATTAGGTTCCTCCTTTGTGGCCACTTTCATATTAACATAAAAGTCCTGAAATTTTTTTGCTATAAGCATGAGTGTTTGTTAGTATTATTTAATTATAAATATTAAAATATTTAATTATGAATATTAAATTATATAGCAAAAATATCTTTTTAGTGTTTTAATTATAATGTAAATAAATTAGGAGTAAGTGTATGAAAATTTTACCGGTAACAGAATTTTCTTGTAAATGCGGGAAACCTCACTTTGAAGCAGAAAAAGATGATAAAACAAAATCCTTAAGTGTTCCGAGTAGTGTAAAAAAGGCAGTACCAACCGCAGCACTGGTACTTGCAATGATGGCAGATCCTGTTGCAGTAAACAAGGTAGAAGCGGCGCCAAAGGATAAAGATAATATAGAAGCTCAATGGTATTCGCAAATACCACCTCATCGCAGACCGCCTTATTATCATTTTCATCCGGTTCCGCCACCGCCTCCTATTTATTACAATCCATATAACTATGTTTTGCCCACTTTGATAATGATAAATTATTTACAAAATATGGCGGCATTGAGTAATTTGTACGCAAATCAAGTGGCACCAGTTTCGGTTGGTAATGTTGCTTTTGACAGACAAGATATACTTGAGGCAAATGTATACAACTACGATGGTGTGGATTATCACAATGTAGTGTTAACTAATGGTACAAATCTTATATTTCCTAATCAACCAGAAAGTAATTACGCAGCTGTATACAGAAATGGTGATGGATATATGTTTGAAGGTTTGTCGGATGCATTTATAGAGGGTTCAAACAACCGTGACAACTATACTCTTAACGGTTGTAAAAACACATATGTTGATGTCGGAGGAGATAATAGAATTGATAAAGTCTTAATTCAGCGTTATCGTATAACACCTGCGAATAAAAGACAATATACGTGTAATGTTTCTGTAACTGCAAGCAAAGGTGACATAGTTAATAACCGGCAGATATACGAAAATAATGAAGTTTTAATATATAGCGGTTATTAATAAGTGAATTTGAATTTATTATTTTATATGGCATAATACATATATGCAAGATAAGATAAAAATCAAAGGTGCAAAAGAACACAATTTAAAGGATGTTTCTTTGGAAATTCCAAAGAATGAGCTTGTTGTGTTTACGGGAGTTTCCGGGAGTGGTAAGAGTTCACTGGCTTTTGATACCATTTTTGCGGAAGGTCAAAGACGTTATATAGAAAGTCTTTCAACCTATGCACGTCAATTTTTGGGACAGATGGACAAGCCTAATGTGGATTATATAGATGGGCTTTCGCCCGCTATTTCAATTGATCAAAAATCCACGAGTAATAATCCACGTTCTACTGTAGGCACGGTTACGGAAATATACGATTTTTTAAGACTTTTGTACGCAAGAGTTGGAGTTCCTCATTGTCCTGAGTGTGGTTCTGAAATTAAACCGCAGTCAGTTGATGAAATAGTTAATAGTATTATGAAATTGCCTGAAGGTACAAAAATCCAGATACTTGCACCAATTGTCAGAGGTAAAAAAGGTGAGTTTCAGTCTACACTTGAGGAATTGAGGCAAGAAGGTTTTGTAAGGGTAAAGATTGACAATGAAGTTTACAATTTAGATGAGGATGAGGTTAAGCTAAACAAGACCCAAAAACACACGATTAATGTTGTTGTTGACAGAATTGTGGTTAAAGAAAGTGCTCAATCACGAATAGCAGATAGTGTTCAGATAGCACTAAAGAAGGCAGAAGGCATAGTTATTGTTGATGTTGTCGGCGATAGAGAAATTGTGTATAGTGAAAAATTAGCATGTCCTAAGTGTAATTTAAGTTTTGAGGAATTAGCACCAAGGATATTTTCCTTTAATAATCCTTATGGTGCATGTGAACGGTGTTCGGGTTTGGGTGCAGATTTTGTAATAGATCCTGATTTGATTGTTCCTGATAAAACAAAATCACTGTCACAAGGTGCAATTTATCCGTGGTCGAGGACTTCCAATACTTATTATGATGATGTTTTACAGTCAGTTGCAGCACATTATGGAATTGATATGGACAAACCGTTTCAGGAATTACCTGAAGAACACCAGAAAATAATTTTATATGGCGGGGAGGATGTTGTTGCTTTTCATGTAAAGCGTTTCGGAACTAAACGATATTATACTCAATATCACAGACATATCGGTGTAATTCCTTATCTTGAAAAACGTTATAATGAATCAAACGGTGAATATTGGAGAGAAGAAATCGAAAAATATATGGTTACAACACCGTGTCCGGCATGTAACGGTGCAAGGTTAAAACCTTTTTCTCTTGCAGTAACAATAAATGGCAAAAATATATATGAATTTACGTTGATGTCTGTTGATGAAGAATATGATTATATAGAAAATTTATATTTGGAGTTATCAGATTTTCATATACAGATTGCGAAGCAGATTTTAGACGAGATAAGAGCAAGATTAAGATTTTTAAAAGATGTCGGTTTAGGATATTTGAATTTAGCCCGTATGGCAGGGACGTTATCCGGTGGCGAAGCTCAAAGAATAAGACTTGCTACACAGATTGGCAGCGGGCTTTCAGGGGTATTGTACGTTTTGGATGAACCTTCGATAGGGCTTCATCAAAGGGATAATGATAGGCTTATCAAAACACTTATTAAGCTGAGGAATTTAGGGAATACGCTTATAGTGGTGGAACATGATGAAGAAACCATAAGAAATGCTGATTATATTGTAGATATTGGACCAAAAGCGGGTATAAACGGCGGGGAAATTATTGCACAGGGTTCAGTCGATGATATTATTGCTGCAAAACGTTCAATTACAGGCAAATATCTGAGCGGCGAAAAGTTTATTCCGATTCCTGAAAAAGTGAGGGAAGGTAACGGAAAATTTTTGCACGTAAAAAATGCACACTTGAACAACTTAAAAAATATTGACGTCGATATACCTCTTGGCAAAATTGTTGTCTTAACGGGGGTTTCCGGTTCAGGTAAATCAACTTTGATGCAGGATTTAATCTATGAATATGCAATTCATAAAATTCGCGGCAATAAACCTAAACCCCAAGGTGTTGATGAAATTACCGGTTTTGAATACATAGACAAAGTAATTGATATTGACCAATCGCCAATAGGTAGGACCCCACGCTCTAATCCTGCCACATATACTGATGTATTCACTCATATAAGGGAGCTTTATGCCAAAACTAATGAAGCAAAAGTTAGAGGTTATAAGCCTGGAAGATTCAGTTTCAATGTTAAAGGTGGTCGATGTGAGGCTTGCAAAGGTGACGGACTTATAAAAATTGAAATGAATTTTTTATCTGATGTTTATGTAAAATGTGATGTTTGTAAAGGTAAACGCTACAATCGTGAGACGTTAGAGGTAAAATATAAGGGTAAAACGATTTCAGACGTTTTAGAAATGAGTGTTAAAGAGGCGTTAGAATTTTTTGACAGTATTCCGTCCATAAAAAATAAATTAAAAACCCTTAATGACGTGGGATTGGATTATATAAAACTCGGGCAAAGTGCTACAACGCTTTCAGGTGGGGAAGCACAGCGAATAAAACTTGCGTCTGAATTAAACAAACGTGCGACAGGCAAAACACTCTATCTTTTGGATGAACCGTCTGTCGGTTTACATTGGGCTGATTTGGACAAACTTATAAAGATTATTCAAAGGCTTGCAGATCAAGGTAATACTATTTTAATTATCGAACACAATTTGGATTTTATAAAGATAGCTGATCATATAATTGATTTAGGGCCGCAGGGCGGCAACCAAGGTGGTGAAATTATTGCGACAGGTTCACCCAGAGAAGTTGCACTCAATAAAAACTCATATACAGGTCAGTACTTGAATACAATTTTTAACAAATAGGAGAAACAATGAAAAAAATAGCTTTGATATTAGGTATATTTATTATAACTATGACACCGGTTATGGCAAAAAATGTAAAAGTACAGGCAATGTCAGATTTTACAACGGCAGATCCGCCTGAAACGTGGACTGTAAAGGTATTGGAAGATTTTGTTACTGCAGGTGATTATCCTGTAACTGCAGGCAGCACTATAGAAGGTAAGATAGTTGATGTTACTGATCCTAAAAGGTTAAAAAGAGATGCTACATTTACGTTTGTTCCTGTAAAATTCTACGATGCGGGGAAAAAACAAAGTTTTGAGATAACAAATCATATTGAAGGGAAATACAGTGTACTCAGCGGAGTAAATGCAGGTGCTATAGCCAAACAAGGAGCTGTTATTGTAGGTAACAAGCTTGCTGATGGCTTTTTCGGTCCGGGTTTTGCAATAGTTGAGGGTGCCGTCAAAAATGAACAAGGCAACAGAGCAAAGTCTGCCGCTGTTTCGCTTTATGAAAGTACTCCTTTATCTTATGCAAACAAAGGCAAAGAAATGGAAATTAAAAAAGACCAGATTTTCATCATGAGTTTCAAATCGAAAGATGAAGAAGCGAAAAAAGACGAACCTAATTATGAATATACTATTGAAGAATAGATAAGTCAGAATCATTCTCCGCGATTTCATATTCACTCGCATTAAACGGTATTTCTTTGGCGTAGTTTTCCGTAGGCCTCCGGCCTCTGCTCGCTCGTGCCTGAAGCCAACTGCGCAGTTCAATAATAATTCTGCAATGGTGAATGCGCAGCGTGCGTTGGTTTTGTGCAACTTTTGACATTAAAAGTTGCTGCTGTACGCATAGCACTCACCGATGGTTTAAAATCGTAGAATATTCTGGTAATAAATATTGTGTATACAAAAAAGCGGCAGCCTTTAGCTGCCGCTTTTTTAATATAATTTTAGTTTTATTAACCTTTCATTTGGTTCATAACTTCTTCAGCGAAGTTGTCCTGACGTTTTTCAAGACCTTCGCCAAGAGTGTATCTTGTAAAAGCTTTGATTGTCATTTTGCCTTCAATTAATTGTTGAATTGTAATATCAGGGTTTTTGACAAACGGCTGTTCAAGAAGTACACGTGAAGCCATAAGTTTATTTACACGACCTTCAACAATTTTACCTCTTATATTTTCAGGTTTGTTTTGGATATCCTCTTTGCCCATTTCAATTCTTGTTTCTTCATCAATAACTGATTGCGGGATTTCTTCTCTTGAAATGAATTCGGGAGCATTTGATGCAATGTGTAAGCAAATATCATTCATCAATTCATCATCTTTTTTATCAGTATTTAATAGAACACCGATTTTGCCGTTGTGGATATATGTTGCAACATTACCTTCATAGCGTACAAATCTTCTGAAAGTAATTTTTTCACCTATAGACGCAATTTTTTCTTTAATAACGTCAGAAATTGTTTTACCGCATTTGGGGCAAGTTGAACTTACAAAAGTATCTACATCAGTAGGGTTTGATTCTGCAACTGCTTTTGCCAAGCAATTTGAAAGTTCTTTAAATTCTGCATTTTTAGCCACGAAGTCTGTTTCGCAGTTAACTTCGACCATAGCACCAACTTTGTCGTCAACATAAGATGCTACCAAGCCTTCTGCAGCTATTCTGCCCATTTTTTTATCAGCAGAAGCCATACCTTTTTGGCGGAGCACCTCCATAGCTTTTTCCATATCACCGTCAACTTCGACCAATGCTTTTTTTGCATCCATCATGCCTGCACCTGTTTTGTCGCGGAGTTCTTTTACCATTTGTGCTGTAATATTCATTTAATTTTCTCCTTTTTTCATAAAAACCACAGGCAAAAATCCCGCCTGTGGTCAAATTTTTACATAAAATTATTCGGCATCAGCAGTTTCAGCTTTTGCTTTTTCAACCGGAACGCCTGCATCTTCGGCTTTAATTTCTTCAATTTTAGCTTTTTGGTTTGCGTTATTTTCTCTCAATTGTTTTCCTTCCAAGACGGCGTCTGCTAATTTTGAAGTAATCAATTTAATTGATCTTATAGCGTCGTCATTTCCCGGTATTATATAGTTAATTCCATCAGGGTCAGCGTTTGTATCGGCTAAACAAATTACGGGAATACCTAGTTTGTTGGCTTCTTTAATAGCGATATCTTCTTTTTTCTGATCAACGATGAAAATTAAATCAGGCAATCCTCTCATATCTTTAATTCCGCCCAAAGTTTTACTCAACTTGCCCAATTGTCTGTTAAGTTGAGCGATTTCTTTTTTAGGAAGTTTATCGGCGTGTCCTGAAGATATGAAATCTTCAATTTCTCTTAATTTGTTAACTCTTGAACGTATGGTATCAAAGTTAGTCAACATACCGCCAAGCCATCTTCTGTTAATATAATAAGCGCCTGCTCTTGTTGCTTCTTCAGCGACAACTTCTGCAGCCTGTTTTTTTGTTCCCACGAACAAGATATTTTTATTGCGTGCTGCAAATTCTCTTACCACTGCGTATGCTTCATCCAGCAAGTCTGTAGTCTTACGCAGGTCAAGAACGTAAATACCGTTTCTTGCGCCGTAAATATACGGTTTCATTTTAGGGTTCCATCTTTGTGTTTGGTGTCCGAAATGAACACCGGCTTCTAAAAGTTCAATCATAGATGCTACTGGCATCGGTTTTCTCCTTATGTTTAATGTATTGTACTACGGGCTAAACTGTCCCATCCGTCAGGTTAGATTTTGCGGCAAATGCCTGCAATTCTGTTAGAGTTTTACTCGGACTAGGGCGAACCTATCGGACTAGTATAACCATCATAATAATATTACAAACATACCTTTATGCAAACATTTTTGTACTTTTGTAAAAAACCCCAGCTTTAAGATTTTTATAAGTAATTTTCGCACAAGTTATACACAAGTTATGCCGCAGTAAGAATATTCATTGTGAACCTAAATAGATATTTAGAAAATAGGTTATAAGACAACGGCACACAAAACCGCATAAGAAAACTACAAGTCAAAGATGAGAATTCTTTTGAGGTTTAATGAGGTATTCGATTAATATTCAATACCCTGTCTTGCCATAACACCGATGTCAAAGTAATGTTTAATGGGTTTCATTTCAGTAACCAAATGTGCCATAGCTTTCAATTCAGGGTGTGCATATCTGCCTGTCAAGACAATTTCCAAGTTATCGGGTTTATGCAAAAGGGCATCTTTTACCTCAGAAACTTTAATCATATTCATAGCAGTGCAGATATTAATTTCATCAAGAATTATCAATTGGTATTCACCGGATTGGATTGCTTTTTTTGCGAATTCCCAACCCCTTTTAGCTTCTTTATAATCTTCCATACAAACATTATGGGAATAGCAGACTCTATCCATGCCAAATTGAACCACATCAAGGTTCGGCAAAAATTTTGATGACGAAACAATTTCGCCATAAGAAGTTGCGCTATCGCCTTTAGTAAACTGGATTATCAAGACCTTCCAGCCGTGTCCCAAGGCTCTCAAAGCCAACCCCAATGATGCAGTAGTCTTACCTTTGCCATCTCCCGTATAAATTTGTATGTACCCGTGTTGTAACACTCTAACCTCCAAAATTTAAAGACTATAAATTTCTATCCATATTTTAAACGATTTTACAACGGATTTAATCGTTCTTTGGATGGATTAATTGTGGAGTAAATAGAAACCAAACCCCTTTTTGTTTCCGTAAACTTCCCAAATCCCCATTCCCAAGATTTGTACTTTCATAATAGGATAAATTCAAAAAAAATAAATAGTTTTTCGATTGTCCATGCCAAAGTCTTTACATAATATTTTTTAACAAATCCAAAAAGTGGCAATTGTGGTAGCTTTCGGTTGGAAAGAAAATTTCCCAAAAAATTTACAAAGTAATTCTTAATCAATCTTAAAAAACTATTGCAAATCTTGAAAGAAGTCTTGAGCGTAGCGGAAGGAACATTTCAGTCATGTAAAAAAAAATTAACATTTTTGTAACAAAGTTGTTCAAAGCGGGAATAGTAAATTTATGGTCGAAATAGCCAAAATCCATGTCCCGCATGGATTTTAACATGTTAACTTTTGTAACAAATAATATATATATATGCAATAGGAGGACATCTCAAGTTTTTATATATTTAAGGTATTAAAAACGAGAGAGCGAGTTATGACTTTACCCGGTGTTCCTAAAAACAGAATATCGTTGACCGATTTACGAAATGGTGCAGCATCTTTTAATGCAGGTTTTTTGAAAGTAAGAGCCGGTCAGCTTAGGAATATGCAAAGAGTTAGCGTATTCACAAGGCCTTTAGGCGGCAGGTCATACGGAAATGGTTGGGTTGGTGCTCAGCGCGGATTTAATCCATATGATAATGTAACGAATAATATTAACAAATACGCCCGTATGCGAGCAGAAGCTAACAGGTACGCAGGGATTTATTCAACCAGAAATACTTATGTAAATCCGTATTCATACAATACTGGTGGTATGGATAGTGCGATGAAGGCAGCCATGGGTGTTCAGCTTGGTATGCAGGCTGCTCAGGGTGTATTCGGATTATTGAATCAAATAGGAGTCTTTAACGGTAATAGTAATGTTGCTGCCGGCCAAGTTGCTGGTGGTGCTTCTCCTGCTACAATGACAGGTGTGACATCAGGAGCTGGTTTGCCTACTGCAACTACTTTGACTGGCGGCTTATCTTCTACCGGTTCATTTAGTGATATTAAGGCCTTGGAAGATAAAGCAGAATCCAAAAAAGCAAATTTGGATTCAAGTTATAAAGATTTAGATATTAGTTCCGATATTCAAGAAATGCTTTCAGGTGATGATGTCAAGGCTGGTCTTGAAAAGGCTGTCGTAACACTTGATACTAGTGCATTGGAATTAAGTTCTTTAGATGCAAATGATTTGGAAGCTTCTATGAAAACGGTTGATAGTGACATTAATAATGTCACTAATTTCCAAACAACAGAGTTACCAAAAGCAAAGGCAAGTGTTTCAGAACAGAGTGGTATAATTGGTCAACAAATCAATGCTACTCAGATTAGCATAGATACTGCAACTGAACAGAAAACAGGATTGGAAGCTCAAAAGGCACAGTTGGCTGTTACAGGACAAGATACGAGTGCTATTGATCAGCAAATATCTCAATTAGAAACACAAATAAATGAATTGACTGAAAAGAAAGAGAAGCTCGAAGCAGACAAGGCTAATTTGGATGCTGCAACAAAAGCTTTAGGTGAAATAGAAAAGAAATGCGGTGAAGCTATTAAGGAATTACAAGCTAAAAAGACTGAAATTGAGGATATGAAAGAATTTGAAGATGAAGTTAAAGACAAAAAATATGATTTGGCTAAGTCTCAAGATGAACAACTCAAAAAGACAATGGATTCTATTGATAAAATAACCAAGGAAATTGATTCGTTAAAGGACAGAAATCAGAATAAGGCAAATAAGGCTGATCAAAAACGCTTGGCAAAATATAATCAGTTAATACAGGAAAGAGATAGCTTGTACTCTGAATTGAAAAATTTAACAAGTTCATTATCTTCAGCAGGTGCAGAAAGTTTTACTGATAGCAAAAACAGAACTTACACATTGCAAAATCTTAATAAAGCCATGAATTATGGTGAATTGACTTCAGCTATAACATTACCAGATATGCCAGATGGTGTTAATGTTGGTAATTCGAAGGTTGTTAGTTCTACTGATTATAAACAAGAGGCCATAGACGAAGCTATGATGAAAGGTTTTTCATCATATAATTTATCACTCAAATTACAACCAAAGTCAAGCAGATATTTCAGGACACTACGGCCCTGGTTTTGAGTACCTCGGGGAATTTTACGAGGATGAAAGTGCTCTAAAAGATGCTTTATAAATATAAGTTAAGAAAAACTTTACAAATATGATTTACTATATTATAATGTGTCTATAGCAGTATTGCAAAGAAAAGAGAACGGGAACCCCCGTTCTCTTTCTTTCAAGAAAGGTAGTGTGTTACTATGGCAAAACAGGATATTAACAGGCATGAAATTATTGAAAAAATTACTCCGTTAATTGAAAATACCGCCATGCGTTATAATACAATACCAATTGAGATTGATTTTTCTAAGGAAAATCACAGGTGGTTTTTAAGGATTTTTCTTTATTCTAAAGAAAAGGACATAACTTTGGATGATTGTGAAAATGTAACAAGAAGCCTAAGTGATTTTTTAGATGAAATTATTCCTGTTAAATACTATTTAGAGGTATCATCTCCCGGATTGGAGAGAAAATTTAAGTCAGAAAAAGAATTTGTCATTTTTAAAGGTAAAAGAGTCAGTATAAAACTTAAAAATCCGTTGGAAGGTGAAACTGAAAAGGTTTTCAAAGGCGAAATTCTTGATTATGACACAAATATCGGATTGAAGTTTTTCAGGTTTGATGATGGTGAAGAACTTCTTATACCAAAAGAAAATATTCAGTCTGCAAAATTATATATTGACTAATAAAATATGAAAGGAAGATAAAAATGATTAAAATTGGAACAGCGTTATTTGAAGCTTGTGAACAATTAGAAAGAGAAAGAGGTATTTCAAAAGAAGTTTTGATAGCCTCTCTTTGTGATGCAATGGTTGCAGCTTACAAAAAACACATGCGCAACAAGGAAGCTACTAATATTGAAGCTATTTTAGACGAACAATCAGGCGAAATCGGCGTATTCAGCACAAAATTGGTTGTTGAAAATGTCGAAGACCCTGAAACTCAAATTGCTTTGTCTGATGCAAAAGAAATTGACGAAGATGTCGAATTGGATGATGAAGTTAAAATCGAAGTTACACCTGAACAATTCGGCCGTATAGCCGCACAATCCGCTAAGCAGGTTATAACACAAAGAATCAGAGAAGCTGAAAGAAATCTTGTTTTACAAGAATTTATGGATAAAAAAGGTACGCTTACAACAGGTATAATTCAACGTGTTGAAAATCGTAACGTTATCGTAAATATTGGTAAAACTGATGCAATTATGCCTCAAAAAGAACAAATTCCCGGTGAATACTATAAACCAGGTAATAGAATAAGAGTTTTTGTTTTAAACGTGAAGGAAACGACAAAATTGCCTCAGGTTATTGTATCTCACGCTCATGCTGAAATTGTTAGAGAACTTTTTGAACTGGAAGTTCCTGAAATTGAGGACGGAATTGTTGAAATTAAATCAATTTCACGCGAAGCAGGTTATAGAACCAAGATTGCCGTTTGGTCAAATGATCCGGAAGTTGACAGCGTAGGTGCTTGTATCGGACCTCGCGGTAGCCGTATTCAAACAATTGTCGGTGAGTTGAAAAATGAAAAAATCGACATTGTAAGATATTCTGAAGATCCTGTTGAATATATCGTAAACGCTTTATCTCCGGCAAGGGTTGTTTCTGTCGATATTATGGCAGATGATGAATACGCACATGAAGCTATGGTGGTTGTCCCGGATGATCAACTTTCGCTTGCTATCGGTCGTGAAGGTCAAAATGTAAGACTTGCTCATAAACTTACCGGCTGGAAGATAGATATAAAGAGTGTTTCCCAGATGGAAAAGGCTGAAGCTCAGTCTTTTGAAAATAACTATGATGATGAAGAAGTTGAAGAAGCTTCAAACGTTGTTGACGATGAAGAACTGCAACAGGAAATTGAGGAAGAAATGAATCAACAGGCATACGATGAGGAAGATTTGCAGCAAGAAGAAGTTGTTGAAGAAAATGAATCTTCCGAAGAAATCTAAAATCGTCGTAAAAAGCTAAAAAAGAGGCTCATTTGAGCCTCTTTTTTAATGTAATATTTTGTGAGAATTAAAAAGCCAATAAAGTTTGATAAAATCTAATCCTTGTAACCTTATTGACAAAAAATATTGAGCAAATATTATTATGTTATGGCATAAAAACCAAAAATTAGTAGTATATAGTAGAAAAAAAGGAGATTAATCTCATGGCAAGAGAAAAGTACGAACGTACCAAACCGCACGTTAACATCGGTACAATTGGCCACGTTGACCACGGTAAAACAACATTGACAGCAGCTATTACAGGTGTTATGGCTGCAGCAGGTAAGGCTCAAGCAAAAAAATTCGATGAAATTGATGCTGCTCC
This sequence comes from uncultured bacterium, assembly GCA_949299935.1. Lineage (GTDB taxonomy): Bacteria > Cyanobacteriota > Vampirovibrionia > Gastranaerophilales > Gastranaerophilaceae > SIG32. The sequence continues at coordinate 69,991 of CASGCE010000034.1, read as the reverse complement.
TGAAGAAAAAGCAAGAGGTATTACTATCTCTACAGCTCACGTAGAATATGAAACAGATGCTAGACACTATGCGCACGTCGACTGCCCGGGTCACGCTGACTATGTTAAAAACATGATTACCGGTGCCGCTCAGATGGATGGTGCTATCTTGGTTGTTGCTGCAACTGACGGTGCTATGCCTCAAACTCGTGAACATATCTTGTTGGCTCGTCAAGTTGGCGTCCCTAACTTGGTTGTTTTCTTGAATAAGTGCGATATGGTTGATGATCCTGAATTGTTAGAATTGGTTGAAATGGAGGTTAGAGAACTTCTTTCTTCTTATGAATTCGATGGCGATAATATACCGTTTATCCACGGTTCTGCTTTAAAAGCATTGGAAGCTGTTCAGGCTAACCCGAATGTTCAACGCGGTGCTGATAAATGGGTTGATAAGATTTGGGAATTGATGGATGCTGTTGATTCTTACTTCCCAACTCCGGAACGTGATTTGGATAAACCGTTCTTAATGCCTGTTGAAGACGTATTTTCTATTACTGGACGCGGTACTGTTGCTACAGGTCGTGTAGAACGCGGTATCGTTAAAGTTGGTGACGAAGTTGAATTGGTTGGTCTTGGCGAAACTAAGAAAACAACCGTTACCGGTGTTGAAATGTTCAGAAAACAACTCGACCAAGGTCAAGCCGGTGACAATATCGGTGCTTTACTTCGTGGTATTGATAAAACTGAAATTCAACGCGGTCAGGTACTTGCTAAACCGGGTACTATTCATCCGCATACTAAATTTACGGCTAACGTCTACGTTTTGACAAAAGAAGAAGGCGGACGTCATACTCCTTTCTTCCCTGGTTACAGACCTCAATTCTATATCAGAACAACTGACGTTACTGGTTCTATCCAATTTGACGGTCAAATGGTTATGCCTGGCGATAACGTTGTTATGACAGTTGAATTGATTGCACCTGTCGCTATTGAAGAAGGTATGAGATTCGCTATTCGTGAAGGCGGTCGTACCGTTGGTGCTGGTGTTGTTGATAAAATTCTTGCTTAGTTTTATCTCAACGTTTAGTATAAAAAAGAGGACTCATCTGATTCCTCTTTTTTTGTTTTAACTTGTTTAGCTTAATAGTGCTTCAACAATCTTTGCATTCGTTTGTGCTTGCCGTGTGTTTATTAAATATTTTTTCAAGGTCTTTGAAACAAGCTCTGAACGATTTTTGGAATATTTAACCGCATCCAGTTCTCTTAAAATTTTTGCCGGTAAAGCTAAAACAATATTAGAACCGTCTTTGGGCAGTGCTAAATATTCCTCTAAAGTTGTTGTTGCATAATCCTTCATTTTCCCCTATTCCTTTTCACCTGATTTATATTTTAACCCAAAAGTACCTCTAAAAGTTCTGCATTTGTTGATGCTTTGCTACTATTCCTTATTTGTGCCCGATGCATATAGGTCCTTAGAGCTTCCCTAATTAATTCGGATCGTGTGCGATTTTCATTTGTTGCCACTGAATCTATTTCATCTAAAAATTTTTCGGGCATTGAAATTAACACTCTTGCCATAGTCATAACTCCTATATACTTTGTATTCCCCTTGTATTTATATAAAAAATTTCGTGTGTTGAAAATTGCCTACTTACATGTAAATTATTAAAATTTACTTAACAAAACTTCACTTGCTATAGTATAAATAATTCAAAAACGTCTTACATAGTAATTTTTGTCTTTTTTTAATTCGGCACGTATTTTTAAAAGCTCTCTATCATCGTGAATTTTGGTTAATATTTTTGCTGTTTTTTCCCGTATCGTGTACTCATTAATATTCTTTGTCTGCAATAAAATGCCCTTCAAGCTATCACTTTCAATGTAATTCACAAATTCATAGATTGCCTCCAAGCACCAGTATAATTTAAATACCTCTTTGTTAATTTTGTATTTACCGTCTTTAAAGTCTGTTTTTTTGACTATGTCAATATAATTTTGTGTTATTTGAACTAATTTTTTGCTAAAGTATAAACAAAATTCTTCGTTATTTTGCAATAATTTTAGTGCAGCAATTATATTACGGCAAACATTTGCATTGACATCTATAATTGCATCTAAAAAGGTGTTGTAGATGGATTCTTCATAAAAGTATTTTGAAATTTCAGGATTTTCATTTATTAATTCGTAAATTTTCAGCGATACTGCCTCCCGAATTTTGCCATCTTGGCCTGTCAGGTTATCAGTAAGAATTTTTGCTTGATTTTTATTTGATATATTGTTAATCTTTAATGCGGATATTTGCTTTTGAACAATATTACCATTTTTCAGCATCTCAAATAGTTTTTCTAAAGGTGTGTCTTTTTCAAAAAAAGTTAAAGCTTGGTTAAAATTTTCATCTAAAGTTTTATAATAAAGATTATTCAAATTTTGTATATCCCGTGTCATATATCAATAATATAACATAAAGTTTAATGAAATTTGCACATTTGAAAGTTTTAATGTATTATATAAGTTATAGGAGATTTCCCCATGAATGATATAATAAATTTTTTTAAAGATATATTTATGATAAAAGAGTGCAACGACAGAAAAGTCGGTTTATGCCAATTCAAAACAGAAACTCCTGCTGAAAAACCCCGGAAGTTGGTTTTGAAGGCGTCTAAAGATATAAAAATTTCAGATTTAATGCGCAGAAGTGCTTAAGAAGTTTAGTATTCAATGCCTTTTCTTGCTACAATTCCTGTATCCCAATAGTGTTTAACGGGTTTGATTTCTGATACCAAGTGAGCAATATCTATAATTTTTTTGTGTGCGTTGCGGCCTGTCAAGACTATTTCCATTTCTTCAGGTTTGTTTTTTAAGACTTCGACTACTTCATCTACGTCCAAAATACCCATATCTATTGCAATATTTGCCTCGTCCAGTATTATGAGTTGGTACTCGTCACCTCTTATGGCATTTTTTGCTAATTCCCAACCCTTTTTTATTTCTTTTATATCATCTTCCGTTTCATTATTTTTGTAAACAATTCTGTCTAATCCTGCTTGAATTATTTTTAAATTGTCTTTAATTGCCGGTGCCAAGTTCATAAAAGAATTAAGTTCTCCGTAGTTATCGCCACCTTTTGTAAACATTATAATGAGCACTTTCCAGCATCTTCCGAGTGCCCGCATTGCAAGACCTAAAGAGGCGGTAGTTTTTCCCTTGCCGTTACCTGTATATACTTGTATGTAACCGTGTTGTGCCCAGTTTGGATTTATCAATTTATTTTCGCATTTGTCAACCATTTGAATTTATTATATATTAAAAAAATGAAGTGTAAAATCGACTATAGAGTATATGCTAAAGAGCTAAGAAAAAAGCTTAATATTACTGAATTGAGTGAAAAATTTTGTGCTCAAATTCGTCAAGAGGAACATTATATTTGTTCTAAAAATGTCATGCTTTTTTATCCGACAAAATATGAAATTGATTTAAGAGACCTATTTAGTGATAATAAAAATTTTTATTTACCTAAGATTTGTGGCAATGAAATTCTGGTATGTCCGTTGTGTGATAAACTTGAAAAATCCGGTTTGAATATTATGGAACCTTGCTCATCTCCGGTGAATCCAAACTTGCTAGAGATGGTTATTGTTCCCGCGCTTATGGCTGACAGTGATGGTTTTCGTATAGGTTATGGCGGAGGGTTTTATGACAGGTTTTTGCCATCTTGCAAAAATGCTTTTAAGCTTGTTGTTGTCCCTAAACAATTATTTGTGCCAAAACTTCCGCACGATCAGTTGGATGTAAGAGTTGACAAAGTGTTATATATGTGAAAAGGACCCACATTTAAGTGAGTCCTTAAAGGTTAATTTAAGGATTAAATTTTGTTTTAGTTAAATCATTATGCTGTATATTTAGGTGCAAAAGCCTTAATGCCTGCTTCTTCAGCTTGTTTTACACTTTCAAGCTCTTGTTCAATCATTTTTAATTGAGCTTCGATTTTTTGTTTCTCTTGCATCATTTCCTTTTCTTGCTGATTTAACAATTTAGCTTCAATTTTTGCTATTCTTTCACGCTCTTGATTATACAAACTTTGTTGAATCCATTGCTGGTACATCATTTGTGAATTTGGATCCATTTGTGCCATCTGTTGTGCTAAAATCGGCTGCATATTCATAAAATTTGCTTGAGAATTTTGAATAGCCATGTTATGCGAATAATTCATATACATCAATGTTCTTCCAAACATTGAGCTTGGAGTATTCATCATATCATAAATTGAAACTGATCCGTCAGCAATATTTGCGGCATATTGTTGCATGTCACTTATTTTTCTTGTAAGTTCCTGCAGCCTTGCCTGGTATTTATACTGCTGACTAATTAAGTCATGTTTTCGAGCGATAAACATTAAAATAGCCATCGTCGTTACTCCTACCTAAAACTAACCTTTTTGTAACCTTTACAAATATATAAAAACATGCAACGCTTAGCAATTGCATGTTTTTGAAGGTTTTGTTAAGTTTTGTTACGAAGCTATCTCCCGTCACGGGTTATAATCTTATCGATAAGCCCGTATTCCAGAGCTTCTTTGGCTGTTAAAAAGTGATCACGTTCGCAATCTTCTTTAACTTTTTCATAGGGTTGTCCGGAATTTTCTGCCATAATACTTATCAGCATATCTTTCATTCTCAAAATTTCTTTAGCTTCAATTTCAATATCAGTAGCTTGACCTTTAGCACCACCCAAGGGCTGGTGTATCATTACTCTTGAATTTGGCAATGCCATTCTCTTACCTTTCGCCCCGGAACTGAGTAGAAATGCCCCCATCGAAGCGGCATCTCCAAGACAAATTGTTGAAACATCAGCCTTAATCAATTGCATTGTATCGTAGATAGCCATACCTGCCGTTATTACTCCGCCGGGGCTGTTTATGTATAACATGATATCTTTTTCAGGATTTTCACTGTCTAACAGCAGTAACTGTGCTACTATTGAATTGGCTACTTCATCATCAATTTCTGTTCCTAAAAATATAATTCTTTCTCGTAATAACCTTGAAAATATATCAAATGAACGTTCGCCTCTGGAGGAGGCTTCTATTACTGTCGGGACATAACCCATAATTTTAAAGTATGTTTCTTGATCCATATTATCTCTCCTAATATAGTTTTATTATATCATAAATTTTAAAAAATTGTCACTCGGGTAGTGTATTTTGCCATGTTAACAAATGTAACAATATGAATCCTTTTTGAAATTACATGACTTCAGATTTTTTAATATATATAAGAGATAAAAATAAGAGGATAGAGCGATGGCTATTTCAAACATTCATGAAACATTGTTAATGTACACAAAACAAAAATCAGCAATTAACGAGCAGTTATCAAGCGTTATGTTCGATATGGTTTCTGCGTCAAGAAAAAGTGCGGAGCTTCAACAGCAATATAATCAAAAGTTACAGGATGCATATTATGATCCTGATTATGGCTACGGAACTGATGAATATATGGTTATTGTTGAACAATACGAGAATGACCACGAGTTTGAATTATCCTCTCTTGAGGCTTGGGAATCTGAACTTGAAATAGAGAAAAATAGTTTGGAAACAAAGTTAAACGAGATAACTTCTTTCGAAAATACTTGGACTAAGTTATTGCAAACAAATATTAAAAATGATTTTTCATATGGCAGTGTTGGCCAATAATGTGAGTATATGCGGTTATAACATAAAAAGCGGATATAAATCCGCTTTTTATTTGCAATAAATTTGCAGATATGATATACTGACTTTGCATAAGGAGGATATACGGATGTTGCGTGCGTGCGGAAGTAACGGGGGGGGGCGACTCCTCTAAGTGGAAATAGCAAGGGTTTTAACCTAACTGACACTATGTGCTATAATTCTAATATGAAGAATTATAGTTCAAAAAAGGGGTTTACTTTAGCGGAAGTATTGATAGTCCTTGGCATTGTTGGTATAGTTTCGGCATTGACAATACCAACGCTTGTTACAAATTATCAGAAAAAACAAACAGTTGTACAACTAAAAAAGGTATATGCAGATCTTAATAATGCCGTGCGTTTTTCGGAAGTTGATAACGGACCTATGTCTACGTGGGAATTCCCGCAAGTTGGATCATACAGCTTTGAGATTATTGAGCCTTTCATCAGAAAATATTATTTACCATATTTTAAATCGGCAAAATTAATGCAGCAGAGTGAATTAAGTGATTATGTTATTCTTCCTGCAGCAAGTAATCCTAGCAGAAACAGTGGTATTATAACAAATTTTATGTTATTGAACAACGGTGTAATATTTTCATTTTTTGCCAATGTACCTGCCAATTATATATGGTGTTTGGCGGATATAAATGGAGTACAAAAGCCCAATAAGGTGGGTCGTGATATATTTGTTTTTGATGTGTACAAAAATATAGATCCTGCAAAAAAGGGTAATCCATTTAGAGTAAAATTTTGCGGTTATTCAGCTGAGGATGAGTATACTTTGATTAATGGCAGTAGTAGATATGCTTGTAATAAGGAAAATACCGACTCTTATAAAAATTTTCTTTGTGGTAAGTTGATAGAAGTTAGCGGGTGGACTATACCTGAAAATTATCCTTGGTAAATTATTTAATTTTTTGTTGTAAAATTATTTTATGCTTAGGACAGGGGAAAAATTAGGAGCATTTATAGTACCAACCGGGATTGGTGCATCAGTTGGTGGTTATGCAGGTGATGCAAGCAGCTGGGCAAGAAAATTTGCTCTATGTTCTAAGCTCATAGTAAATCCTAATGTTGTTAATGCCGGCGGGTTCTCCGGAATAACCGACAACATGCTTTATGTTGAAGGATATACTTTAGATTCATTTTTCAAAGGTGAAATTGGTTTAAGAACTTCTTTTAACAACAAAATCGGTGTAGTTTTTGATAAGTCCGTACCTAAAGAGGTTTTGAATATTCATATAAACACAATAAATGCTGTTAAAACAGTTTATGATATTGACATAATTGGGTATGAGATTACGGAATTTCCTGTCGGTGTGGAGTTTTATATCAATGAGTTTGGAGCTTCTGTTGGAAAAGTCGAAAATATTGAAACCCTTAAAAATTCTGCGGAAAGACTTTTGAAGAAAGGAGCAGATGCCATTGCAATTGTATGCATGTTTGATGATCCCGAAAAAGATAATACCGAATATGCAAACGGTATCGGAATTGATCCTGTTGGCGGTGTTGAAGCTATTTTATCTCATTATATTTCAAAAGAATTTAAAGTTCCTTGTGCTCACTCGCCTGCTTTTGCAGATTACTCAATATCTGCTGATATCGTTAATCCTAAGGTTGCTTCAGAGTACATTACGCCTACATTTTTGCCTTGTATTTTATTGGGACTTTCTAATGCACCGATAATTGGTAATGAGGTTAATGTTTCTATGGTTGATTATCTTGTTATTCCACATAATTGTCTTGGTTGTACTCCGGTTTATGAAGCAATTAAGCTGGGTATAAAGGTTTATGCCGTTAAACAGAACAATACCATATTAAATGTTACAAATGACAATCTACATAAATCAGAGGGGATAGTGGTTGTTGAAACTTATCAGGATTGTCTTGAATTAATTAAAAACAACTAATTCAGGTGAATTTTTAATTTGATAAAATCTTTGGGCTGATTTTCGGAAAATTTCAGGATTTGAGCTTACGTATATTTGTTCGTATCTCCGGTTATTTTTAATTAAATTATTTTTTTGTAAATCTTCTTTTATGTATTTTGCAAAATAAATTGCCGGATCTATGAGCATTTCTTCAGGTACAAATTTTTTAATAATATCGATTAAAAAAGGGTAATGCGTGCAACCAAGTACTATTTTTTCAGGATTATATTTCAATATTTCGTCAAGTTTCTCCTTTACTAATATAATACTTTGCGGTTGATCAAGTTTGTTTTCTTCAACAATCTTTACCCATTCGGGGCAAGCTATTTGTATAACCTCAATAGCGGGATTATGTTTTTGGATTTCTTTTTTATAAGCATTTGACTTTACTGTCGCATGTGTTGCCAAAATACCAAGTTTATTTATGGGTAAGTTACTTAAGATATCGGCAACGGATTGTACTATGGGATATATTTTTAAGTCATATTTATTTTTAATATCATCGTAAATTGTTGAGGAGGTTGTGTTGCAAGCCATGATTACGGCTTTTGCGTTTTGTTTAATGAAAAAATCTAAAATGTTACCTGCATACTCAAGCAGCTCATTTTTAGTTTTTTCGCCATAAGGCATGTGCTTTGTATCTCCGAAATATATGTATTTTTCATTTGGAAGAAGCTCTTTTAGCTTTGCATATACGGTTAATCCTCCTACACCGGAGTCGAAAAAAGCTATTGGACCTTCATTTGTTATCTTTAAAATAGTTCTCCACTCCTTCTGCAATCGCTTTCGCCGTAGCTTGTTTACGTTTTTCGCTTATTAGTTCAGCTCTTTCATCTGTATTCGATATAAATCCTATTTCGACTAATATTGCAGGAGCCGTAGTATGATTTATAACATAAAATTTAGATTTGAACAATCCGCGATTTTTACTTTTTATATTACTTGCCAAAGATGCGTGTACACTTTGTGCTAAAGACATACTTTCCTGGTGATAATAATGTGTTTCTAAACCCATTATTTCAGGTTTTTCACTCGAATTTACATGTATACTTACAAAAATATCCGGATTTATTTCTTCACTAAAGGCAACTCTGTCTTGAAGTGACACAGTTTCATCGGTTTCACGGGTCATTTCTACTATGTAACCTTTCTTCTCTAATAAGTTTTTGACACGTTTTGCTACGTCAAGAGTTATCTCTTTTTCAGTTATGTCATCACGTATTGCCCCGACATCAGACCCGCCGTGACCGGGGTCAAGAATAATTTTTTTGCTGCCGGGATTTTGTGATATAAACGGGGATTTGCTCTTTTTTGGGGACAGTACTTCAATTTTCAAGGTTTTACTGTCTGCTCCCAGATATGTATTTATAAAAGTATCAGGTTCTGTAGGTATGGTAAGCTTCATGCCTATCCCCGGCAGTAATTCTATACTGGAATTTGTGAAAAATGTATTTTTATAGATATCTTCAAAGGTGTCTTCATTGTATCTGGAAACGTTGTACAGGTATACCACCAGCCGGGTATTTGTCCTGTCAATGCCATGAACAATAGGATGATTAAAGGATAGTATCATGGAATTTTTTTGTGCATTTGTTTTTTCTATATTATAAGAAATTATGTCACTTATGTTAGAAAATAGTGCTCTGTGATCCAGTTTGTTCAAATTGGCGATTAATAATGATTGATTGTCGGTCGAATAAACCGGAATATATTTTGTAACATCAGGTGTTGTTATTACTATACGAGCCTTGTTTACTTCAAATTGCCCTATCTTAACAGTATCGGTTTCATTAATTTGATATTCACTATTTCTTACTTCGCGGTTAACAAGAGTGTTTGGAATGTCATATACAATCCTTAACGGATTTTGTAAAACCATAGGTTTTTCTATTGTAACTGAACCGAAACCGCTTAATAATACCCCGTTTGGTCTTGGTGTAATCCGACTTATGTAGTATTTAGTGTTTAATTTTAAGTCTTTTTTTACAAGATTAGGGGTGTCCATTTTGGGTGTTTGTTGTAATGTGGTGTTAAATGCTTGTTGAATTTGTGTTGTTATTGAATCTTTTTGACTCTCATCCTGTACTTCAACATTTAAGTATTCATAAAAATCACTTGAGGAGGAGTGTTCATCTCGATAGGTTCTGTGAAAATATTCATCCTGTCGAATAGTGTCTTTTAATTTTATTATAATGTTATTTTTTATTCTTAAAAATTTAAGATTCGCCGGATTAAAATCATTATCATAATATATTACAACACGAACTACATCAGGGTTAGTGCTGAATTGGTTTATTTTAATCTCATTTATACCTTTGGTACTGAACTTCCAATTTTGTTTCGGTAGGACTAAGATTGAGTCTGAAATGTCAAAATACGCCCTTGTGGGATTTTCCAGGCAAATTACTTTTAATTCATTAAGTACGGGCTCTGTTGGTTCATCGGGTATGTTTAGTACAATCATTGAATTGGATGTGTCAAAGCTTGCCCCGGTTATTTTGTATGTGTTTTGAGCAAATACGTTGTGAGTAAATATTGACAATAAGAATATTATAAACGTTATGAGAATTTTTTTCATTTTACATATATTATTATAGCTATATTTGTATTCACAATCAAATTGTAAATTTTTTAGAATAAATTATATTTACCAGCCCAAAAAGTGGCCTCACTCCTACTGTATGAATGCAGTTTTTTAATGACCGAACAGACATGGGATTTTGCAGTGTGTCTGCTGATTTTTAATACTTCACCTATTTCGGTGTTGTTTAACCCTTTGCTCATTAATCTAAATATTTCTAATTCTCGTTCTGTCAATTGTAACATTTTTACCTCCGTATATTTATAGTTTAACATATTACCGGACGGCTTAAATTCATAATAAATCCTGTTTTTTATTTTTGTAAGAAAACTTGAAAAAAAAGTTTTTTTCATATAGAATTAAACCAGCCGATATGCGTGCGTAGCTCAGTTGGATAGAGCGTTTGGCTACGAACCAAAAGGTCGGGGGTTCGAATCCCTCCGCGCGTATTTTTTGTAAAATTTTGTTAAGGTTGTTCGTTTTTTTGTTGTAATTTAACTGGACATTTTAGCTGTACAGGAATTTGGGCAGATAATAAAGCAGATTGGTTATGTTTAGTCGGATATTTGGTTAATAAAAAGTTTTTACCAATTGTTGTAAAATATTTGAATGCAAAGAATTGTCAAAAATACTCTTTTAAATTATATTCCGGCTAATTTTGAAACTGAAAATGATGTAAATCCGGCAAGAATTTATAATTTAAATAACTGTCCTATTAAAAATGGGATTATAGTTTATTTGTGCGAAAGAGAAATAAGAATAAAAGATAACTTTGCCCTGCAATTTGCTGTGCAAAAGAGCAAAGAGTTAAATTTACCGCTCAAGATAGTTAATCTTAAAATCAATTATGAATGTGTACTTAAACAACAATTTATTAGTAAACAAATTTATCAGGTGCAAAAATTGTTTAAAGAAACAGGTTTAAGTATGGAAATTATTAATCAAAATCAGCTAGACATTCTCAAATGTAATGAAATAGCATTGCTAATAGTTGATTTTAACCCGATTTTAAAAAGAAATTATCTGCATAATCTGGATTTTAAAATATATGAAATTGATGGTCACAATATAATTCCTGCAAGGTTTATTTCAAACAAACAAGAGTATTACGCTGCCAATTTGCGAGCTAAAATTTATCATAATATTTATCCTTTTTTAACCGAGTTTGAAAATTTCACGGACAAAAAGGTTGAAGCGGATTATGTGTTAGAGAATTTTTTGGAACATAAATTACCTTATTATGCTGAATTTAAAAATGATCCTTCCAGAGATGTTTTATCAGGTTTGTCTGTGTATTTGAATTTGGGTTTTATTTCAAGTCAAAGAGTAGCTATTGAAGTTATAAAATCAAACGTCCCAAACAAAGATAAAGAAGCATTTTTAGAGGAGTTAATTGTAAGGAAAGAACTTTCTGATAATTTTTGTTTACATTCAAATTTTAAAGATTTCACCGGTATTCCAAATTGGGCAAAAACATCGCTTGATTCTCATAAATATGACATTAAACACTACATATATTCTGTTAAAGATTTAGAAAATGCTCAAACCCATGATGAATTGTGGAATGCTACACAAAATCAATTGATAAAAAAAGGTATTATACATGGTTATCTAAGGATGTATTGGGCCAAAAAAATTCTTGAATGGACGAGTTCACCAAATGAAGCCTACGAAATTGCTGCGTATTTGAATGATAAATATGCTTATGATGCTCCGTCCGCTAACGGATATGTTGGAATTTTATGGGCGATAGGAGGATTGCACGACAGAGCATTTGCTGATTATCCTATCACAGGTAAAATCCGCAGAATGACTTATAATTCATTAAAAAGAAAATATAATCTGTCAAAATATTTAGAAAAATATGCGTCTTAATAATTCCAAAAAGTTATAGTAAGACTCAATTTGTCTTGTGAAGTTTTTATTTATTTTTTAGTATATTAATTTTCAACGGAAAAAACAGTTACGAATTGCAAGTGAAATGGTTTTGATATATAATGTGCGAGGACTTTATAAATGGTGAATATACAAAAAAACTTTTTATTTTAAGTTAATATTTTGATTGATGATAAGGGGTATAATTATGAATATCAAAAAGTGTTGGGATAAGACTTTTTTAAAAAGTAATGAAGTTAATGTAAAAAAAGTAAGTTTTAAAAACAGGTACGGGATAACCATAGTGGGAGATTTGTATAAACCCAAGAATAAGCCTAAAGGAAAAATGTCAGCTATAGTTGTTGCCGGACCATTTGGTGCTGTAAAAGAGCAAGTTTCCGGTTTATACGCACAGGTTATGTCAGAACGTGGTTTTTTAACTCTGGCATTTGATCCTTCTTACACCGGCGAAAGTGGCGGAAAACCCAGAAATATTTCTTCTGCTGAAATTAATACGGAGGATTTTAGTGCAGCTGTTGATTTTTTAAGTAATAGAGTTGATGTGGATCCTGAAAAAATCGGAATAATAGGTATTTGTGGTTTTGGTGGTTTCGGATTGAATGCTGCTGCTATTGATACGAGGATTAAAGCAACAGTTTCCGTAACTATGTACGATATGACACGTGTGACAGCTAACGGGTATTTTGATTCTATGGATGAAAATGAGCGATATAAATTGAAAGAAAACTTAAACAAGCAAAGGACAGAGGATTTTAAAACGGGAGTTTATGCTAAAGCAGCCGGTTTGCCTGATAAACTTACCGGTGAAGAACCGCAATTCGTGCAAGATTATTACGGATACTATAAGACTTCAAGAGGATTTCACAGGCGTTCTATAAATTCTAATGGTAACTGGTGCAAAACATCAGCTTTGGCACTGATTAATATGCCAATATTAAAATATGTTAATGAAATTAGAAATGCGGTTTTAATTGTACATGGTGAAAAAGCTCACAGCAGATATTTTTCAGAGGACATTTTTAAAAAACTTAAAGGTGATAATAAGGAATTGTTTATTGTCAATAACGCAAATCATGTAGATTTATACGATAATATGCAAAAAATTCCTTTCGACAAGATTGAAACTTTTTTTAAAACTTATCTGGAATAATATTAAGCTATAATTGTTACTATAAAATAATAACAAGATTTATCTGTTGTTGAAAAATGCTTTTAAAAAATATTTGTATAGTTCTTTTTGTCAGGTTTGATATTTTTTGTATATTTGTGAAGCAATTGCGCTATTAAATTTCCGTCATAGGTGTTTTTAGCTGCATCCGGAATGCTTTTTAATATTTTGTTTAGAATTTCATACGGTAAACCATTCTTTTTTAAAAGATACAAAGCGTAGTACGGATGACAAAAATTGCAGCCTGAAAGGTATGTAGCATCAGAATATCCCCAGTAAAATTTAGCTGAAAGATTTTTTATTGTTTTGCTAATAATGCTTTGTATGCAGGAAATGTCATAATTGGTGTTATAATTTTTGTTTAAATAAGGAATAAGAATTTCAGTTTTAAGATTTCCCGCACCTCTGCCTATCCCTGAAACAGAAACATCAATCACGAGCGGTCTTATCGTGTCGGCTTGAATTAGTGTTTGAGCATTTTTAAAAGATAACATTAAATTATCATGAGTATGTAGGCAGATTGTTATTTTTTTGTTCAGATTGCTGTCAATTAATTTGAAAATTTCCAGCAGTTTTGTATTTTTAAGTCCGCCTGTAGAATCAACTATTGTAAATCCGTATGGTGAAAGCCTGTTTACTTTTCTAACCAGTTCAATAAGCTCGGTTTTGTTGTATTGATTTATGAAAGTTGGATTTATAAAAAGTTTATATCCTTTGTCTATTATTTTTTTACAATCACCTAATGCATCATTAAGATTTTGTTTTTTGAATATAAACCTAATCCCGCGAATGCTGCCGCCTGAATATTTTGGTAATTTTTCGGGGTTGAATTTGCCGTAAGAAATCATCGCGAAAAACTTTTCTTTATCGGAATTTTTGGGTATAACATTATTAATTTTATCAATATTTTCGTATAAAGATTGGTTTTTGGTAGTTTTTTCATCAGTTAAAAATCCTACTTCAATAAAATCAATACGTGAATTATTAAGTCGGTCTAAAATAAATTTGATATTTTCAAAACCAAAATTCCAATTATTCACATACCCGCCGTCACGTAAGGTACAATCTAAAATTTTAATACTCTTGTTTTTCATCAATTAAATAATAAGCAAAATATATTAATGAAACAAGGCAATTTTAAAAATTAAACCAAGCCTTCTTTTAACGCTTTTACGGCAGCTTGTGTTCGGTCGTCTACTACAAGTTTTTGGATTATATTACAAACGTGAGCTTTTGCTGTATGTTCGGAAATTGTAAGTTCTTTTGCTATTTCATTGTTGGATTTTCCATCAACAACAAGCTTAAGGACTTCATATTCTCTTTGGGTAAGATTTGCGTGTTGTTCTTTAAACATGGCACGTGACATTTGTCTTGGGGGTACCACTCCGCAGTTTTTGTCGCGTAATATTGGTACTGCCTGCGGATCTAGCCACATCGCACCTTCTTTTACCGTTTTTATAATCATTTTTAAAATTTCTATGTTTATATCCTTCATTACATAGGCACAAGCTCCTGCATGTAATGCTTCAACCACCTCCTGTTCACTTATGTGTGAAGTAAGCATAACAACCTTTGCAAGATTGTTTTGTTCCAGAATTTTCTTTGTAGCTTCGATACCTGATATATCCGGCAGCCCTATATCCATTAAAACTATGTCCGGATGCGTAATCTTATATCTTTCAATTGCTTCTTTACCGCTTTGGGCTTCGGATATTACCTCAAGTCCCTCCATTTCTTCAAAAAGTGATTTCAGACCTACTCGCATTAATTTATGATCCTCTACTAATAATATTTTTATAGGCAGGTTGTTCATATTTTTCCTCCTCTTTTATATTTATATGACTTTTCAATAGCACATTTAACCCCTGATCTCTAAAATATGTAGACTATATTGTTACTGTATATGTATGAAGCATTATTTGGATTAAAATAGAATTTAATTTGTTGTATGGAATAAGAATATTATTTATAATGCTGATAAAAAAATTTGTATTGAGAATATTTATGTTGTTTATAGAAAATGAATGGGATTTGACTGAAAAAATTCGGATAAGACTTAGGTTAAGCTCACAATCTTAATAAAAACTTAAACATTTAAGGGGTAGAAATTTGATTCTTTTTAGTTTACAATGTTATAAACAAAAAAGGACAAGAAATGAAATATTCCAAATATTCGGTTGTAATAATAGGTAGCGGAATTGCCGGTTTATATGCGGCGTTAAAAATAGAACAGCAAACAAATCTTGATGACGGTATCTTGTTGATTACAAAATCCAAACTAGGAGAAAGTAATTCAAGATATGCACAAGGCGGTATGGTCGCTGTTATGAAAAACAACAAATCAGATTCAACCGAATCGCATATCATGGATACAATAAAAGCAGGTGCCGGTCTTAGCGAATTCAACACCGTAAAATTCATTTCTGAGCATTCAGATTACGTCGTGAGAGATTTATTAAAATTCGGTGTAGAATTCGATAGAGATGAAAATAATAATTTTTGTTTTACTAAAGAAGCAGCGCACAGTGTTAGAAGGATTCTTCATTCCGGAGGCGATGCTACGGGTAAAATGATTGAAAAAGCATTGACAAAAGATGTTTATGAAAATGAAAACATTGATGTCTACGAGCAGACACAAGCAGTTGAACTTTTAGTTAATTTAAATAAAGAGTGCAAGGGAGTTATAGTATTTAATGATCTAACGCATGAATACGAAACAATATACTCGTCAGCAGTAATTATAGCGACGGGAGGTTTGGGACAATTATATAAATATACAACTAATCCGGCTATTGCGACCGGAGACGGTATTGCACTTGCTTACAATGCCGGTGCTGCGTTACAGGATTTGGAATTTATCCAGTTTCATCCTACGGCGTTGGCTATTGATGGCGATGAAAACAGATTTCTTATTTCAGAAGCATTACGTGGTGAAGGTGCAAAGCTTGTTGATTCTGATGGGATTGAATTTATGCATAAATATCATGAAAAACTTGAGTTGGCACCAAGAGATGTAGTTACCCGTGCTAATTATAATGAAATGCTTGAAAGAAAAATGGATTTTGTATATTTGAATGCAACATGTATTGATAAAAATAAGCTTGCAGAGCGATTCCCTAATATTTCAAAAATTTGCCTTGAAAACGGTATTGATATAACACGTGATTTTATACCTGTTGCCCCTGCTGCACATTATTCAATGGGCGGAATTAAAACTGATATTGAGGGTAAAACCACAATAAAAGGGCTTTATGCAATAGGAGAAGCAGCCTCAACCGGTTTGCACGGCGGCAACAGATTAGCAAGTAATTCCATTTTGGAATGTGTTGTTTGTGCTTATGAAGTTGCAAACTATCTTAAAACAGAAGAACTGAAAACTCCTAAACAAATTGATGAGGATTTAAAGTCTGTTATTGATAAGTATTCTAAAGAACTGTTGATGGAGGAGTTAAATATAGATGGTTTAAAACACGAACTCCAGGATATTATGTGGCGTGGTG
The DNA here is from genome assembly GCA_949299935.1 of uncultured bacterium. Classification (GTDB taxonomy): domain Bacteria; phylum Cyanobacteriota; class Vampirovibrionia; order Gastranaerophilales; family Gastranaerophilaceae; genus SIG32. The sequence goes on along the minus strand of CASGCE010000034.1, from coordinate 53,224 downwards.
CAGGAATTCTAAGAAGTGAGCAGACTTTGGTAAAGGCACTTGAGGAAATTCGTATTTTAGCAAAAAAATTTCCGCGTAGTACTAAATGTCTCAGCAAAGAAGAATATGAATTTAAAAATATGCTTCTTGTATCAAAATTAATTATAAATTCCGCTATAAGAAGAAAAGAATCCCGTGGCGCACACTATAGGTTGGATTATTTGAATACTGACGAGGTGGGCAAACATAGTGTAATAACAAAAGACGAGGGAGAATTGAGCTTTGTTAAGTAGTTTTTATGTAAAAGAACATGTAAAAGAAGCTTTGAAAGAAGACATCGGTTTCGGCGACATTACAACTGAAAATCTGGCAGATGAAAAGGATTATTTAAAAGGGGAATTGAACACCCGCAGTGACGGCATTTTGTGCGGTTGTGACGTTTTTAAGATGGTTTTTGAAATTCTTTCAAAAGATGTTAGAATAAAATTTCATTATAAAGACGGTGATATTATAAAAAAAGGTGATAAAATTGCCGATATTGAAGGTCCTGCGAAATATCTTCTTATGGGAGAAAGGGTTGCGTTAAATTATATTCAGCGTATGTCCGGTATTGCTACTGAAACCGGTAAATACCAGGATGCAATAGGTAATTTTCCGGCCAAAATTGTTGATACAAGAAAAACAACTCCTAATTTCAGAGCGTTTGAAAAATACTCGGTAAAAATTGGAGGGGGAGCTCTACACAGATTTAACTTGTCCGACTGTGCAATGATTAAAGATAATCACATAAGACTCGCAGGATCTATTACCAATGCTGTAAAAAAATTACGTGAAAATTTGTCACACGCTCATAAAATCGAAGTTGAATGTGATACGCTTGACCAAGTTAGGGAAGCTCTAGCCGCAAATGTTGATATAATCATGCTTGATAATATGGATGTTGAAAACATGAAAACAGCATGCCAAATTGTTAATCATAAGGCTATTGTTGAAGCAAGCGGTAATGTAAATTTACAAACAGTTAATATAATTGCATCAACCGGTGTTGATATTATATCTTCCAGTGCTATTGTTGCAAAAGCAGCCACTTTGGATTTGGCTTTAGATATGTAAAATTTTTATTAACAATGTCCTGTTGAATTAATTGTTAAGTTTGAATTCACAATATTTGATAGGTTTATAACCAAATTTAAGAATAATTGTAAACTTTTTTTACTTGTAACGCAAATTTTTTCTTGCTTTGATTTACAATAGATGTATAGTTAATTATTTGATTGGTGAGAAATGAAAATTCATTCAATACAATATGATACATCTTTCAAGCAGGGATACCATTCGGGTTATCTTGTGAGTACCGAGAGGGAGTGTAGTAAGGATACAGACAAAGGATATAGTGTAGCATTTGGCGGCAGCAGAGCGAGTAAAAAAACGAGCGAAGCTGCCGCCAAAGTTTTTAATGATTTAGGTGAAACTTTTTCGGATAAAATATTCAGATCAGAAAAATTTAAGAAATTACTTGAAATTTTTGAAGAAAAAACTGTAGTCGCGCAGTCGCTGGTTGCTTTGGTTGTTGCCGGTGTTTTTAGACCTGCTACAAATATGGCAATGGCTGGTAAGGATGACAGAGAAGACAGCATGTATGCTGCCGCGCATGCTATATCTTCTGCTGTAATAGGTTTCATAGTATCAGCTACTGTTATGGCTCCGTTTGATAAAGCATTCAAGAAAATAAAAGCGGAACCTCAGAAATATTTAAAAGGGCTTGAAAGTTTATTCGATGTAAAAGAAATTGGTAAGCGTAAACTTGAAAAATCAAAACCATACAAAAATATAAGTAAGGTTGCGCAGATGATTCCTGATTCAATTGTTTTAGGGATTCCTAAAGCAATGCTGACAATTGCTTTAATTCCTTCAATTTTAAAATATGTCTTTGGTATAGAAAAAAAATCTAAGCATCGGGTTGAGTCGGATTATGCCGCAAAACCATTTTTGGATAAATTTGTACCGGTTTCTTTGGCGAAGTTCATAGGAGGGAATAACTAATGCAGGTAAATTTCCTAACAATCAACCCAAATAATAGCGGTTTGAAGAAGGGTCAAGATACTTCCTTCCGAGGAGTACAGCCACTGAGATCAAAGTTGTTTGACCCCGTTGCAAAGAGGTACGACAGGCTGACTGAAGGTATTGCAAATAAATATTATGCGGCTTTTTATAAAAGTAAATTTGCTAAGTGGTTTGCTGATAAAACAAAAAATGTAAAAAATATGACAACTCACATGGCAGCCATAGGTGCAACGCTTATCTCTGGTATGTATACTGTTAGAACTTTGCAAAATGATAAATTGGAAAATGATAAACGTAAAACTTTAGCTTTAAATGATGTTTTCACTTGGGCATTTTCTACCGCAGGATCTTATTTTTTGGATAGTAAGCTTGCTAACTGGTGGGATGTTGTAACAACGCGTTTTGCTGCAAATTACTTGCTGGATAACCCTAGGGCAAAAAGGATCAGAACCTTCGGAGATTGGGATCCGAGGAATATTAATCAGTTTATGAACGATTGGTATAATATTAAAAATAAAAGAATTGATGAACTTAATAAAAAAATTAAAGAATCACTTGCAGACGGATCTTATAGGGGCTTGCGCAGACCAAATCTGCACCATGTAAAACCTGATGAGGCGATAGCATATAAAAATATACGTGATTTTAATCTTGATGTGCTAAAAAATAAACGTTTAACGACCCTTATTGATGGAATGGGAATTTTTAAATCTTTATTTGTATTCGGAATGGTATACAGGTATATAGTTCCTGTAATGGTTATGAAACCTGCAAATAAAATTGGCGCATATATCCATAAGAAAAATGCCGAAAAGGCACAACAAAATCAGGAACCTAAAAAAGTATAGTTGATGCATCTTAATATAAAAAAGAACTCCTAAAAAGGGGTTCTTTTACTTAACTCCAATCATTGTAAAGGTAGGCATATTTATTATTTTTGAATTAGAGCTTTCATTATAGAATGAAACGTTGCCTGAACATACAGGGATATTTAATTCGTTGCAAGCTTTTTTTATGTCAGATATTGTTTTTCTGAATTCATACATTGTAGGCGGGATCTCCGGGTTGGTAAAGTTTAAACAATTTGTTATGCCGAGAGGGCGATATCCCTTATTTTTAAATAAATTTGCAGCATTAATCAATGATTTATAAACATTGTTTACAGTGGACGAAAACGTATATACCCCAAGATCACAGTTTTCTTCCCAAATCCTAAGTGAATTAAATTGAGGGTTTTCATTTGGTTGAAGTTCTGTTCTTGTGCCTACGGTGTGATCATACCTTTCGTATATTGATTTGTTATTAATTGAAACAATTTCAGCAAAACAGGAGTTTTTGTAAGAGTAATCAAGTTCTACCGGTGGCGGAGTTACAAGTATTTTAGTTGGAATGTTTGCTAATATTTTATTATTTTGTTTTACCACATAGTTTTTGTCTTTGGTAACTGTTCCGATAACTGAGGATTCCAATTCATATTTATTCAAAATATTTTCTATATTTTTAATATTTTTTTTGTCAACAACAAATAGCATTCTTTCTTGAGTTTCAGATAACATTATTTCAAAATCTTTGATAGAATCGTCAGCAACGTGGATTTTAGACAAATCTATTTCAACACCGACATTACTTTTAAATGCCGCTTCAGAGGTTGATGATAAAATACCGGCTGCGCCACAATCCTGGCATGATGTGACAAGTTTTTGTTCAAATATTTCAAGACATGCTTCAATCAATTTCTTTTTCATAAATGGGTTTGCAATTTGAATTGAGAGTTTGTCTTTTTTTTTACTATTGCCGAGTTTTCTTGAGGCAAAGCTTGCACCGCCCATGCCGTCTTTCATTGTTGCAGAACCTATAAGCATAAGTTTCTGACCCTCTCGGGCTTTATTTGACGTTATAATATCGTTATATTTTGCTATTCCTATACAAGTAACATTAGCAAGCGGATTTTCGGTGAAAACTTTGTTGTATAAAACTTCCGTTGATACTGTGGGAACTCCAATCGAATTGCCGTAGTTTGAAATCCCTTCAATCACGCCTTCCGTAATTCTTTTATCGTCACCGAATTTTAGTGAGTTACAAAGGGCAATCGGTCTTGCATTCATGGCAAGGACATCTCTTACAATCCCTCCAATACCTGTTGCAGCTCCATTAAACGGCTCTACAGCACATGGGTGATTGTGAGATTCCATTTTAAAAAGAATTGCGTGGTCGCCGATTTTTATGCCACCTGCATTTTCATTAGGGAAGATAGCATTTTCTCGCGGCAGCTCTTTTAATAATTCACGGGAGTGTATATAGCCACAGTGCTCGGAATATGTTGCACTAAACAGATGTAATTCAAATTCGTTCGGTAATCTGTTTAATTTCTCTGTAATATATTTCTTATATCTCATTTTTAATAAATTCAAAAACCTTTCTGCCGTCTGTTAATCCAAGTTCTTCAAAAATTGCTCTTTCAGGATGTGGCATCATCCCGATTATTTTATTTTTTCTGTCATAGATTCCTGCAATTCTGTCATCAGAACCGTTTTCGTTGTATTTGTAGCGTAAAATAACTTCTTCACCGCCTTTTCCGGTGTAATTCCCCTGATGGTGTGCTATTGGGATTTTTATTGTCTCTCCCATAAATTCTAAATCTGCCACTTTGGATATAAAGTGGATATTTTCATTATACGTAAGTGCACCGGATAAAAGTTTTGCTTCCGTCAAAATTTGAAATCCGTTGCATATTCCTACTATTAAAGTTTTCCCTACCGGTAAAGATTTTACTGCTGGAGTAAGTTTTGCAATTCTTCCTGAAGATATATGATCACCATATGAAAAACCGCCGGGTAAAAATATTACATCATAATGCTCTTTTATTTTGTCATTATGTTTTATAAACTCAGTATTCCAACCGAAAAATTCGCATGCTCGTTTTGTGTCACGCTCACAGTTTGTACCTAAAAATGTTATTATTCCCGCTTTTACCATTTAATTTCGTATTCTTCTATTACGCTGTTTGACAAGATCTCTTCGCAAATTGTATTTATAATTTTTTCTGCTTCTTTTTTATTTTTTGCATCAAATCCAATATTGTAAGTATTTCCGACCCTGCATTTTAGATTTTGAACGGGCATAATATTATGCACAGCCTGTTCCAGTGTTTGTGCTTTAATATCTTTTACTGCTTCTTTGAGTTTTACATTTACAGTTGCTTTATAATTTTTCATACGTAAATTCTATCACGAAAATCAATTATAATAATTAATTGCCATAAATTTCTTTTTATTGTATATTTATGATGGATAGGAAGATTATGTTAGATTTCGACGCAATTGCAAAAAAATGTAATTTGTTTGATGAAACTGACGTTGAGGCGGTTGTTAATAACATTGCAGCTTTAGATGAAGAATATTCTAGAGAAGATTTGGTTGAGATTTATAACTACATACTGTCTGCATCTCATAATCCGGAAATTTTGTCCAATGTAATAAGATTTTCTGACAGGTTTAGGTTTAAGTCCACTTTGGATGTTTTAGTGGAACTGTTGTTGTCCAAAACTTATACAGAAGATGCCGCACTTAAAGAAAAATATGTTAATTTGCGCTCAATGTGCGCCAAAGCTATTGCAAATTATAAGGATACAAGTGCTCTAACTCCGCTTTTATATTGTCTTAATAATAAAGACGAACATTACAGGGTTCGGCTTGCTTGTGCTGATGCTTTGGGCAAAATAGGTGACAAATATGCTGTTGTGCCGTTGATTGATGTCGTAAAAGATGAAAATGAAAAATCGGTTTATCTGAGGGAATCTGCGGCTTCTGCGTTAGGGCTTATAGGTGATATAAGGGCGATAGATCCTCTTGTAAGTATTTTGGAAACAAAACAGGGTTTGATGAACAAATTTACTTTTTTGAAAGAAAGGGCAATTGAGGCTTTAACAAAACTCAGGTTGGATGATAATGAAAGAGTTTTTCAAGCGCTAAAGTCCTCATTGAATGATGAATCTGCTCAGGTCAGAATTAACGCAATTGAAGCATTGATGGAAAGTTCACATCCTAAAGCGTCTGATGCAATAAAAATTTGTTTGGGTGATAAGAATGAAGATGTTAGAAAAAATGCCCTGATTGCGTTGTACAACATCCAAGGACGCGACATTTTGGATGAAGTCATTAATCTCCCTTCATATGTTGAAAGTCTTAAACAAGAAGCTAAATATATGATTAAGGAATATGAAAATGACTAAATCAATTATTCTTTTATCAGGTGGTTTAGATTCACTTGTAAGCCTTGCACTTGTTAAAGAAAAATATAATATTAGTCTTGCATTGACCTTTGATTATGGTCAAAAGTCCGTTAAACAGGAGGTTAAAGCCTGTCAAAAAATTTGCCGATATTATAAAATTGAACATAAGATTATAAAACTTAATTGGTTAAAAGAGATTACGCATACCGCGCTTGTTAATTCAAGTCCAATTCCGGAGGGTATTCAAAAGAATTCAAATTCTGTGTGGGTTCCTAATCGCAACGGATTATTTCTTAATATTGCTGCAAGTCTGGCAGACGGTGAAGGTTTTGATTATATAGTAATAGGTGCCAATAAAGAGGAAGCACAAATTTTCCCGGATAATACCGGTGTTTTTATTGACAAAATCAACGCTGAATTTAAATATTCTACCAAAAGAAAGCCAAAGGTTGTTGCTCCCTTGATAAATTTTAATAAAAATGATATAGTTAAACAAGCAATTCAATGTTTAGTGCCTTTAGAATTAGTATGGAGTTGTTACGGCGGTGCTGAAAAACATTGCGGATTATGCGAATCTTGTACGAGATTTAAAAATGCTCTCACAGCTAATAATGATACGAAATATATAAACTTAATTTTTCAAGATGAAGACGTTATTAACAGATAAAGAAATTAAATACGAAGGTTGGCAATTGTCACCTCATTGGATTTACAAAAATTTTAAGATTCAAGGTGATGCGATTGTTGCGTTCAAAGGTGAATGCGAGGTCAAGCTTACTGAAATGGTTGATATTGAAGATGTTATCAATAACGAGCCGATTTACAGCAAAAATATGCTTAATTTTATAACGGAACAATTTAACGTAAGTCTTATAGAGGGTGTTTTCAGGCAAAGACTTTTAATTTGTATTATAAAGGAAGCACTTGAAAGGCGAGGAATCAAAGTTGAACGTTACGGTGATGATTTATATATTAATTGTAAAAAGCTTACAGTATCAATTGCAACAAAATCCCAAACTTCAATACTTATTCATACAGGTATTAACATAAATTCACAAGGTGCACCGGTCAAAGCTTGCGGATTAGAAAGTGATTTAGGTATAGATGACACGGATAAATTAGCAAAAGAAGTTATGGAAAGGTACGCGGAAGAAATTGATGATATAATGATGGCATCCACTAAGGTAAGAGGAGTGTAATTATGATTTATGAAGATGAAGAAAAATACGAAAGGCCTTCTCATATAAGTTATAAAGAGTACAAAAGAAATATAGATTCAAAACCAAACGAGGGTATAATTTTATTTGTATCGGCATTTTTTGTATTGCTTATAATATTTTTGGGTGTAGCAAAGCAATTATCGCCGGATGTAGACGTATCAATCGGTGATAATTCGGAAGTTTCAGTAGAAGAAACAATAAAAGGTAATGTTGACGGCAGATTACGACTTATACAAATGGAAGATAATTCCGGAGTTATGGAGGATGAAACCTTTTCTCCAGAGCTTGAGGAAAAAGTAAGAATTCCACAACAGAAGAACAAAAGTATAATGGAGCCTGAAGGTGAAGTTATTGTTCTGGATACAAGCAAATCTGTTGCATCGTCATCACCGGAAAATACGGTGACAGAAGAAAGTCAGACTAAGGAAACTGCAATGAATTCTGAGTCACCAGTGCAGCCCGCGCAAAAAATACAGCCTTCAACCACTTCTAAAGTTATTGTCGGCTATTATGCAACTGCCGAGCAGGCAGAGGTTGCTAAAGGTATTATTCAAGAAGCAGGTCTTAATGTTCAACCGTTCGTCAAAAATATCGGTGCTGCTTATACTTTGCAAGTTGGATCTTTTTCGTCACCTGAAAAAGCCCAAAGTGTTGCAAATGAACTTTTGAAAAATAACTTTCCGGCAAGAATTATTATTGAATAACTCTGGTTAAATCCAATCGCAACTGTCGCCTTTGCACAAAATACCTTCAAGATCGGATAAAGTTTCTTTCCTTGTCATTTCAAAAGTAACGGGAGTTATGGAAATTTTATTGTTTCTTACTGCTGCAATATCAGTATTAGCATTGGATGGTTCACTTATAAGTTCTCCTGCCATCCAATAATAAACTTTCCCTCTTGGGTCAATCCTTTTTTCGTAATTGTCAGTGAACATTTTCCTGCCTAATTCTGTTATTGCGACACCTATAATGTCATCTTCATCCAAAGAAGGAACATTTACATTCAAAAGCATTTTTGGGGGGAATTTAAAATCACTGAGCTTTTTTAAAAGTGATACAACAAACTTGGCAGTATATTTAAAATCCTCGTATTCTGTTTGCATACTTGCTAAAGATACGGCAATACTGGGCACTCCAAGCATTGCACCTTCCATGGCACAGCTTACTGTACCTGAATACAAAATATCTGAGCCTAAATTAGGACCGTGATTTATGCCGGAAATTACAAAATCGGGTTGTTCTTCAGGTGCAAGAATTGCATTTATCCCTAATTTTACGCAATCACCGGGTGTCCCGTTAGTCACCCAAGTACGTTTTGCACCTGACTTTGATTCTTCAATTTCTTCAACGCGCAGTGGAGTATGTAGTGTAAGCGAATGCCCTGCCGCACTCCTTTCTCTATCCGGTGCTACTACATATACGTTATGATATTTGGATAATTCTTCTGTTAATGCCCTTATGCCATTAGCTGCTATTCCGTCATCATTTGAAATTAATATATTCATATAATTCTCCTCATTTCGTATCCATATAATAACCGTTTTTTTGTTAAAAACAAATAGCTTTAAAGCTTTTTATTAAATTTTGTAACAATCGTAACTTCGTATTTACAAAATATGGCAATAATATATACTGAAAAATTTTTATATATATGTAAACACGAGGTATGCTTAAAATTGAGGAATCAAAAGAGATTTTAAGCACACACTACACTTCACACTATTACGAGGAATGATGAAAATTATTCCAAAGGGTCTTAATTATAAGGCTCTTTTTTTTATTTGGGCAGACACTCCCAATAACCCTTTGTATCATCATCAGGACAGATGTCATTAAGCGCATACCACGCGCAACCAAGTCCGTTTACGGATTGTTTTGATTTTGCTGAACACGGTGTTCCATATAATCCGGTGTAGTTTGGATTCATGTTCTCAAGTTCTTCTTCGGTGTAAGATTTCAACATTTTTCGCCCAGTTAATATATCATTTGAGTTTAAAATAACAAGCGAAAATAGGTCGAATCCATATCGATTTGGCTTTTTAGCACCGTTAATGTCAACTGAGATGCAATACTTCTTCCATCAAGGTTCCCTGCGATTGTAATTTTTAAATACGCACCGTTGGCTAATACCATATCTGGCGCGCCTACAATGTATGATGTAGAACCTTCGTTATTTACTTGTTGAGAACCGTCATATGTTAAGTAATCTACAGCTTTAGGTGCTTTCTGGTTTTTTGCATTTTTACATATTTAGCAAATTTTTCTTTAAATTCAGCACTATGGTAGAATCCACCTCTATTAATGTCATAAATTGTATAATAATTATAGAGACTTGGGATACTTTCATTTGCTTTCATAAGACCTACTGCTTGGTTTACTAAGGAAAATGTTTCTAAAAGCTGGCTTTTAAGTGCCTTAACTTGAAAATTATGTATTAAAGTTGGTATTGTTAATGCGGCAACTATTCCTATTATACCCAATGTTATAAGCACTTCTGCAAGTGTAAAGCCTTTCTTCATATTGCTCTCCTTTGTAATGAATTTATTAATATTAAAGTATATATTTAATTTTAAATTATTGCTTTAAAAAATCAAATTGTAAGATAAATAGTATAATCTTAACCTATGGATTTAAGTAAAGAAATTAGAAAATTATTAATAGATGCAGATTTGACGTTAACTCAACTTTCGCAAAAAATTTCGCAATCCAAAAACAAGCACTATACCGTTCAGAATTTGTCACAAAAACTCAAAAACGGAACTATTAATGCAAAAGAGATTGAAATAATCCTTGATTGTATAGGCTACACAGCTTATTTTGTACCTAAAAATAAGTAGCTATTTTTGTATAGTTAACAAAATTTCGGCCAGACGCCCGCCTTTTTTTGAATCAAAGTGGATTTCTTTTGAGGTGCTTTCTTCCGGCTTGAAATCATTTTTTTGATAATTAATCAAATATCTCATAAATTCAGGGCTAAACATATTACTCCTTGCACAAAAAATAAACTACACACTTATATAAAAACATATTTTCCCGAACAATTGCCTAATTTTAATAAAATTTTTACATTTTTAATAATAAATTTTAATGATATAATGAGAATCGGAGATTAGAATGAAGCAGACATCAATATTCAACGTTATATCGCCAATAATGATAGGTCCATCCAGCTCACATACCGCAGGGGCTGTCAGGTTGGGGCTTTTGGCAAAAAATATATATGGTGGGATACCTAAAAAAGTTACATTTAAACTTTTTAATTCATACGCTCAAACTGGCAAAGGTCATGGTACAGAAAAAGGGCTTTTGGCAGGAATTTTAGGGTTATCAGTGGATGATAGGCGCATAAAAAATATTTTTGATGATGAAATTTCAAAAAAAATTAAATACGAATTTAAATACTACGAAGATTTTAAAAAGCATCCGAATTCAGTTGATTTTGTAATGGAGAATGGGAGAACAATGGACATATACGGCGAGTCAGTAGGTGCCGGTGAGGTTGTTGTAAGGACTATTGACGGGTTTTCCGTAAAATTAACCGGTGAATATAACACGTTAATGATTGTTTATGATGATATTCCAGGGATGATATCAAAGGTTACGTCTTTAATTCAGGCAAAAAATATAAACATAGCATCTTTGCATTGCGACAGGTATGCAAAAGGTGAGGAAGCGTCTATGTGCATATGTATTGACGGGGATTTAGATAGCGAGATTTTGGAGGTTGTCAAACATATGGAAAGGGTTTACTTTGTAAGTTATATAAATAAATTGGGTGAATAAATGGAAACAAAAGGTATAAATACATTTGAACAATTGTTAGAAGTTTGTAATACCCGAGGGAAACGTGTATGGCAAATTGCCCAGGCGTATGAATCGGAATGGTGTGAAGTACCTGTAAACAAAGTAAGGAAATGTGCAATGGCCAGTTTACAGGCTATGAAAGATGCTATAAAAGAGGGTATGCAGTCAGTAGAGCTTTCTATGAGCGGGATGTGCGGAGATGATTGCGACAAATTGCAAAAACGTTTCAGTCAACGTCCGGCTGTTTTTGGCAAAACTTTTGAAAAGATTTTGATATATGCCCTTGCCACTAGTGAAGAAAATATAAGAATGGGAAAAATTGTTGCATGTCCCACAGCAGGTTCTTGTGGCATTGTTCCATCGGTTATAATTGCTGTAGCTGAAGATTTTAATATATCAGAAGAACGACAAGTTAATGCTCTTATTACCGCAGGAGAAATTGGAAGAATAATTTCTGCGAAAGTATCATTAGCCGGGGCTGTTGCGGGATGTCAGGCCGAGTGCGGAGTGGCAGCTGCTATGGCAGCAGGTGCCGTTACACAACTTTTAGGCGGACCACCGAGACAGGTTCTTAATGCTGTAGCTCTTTCTTTAAAAAATATTTTAGGGTTAACATGTGATCCGGTGTGTGGGTTGGTTGAAATCCCCTGTGTCAAGCGTAATCCGTTTATGGCTATTATTGCAATGACAGCAAGTGAACTTGCTATGTCGGGTGTGGAATCTAAAATTCCCCCGGATGAGGTTGTTGATGCAATGAATCAAACAGGACAATTGATGTCGCCTGCACTAAAGGAAAGCTCGTTGGGCGGTCTTGCTCGTACAAAAACTGCTCTTGAGCTTCAAAAGAAGCTGTTTAACTAAATTTGAAATACAGGTTTTTTAATTGGTCTTTGAAAATGTCGTGTACTACTTTATAACTATATTTACCAATTTTTTAGGTACTACTATAACCTTTACAATTTCATGATTAGAAATTAATTCTTTAATTTTTGGACTTTTTATTGCAGCCTCTTTCAATTCATCCTGAGAAAGTCCTTCGTCAACTTCAAGTTTATCTTTTACTTTCCCGTTAATCTGGACGACAAGTGTTATGGAACTTGTTTTAGCAAGATTATCATCCCAAATGAGCCAAGATTCTTCGTGAATTGAAGTTTTTGCACCTAATTCGTGCCAAAGTTCTTCCGTCAGGTGGACTGCTACAGGTGACATGAGTTTTAGTAACGAAACTATTGCAAAGCTTAATACGTTTTTGTCCTCATCGTCAAGTTGAGTTTTTTTATTTCGCCAATCGTTTATTGCATTGGTAAGTTCCCGATATTTTGAAATTACAGTGTTAAACTGAAAATCATTTGAAATATCGTTTGTAATGCCTTTAATCGCGATATGCACAAGTCGAACAAGATCGTCATTTTCTTTTCTTAATTTATCGGACAATATGTAATCTAAAGTAATATTTGTTTCATTGGAGGCAACCAGTTTCCATACACGATTAAGAAATTTATAACATCCTTCAACGCCCGCATCTGACCAGTCAAAATCACGAGAAGGCGGTGAGTCTGAAAGTATAAACAATCTTGCGGTATCTGCACCGTAATTTTCAAAAATTTCATCGGGATCGACAGTGTTACCTTTTGATTTTGACATTTTAGAACCATCTTTTAAAACCATTCCCTGAGTTAAAAGATTTTTAAAGGGCTCATCAAAATCCAAAAGTCCTATATCACGCAATGCTTTTGTGAAAAATCTTGAATACAAAAGGTGTAAAATAGCATGTTCAATGCCGCCTACATACTGGTCTACCGGAAGCCATTTATTAACTTTATTGCGGTCAAAAGGTTTTTCATCATTATGGGCATCGGAATACCTCAAGTAATACCAGCTTGAACACATAAATGTGTCCATTGTATCAGTTTCACGTCTTGCAGGAGAACCGCAGTTTGGGCAGGTAGTATTAACAAATGTTTTGGAAGTGGTTATAGGTGATTTACCAACGATTGAAAAATCAACATCTTTTGGCAAAAGTACCGGTAAATCCTTTTCATCAACTGGCACAATTCCGCATTTGTCACAATAAACCACCGGGATGGGAGCTCCCCAGTATCTTTGTCTGGAAATTAGCCAATCGCGTAATCTGTATTGAGTTTTATATTCGCCAAAGCCTTCCTTTACTGCTTTTTCTATAATTAATTTTTTGGCTTCTTCATTTTTAAGACCGTTGAATTCACAAGAGTTAACAAGCACTCCGGATTCAGTATATGCCTCTTTTTCACAATTTGAAGGATTTTCAGGATTTTGAATAACAACCTTCATTGGAAGATTATATTTTCGCGCAAAATCAAAGTCTCTTGTATCATGGGTGGGCACAGCCATTACTGCACCGGTACCGTATTCTACAAGGGCATAATCGGCTGTCCATAAAGGAAATTCCTCGCCGTTAAAAGGATTTATACAATGTGTACCTAATGGTACACCGGTTTTAATTCTTTCGGTAGAAAGCCTTTCTATTTCTGTCATCTTCCGGGCATTTGTACGATATTCTTCTACTTTTGCCTTATTTTCAATTGTGGTAAGTTTTTCAATATCTTTGTATTCCGGCGCGACGACGAGATATGTAATGCCGTATACTGTATCAGGTCTGGTCGTATATACTGGAACTTCAAGTCCTTCTACCTCTTTTACTTTAAATTTGAAAATGGCCCCTTGTGATTTGCCTATCCAATTTGCTTGCATTGTTTTAACATTGTCTCCCCACCCGGGTAATTTATTTAAATCTTCAAGCAATGCATCTGCATAATCGGTAATCTTTAAAAACCACTGTGATAAATATTTTTTTTCGACTTCTCCGTCACATCTCCAGCATTTTCCGTCAATTACCTGTTCATTTGCCAAAACTGTAGCGCAATCGTTACACCAGTTGACGGCTGCTTCTTTTTTATATGCCAGACCTTTTTTGTATAACTGTAAAAAAAGCCACTGAGTCCATTTGTAATAGTCAGGTTTACAAGTGGTTACTTCCCTGTCCCAATCGTAGGACAAACCAAGCATTTTTAGCTGTTTGGTCATATAGGCAATGTTTTTATCCGTCCATGTCTCAGGATCAACACTGTTTTTCATCGCTGCATTTTCCGCAGGAAGTCCAAAACTGTCCCAGCCCATTGGGTGTAAAACATTATAGCCTTGAGCTTTTTTAAATCTGGCTATAACATCTGTTATTGTGTAATTCCTTACATGACCCATGTGTAATTTACCGGAAGGGTAGGGAAACATTGATAAAGTATAATATTTGGGCTTATCACTGTTATCATAGGTCTTGAAGGTGCCTTTTTCTTCCCAAATCTTTTGCCATTTCTTTTCTATTTCTTGCGGAAAATAACTCTGCTTCATTATTTTTTCTCTCCCTTTACCTATGATAGCATGAATACAATACTTTTTCAAAATAATTTGTTTACATTATTACTATTTTGAAACTTTTGACGTATAATATTAACTATGAGTAAAATATTGTCGGTTTTTTTATTTATAGGATTATTTGTTCTTACAAGCTTTTATACACCTGTCGAAGCCGGTTTTCTTAATAATTCTGAAACCGGAATCGTCCATAATATCAAGTATAATCTGGCTAAAAAATCTATCAGAAATATTTTGAAAAAGCAGACTAAATATGCTTCCAAACATAATTACGATGAACTTTTTAATTTGTATGCACAAGATTTTATAAATACGGATGGTTTTACTAAAGATGTGTATTTCACCTTGATAAAAGAAACTTGGAAATCTTATCCTGATATAACTTATACAACTGAAATAAAAGATATTGTAGTTGATGGTGACAATGCAACTGCGGAGGTTTATGAGACTTCTTACGCCAATACTACTCAATTTAGTGAAGGTGTTAAGTTGTATGGTGAGTTAAATTCTTATTCAAATGGTGCTTATTATTTTAAACAAATAAACGGTAAATGGTTTATTTCAGGTGAAAAGGTGCATAATGAAAAATCCTTTTTGAAATATGGAGATACAAGATTTATTGATATGGACTTGGTTTCACCCGAAAAAGTTGTTCCAAATGAGTATTACACAGCATCTTTAAAAATTGATTTGCCTAAAAATGCTTTTGCTATAGCATCAATAGGTAAAGATGTTATAGCCTATCCACAGGAGCAAACCGAAGAAGTTTTCAGAAGATTACCGGATGACAATATTTTAGAACGAATGTTTTACGCAAATAAAGACGGCAAAAATGAGTATAACGTGGCATCAATCGGGATTTCTAAATCCGAACAGATTACTTTTGAAAAATTCCGTGTTTATATTGCAGGACTTGCTTTTATCATGACAAGAGTCAATGTCGAAGATGAGGTCAAAAATGCATCAAAAGATAAGTAAATATTTTTATTTTACAATTTGTTTTGCTTTTTTTGTATTTGCAACTTTGTATTTGTCGGATTTGATTGTTTCACAACTTTTATACGGATTTTCTTATACTAATGGTTTTGTTTCATTGAATTACGTTGAGAATACCGGTGCTGCTTTCAGTATTTTGAAAGATTCAAGAGAGATTCTTATTATTGCTTCCGTTGTTGCCATATGTTGTATTATCGCTTACATAATAAGACATATTTCTACTATATCTTTTAAAGCTATATTTTTTCTCGCAATGTTAGGGGCAGGTATCGGCGGAAATTTGCATGAAAGAATTGCGCTTGGTTTTGTCAGGGACTATTTTCAACTTAATTTCATGGATTTTCCGGTATTTAACATCGCTGATGTTTTGATAAATATCGGTGTTGTTGCTATTATAATAATGATTTTACTTAAAAAGAAACTATGATAATTATTGTTGATGAAAATGATGAAAATATAAGGCTTGATAACTACCTGTCCGGAATGTTTTCTGATATTTCGCGCTCTAAAATCCAAAATTTTATAAAAAATGGAAAAGTTTTGGTAAATAATGCAGTTAAAAAACCGGCATATATTCTTAAAGAAGGAAATAAGGTCGAATTTGAAAAGCTTGAGAATGAAGAATTAAAAATTAAACCTCAAAATATTGCCCTTGATATAGTTTACGAAGATGAAAATATGCTTGTGGTAAATAAGCCTTCAGGCATGTTAACACATCCGACATTTATTGAACGTGAAAATACATTGGTGAATGCTCTTTTATATTTATATGGTAATAATTTGTCTGATATCAACGGTGAATTCAGACGCGGGATAGTCCATCGTCTTGACAGAAATACTTCGGGACTTCTTATGGTGGCAAAAAATAATGTTACACACGAAATTCTTGCCCGGCAGATTAAAAATCATACGGTTACAAAAAAATACCGAGCAGTTTTGAAAGGAAACTATATAAAAAATGAAGAAAAAATCGATTTACCTATAGGCAGAAATCCAAAACATCCTCACAAAATGGCAGTAATACCGATAGAAGATGGCGGCAAGGATAGTACTACACTTTTAAAGGTTATTGAGAGATTTCACGAAGCAACATATGTAGAATTAACGTTAATTACCGGTAGAACTCACCAAATAAGAGTTCATATGAGTTATTTAAAACATCCAGTGTATAATGATACTTTATATGGTGCCGCAGATGGAAGGGTTAAGACTCAAGAACAAGTATTGCAGGCTTATTACTTGAGGTTTACAAAACCATTTACCGGTGAGATAATAGAATTGGAAATTGAACCTGATGAAAAAATTAATAAAGTTCTTAAATTTTATAGAAATAGGAGAAATTGATGAAAAAAATTATTAACATCGTATCATACCTTTTGATTTTAAGTGTTATATATATCGCAGTTATTAATGCTTCGGAAACATTAAACTTACATCTTTGGGGAATAAAAGACAGTTCTGAAATTCTTGGCATGGTTGAATATACTAAAAATCTTAATCTGGCAAGCTATACATTTATTGTACTTGTTATCGGGTTATTTACGGGGATTTGTTGGATGGGACAGTTTTATTTGTCCCAGAAAGAAAAATTAATTGCGTATAAAAGAGAGTTGGAAAAAAGTTCCATTACAAATTCCTCAAGTACTTCAAAAGTCGAAATATTAGAGGCTAAAATAGCTACACTTGAAAAAGCACTTGAAGATGCAATAAATAAGTCGTAAGAAGATATTAAAAAATATTAGCGTGAAAAAGAGGACTTTTAAAGGTTCTCTCTTTCACGCTAATATAAGTTGTTTTAAACTTCAGCTTCTTGTTTTTGCTGGTTTATTAACCCTTGAAGCTTTTCTTTGATTTCGTCGCCCTTTTTTTGCAAATCTGAAACTACATCATCTGCTTTTGATTGGATTTCTTTAACAGTTTCGTCTGCTTTTCGCATAGCTTCTTTTGCAGAATTGGCTAGCATAGTGCGGGTTTCTTCACCTGACTTTGGGGCAAGCAAAATACCTGTAAGGGCACCTATTGCTCCTCCTACTATAAAACCTGCTAAAAATCTTGTTGCTGACATATTATTTCACTCCTTTTCTTTTATATTTTACTTTATTCCGGAAATTTTTAATCACCAAAACCGGCTATTTTTTTGAAAAAAGCCCCATCATTGAAATAAAGCCTTTTAAAAATCCACCTATTATAGATTCTGAAATATGTTTTGTTTTACCGATTACCCTTTCAATTATTACTTTTATATTATCAACGCCTTTATCAGTACTTTTTACAAGGTCATTAATAGTATGTAAAGTTTCGCCTAATTCTTGCAATGTCGGTTTTAATTCGGTATTAAGCATAATTGAAGTTTCATTTAAATTTTTTGACAGCTTTGACAAATCAATTAAAAGTTTTATCAAAAACCCGGCAACTATAACCAGTACTACACCGGTTATCCATGCCAGAAAAGTTAGTCCTTGATTTAATGCTATTTGTGAATAATCCATAATTTAATTTCCTTTATATTATTAGTATGTAAATTCACTTTCGCCATCTTCCAGTTCTTTGGCTTTTCTTAGTTTTCTGTTTTTCAACATGTTGCTAAACTTCCTTAATTGTCTTTCAAGTTTATATCTCATCAAATCAACTGATTCAAGAGCCTGTTTTTTAGCTTCGCAAATAGCTGGGGAATTTTCTTCATATAACTTACAAGCTGTTTCCTTCAGCTGACGTCTTGATTCTTCTCCGGATTTTGGAGCATACAGAACGCCGGCTATAACGCCGCCTATTACGCCTGCTATAAGACCCATTCCGAACATAAATGATTTATTTTTGCTCATAATGTGTACCTCATCTTTCTTTCAAGTAATTATAACATACCTTTTCATTAATTACAAGCCGCACCACAGTCCCAACACTCCCTTAACGCTATTGCAAGCTGCATTGCTGATAGACATTTCTTGCTTTTTCCTTTGAGAATAAATAACAAAAGATAGATTAAAATAGTTCTTGCAATGGACATAGTGTATTCTTGTTTCTTTTTTTCGGCAAATTTACAAAGGGCATGGACACCCTCAACAAGCTTTGTAACAGAATCTTTAGCACTTTTTAAGGCTTCTTTTAACTTGGGTTTGCTTTCAGTTATTTTCTTGGTTAGCGCAATGGTTTTTTTATCAACACTGACTATCAGACAAACGATGTTGGCTGTAATTATCAACTCTGCTATTAAGATTATTGCAATAAGAAAATACATTTTTTCTACTTTTGTATTATTATATTTGAAGTATAGAATAATTACTTCTAAATTGGAATACACTTATAGGACTATTTATGATTAAAAAAACAAAATTTTACGCCGCATTATTAATTTCAAAACTTTCGTTTGCAGTATTGAAACTGCTTCAAAGGCCGGCTACTGCCTATGCAGGTTATGTTGCCCTCAAAATATGTCCTGATTTTTTAGCTTTTTCAAAAAAATATATTAATCACAATATTATAAATGTTACGGGTACTAACGGAAAGACAACAACTTCAGGCTTGATTGCTTACATATTTGAAAATACTGGTCAAAGTATTATTCATAATTTAAAGGGTGCAAACATGTTGAGCGGGATTGCGAATGTATTTGCGCTTAAGATAAGACCTTTTAAGAAATATGGTTATGCTGTAATTGAAACGGATGAGGCTTATTTAACAAAGTTATATGATTATGTTCGCGGTGATATTTTGGTGGTGACGAATCTTTTTCGTGACCAGCTGGATCGCTATGGTGAATTGGATTATACTGCAAAAATTATTGAAGCTGCCATTAACAAAAATCCCGATTTAAGGCTTATATTGAATGCGGATGATCCGATTGTAGCATCTTTTGCAAAACCTGATAATACCGTGTTCTACGGGTTTGAAGAAGTCACATATCATTGTGGTTACAGTGATGCGGCAAACGCACCTTCGGAAATAGTTAATTGTATTTGTTTAGAGCCTTTAGAATATACAAAGAGATTTTATGCCCAACAGGGACATTATTTTTGTAATAATTGTGGCTACAAACGTCCGCTGTGTAATTATTGTGCTAAGGCTAAAATTTTTGATGAATACTCAATGCTCTATGTTAAACATAACGGGACAGTTTTTGAATTTAAAGTTAATCTTGTAGGATTATATAATGCGTATAATGCTCTTGCAGCAATTGCAGTTGCTTTTGAAAACGGGTTAAATCAGTCTGATATCCAAAGTGCATTGGATACATATCACTCTGTCTTTGGTAGAACTGAAACAAGGGTAATTAATGGTCACAAAACCATCATACAACTGATAAAAAATCCTGCAGGCGCCGGTGAAGTTTTAAAGACTGTCGACTTAAATTCAAATATATTAATAGCAATTAACGACGAATATGCAGACGGTCGTGATGTTTCCTGGCTTTGGGATACCGATTTTGAACAGCTTAAAGATGCGCAAAAGCTTGTAGTTACTTCCGGTGCAAGAGCGTATGATATGGCTGCGAGATTGAAATATGCCGGTATTGCTCAAAAAAGAATAATCATTGAACCTGATGTTAAAAAAGCCGTGAAATTTGTATCAAATTTTACCCCAAAAGATGAAAAAATAACTATTTTACCATCATATACGGCACTTTTGAAAATAAGTAAATACTAAAGGAGGCAAAAATGTTATTAGGAGTAAATATAGATCATGTTGCAACCTTGAGAAATGCAAGAGGAGGTGTGGAACCGGATACAATTAAAGCGGCTGAAATTTGTGAGCTAAATGGTGCAACTTCAATTACGACGCACTTGAGAGAGGACAGGCGTCACATAAAAGATAGTGATGTCAGAATGCTTATCCGTACTTTAAAAACAAATTTAAATTTAGAAATGGCTGTGACGGACGAGATGCAGAAAATAGCACTTGAAATAGTTCCCCATTCAGTTTGCCTTGTACCTGAAAAAAGACAAGAAATTACAACCGAAGGTGGTCTTGATGTTGCAGCACAAATTGTTAAAATTACTGATTTTGCCAAACCATTAATATCAGCCGGAATTTTGGTGAGTTTGTTTATCGATCCCGTTGATGAACAAATCAAGGCTTCTGCTCAAACAGGTGTACAATTTGTTGAAATACATACTGGACAATATTCCGAAAAGTTTGGTACATCGCAAGAAGAAGCCGAATTTTTGAAGATTAAAAAAGCTGTTACACTCGCAAAATCTTTGGGATTAAAAGTTAATGCAGGACACGGATTGAATTATCAAAACGTACACAGAATGCATGAAATTCCGGGTTTGTATGAATTAAATATCGGTCACAGCATAATTTCGCGCGCCGTATTTGTAGGTTTGCCACAGGCAGTAAAAGAAATGAAAGATTTGGTGAAATAATGAAATCACAAGAAGAAATTATTAAAGAAATGCAGCAAGTTGTTGCGCAAATGGTTATTGATGATTTGGATGAAAATCCGGCACTTGCCGATGAAATGTTTGAATGCGACTGTTGCGCTCAGTTGAAACCGCTCGCCGGATCAATTGAGTATAGCGGCTATAGACTCTGCAATGATTGTGTTTTGATTGCGGAGATAAGTTTTGCTTTGAATAAAATTAATGACATACAAGAATTAATTAATGTCATGGAAGACAAGCGGCTCGAAGAACTCTGTGATTTCATCAAACAAGAGGAAAAAAGAGCATCTAATTAATTAGGATTATATAAAACTAATTCTTTAGTATTAATTTTTCTTTACATATAGTTATAAAGAATTAGTTAATGGGTATAATTTTTCTTATACCCTATTTTGTGCAACTAAAAAAAGAAAGGTGAGTCTATATGATTAGAAAAAATGCATTTACTCTGGCAGAAGTTTTAATTACCCTTGGTATCATTGGAGTAGTAGCTGCCATGACTATTCCGACATTAATCTCAAATACAAACGGTGCGCAGTTTAAAACAGCTTACAAAAAGGCACTTTCAACTTTAAATCAGGCTGTATTGATGAACATAGCATTAGAGGACACCGATTTTTCAACATTAGAAGCTGATGCAAGAACAGGTCAAACAGTTCCTGATAATTCGCTATCAAGGATGCTTTTAAACCGTATGCAATCTGCTACTGATATTACAACGAATTACTTTGAGAAGGCAACAGGTATTGGTGCAATTGAGTATACGGGCGAAGTAACGTGCAATGATGACAATAAAATCGATGAAGATTCCGTATGTTATGGGTCTTCCAATGCATCTGAAGTCGGTACAGTATCAACTTTTACACCATCCGCTACTGCTGCAAAAGTTTATTCATTTGCAGATGGAATAACTTTTGGCTTTAATATACAGGCAGCGAATTGTACTGATACAACAAAAGGTGCAGCAAATAATGTTTGCGTAGGATTTATTGATGTCAACGGTTCTACTGGTCCGAATACTTTAATTAAATGTGATAATGGTACTCAAGAAGGCGGAACTGGAGCAAATGCTTGTACTGTATCAGCTTCTGCAATAACAGACATCTATCCGGTATATATTCACGGTCAAACGGTTGAACCGGGGTCTGATGCGGCCAGAGCAGTTTTGTTCGGTAAGTAATTTCTACTTAACTTACCAATCCTAAAAAGCACAAGATTTAATCTTGTGCTTTTTTTACGTGTTATAATAAAGTTATGGAAAAAAAGATTTCAGACAAGGTTATAAATAGGTTAACCCTGTATCATTGTATTTTACAGGATTTTATAAATAGTGGGGAGAAATATATATCAAGCGGACAAATTGCGGCGCTTTTAGATATAGATGATTCTCAGGTAAGAAAAGATATCAGTATACTTAATAATTCCGGTAAATCAAGAATAGGTTATATCGTTGAAGAATTAAAGGTTTCTATAGAAAAGACTCTTGGTTTTTCTAAAACTAAAAAAGCTTTTATTGTTGGTGCTGGTAATTTGGGTATGGCTCTTGCAAAATATGATAATTTTACAAATTATGGATTGAATATTATAGCCCTGTTTGATAATGATCGTAAAAAAATTGGTACAACTGTTAACGGAAAGCTTTTAATTTTGGATATTCAGAAACTACCGAATTTAGCCAGAAAAAACAATGTAGATATAGCCATTTTAACTGTTCCGGGTAAATACGCTCAAAAAACAGCGGAATTTTTAGTGGCATCAAATATTAAATATATATGGAACTTTACGCCAACCGTCTTAAGTATTCCCAAAAATGTTCAAGTATGGAATGAAAATTTAATGGGTAACTTTTTGCAATTCACCTACAACATTTAAGTTATAAATGTGAAGTAAACCCTCTAAAGTGAGTTTAGGATTAATGTAGTCAAATGGTCTTTTTAAGTAATTTGCTAGCAAGCTTGAATAGCCGCCTGTTGCCACAAGTACCGCTTTTTGTCCTAATTCTTTTTCACACTGCTCAACCATTCCGTCAATCATGCAGGCAGTTCCGCGAATAACTCCCGATAATATTGCATCAGCCGTATTATGACCTATTGCTTTTGAAGAAACATCAACATCAATTCGGGGTAATTTAGATGTAAATTTATTTAAAACCTTTAGCTGTAAATTTATTCCCGGAGCAATTATTCCGCCGATAAATTCGCCTTTTTTGTTTATGATATCAAAAGTTGTTGCCGTGCCAAAATCTACCACGATTGTTGGTTTTTTATACAATATGTAAGCCCCTGCGGCATTTGCTATTCTATCGGCGCCTACTTCATCAGGAAAGTCTAATTTTATTTTGATATTCGTTTTCGTTTTATTTGTCAAAAAAACAGGTTCAACAGAAAAAGTATTTCGAATTGAGCATAGTAATTTGTAATTCAGTTCCTCAACTACTGAACCTACTATACATCCTTGTATTTTATAATCTTTAAATAATGATTTTAGAAGTAATTCATATTCTTCTAGAGATAAATCTTTGTCAGAAGCTAATCTGAACTCTTTTAAGAATACTTTATCATCAAAAAGTCCGAGTGTAATGTTGGTATTTCCTATATCTGCCGTTAATAACATAACAAAATAATCCCTTTGCAGGGATTATTTTATACTAAACAGATTTTTTTGTAAAATTAAGCCTGTACTGCTGTCTGACTCGGCTGATTAGTTCCGTCCCCGAATATTGAATTACCAACATCCAGTGTATAGGCTACTTTAGGAGCCGCTGAACCATCAGTAAACAACGAATTTATTTTTTTCATTTTCTTTTCATCGGTGTAGTCTGTCTGTACATCATCTTTGTTATATCCGACAGGTTTTATTCCTTCAATTTTAGACATAATTTATACTCCTCGTTAATACATCTCATATATATAAAGTATTTATTCATTAATGAATTGCCCAAAGGTCTAAAAAACTTTACAATTTGTTACATATAATTATAATATTTATACTTAAAACAAAATCAGATTTTGTGTTGAATCGAAAATATATTAATAAATTATAACATTCAGCCCGCAGCGATATTTTAGTATTATAATAAGAAAAGTAAATAGCAAAAGGGATAGGAAATTGAGAGAGAAATATTATTTTATTGCAATAGGCGGAATAGGAATGAGCGGACTGGCCAAGTATCTTTTGGAAAATGGCTATGATGTGTCAGGTTCAGACATAAACGACAGCAAATACATTGATAAATTGCGAGATTTGGGTGCAAAGGTATATATAGGACACGATGAGAAAAATTTGCCTGAGGATTGTATTGTGGTAGCAAGTACTGCGATTAAGGAAAATAACCCCGAGATGCAAAAAGCCAGGCGACTCGGCTTAGAAGTTTATCACAGATCAGATGTTTTGGCAAAATTATCTAAAATGGGTAAATTTTTCATAGGCTACTCCGGTACTCACGGAAAAACTACCACAAGCGGTTTATGTGCCTATGTATTAGAAAAGGCCGGACTTAAACCATCATACGTTGTAGGTGGAATGTTACCTGATATTGGTACAAACGCACATTCACAAGATGGTAAATTTTTCTGTGCCGAGCTTGATGAAAGTGATGGAACTATAGTTAAGTATTCTCCTGATGTGGTTGTAGTTAATAATCTTGAGGCTGACCATTTGGATTTTTATAAAAACGGTTTGAGTTCCATTATTGAAACTTTCGACAAGTTTATATTAAATTTGAAACCTGAAGCTAAAGTTTTGATTAATAATGACTGTAAAGGTGCTACAAAAATATCAGGCAGAGAATTCATAACCTATGGCTTAAATAGTGCTGATTATGTTGCCAAAAATGTTCAATATAATGAGGATTTTACAACTTTTGACATATATTATAGGGATGAGTTCTTGTCAGATATGAAAATTTGTCTGAAAGGTATACATAATGTGTACAATACACTGGCGGTTTATGCAAGTTTACGCGAATTAGGAGTCGAAATGGGGCTTATAAAGCCGCATTTTGCGACATTTACCGGTATGGGCAGAAGATTTCAGAAAGTTTGTGAATTTTGCGGCATAAGTGTTTATGATGATTATGCACATCATCCTACGGAAATTAAGGCGACACTATCTTCGGTAAAGTCGTTTAAAAACAAAAATGTTATTGCAGTTTTCCAGCCCCATAGGTTTACTAGGTTGGCAAATTTATGGGATGACTTTTTAAATGCATTTGGCGATGTTAATTTGGTAGTTGTAACTGACATTTATGCGGCGTCAGAAAAACCTTTAGAAGGTATCAATTCCGAAAAATTTGCTGAAGAATTGTCAGCTAAACAATCCGCTGTATATTTAAACGGTGATATTAAAACTGTCGCACAAAAACTATTTCCTGAGTTGAAATCCGGTGATATTGTAATAGGTCTTGGTGCGGGTGATATTACAAATCTTGGCAAGGAACTTTTAAACTTAAGTAAGGAGACAGCAAATGCTTGTCGAAAATGATTTTGATATTTCAAAACTTACATCATTTAAAATTGGTGGGAAAGTTAAAAAAATTTATTTCCCTGAAAATGTTGATGAATTTGCAGAAATTTTAAAATCTGAACCTGATGTTGTTGTCGTTGGGAATTTATCAAATATTTTGGTTTCATCAAAAGGTTATAATGGTAGTGTGATTTGCACAAAAAATATGGACGAAATAGTCATTTCCGAAAATTCAATTACAGCAAGTGCCGGAGTAAAAGGAATAAAGTTATCTAAAATTGCTGCAAACAAAGGGCTTAGCGGATTGGAATTTATGATTGCATTTCCGGGTTCTGTCGGCGGTGAAGTCTATATGAATGCCGGCGCTCACGGACAGACGATTTCTGATGTGCTGAAGTTTGCTTTGATCTATTGCCCCGAAAATGGTATATTGAAATTTGATAATAATAAAATGGAGTTTTCTTACAGAACTTCGGTTTGTCAAAGAATGCCGTATGTTGTTCTGTCTGCAGAATTTGAATTAAAACCTGACAGATTTGAGAATATTCAAAAAAAAATGAATGATAATCTGGCTTTTAGACAAAGTAAACAGCCACCTTTAACATTACCAAATTGCGGCAGTGTGTTTAAAAATCCTGAAGGTAATTGTGCGGGATATCTTTTGGAATCAACGGGTGCAAAAAAAATGTTTTGCGGTGGTGCAGGTGTCTTTGACAAACATGCAAATTTTATAATAAATTATAACAAGGCAACTTCTATGGATGTTTTAACTCTTATGTATAATATGTCTTCGGCGGTTGAGGATAAATATGGTTTAAAATTGTTGCCTGAGGTGCGATATTTAGGTGGAAATGATGATAATGAGGTAGAATTATGCAAGAAATTACAAATAGAATCGATAAAAATTCAAAAATAGCTGTTTTATGCAAGGGCATGTCTTCAGAAGCAGAAGTTTCTTTGCGTTCAGGTAAAGGATGTTTTGATGCTCTTCAAAGGCTCGGGTTTGTCAACTCTCAAATCGTTATTGTTGATAAAGATATAGCATTAACCCTGAAAGAGGGCAAGTATGATTATGCATTTAACGCTTTGCATGGCAAATATGGTGAAGATGGTTGTATACAGGGAGTTTTGGAGATTTTGAGAATCCCTTACACCGGCAGTGGTGTTATGGCAAGTTCTATTTGTATGAATAAAGAATTTACTAAAAGAATTCTTTCCACTAATCCTGAGATTATTATGGCAAGATCTGCCTTTATCAAAAGGGGTGATAATATTTTTGATAGGACGGCCGATTTAAATTATCCTTTATTTGTTAAACCTGTTTGTGAAGGTTCAAGTTTCGGCATGACTAAAGTTGATAAAAAGGAAGATTTAAAGGCAGCGTACGAAACCGCTCTTGAATATAATGACGATGTGTTGGTTGAAGAATTTATAGATGGTTTTTTTGTAACTGTAGGTGTACTTGAGCATAATGATAAGGTATTCGCAGCTGAAATTCTTGAAATAAGACCCAAAAATGAATGGTATGACTTTGAAGCAAAATATACTCAAGGTATGTCAGATTTTATATGCCCGGCAAATCTTTTACCTGAGGTTACTGAATATGTAAAAGAGCTGGCTGTAAAAGCATTTGAAACTGCCGGTTGCAGCGGTGTTGCAAGGATTGACTTTATGATGAAAGATGATATTCCTTATCTGTTGGAAATTAATACAAGTCCTGGCATGACTGCTACCAGTGATTTGCCGGCGCAGGCTCTTGCTATGGGTATTGATTATGATAATTTGGTGTTATTAATATTAAACAGCGCAGGGTTAAATAAATAATGACTGAATATGAAGAATTTGAAAGTCCGGAAGAACTTTTAAAAGCAAAACGGAAAGAAAGACAATTACGTAAAGGTAAAAAAAAGCAAAGCTTATTAAAGAATTTGCTGCGTTTTTTAACGGGCTGTGCTATTGTTTTTTGTGTTTACTACGCTTCAACTCTTAAGGGTTGGTATTTACCAAAAGAAATTTTTGATAGTTTTGATCCTGCATTTATTCAGGTAGTTGATAATAAAATTGTTAAAATTGATAAAGTTAAAAGCATAATGAAGCAGGTGAAGGTGCCTTCTGCCCCTATATATATGGCTGATTTAAATGAATTAAAATATAAACTTACTTCACTTGCCCCCGTAGATGAAGTTTATATAAGGCGATATGCTTTTCCTGCAAGGATTTTAGTAATTATAAGGGAAGCAACACCCGTTATTACTATTGCACCTGATCCTAAGGTTAAACCTGTTGCTGCATTTACCAGAGAAGGTAAACTGATTATAGGCGCTGATTATTTACCGCTTCCTGAGGAATATAAGACAATTAAGGTACTTTCATACGGCAATAAAGGTGATGATTACAGGCAGTGGGATGTTAATAAAATCAGATTGATTCAGAAAATTTGCAAATATGTGGAAACTTTTTCACATGAAAAGGTAGAGTACGTTGATATGCGAAACCCCGATGATATTTATGTTAAGATTCAAACGGTGCCCGTCCGCCTTGGACAATTGGATTCAGGGGTTTTTGAGCGTATAAAACGAATTCCGTCAATCTTGCCTCAGGTGGCAAAAGTTAAGGGAAAAGTTAAATATATTGACCTGAGTTGGGAAAAAGTTAACTATTTGAAATTAGAATAAAGGAGTAATAATGAAAGTTGCGTTGGCTCAGACCAGATTTAAAACGGCAGATTTTGAATTTAACTATAAACAAATAACTGAACAAATTGAAAATACTGAGTGCGATTTGATAATTTTCCCGCGCTATGATTTAGAAGATACCGGAGTAAAAGAGCTTGCATCGGATTGTAGAGTCCAAAATGCTGAGACAGAATTCTATGAAAAAATTGCCCGACAAAATTATGATAAATCAATTTTGGTGGGTGATGTTCTAATTCAAAATGGTAAACTTTTTGTGTCAGAAGACGGTTTTTACATTATTCAAGGTAAAAATGTTTATGTTGATAAAATATACAAAGAGGAGATTATTTGTGATCTTTACGTTCTCGCTAAGAATAAATATTTTGTGATGAATGAACACCAAAGTTTTATGGACAGCATAAATACCAGGAATGATTTTGTATATGTTAATGCAATAGGAATGGCAGACGAAAATGTATATGCCGGCGGAAGTTTTGCAAAGAATAAAGAAAACGAGTTGGTGTTATTTTTACCTGTATGTGAATCGGTTTGTGAGAATGTAGATTTTGACTCTTCTGTGGTGTATGCAGAACCTCAAATTGAGGAGGTTGTTTATAAAGTTCTGGTATTTGCGCTTAGGGAATATTGTGAAAATACAGGGTTTAAAAAGGTAATTTTGGGACTTTCAGGGGGTATTGACAGTGCATTAACAGCTGTCCTCGCTGCTGATGCTATCGGGTCTGAAAATGTTTTGGGGATTTTAATGCCGAGTATGTACTCCTCCGAAGAAAGCGTAACTGATTCTGTTACCTTAGCACAAAATCTCGGGATAAAAACTGAAAAACATTCCATTACTCCGTTGTTTGACAAATTTATGGAGAAGGTAGCACATGTAAATAATCAAGATTTGGCAGAAGAAAATTTACAAGCACGTTTGAGAGCAATTATATTAATGTTTTTTTCTAACCGTGATAACAGACTACTCTTATCTACAAGTAATAAATCAGAGACAGCTATGGGTTTTGGAACATTGTATGGTGATCTTGCCGGCGGGTTGAATTTAATTTGTGATTTGACTAAGACTAATGTATATAAGCTTTCTGCATACATAAATCGCGAGGCTGAAAGAATTCCCCAAGTTATTATAGATAAGGCCCCATCTGCGGAGCTTCGCCCAGGGCAGAAAGATCAGGACAGGCTTCCTGAGTATAAAATACTTGATGATATTATTGAAATGTACGTTGAACAGGAAAAACCTGTTGAAGAAATCGCCGCTAAACACGGTACTGAGCTGGTACTTGATACTATAAGAAAAATATATAAGGCTCAGTTTAAACGTAAACAGTGTTGTCTTGGCGTGAGACTTACGGAACGTTCGTTTACTGACAGTGTTAATTACCCGATTATGCAAAGGTTTTACTAATCATGAATTATGCTGATGCTACTAAGCTTTTAACAAGTCAAGGTAAATTCTACATTGAGCTTGGACTTGACAGAATTTTAAAAATACTTAATCTTCTCGGAAATCCTCAAGATGAACTAAAATGCATTCACGTTGCCGGAACTAATGGTAAGGGTTCAGTTTGTGCAATTATTGCGGCTGTCTTAAAAGAGGCAGGTATTAAGGTTGGCCTGTATACCAGTCCTCATATTTTTGAATATACCGAAAGAATAAAAATTTCCGACAGCGATATTTCCAAAGAAGATTTTGCGCGTTATGTGATGCATGTTTGTAATCTTGCTGATAAGAACCAAATTTACCTTACTGAATTCGAAATTTTAACCGCGGTTATGTTTAAATACTTTGCTGATAATAAGGTAGATATCGTTGTTCTTGAAACAGGTTTGGGTGGCAGGTTTGATGCAACTAATGTGATTAAATCAAATTTGTGTTCTGTGATTACGCACATTGATTTCGACCATGTGGAACGTCTGGGTGATACATTAGAACAAATTGCATTTGAAAAAGCAGGAATTATCAAAGAAAATTGTCCGGTTTTTACTCATGAAGGTTATGAAATTATTAAAGATATTGCTGATAAAAATCATTCTTTGATGATTATGACATCACCATACGAGAATACGCAAAATCTTGCACTAAAAGGACTCTTTCAACAGGAAAACTTATCGCTTGCTTTGAGTGCAGTTCGATATTTATTTTCCCATATACCTGAAAATATTATTCAAAATGCTCTCAAAAAAGTTCAACATCCTTGCAGGTTCCAGTATATCCCCGATAAAAACTTGATAATAGATGCAGCTCATAATCCAAACGGAATTAATGCGTTAAAACAAAGTCTTGATTTTTATTGCATGGATATCCCCCGTAGATTTATATTTGGTTGCCTTAAAAATAAAGATTATAAAAAAATGGTTACTGAATTGTTTAATAAAAATGATGAAATATATTTTTATCACTTCAATTATCCTAACTCTGTCGATGTAAAGGCACTTCAGGCGGCATGTCCGTTTGATTCATACGAATTTCAATCACAAAAATTTGACTATAAGGACGGCAAGTTAACCGTTGTCTGCGGGTCTTTTTATATGATAAAAGAACTTCTTAATAAACTTTAATTATCTTGTCCTTTTGATACCATTTCTTCAATAAGGTTGTTTAATCTTGCAGGTGAAAACTTTGTACACGAATTCCAAACTAAGGTGGGTTTCGGTTCTTTTAAAGATGGGCTTGGATATTCACAGCTGCAGGTACCCTTTAACATGTTTGTTGAACCATCAACATTTGATGTAAAATGTGAACAACAATTACAAATTTTTAAAATAAATCCGTAATCGTCAAGTTTTGATTTTAATTCCTGTAAGGCATCGATCATTCTTAGGTGACAACCGGTCGTGTATCTTTTGTTTTTGAATATAAATCTTACTTTTGAGAGTTCTTTGTCTGATATAAACTCTAATTTGCACGGTAACTCGCTTTTCCCCGTAGATACCACAACATCAATTGAGAGTTTATCCTTTTCACTAGCTGCTCTGCCATCTGAAATTTTAGTAATAATATTTCTTATTGGCGGAAGATTCTTAATTATGTGTCCGATTGAATATATTGGGTAAAAACAAAGCAAAACTATTTCTTTTAAATTTAATTTTGAGTTAATCAGACTGATAGCAAACCCTGAAATTAACAATATGAACGTGAATAGGACAACTTTAAAATCCACAAAGAAATAATATCTGTAGGAATGTTTCATCAGTCCCAGATATGCAATAACCAGTACCCAAAAGTTAGGAGCTATAAGTGAAAATACGTGTTCTGTGAATATAAAGTTTTTCGTAAAAATGCCTTTCAAACAATTTACAAATAGTTTTAATCTCTGTGAAAGTCTTGGTCGTCTGAAAATGTAACCTTCGGCATTGACAAATGTTTGGATATTGGGATTATAAGCGCACCTAAAACCTATTTTTGACAGCAGGAGACTATATTTAAGTTCACTGTCAATATTTTTAAAATCAATGCCGCCAATTTTGTCTACAATTTCCTTCTTTATTATGAACAAACCCGAATCTGCTTGAACGGACAGTCCTAAAAGAGTTCTGGCTTTCCTGATAAAATTCATGTGATATTTTAAATAAATTGCTTTGATACTGTCAATAATATCAAGGTTATCAGTCATCATTAAAGTTTCGCCGCTAAGAACGGAGTTTTTAACCAATGCGGAGTTAACAGTAGATAAAAAATCGGTTGAAATACTTCTTGTTGCGTCAATAAATATATATGAGTTAATCCATTGATCCGGTGTAAGTTGTTCCACCAATAACGAAACTGCTTGATCTTTGCCGAGAGTATTATTTTCTTTAAAATTAATAACATTTACAAATCTGTTGGTATCAAAAATTATTTCAGACCCGTCGTTACAATTGTCCAAAATCACAAAGACCTTAAAACAATCAATCGGGTAGTCTTGTAATTTTAGTTGATTAATCAAGCTTTCCAGAGTGGATTTATTGTTATGTGAATATATTACAACGGCGAGATGATCTTTTTCTTCATATTGTGCGTATCTTTTTTCTATCTTAAAAGGTTTATCTTTAAGATTTCTAACAGCCAATACTAAAAAATACACTGAATAAACTGCTATATAAATATATAATAAATCTAAAATGTATTCCATGCCAATTCCTTCCTGATATACATTTTAGTCAAAAATATCGGAAATTTCCATTACATGTAAATAAATGTAATGAGTATTTACAGACAAATAAAATCGGCAGGTATGTTATACCTGCCGCAATAACATTTTAGATATTTAAATGTTTAAACTAATTCCATAGTTTTAATAGAGTTTTTCTCAGCGATTTGAACAAGATTTTTAATAGTTGCAATCATTGATAATGTTGAATCCATTTTATTAACACAAGAACCGACTCCAATTGCGGAGGCTCCTGCGGCAAAAGCAAACGGAGCAGTTGTCGGGTTAATACCGGTAGCTGTCATAACAGGTATTTCGATATTTCTTACAAGTTCAATTGTATTAGAGATTGTAAGTTCTGCTCTTTCCATTAGACCTCTAACGCCATCAGCTTGAGATGTTTTTGAGAAATGTCCTTCTGTCTGGATTAAATCAATGCCGATGGTTTCCAATTCTCTTGCCAATTCAATTTGTTCTTTTATAGAAATTTCTCCGGGTATAGTTACGGAGAAGAAAGTTTTTTTGCCGTTTAATAGTTCAACGGTTCTGTTTACCAATTTAAGCACATCTTGTGCGGCAAAAGAAATTCCTTTTTTATATAAAACGTCAAAGTTACCGAGTTCAATGGCATCAGCGCCTAATTCTACGGCTTTAACAAGTTCTTCAGGAACGATTGAAGATACAAATAGTGGTAATTCTGTCATTGAACGAATTTCTTTCACTATTTCTTCTTTAGCACAGATATCAACGGCACTTGCGCCTGAAGTTTCTGCCGAAGATACTACTTTTTTGATATTTATAATATCAAAATTGTCTATGCCTGCAATAACTTTAACTGCTTTTTTCTCTTGTAAGTGTTGTTTGAATAAATCAATTCTTGTCATAGTGAAATTCTCCTTTTTGCTGAATTATACATTAAAATTTTAATAATTTCAAGAAGCAACCTAAAATTAATATTTTTTGGTAATACTAAGGAGCACTAAATTGTACATAATAGAAATGATTATGTTAAAGAAAATATTTTTAATAGTAACTTTGTGTTCAATTGGTTTAACTCCGGTTTATGCAGTTAATTATGAACCAGATGAGCGGATAAATATAGCAGTATATGAAAGAATAAATCCTGCGATTGTAGCTATAGATGCCCAATTGGATGATGGGGTATCGGCAGGAACCGGTTGTGTTATTTCAAAAGACGGAGTAATACTTACGGGATCTCATGTGGTTGAAGATTGTAAGGATATTGATGTTACTATGTATAACGGAAAAGTTTATAAAGCTAAAATTATTGCTAAAATGGGGAAGAGCAAGGATTTGGCGCTGTTAAAAATTGAACCGGAAAACACTTTACAAACAGTTAATTTCGGTGATTCAGAGGATATAAAGGTAGGACAAAAAGTTCTTGCAATCGGAAATCCATTCGGGTTTTACGGGACTTTGACACAAGGTATTATTTCAAGAATTGATTATACAAAAAATAGAATTCAAACTGATGCTGCGATTAATCCGGGGTGTTCGGGAGGGCCGTTATTAAATTCTGCGGGTGAAGTTATTGGTATTAACCAATCGATTTACAATCCGGACAATAATATATCAAATATAGGTATTGGGTTTGCTATTCCCATAAATGATGCAAAACTATTTATTAAAAGTGCAAATCTTGCCAAAAATTAATTGTTCGTGATATATTTTTTGTATGATAAATTTTTTGGGTCTGTGTGTCATAAATTTATACAAGAGCTTCAGGTATTTGCTGCAGAGGCAGGTAAAATTTTCGAGTGTGATTAGTCATTCTGCTTCAATAAGCTATGATTCTTTAATAATATCTTTGTCAATTGCATTTATTGCAGCGGCAGTCATTGCAGTTCAGGTAGCGAAGCAGTTTCTTATGTCGGGTGCAGAAACGTACATTGGCGGGACGATTGCCATAGTAATGATAAGAGAAATAGCTCCCGGTTTTGTTGCGCTTGCAATAGGTGCGAGGGCTGGTACCGCAATTTCTGCAGAGATTGCCAATATGCAGGTTACCTCACAAATTGATGCAATAAAAACTTTAAAAGTTGATCCTGTCGGTTATTACTTTACTCCAAGGATAATAGCAGCCATGATTACGGTACCTATGGTAGTCTTAATTGCTGAAGTCATCGGTGTGCTTGGAGGGATGCTTATTTCTTATATCACAATTGATTTGCATCCGGCAAGATATATGAATTCCGTCTGGGCATGGTTATCCACTCGTGACATTTATATCAGTCTTTTGAAAGCATCAATTTTTGGCGGATTAATTGCTCTTGTGTGTGCGACACAAGGTTATGAAACCAGAGGCGGTGCGAAAGAAGTCGGCATTTCTACAACTCAAGCCGCGATACTTTCAACACTTTATATGCTTATTGCTGATTTTTTGGTTAATCTGGTATTTTATATTGCTAAATAATCTATGCAAGATACTTTTGGATAGTTTCTTTATCGAATACTTCCAAACTGTCTTTTGAATGAATAAAAATCATGCAACTTATAAGTAATTTCAAAGTTTCAAAATCGGAAAAAGCCATTTTATTACGCATATCTTCCATATTATTTGCGAGAAATTCCATAATAATAGTTTTGCCGTCAAATACCAATCCCGAAAAATAATCAAAAGATTCCTTTGTTTTTATTCCCTCAAGATAAATTATATCCGGTGATTGAAATTCAATAAATCTTGAAGCTTTGTCCATATTAAAACCGATATTTTCGTTAAGCTCGCATTGGTTTACACCTTTAAGATAATATTTTGTAATACTTTCAAGGGTCATAATATTTTTTGAGCCTTGTTTTACGGCTTCTAAAAGAAGCGAATAAATAACGTGAGTTTTACCGCTCAAAGGTGAGCCGCAAACCAATATTATTCCCGGAGAATTAAGGGATTTTCTTATAAGCTTTAACTGCTTATCAGATGTTATTATTTTATTCAAAGCTTTGGGTGGTTTGTATATTTTTATGAAAATTCGTTCGCCCATAATCGTCGGAAAAGTTGAAATGCTGGCGACGACTTGAACATCATCTACCTTAAAATTAAGCTTACCCAGTTGGGGCACTTCAGATACTGAAGGATCAAGCTCTGCAAGAATTTTCAGTTTTGCAGTGAAAGACGAAGTTAATACGGAAGGAATGGTTCCCTTGTTTAAAATCTCTCCGTTTTTCTTAAAGTTTACCCCAAAACCTGCATCTTCACCTTGGAAGGTTACTTCGTGGACACCTTCCATAATTGCTTGTTTTAGAATTGCCCGGACTATTTTTTGGATATGACTGTCACTCAAATCTTCACTATGAAGTTCGTCTCGCCAATCGTAATCTGAATTGGTGTCAGTATAAATTTCTCCAACGGTATTTTCTGTTTTATAATATTCATCAATTTTTTTGAGAATTACACTCTCGGAAGAAATTACAGGTTCTATTGAACATTCTGCGGTTTCTATAATTTTATCAATTGCAAATAAATCTAAAGGATCTGCCATTGCAACGGTTAGGGTATCTTCTATTTTAAACAACGGAATAATGCGATATCTTTTTGCATCCGAATAGCTCACATATTTAAGACAATTTGGGTCAAGTGAGTAATCTTCAAGGTTTACGTAGGGGATATGCAGCCTGGATTCCAGAAATTTAAGCAATGTTTCTTCGGTTATGACTCCGGAATTTATAAGTGCTTGTCCTATGTTAATATTTTGTGCGTTAGAAATTTCATCAGCTTGTTCAATAATTTCATACTGTACAAGTCCTGCTCTTACCAAATCATATTTGAGTTTTTCCAGTGTTTTATTTGTAACAGTTTCCATTTCTATCCTAAATATTTTTTAACGGTATTAACAACTTCATCCAGATCAAAAGGTTTGGTAATATATTCATCGGCACCGGTTTCTTCGCCGATTAATTTGTCCTCTTTTTGTGAGCGTGCAGTAATCATTAAAATTGGTATGTTTTTGTATTTTTTGTCGTATTTTAAAAGTCGGCTGATTTTATAGCCGTTAATCTTCGGCATCATTACATCCAAAATGATCAGATCAGGCATTATATCTTTTGCCAGTTTTAAACCGTCTTCGCCGTTGTATGCACAGTAACAGATATAATCTGCTGCCTCCAGTACAAATTTTAGGCTTTCTACTATATCCTGTTCATCATCTACTATCAAGATTTTTTTCATACCTTTTCCCCTAGTTACATTATTATATCATACCTTTTATCGGTCAAAGTTTTTGTTACATTTTGTAAAATGAACTATGTTTTTTCGTGAGAGTTTTAGTATTTATTGAAGTTTTTATTGCTGTGGAAAAATTTGCTTGTCTTTGCATAGTAATGAGTTACAGAAAATGCTAATTCAAAATAAGACTTTTTTCTAAGTTTGAGGTAACGGCATTTACAGGCAGCGCAAAGTAAAATTTTGAACCTTTATTCAGTTCACTATCACACCAAATTGCTCCGCTGTGCGCTTCAAGAAGCTGTTTTGCAATTGGTAAGCCAAGACCGGAACCTCCTACTTTTCTTGATAAAGAATTTTCAATTTGAGCAAATTTGTCGAATGCTCTGAGTAAATCTTTTTCTGCTATACCTATTCCTTCATCTTCAACACAAACTACTATATATTCACCGTTTAATTTTTTTAAGTCATCCTTAAAGCAATCTGGTGCATTCAGTTGTTCGGCTTTAGCCAGATGTGAGCGTATTATTATGTTTTTACCTTCAGGTGTAAATTTTATTGCATTTGAAACTAAATTGGTTAAAACTTGTTCAAGCCTTTGTGCATCCGCATATATTTCCGGCAAATTCAAAGTTTCTTCGGCTATTAAATTCAAACCTTTTTCTTTTGCAACTCCAAATAGTGTAGATTTTACATAGTCGATAACTGAGTGGATGTTCATATTTGTAAAATGATATTCCATCTTTCCTGCTTCAATCTTTGAAAGATCGAGCAAATCATTTATAATACCTGCGAGTCTTTGTACATTCCTTTGTGCCATTGATAAAAACTTTTGACCGGATTCGTTTATGGTACCGCATCGTTCTGATGATATAATATCCAAGGAATTTTTTATTGCAGTTAAGGGTGTTCTAAGTTCGTGTGAAACTATTGAAATAAACTCGGATTTTAATCTTTCGAGTTTTTCCAGTTTAAGATTGGTTTCCATTATTTCCTGATATAAAGTTGCACTTTTCAAAGGTAATGAAACCTGCTGTGCAATAGTTTGAAAACAGGTTGCATCATCTGATGTGAAAGGTGCTTCTTTAAATATTTCTATACAGCCAAAAAAGTTGTCACCAAGACTTATTGGAGCAAACATATTATCATATTGAAAAATCGTAAAAGTAAATCTGTTTGCCGGATATTTTACTGTTTTAATAACTTTTAAATTCTCAATATCAATTTCAAACGGCGGGTTCTTATCTTCAAATAACGACTTATAATTTAATACTGTTCGCAGCTTTATTGCACTTAATAATTCATCTGAAATTTCATACAGCGAATTTAATATTAACACAGGTTCATCTTCGGTACAAAGTGTGCAGGTTAAATCAAAGCTTAATGATTTATCAAGACCTTCTACCATATAATTAATAAGTTTACCCTTATCTAACGAACCGGCAAATTGTGAACTGGTACTGTATAATACATTAAGCCGGTAAAGACTGTCTGCAAGGTTTTTGTTGGTATCGGAAAGTCTTTCCAGCATGTTTTTTGTTTTAAGGTTTACAGCTATAGTCGATAATACAAGCTCATCTGACATTTCTTCCGTTAAAAATGCGTTAATATATTTTATTATGTCGTTTTCAATAACCGTGTTCTGTGTTAAAAAAACAAAAGAACTGGATGTTGTTACTGATTTTAGTTTTTTTATGATTTGTTTAACGTTTACAAACGCATGATCAAAGATGATTATGTCGGGGTTGTTTATTTCGGTAATCTCAAAAATTGCGCCTTCGTCAGATGATGTGAAAAATTCATAAGGCTTTTTATCAAAAATTTTTGCATAATGTTGAATTTTTTCCAACCTGTTTGAAATAAATAAAATCTTCCCCATAATTACTATGTTAGCAGTGTTTTAGTTTTTTGCAAATAAGTTAAATTTGTTAAAAAGTTTATAAGTTGTTATCTTCGTTTCTGGGGTCTTTGTTTGCCGTTGTTATTTCGCTTTGGAGCGGTAGTTTGGGCTGATGTTTGTATACGCTTGACGCTGAAAACGTCCGGAAGAGCCTGTAAACAGTTAATTACCTTTTTTAGAGTTTCAATATTGTCTAATTCAAGTCCTATTTCAATTATACCTACATTATTTCTTGATTTTACGTTTGCGGTTATAATATTTGTATTATTGTCTGAAACGGCAGCTATGATATCTTTAAGCATACCCAATTTATCGGCTGTTTCCACACGGATTGTCGTTGTATATGTTTTATTTGTATTTGTCCCTGCCCATTTTATGTCCATCATGCGCTCAGGTTCTATGTATTCAAGAGTTTTACAATCAATTCTATGGACT
Organism: uncultured bacterium; assembly: GCA_949299935.1. Taxonomy (GTDB): domain Bacteria; phylum Cyanobacteriota; class Vampirovibrionia; order Gastranaerophilales; family Gastranaerophilaceae; genus SIG32. Next base: position 14,342 of record CASGCE010000034.1, on the reverse strand, counting down.
GTTACACCCTTTGAACGGGTAACTATTCCTACTATTGGTTCTCCCGGAATCGGTGAACAGCATCGTGCAAATGAATACATCATACCTTCCAGTCCGATAATATCCTTTTCGGATTTCTTTCTGGTTGAAGTATGGAAATTGTCCTCTATATTTTTTTCTTTGGGTTTTTGGAGTTTGTTTACTATTTTGTTTAAAGTGGTTTCTCCGTATCCAAGTGCTGCAAACAGGTCTTCTGATGATAAGTAATTCATTTGTTTTGCTATTTTATCAAATTCACCTTGCTTAAAGTATTCGTCGAAAACCGATTTGGTCAATTCATGCTCAAGATTTGATTTACCAAGTTCGACGTGTTCTTCACGATTATTCTTCTTAAACCATTGTTTTATTTTTGAAGAAGCTTGTTTAGTAACCACAAAATTCAGCCAGTCAAGACGTGGAGCAGGAGTTTTTGAAGTTAAAATTTCTACGATATCGCCGTTTACTATTTTGGTATCCAAGGGAGTGATTCTTCCGTTAATTTTGGCTCCGATTGTGCGATGTCCGACATCGCTGTGAATACGATAGGCAAAATCTACCGGTGTCGCATTCTTCGGCAGATCCAAAACATCTCCTCCCGGTGTGAACGCAAAAACTTGATCCGAAAATAAATCAAGTTTTACGGAATTCACATAATCTTTTGCATTTTTTGTTTCCTTGTCATATTCGACGAGTTTTCTCATCCAGGAAAACTGTAAATCTGATGTTTGATTCGCTTTTTCAGAACCTTTCTCTTTATATCTCCAGTGTGCCGCTATACCATATTCGGCGACTTCGTGCATTTCCCATGTCCTTATTTGCACCTCCAAAGGTTTTGATCTTGGACCTATTACTGAGGTGTGCAGTGATTGGTATAAATTCCCTTTAGGCATTGCTATGTAATCTTTAAACCGCCCCGGTATGGGCTTAAACTGTGAATGTATAAGTCCTAAAACTTCATAACATTCTTTTTCGGTATCTACTATTACCCTCACTGCTGTTATGTCATAAAGATCGTGAAAAGCAATATTTTGTCTTTTCATTTTACAATATATACTATAGTAATGTTTTGCACGTCCCGTTATTTGTGCGTTGATTCCAGCTGCTTTTACGTCTTTTGAAATTTTGTCGATTAAAAGTTTTACTGTTTGTTCCCGTTCCGCCTTCTTTTGGGACACAAGTTGGGCAATTTCAAAATATTTGTCCGGCTCCAGATACCTTAGTGATAAATCTTCAAGTTCGGCTTTAATTTTTCCCATACCAAGTCGATTGGCAAGTGGGGCGAAGATATCAAGTGTTTCCTGAGCAATTTTTTTTTGTTTATTCACTGCCATGAAGTTTAATGTGCGCATATTGTGCAACCTGTCGGCAAGTTTTAGGAAAATTATTCTTATGTCATTCGCCATCGCAATAAAAAGTCGGCGGAAATTTTCTGCTTGACGTTCTTCTTTTGACTTGAATTTTAATTTGCTGAGTTTTGTCACACCTTGTACAAGATTTAGGGTATCCTCTCCAAATAGATTTTTAATCTCCTCCGGTTTTGTTTCCGTATCCTCCAAAATGTCATGTAAGAATGCTGCTATAAGGGTATTTGTATCAACTTTTAAATCAACTAAAATTTTTGCGACTTCAACTGGATGGATTATGTAAGGTTCTTCTGATATCCTATATTGACCTTCGTGTAATTTCTTTGCGTAATGATAAGCTTTTTCCACAAGAGCAATATCTTCATTACTTCTGTTTTGTTCAATAAGTTTTTGTTTAATTTCTTCAAAAAGTTCTATGTCGGACATGGTATAATTATGATACAAATTTTTTATATTTTTTTCAAGTAAAACTAAAGAATTTCATTCGGAAATATTATGCTTAAGAGAACAAAAAATGGTATATTGATTAATTTAAAAGTTTCAACAAACTCGTCTAAAAATGAGATTATAATATCAGGCAATGAATTAAAAGTGAAACTTACGGCACAGCCTGTTGACGGTAAAGCTAATAAAGCTTTGGTTGAGTTTCTTTCTAAAGAACTTAATATTCCGAAGTCTTCTATCGAGATTGTGAAAGGGTTATCCTCTAAAGACAAAGTACTACTGTTTAAGGTTATTGATGTCGCTAAGATTAAGTTGATTGAAGATATGTTTGATAATTAAAAAAATCAACTTTATTAATGATTTTTTGTTTGAAGTGATTATAAATATTGCCAAAATAAAATACTTATGCTAATATGGAACAACATAAGGAAAGTTAAATGAAGAAAGCGTTGATAAAAATGTATCATCATTCCTATGGCACCCACGGGTAGCCACAGAGTTGATGTGACTTTTGGTGCAATTCTGTAAATGGCTTCCCGAAAACAAACGAGAAGTTATTTTTTGCGGAATTGGAGGTTTAAGAAAATATGTCATTAGTCAATATAATTTCTGCCATAGGTAATAATAGCAGCATTTATCCCCTAATAGTCAGGGACTGCGGTATTGAGGTCCCCACAAAAATCGCATTGACTTACAATCAAAATAAAGAGAATAAAAAAATTGCTTGGCTGGGTGCAAGAGAGCGTTTCATTGATGAATATTCGGTATCTGGCGTGTGGCTTGGTGGTATTCCTTTGATTGATTTTCTGGGTAAAAAAATTATAAAAAATGTGCGAAAAGTAGGGTTAAATTCTGACGTAAATCTGAAACTAATAAATGAAGAAGAAAAATATAATAAAAAGTTAAAATCCGGTAAAAACCCTAAAAAACTCTATCAGGGGCTTGAATATAATATAAAGAAATTTGCTAATATCTCTGAAGCAAAAGAGGCAGTCGAGGATTTAATTAAAGTTAAAAATAACAAAAAATTATTTGAAAATTTAATGAATGCAAAGTTTTTGGCATCAATAATTTTCCCTGTTAGTTTAATGGGTTTTGTCATTCCAAAACTGGTTTTTGCATCTACAGCCAAAAAACTGGAAAAATATAAAAAAGAAAATCCTGATGCGGATTTTGCCGGTTTGACTTTCGGTTCAAAAAGTTTTGAGCAGTTTATACGCGGTAGAGAGAAAATGACCAATTTTCAGGGTACTTTGACTTCTGTGCTTACAAATCTTACAACGGTGCAAAAAATGGCTATTACGGATGGCGGTTATGCCGCCGGAAGAATTATTACTGCACGTAAAAAAAATGAAGCTGTTGATCTCGCATTTAAAATGTCTGGCATGATGTTTTTAAATTTTGTAGCTCCGCATTGGATTGAAAAAGCTTTTAATAAAATTACGGATGTTAATCTTGATCCTAAAATATTTGTTAATAAGAGGTTCCTGGCGAGTGTTAAAAAGGGTAACCTTTCTTTGCCCAAATCTGATTCTTCAAAAGATTTGATAGAATTTATCGATAATAATCCAAAGGCAATATTTACAAAGCTTGCTGCTGCTTCGGGTAAAGTCAAACTTCTTAAAAATGGCGTAAGGGATCCTCGTGCATTTGTTGATGTGAAAGAGCTTGCAAAATTTAAGCTTAATATAGAAAAATTTATTAAAAGTGCAAAAGAACACAATGTAAAGTTAAAAATTGAAAACAAGGCCGGATGTAACGATGATATAATTAAATTTGCTAATAGATCATTAAGACTTCGTTCATTAACAATTCTTGCTAATATTGGTTTAAGCAGCTTCTTATTGGCATATTGCTTGCCTAAAGCTCAGTTTTTATTCCGAGAATGGTATACCGGTTCCAAACTTGAACCTGGGTTGGTTGATAATCCGGAAAATTTTGATGAACAAAATATATACGAATAATAATATTAAATTTTGTATCAATATTTGAAAAAATGTTTAATATTTGTCAAAATTTATTTTTATATATTTTACTATAAGTATGAAAATTTTAGCTTTAAATTCTTTCAAAACCAATTCCCTTAATTTTAAGTCCAATGAATACAACAATAAATATTCATTTTCGGATTATGATGATGATTGGTATGCTGCTGACGATATTGAGGGGGCAAAACTGCGTGATGCAATAAGAGCAAGCATGTACGGTCAACTTTTGATCAGTGACAGAAAATTGCCTGATTATGCCGAAACTTTGGATGATGTTTATATTTTAAATTTACAAAATATCGGTTCTAATTCATACAAAGGTGCAACGCTTGCTAATAATGTTGAATACCTTGATTTGTTAGACAATTCCAATATATATACAGTAATTGATTTAGCAGGTTTTGACAATTTGCAGACCGAATGTAAAAAACGAAATATTAATTACTTTTCATATCCTATCAAACCTGATTTTTGGTCTAATCCGATTTTTATTGATGATAATGTTCTTTTGGATAAAAAAATATGTGAATTACAAAAAAAATCTTTAACACAGGAAAAAATCGCACCCGAAATTGATAGGTTTAAAGCAGAAGTTAAAGCGGCTCGAGCCGATTTTTTGAAAGATTTTGAAACTCTTTTGAATGTCATAAGTAAGGGGAATTTTTATATCAGTTGCGAACTGGGTGAGGATAGAACTCCCAATATCTTAGCTTTGAGTACATATTTTAATCCGGGTTGGAAAGGCGACAAAATTGAACCGACACGGAATTCCGTTCGCAATTGCATAAAAAATATGTACAATAACCTAACTGAAGATGATAAATTAAAATTGGGTTTTACAGAAGAATTTGAAAATGAATTAAAGGAAAAACTGCAGACTAAAACAGACAATACTTAAGTATTGTCTGTTTTGGTACTGTTCATTAAACCAATGCAAAATTTTCATCCGCAACTTTGTCAGACAAAATTGTATTTCTTATTTCTACCAAATCTTTCTGCATCAACCTTCTCGGAGAACCTTCCTGCATAGAATGATTTCTTAAAAGGTATGAAGGATGGAAAATTGCCATTGCCTTATAATCTTTTCCGTTTATAGTTACATTGAACCATTTGCCGCGAATTTTAGAGATCTGTACTTTAGAATCACTACAAAAAGATTTTAGAGCTGTTGCGCCGCAAAATATTATTGCTTTTGGATTCATTATGTCAATTTGTGCATGTAAAAATTTTTCACATGCTGATTTTTCTTCATCCGTAGGAATTCTGTTTTCAGGTGGTCTGCATTTCACGGTATTAACTATATACAAATCATATTCTCTGGAAATCCCTGCTTCATTCAAAAAATCATTTAACAGCTGACCTGCTTTGCCTACAAAAGGTTTTCCCTCTATATCTTCTAATTCACCCGGGGCTTCACCTATCAGCACAATTTCTGCGGTTTGCGGATTACCGTCTGCGAACACTATGTTGTGCCGAGTTTTAGCTAATGTACAGCTTTTGCATGCTCTGCATTTAGATTCTACAATGTTTAGGCATTCTTTTTTCATCATCATTTTTATCTCTCTCCTTGTTATTGTTTAATTCTAACCCAATATTATATTTTTGGCAATATCGTTTAAGTTCCTTCATAATTACATTCGAAAGTAAAAATACTGCTAATAAGTTTGGAACGGCCAAGAACAGTGTAAATGCATCAGACAGATTTATTATACTTTTAAAGTTCATGGCCGAACCAATAATTATGAACAGACAATATATAACTTGAAAAATTCTTGTTGTACATTTAGAATCTCCAAATAAAAAACTCCAGCTTTTAATTCCGTAATATGAGCCACATAGCATGGTTGATAAAACAAAAAAGCTTGTCATAACTGTTAAAAGTATTGGGAAGAACGGACAAACGGTTTCAAAGGCTTTTGAGGTTAATTCAATACCTGCAAGACCGTTGGATTGTAAATACGCACCTGAAACAACAATTACAAAAGCTGTTGCGGAACCAACAATAATCGTATCTACAAAGGGCTGAAGCATTGCAATAAAAGCTTGTGCCACAGGTTTGCTGGTTTTCACGGCTGAAAACGCAATTGGAGCCGTTCCCAAGCCTGCCTCATTAGCAAACATGGCACGACGAAATCCCCATAACATACAAGCAAACATTCCCCCTGTGAGCGCTTGGGGTTTAAATGCTTCTTTTATTATAACATAAATTGTGTGCGGAATTTTTCCCAGGTGTATTAAGCATATGATTATTGCCGAAAATATGTATAAAGTACACATTACCGGTGTTACTTTTGAGGTAAATTTACCTATAGCTTTTATTCCGCCTATAATTGTCACGTAAGTAATTATTGCGACGATAAGCCCCAAAAGCCAGCTTTGACCCGCAAAAAAGCTGTTTTCACCGCCAGTTACTTCTGTAATTTGTGCAGTCATTGCATTAATTTGAAATAAGTTCCAACCGCCAATCATTGCAAATACGCAACATAGTGCATAAATCTTAGACAAATACGGTGCAAAAGGTTTTATCCAAGGAGCTTTTAGTCCTTTTAAAATATAGTACATAGGTCCGCCGGATACAGTTCCGTCCTTGTTTAGCTGTCTAAATTTTATACCCAGGAGAACTTCAGCAAATTTTAGTGCCATTGAAAAAAATCCGGCTGTAATCATCCAAAAAATTACGCCCGGACCACCTATTGATACTGCTGCGGCCGAACCTGCAACATTCCCTATCCCTGCCGACGCTGAAATTGTCGCTGTCAATGCTTGGAACGATGAAACTTCTCCCTTTTTTTTACGTTTTATTATATCTTCATGTTTATACTTGTTAAGTATAAGATTTAGTCCGTGTTTGAATCCCCATATCCCGATAAATTTCATTCTGAAAGTGAAATAAAATGCTGCGAACATTAAAAGAGCTATAAGCAATTGTACTTCAACACCATTTATTTTCACGGAGTAAAATATAATGCCTGAAATCTTATCTGCTATCGGTGATAGCAGATTATCAATTATGTTATCCAAATTCATTCTTAAATTATACTATAAACAAATTATTCCACAAATTCATAAAAAACTCTGTATTATCGGATTATAACTTAAGTTATGCACTAATTTTTCGGAGTCAAACATTGTTCTGAAAGTGTTAAATTTTCGGTATAATTTTTAAGAGCCTTAAATACAAAGGGGTGTAGGTTGCCTTTTGCCACATCTTTATAGATGATTGCAAGTGCCTGATCGTTATTCAAAGGTGACTTATAAACTCTTTGTTCAAGTAATGCCGAATATTTATCTGCAGCTGTGAGAATTTGCAAATTTAAATCCGCAAAAAAGTCGGTTGAAACTTTTGGATATCCGCTATGACTCATATTTTGGTGGTGGTATTTTATAAGATTAAGGGTTTTGTTATCTAATCCACTGTTTTTTAAAATCTCATAACCCAGTTCTGAATGTCTATGCATAATTTCTTTTTCTGTATCCGTAAGTTTGCCTTTTTTATTCAAAATTTCTGAGGGTATAAGCACTTTGCCTATATCGTGAAGGTATGCCGCATCTTTAACTGCTTTTATATCGACGTGTTGTTTTAATGCTTTTGGCAGATTACTGATTATTCCCGCTGAGATTTCTTGAGTTTTTTTCAGATGATTTTCTGAAAGCTCTTCAAGTTCTTTTAAATTCAATTTGGCGGGGGCATTCATTTCTTTAAGGATAACTTTTATTTGCTGATTTGAAAGCAGGGCGTTTTTTATGTAATTTTCGGTAATATATTGATCAACGGAAGTTCTTTCGAAACTGTCTTTGGTTAAATCATTCCCAAATCCTACACGAGATGTAAAAATATTTATATTTGAACTAACAGTGCCTGTACCGAGCGGCTTTTTTACTTCAATTCCCATTTCCCACACTAAAACTACCTACACTACTATGTTTATATAAAGTATTTTTTTTTGTTGTGATTGCATAAAAGTATGATTTTGTGAATAAAATTTAACATATGCAGGGTATTTATGTTATTATAATAACGTTATGAGAGAGATAAAAAATATTTTAATATGTGGAATTGGCGCAGTGGGTAGTATTTATGCCGATAAAATATCCCGTTTTAGTAGGTATAATTTAAGAATTCTTGTTAATGAAGAAAGATTAATACGTTATTCAACTTCTCCGGTGGTATTCAACGGAAATGAACTTATACTTAATTATATTTTGCCTGAAAATGAGGGATTTAAGGCGGATTTAATTATTATTGCCACAAAATTTAGCGGGTTAAATTCCGCTATTAAAAATATTAAAAATTTTGTAGGTGATGATACGATTATCATTTCTCTATTAAACGGAGTTATATCCGAGAATCTTATCGCTGAAGAATACGGGTGGGATAAGATTTTGTTGTCATATTTCATTGGACATAGTGCCATGCGGGATGGTAGATTTATAATTCACGATGGCGTGGGTAAAATTGTATTTGGTACGAACGGTACTGATAAAACCAATGAGTTTGTTTTGAAGCATTTTTTTGATGATGTGGAAATTGACTATGATATATCTAATGATATAAAGCATTCTTTATGGCTTAAATACATGATGAATGTTGGTACAAATCAACTTTCTGCACTTTTAGGAATGACTTTTGGCGAGATGAATAAAAATGAAAAATTTCTTGCGCTTGCAAAAAAAATAATGATGGAAGTTGAAGCGGTTGCAAAAGCTGAAGGAGTAAGAAATACGGAATTTATGCTTAATGAGGCAATGGTTGCCTTATCTGAAATGATTCCAGAGGGTAAAACCTCAATGTATCAGGATATTTTGGCAGGCAGAAATACTGAGGTGGAAATGTTTGCCGGTACTATGATTAAACTTGGCAAAAAGCATAATATTCCTGTTCCGTTTAATGAGTTCATCTATGAGTTATTTATGATTATTCACAGAAATTTTGAGCTTAAAAGGTCATTAGTTATTAAGTAAATTTTCCTCAAATATTTGGTTATTTTCTTTTATAGTTTGAATTTCATCAACCATTTGCTCAGCCTGTTTTTGTGCATCTTGAAGTTGCGTGTGCTTAGGTTTTCCATCTTGCATTTGAACTAATGTCATATGTAGAAAACCGCCAATAATTATGCTCAACAGCAAAAACGATATTAAAAGTTCTATAATGCCAACTGCTTTTTTCATAAACCTACCTTAATTTATTTTTCTTTATAAAGAAGTTTACAGCATCGTTAACGTTATCAGGAGTTGATAGTGAGTCATCTTTGTCGAAATTTGTAGATTTATGCGCAACAAAAAAATTGTTATAAAGTGAGAGTCCTATAAAAATTATAAATGAGGATAATGCAACCCCACCCATTGCAAGTAGGAATTTAATGGCTGTTTGCTTTATAGGTACAGCAGGTGCACAAAACGCCGGTAAAGCAATAATGATTATTACTGCTGTCGGTATAACCAAACTTTTTAGAAAGATTTTATTTTTCAACTTTTGCCTCACTTTTTTTTGCGCGCGTCTTTTTTGTAGTTGTGCGTTTACGTTTGGTCTTTTCTTCTTTAGTTGGTTCTGATGGTACTTGTTCTGTTTCGACAGTCGGTTTCTCTACAACAGGTTTAATTTCTTCATTTGGGCTCAAAACGGTTTGGGCTGTTGAAATTTCATTTCCAAATGTTGGCTTATTTTTGGTAAATTTATTATTTCTGCGACTGTTTTTTCGTTTATTGTCACGTTTCGCATTTTCATTATTTTGTGCAGTTTTTGACGGATTTTCAACTTCTATTTCTACAACGGTATTTTGAACTTGTTCACTTGGTGCTTGATCTGCTTGAGCATCTTGTATTTTACTGTTTTTGTTCTTTTTAAAGTTATTTGATATTGGAAGTTTTGTTTTAGCTTGCTTAGCGTGATATTCACCTTCTGCCGTAGGAGTTGAAAAGTTAAATTCATTCATAAAGTAGCCGCTACCCTGGCAGTGCGGGCATTTTCTGGTAAAGATTTCTGATAGAGATTGTCCTTGTCTATGTCTTGTTAATTCCACCAAACCTAAATCAGAAAGCTGTCCTATTTGCGGTTTAGCTTTGTCAGGTTCAAGTGCTATTTCCAATTCTTCCATTATAGCCAGTTTGTCTGCACGAGAAATCATATCAATAAAGTCAATGATAACCATACCGCCAATGTTTCTCAGCCTTAACTGTCTTGCTATTTCGTGTACCGCCTCAATATTCGTTTTTAAAATAGTTTCATCTTGTGTCGCTGAACTGGTAAATTTGCCGCTATTTACGTCTATAACAGTCAGAGCTTCTGTTTGTTGTATATATAAATACCCGCCGGAAGGCATATTTACTTTTACGTTCAATGCCGCTTTTATTTCCTTGTGTATGTCAGTTGCAATTAATAGCGGTTCAGTTCCTTTGTATAAGGTTACTTCAATATTTTTGTTCATATGCCAATTTTGAAGTAAATTCTGTACTCGGTTCATTGCAAATGCTGTATCTACTATGATTTCTTTAACATCATCCGTGCAGGCCTCTCTAATAACTCTGTATAGTAAATCCTGATCTCTGTATATAAGATTAGGCGGAGTTAAGGTCTCTGCGGATGTTATTATATTGTTCCATTTTTCTAAAAGTATTTCCAAATCCTCTTGGATATCTGCTTCAGGCTGACCTTCAGCTTCTGTACGGATAATCACTCCCACTCCGACCGGCTTAATTAGGTTCATTATGGCTTTAAGTCGTGCTCTTTCTTTTGAATTCTCAATTTTTTTACTTACACTTACACCGACCTCATATGGCATAAGCACTAAAAACCTGCCAGGTAAACTTATTTCAGTTGTTATTCTTGGCCCCTTGTGACCGGTGGGTTCTTTTACTACCTGAACTATCAATTTCTGTTTAGGTTTAAGTTTTTCTTTTAAAGTACCTTTACCCATAACATCTTCTGCGTGTAAAAAACCCATTTTATCACTGCCAACATTCACAAATGCAGCATCAATACTTGGTAAAATGTTATCAACAGTGGCAAGATACACGTCACCCAAAAGTATATCCCCCCTGTGGATAAAAAAGTCAGTTACTTTTTTATCCTCTATGACCGCTGCAATGTTGTCTTTCTCTGCAATAATAATTTTCTTTTCAACAGCTGCATTATCCTGCTGTTGCTTGTTTTGGTTGTTTTTGTAGTTTCCCATGTTTTCAAATCCTTCTTATAATTCTTTTAAACTTTCGTCAAAAAATCTTGTTCTTGTAATATTAAACATCACATTTTCTGCAATCACATTCATAAGGGTGTCTGCCCTCAGGGATTGAATGCTATTTTCAAGATTTTGACCTGTTTTCAACACTATGAACAGACAGTTATCTTCAAATCGATAAGATTTTACTGACGGTTTGATGTCTGTTTTTTTAATTAAACCTTTTTTGTTTTTCTTCTCGATATAAATTTTATCAGAAGTCAAAACTTTGTTTGTATTATATAATAATTTTTCAAAATCGTAAAGGGCTTTATCAAAAATTTCTATTTTATATTCTGCCCAAAATACGGTATTATCTATTGATTTTGCACCTTCTTCAAGTTTTACAATACTTATTATTTTAGATTCCTCCGGCAATGCTTTTGCTAACTTTAGTTGGATAGTTTCACAAGGGATATTGTCGTATAATTCAATATCAACAAATTCTGTAAGACTTTCATAGAATAACGGTAAAGCTACTCCCATGGATATTTTCATCGACGGGTTAAAGCCTTGTGAAAAGGCTATGTTTAAATCTGTTCGTGCAATAGCTTTAAAAAAAGTATTTTGCCAGTCAAGATGCGAAAAATATCTCAAGATTCCGGTTTTGGTTAGTTTAATGCGATATTTAAAAGATTTTCTTATCTGATGAGAATCAGCCGGGTCAACCGGTTCAAGTTTTATGAGAGCTTGTGCTTTTTTACTTGCTTTGAAGGGTTTTGCCATAACTTTGTGTGTTTTCAGATTTTGACAAACCCCGCAATTTACACATTTGGTTTCACAGGTCGGAACAATGTGAGGAAAGTTTTTATCAACTTTTAAGGCAGTGTTGTATTCATTTATAAGCCAATCTTTGTTTAATCCCGTATCGATAAAATCCCATGGCAAAGTTTCATCGGTTGAAAATGTACGTTCTGCTATTTGTGCAAGATTTAAGCCGCATTCTTTTGCGGTTTCCTGCCAGACATTTTTATCAAAATACTCACTCCAAGCATCTAAGTAGCATCCTTTTTTGTAAAGTGCTTCGATATATTCACAAATATTCACGTCACCACGTGTTAGCACAGTTTCAAGCTGCGACACAAACTTTTCATGATAATTTACTTTTACGCCCTTCAAATGTTTGATTTTGTCTTTCAGGTAATGAATATGAACGGTTACCTCTTCCAAATTCATCTGTCCAAACCACTGAAAAGGTGTAAAAGGTTTTGGCACAAAAATGGAAAGTGTACAGGTTATATCCATTTCGTGCTTCAGACCTTTTTCTTTTTTAATTTGTTTTGTGCGGTACTTAATTTTAGCTAACAATTCCGCTAATTCGTCCATATCTTCAAGTGTTTCGGTGGGAAGACCGCACATAAAGTAAAACTTAACCCGTGACCAGCCGTTTTCGTATAGTGTCAAAACAGTTTCAAGAATTTGTTCTTCCGTTATATTTTTTTTAATAACATCTCTAAGTCGTTGGCTTCCTGCTTCAGGAGCGAGTGTCATTGTTGATTTTCTTACACTTTGCACAAGGTTTGCAAGTTCAAGGTTAAATCCGTCTATTCTTTGGCTGGGAAGTGAAACTGAAATTTTCTTTTCATTAAAATCAACTGCAAGCTCTTTTATTACCTCGTTAATATTGGAGTAATCATTAGATGACAAAGAAAGCAAAGAGTACTCATTGTAGCCAGTATTTTTTACAAGTTGTTTTGTTATTTTAATAATATCCTCGGCACTACGTTCTCTCACCGGCAAAGTAACATGTCCCGGTTGGCAAAAACGACACATTCTGCCGCAGCCTCTTTGAATTTCTACAATAGCTCGGTCGTGTACTGCGGCTGAAAAGGGTATGGGATAGGAGGTCAGAGCCTTGTCGTAATCCAATTGCGTAATTCTTTTTTTAACTTTTCCGCCTGTCATAATTGACCATCGACCTGAATTTTCACCGGCTACCAGTGCTTTTATGCGTTTTTTTCGGGGCATACCTTTAGTCTGCTCTAAAATCTCACAAATTTCTACTACACTTTCTTCGCCGTCACCTATCATAAAGACATCTATGAATTCTGCCATTGGTAGCGGGTTATACGTGCATGGCCCTCCTCCCACTATTATCGGGTCAGTTTCTCTTCTTTCAGTATTTTTGTATGGTATACCTCCCATTTCTAGCATTTTTAAAACAGTGGGATAACACATTTCGTATTGCAGTGAAAATCCTATTGCATCAAAATCTTTAATCGGAAATTTGCTTTCTATGCCGTATAAATTTTCGGGCTTAAAATTCGGTTCGGGTGCATATACCCTGTCACACATATATCCTTCCCTACGATTTATCATATCGTATAGAATTCTCACTCCTAAGTTGCTTATCCCTATTTCATATTTGTCTGGAAATGCAAATGCAAATCTGATTTTGGAGCTTTTAAAGTCCTTATTGTAGGACAAAAATTCACCGCCTACATATTGGTATGGTTTTGTACATTTGTATAATGCCTCGTGATATTTTCTAAAAAAACAATTCATCTATGCTAAATCTTCCGGAAAATATTTGTCAATTTCGATTATAGTTCCATCAAGGGTGTTTTCTTCAAAGGATTTCATAAATTTAAATAAATCATTGTTTGGTACATCATAATTATAAAGATACGTTTCCCCGTCAAATTCTCTCATCACACTAACTATGTAGTGACATTTTTCAGCATATTTTTTCAAGTGCTCGGGGTTGAATTTTTTTCCGTTCGTGTCTTTATTTATTTTTACATAACTAAATCCCGCATAGTATTTTATCTTTTCTCCTGTCGGAATCGATTTACCATGCTTAGAAAAAAAATTCACTATTTTTTTATTTATGTCATCAGTCATTTTGAACCTGTCTTAAGTATTCAATAATATCAAGTGCCAGCTGCTTTCTAATTTCTACGGGGCAATTTTTAAGATATTCCATTGCATGTGATACCTTAATATTCTTATCGTACCAACGCCTTAAGATATAATTATATTGATCCTCCAGCGACATAGGAATATCAAAATCAATGTCTTTTAGTTGAGCAATAACATATTCTGCACAGCGTACCTGTATTGTTTCGTCTGCCTTTTCCAGCATGCTGACTGCTTTGCTGACCGTAACATCTAAGTCATACCAACGTTTTTTCATAGAATAAATTATAATATATCATGTAAAAATAAGTCAACAAATTTGCAAATGATAAAAAATTTGTTATAATGAGTTACAAAAGGAGAAAAGTCATGGATGAAGCTTCAAAGACTTGTAACGGGGGGGGGCGACTCCTCTAAGTAGAAAAGACAAGGGTTTTGACCTAATCGATATCATG
>CASGCE010000033.1 GCA_949299935.1 uncultured bacterium | reverse complement strand
CATGCTGTATGTTTCTTTTAATCGTGTTATTGTAACTTTTTCCTGATATTTTGATATCAATGTTGGAATTGTCAGTGCCGCTACTATACCTATTATTCCTATCGTTATCAATACTTCCGATAACGTAAAACCTTTTCTTAAACTATAATTCCTCATATTTGAATTATAGCACATAATGCCAATTAGGTCAAAACCCTTGCTATTTCTACTTAGAGAGGTCGCCCCCCCCCGTTGTGTACTTCCACCATAATATTCTCCTTTTTAAACCTCATATCATTCGCCTTTTTAAACCGAATTTTATTATAGCATTAATCCAATCTTGTGGCAAATGAGAAATTATTTCGGCAGCTTTTGCATCAAGCCCTATAGTATAAGAAGTTTTTGGATTTTTCATATTATCTATTTGCACAACCAAATCCACAACTTTAGAAACATCTAACCCTTTTGTTTGGTTTCTTCTGGCATTTTTCACCATAAATTTCATTTCTTTTTCAAACCCTGTTGAATTGTTAATCGAAACTGTGTTTTCACTTATGGATTTTTCCCATAAAGGTGTTGCAATTACACCCGGCTTAACGGATATAACTTTTATATTACGCTTTGTTTCAAGCATCATAGAATTAAACAGAATATCCAATGCTCTTTTAGATGCGCAATAAGGAGCCACAAAAGGGAAAATGCCAAAACTTGCCATTGAACTTATATTTATAATCCTTCCGCCTTCAAGCAAGTTGAGAAGTCTTTGTGAAAAATCCAAATGTGAAAATGTGTTGACTTGAAATTGATCATATATACGTTTAATCTCAATATTTTCAACAACACCCGCGACAACACATCCTGCGACATTAATCAAAGTATCTATTCTATCAGTTTGACTTTTTATAAAAGAAGCCGCTTGTTTTATAGAATCGGGGTTTGACATATTTATAAAAAAAGGTATTACACCAAGCTCTTTTAAACTTTGCATATAATCTTCATTACGATAACCGGCAAAAACTCTACAGTTTTTAGCGTAATATTCCGTAATAGCCTTACCAATTCCTGATGTTGAACCTGTTATAACTATAGTTTTCATATTTACCCCTTATGTTGACATATAAGATCCGAACAACGGTAAGTATAGTGCCAATGCCAAAATTAATACGATACTACCGATTACAATCAACATTATCGGCTCAATCATTTTGGTCATAATATCAATAATGTTATCTAACTTCTTATCAATAAAACTTGTAGCCTGCATAAGCATGTCACCTAACCGACCTGATTGTTCACCAGTTGCTATCATAAACAAAATCATCTTAGGCATTACCCTTGTTGACCTCAACGCCGATGACAGATGCTGTCCCTGTTGAACCTTTGTCGTTGCTGCCTCAATTCTTGTCTTTAAAATATAATTTGTAAGTGTTAAATTGGCAAGATACAAACACTCAATAATAGGTACACCCGCATCATATGCCACCTGTAAAACCGCAATAAAGTTTGAAAAATTTGAAAATTGGATTAAATCTGAAATCACCGGAATTTTTAATACATATTCGTCAATTTTTCTTTTGCTTGGCTGCCACCTGAATAAGAATGTTATAAACCCGAATGCACCACCTAACATGACGGGTACTAAATACCAGTAAGTTTTTAAAAAGACACCTATATCCATCAATTTTGCTGTAATCCAAGGCAGTTCTTTGCCCATGTTATCAAACATATCCTTGAATACCGGAAATACAAACATCAACATAATTAAAACAATAAACACCGCAAGAACAATGACAAAAACCGGATACATCAAAGTACCTATAACCTTACTTTTAATTGCGGCTTCTTTATTCAAAAGTTCCAATAAACGCTCAAGAGTTTTTTCCAATTCACCGGAATCCTCACCGGCTTTGCATAAGCCTATATATATTTGTCCGAATTGGTAAGGATATTTTGCGATAGTATCGGCAAATGTACCACCGTTCATAATCTGCCGCCTTAATTCTTTGGCAACAAGTCTTATTTTAAGCTTAGCGGCATCATTTTCAATAAATAACAATGATTCAATAATCGGAATACCAGATTGAGCAAGTATTTGCAAAGTTGAGGTAAAATCAATCCTGTCTTGCAAACCCAATTTGGATACTTTACCCTTTTGGGCATTCTTGTCGCCGTCTTTGCTGTCGCCTTGACCTTTTAAATGTTCTTCTTCAACTTTAGTTGGTAAAAAACCCAGCTTACGAATGTTATCTCGGGCCTCACGGGGAGATTGAGCTTCTATTTTACCCTTTACTATTTCTTTGTTGTTTTTCAATGCAGTATAATTGTAGATCGTCATTTTCACACCTATTATTCATTTACAATACCTAACACTCGGACAAACTCCTCAATAGTAGTCTCTCCATTTATTATATGCCGTAAACATGATTTGTTAAGAGTTACCATGCCATTTTCTACGGCAGTTTCTTCAATTTCTAAGTCATGTGCGCCTTGCGCAATAAGTTTTTTAATTTCTTTAGTTATTTGCATAATTTCATAAACCCCTAAACGCCCTTTGTATCCGGAAAAATCACATTTGTTACATCCTTTTGCCCTATATATTGGCGTTTTCATCAATTTTTGAATTGATTCTTCATCGGCAACAACTTTTCTGGCCTCATCATAACTCGGGAAATACTGTTCTTTACAGTCAGGGCACAAAGATCTTACAAGACGTTGTGCTATTACACCAGAAAGGGTTGAAGAAACAAGATAATCCTTTGCTCCCATTTCAATTAAACGTGTAACCGTTGCCGCAGCAGAGTTTGTGTGAACCGTACTCAATACAAGGTGACCTGTCAATGCTGCCGAAATAGCAATTTCAAGCGTTTCATAGTCACGAATTTCACCTACAAGTATGATATCCGGGTCTTGTCGTAAAATAGCACGCATACAAGATGCAAAAGTTATTCCGGCTTTAGGATTTACCTGAGATTGGTTGATACCTTCCAATTTGATTTCTATCGGATCCTCAATTGTGGTTATATTGACATGTTCATCATTTAAACTCTTTAAAACAGAATATAGCGTAGTCGTTTTACCGGAACCTGTAGGACCTGAGGTTAAGATAATACCGTTTGGACAACTTACCATATTCTTAATCTTTACAAGATCACTTTCAAAAGCACCTACAAGCATAATTTTTCTATCCTCAGCCTTCAAACTGACCGCAGGTGCCAGTACACGGATAACCATTTTTTCTTTACCGGAAACAGAAAGTGTGTTAATACGGAAATCGTAAGATTGTTTTTTGTATTTAATTGAGAAAGTACCGTCCTGTGGTCTTCTGTGCTCGGCAATGTTCATTCTGGACATAACCTTAAAACGTGCGATGACTGATGACTCAACCTTTGACGGTATGTCTAAAACCTTTTGTAACATTCCATCTTTCCTGTAACGAACAATATAACCGCTTAATCGCGGTTCTATATGGATATCGGAAACTTTATTATCAATTGCGTTTGTAATAATTTGGTTAACAAACTTTGCAACCGAGCCTGTCGAATCCTGTAATTCAGCATCAACCTGTTCCCATAAACTTTCTTCCACCTCGATTTCGGCAGCTTCCGTTTCAATTTGTTCTATAATCTTCTGAGTTTCTTTTTTCTGAGCACTGAAAAACATATCCAAAGAATTTTGAAACTCGTAGTGAGTCATCAATAATTGTTTTGGATTTTGACCGGTCAAATAAATAATTTCTTTCAAAACATCCGGTTTAACAGGTTTGACAACACCTAATGTCAAGGTTTTTCCGTCAGATGAAATAGGAATAACCTTATTTTCCTTAATAAAATCCTCCGGCAAAATGTTTACAAACTTATCCTGTTTAGCAAGCTGCTCATTACTTACCATATCGAAACCGGTTTGTAAATGCAGTATAGATTTTAATTGATCAAGCGATATGAAACCCAGTTTGAATAAAGTTGAACCTATTGGCATCTTCTGACGTTTACTTTCGGCAAGAGCCTGAAGTAATTGAACATCAGTTATGTAACCTTTTTGAATTAAGAGTTCACCCAGCTTTATTTGTTTATCTACATGACTTTCTTCGAAGGTTTTCGGCGCAATACCCTTTTTTAAACTGGAAATTAACTCGTCCAAATCTACATCCGGAACCTGAATAAATTTAATTTGGTAAGGAAAGTACTCCTTTAAAATTTTATTAACCGTATCTTTATCGGATGATGAATTTACTGCAACAAATAAAAACTTATCCTTTACACTAATAGGAACAAATTTATTTTGTTCCATTAGTACGTCGTCTATGTGATTAAGTATTTCTTTATTAACACTGTTTTTTAATCTGTTTAGTAATTCATTCATTTTTATACATTATGATTTTTAGAGAGTATTTTCATTTCTCATCGCATCATCAGTATCTACAACGATTTTCGGGGTAATCATAATAAGCATTTCTTCTTTAGTTTTTGTAGATACCGTAGAGCGGAAGAACATACCCAGTCCTGGGATATCTCCTAATATAGGTATCTTCTGAACAGTTTTTTGATCTTCTTCGCGAATCATACCACCTATAACAAGTGTTTCCCCGTCTTTTATCCGGACATTTTTCAATTCAAGATTTCTTCGTTGTAAGAGTGTAGCCTGAATATCACTCAAGGTAGGATCCGTTTCGTTAGGAGTTGTAACCTGGCTTGCAATAGTTGCGTATTCAGGAGTAATATTCAAAGTGACGTAGCCATCGGGACTGATAAACGGCGTAATACTAATTTTAATACCATTATCATCACCAATTTCATATTCTCTTTGAACAGCTTGAGTCAAAGAATCAGACACAACCTGAGATGTAACAGTTTTTACATAATCAGAAGTCAAATCAATAACAGATTCTTGACCATTGGTAATTAAAATACGCGGATTAGCTACAACACGACCTTTTCTGTTTTCTAAAATATAATTAATAGCATAAGTCAATGCTTGAGGGCCATTATATCTGTGAACATAATAATCGGGAGTATCGACCTGATCAGCAGAAGGTACGTGAGGATACTGACTTCCTGAGAAAAATATCGGATAGTAAGGACTTGTACCGGATGAACCTGCAGAAGCATTAAAGCTAAAATGTTTACTTAAGTATTGCCAAGTATTTGTAAGCGTTTTACTTCCGTTTTCGTTCAATTCAATAATTGAGAGTTCAAGATAAGCCTGAGGTTGTTTTTTATCATTAGCGGCGATAAAATCTTTTATCATTTCCAATTGTTGCTCAGAGCCGCCAATTACGCCTATCGTCCCCTGTTGAGTAAAATATGATATAACAAGTGTTTGCAAAGGTAAAGAAGACAAAGTACCGGAAGAATTAACGTCTAATTGACAAGCCACTTCACCGCCTCCCAATTCTACATCGCTGCTGGAGCCGCCGCCACCTGGGCTTGCAGCACCAGTCATAATACCACCTTTAATACCTGCAGCACCGCCAGTGGATTTGCCACCACCTTTACCACTTCCTGACGAAGTTACAGGGATTAACATATCACATATTAAATTTGCCATCTGTTCTGGTGTTGTATGATTAATTGTTATTGACGTTGCTAAAGGTTTTCTGTCAAATTTTTCAACTATTTTTCTGGCTATAGCCACATCATTTTTGTTTCCAAACACCAAAAGTTCATTAGTCATAGGGTTTACAGTCACAATTTCGGAGCTGGACAAACCGGGTTTTTTCATAGTAAATATATTTTTATTTAAAAATTCCGCAATAACAGAAGCATCAACATATTTAACGGGAAGCAACGTAATTTCCTGTTTTGAAGCGCTAATATCAGTACCTACGGTTGAAACTATAAGGGTATTATCATCTACCACGTACGAAAGACCTGCAATACTCAATACAAGGTCAAAAGCTGAATTTAAAGGGACATCAACCAAATCAAGAGTAACATTTCCTGATACACTTGGGTCAAATATGATATTCATACCAGCTTTGTCAGCGAACATTCTCAAAACCTGCTTGACATCGGAATCTCTCAAGCTTAAGCTCACCGGCTCATTAGCTTCTGTAATCGATATATCCGCCTTTAAACGTATTGTATTACCATTCTCATCTCTGAGATAAGGTAATTCATCGACCGCCAAAGTCGACATTGCCGTATTGGAAAACATAAATACAGACAATATTAAACCCGAAATAATTTTTTGTGAAATCTTATTTTTCATATCTACTCCTGCTTTTATTTTTTAGCTCCTCCAAATTTTTGTTCCAAATTATAAACATTGTTATAATTTATTTCAGAATCGGTAATTACCTCACCAACTTTGGCTTTATATACATTTGAACCAAGTTGAACAGTAACCAAATCCTTACTTATTGCCAAAACCTTATAATTATTGATATAATCGCCGGATCGAACCAAATAATCCATACCTTCGATATTCAAAATAGCAGACGGACTGTTTGGCTCATACATTATACCTGAAACCTTTGTAGTCATTACTTTAACAGCCTCAGACTCGGTACCGGACAAATTCTCCGGAGGCGTCATTAATTCAAAACCGTATTTACGCGTATTTGCATATGATTCGCTGCTTGGAAGAAACGGGTTTGAGCGCCCATAATCTTCTACTGACAATGACACCATCTTCTCATCCGACTTATCAATATCATCAACATCTTCGTCAATTTCAATTTCATTAACATTTGCTACATTTGATTCACTAACCGCATTTTGGATACTCTCACTGACCGGCAATTCCGCCTGAATTTCCTTTTTATTATTCAAAGACGCTATGCCAAAATATGAGCCGGCAGCAATTGCGCAACAGATAATCAGCAAAAATATCACCTTACCGCTTGGGCTGAAATATTTGTCCAACTTAGTATTCATTTCACGGAATACCTTTTTTAACTCTTCTTCTATACTCACGTAACACCTTTTCTTCTTTTCAAATTATAAATAAAAATACCCGCCATTGTATCAGTTATTTAATGTATTTATTTCAATTTTTCACCCAAAAAATAAGAAATTATACTGAACAGTATAACATATTTAAAAAAACGTGGCAATAAATCAAAAAATGTTAAGCTTATTGAAAATTATTTGTAATAGTATGTATATACTCAAGGATATGAGCGAAATACTTCAAATCTGCCTTACCGTTAATAATCATATCCGCTTCACGCCTATAGGGTTTAACATATTTTTCGCCGGCATGAGTAATATATTCCCAGTGCTTGAGGGCATTTTGAAGATCTTGATTTCTTTCCTCAACAGCTCTGTCTATAAACCACTTTTTACGGATAACATCGTCTGTTTCCACGTAAATTTTTACGTCGAAAACGTCTTTGACATCTTCATACATAGTCGCAGTACCTTCGACAATAATAATTTTAGAAGATTTAACATCAATGGCTTTAGGCATAGAAACGCCCGTCCCGTTTGGAAGATACATGGGTGATTTTATGTCAAGACCGTCTGCCAAATCCTGAAGATCACTTTTTAAAATATCAAGCTGAAAACTTGAAGGGGCATCGACATCATAGCCGCTGTCACGCAAATTGTCAAAGGTACCGTATTTTGCAATCAAAGCGGAAATATCGTTAAAATAATTATCCGTACTTAAAATAGTTACCGGCATTGATAATTGCTCTATAACCTTACTAATTTCACGGCAAATAGTAGATTTTCCGGCGGCAGATTCACCCGTAATACTTATTAGAAACCTTTTTTCAGGATTATTTATCAATCTCCTGGAAAATCTATGTATAAATTCGGGATTAACTTCGCGGAAAATAGGCATAGCATATTTTCTGTCAAATGCCAAAATTTGTTTAAACTTTGTAAGCAAGTAAAACGCCAAAAGCTCTCGTCCTGTTTTTGAGTTAAAATCGGGCTTTAACATTTTATCTTTTGAAGATAATTCCTTTTCAATAAGTCCTTGCATAATATTATCCATGAGTAGTATGAACATATAAACACAAGAAAAAAAATTTTGCTAGTCCGAAAAATAAATTTTTTAAATTTGACATACAAAAATTTTTTTATTGTATAATGAATATATCGAGGAAAAATAAATAGGGGCAGAGGATGGAGACTTTAGTAAAGAACGAAGGTATTATCACTAAGATTATAGGTCCTGTAATTGACGTTGAATTTGCACAGGATAACTTGCCGGAAATATACACTGCATTAAATATTTTCACGGACGACGGCAAAAAGATTGTAGCGGAAGTGCAGCAAATGTTGGGTTCAAACAAAGTAAGAACAGTTGCAATGGCTTCTACCGACGGATTAAAAAGGGGAATGAAAGTTATAAATACCAATGAACCTATTAAGATACCGGTGGGCAAAGAAATTCTTGGAAGAATACTAAACGTAACAGGTGAACCGGTTGATCAGATGGGAGATGTTAATGCGGAAACATATTTACCTATCCACAGAAAATCACCAACCCTAGTAGAACAAAACACCGATATAGAAATTCTCGAAACAGGTATAAAAGCAATCGATCTTTTGCAACCATACCAAAAAGGCGGTAAAATAGGCTTATTTGGCGGTGCAGGTGTAGGTAAAACAGTATTAATAATGGAGTTAATCCACAATATTGCAATGGAGCACTCCGGGGTATCGGTATTTGGCGGTGTAGGCGAACGAACACGTGAAGGTAACGACCTTTGGAACGAAATGAAAGAATCCAATGTTATCGATAAAGTTGCATTAATTTACGGACAAATGAATGAACCGCCGGGAGCACGTATGCGAGTTGGACTTTCAGCGCTCACGGCAGCAGAGTATTTTAGAGATTATTCAAAGCAAGATGTACTTCTGTTTATTGATAACATATTCAGATTTACTCAAGCAGGTTCTGAAGTTTCTGCACTTTTAGGACGTATGCCCTCCGCTGTAGGTTACCAGCCCACACTTGCAACCGAAATGGGTGAATTACAGGAAAGAATTACATCCACTAAAGACGGCTCAATTACATCTGTTCAAGCTATTTACGTACCGGCAGATGATTTAACGGATCCTGCACCTGCTACAACATTTTCTCATTTGGATGCATCGACCGTGTTATCACGACAAATAGCCTCTCTCGGAATTTATCCGGCTGTAGATCCTCTTGAATCAAGTTCGAGAGCTTTAGATCCTAATATAATTGGTGAAGAACACTATAACGTCACGAGAAAAGTCCTCGAAATCCTCCAAAAATACAAGGAGCTTCAAGACATTATCGCAATTCTTGGTATGGACGAATTATCTGAAGAAGATAAAGAAACCGTTAACAGAGCACGTAAAATTCAAAGATTTTTGTCACAACCTTTCTTTGTTGCTGAACAATTCTCGGGGACAAAAGGTAAATATGTAAAACTTGAAGATACAATAAAAGGTTTCAAAGAAATCATTGAAGGTAAACACGACAACCTGCCCGAACAAGCTTTTTACATGGTTGGCACAATTGAAGAAGCTGTTGAAAAAGCTAAGACTCTTGAGGGTTAGTTTATGCATTTAAAAATAATTACACACGAAAGAGTTGTTTTTGATGAAGACGTTGATGAAATATATTCAAAGGGCGTTGACGGCGAATTTGGGATTTTAAAAGGTCATGTGCCTTTTATGTCAGCACTTGATATAGGCATAACAAAAATTGTTCAAGGTGATAAATCAAAACTTTTTACAACCATGGGAGGAGTTTTTCAATTCAAGGATGAAGAGGCCCTTATATTGACTCAATGTGCCGAATACGGGGAAGAAATAGACGAAATGCGTGCTCGTAAAGCTTTGGAAAGAGCCAAATCAAGACTGGCTGAACATAACGCCGAAATAGATGCCAAACGTGCTGAAGCTGCATTTGCAAGAGCAATGGTAAGGTTAAAAGCCTCTATGAACAATAACAAATAAAAAAATTTTATAAATCATTTTACGTAGTTATTTTATGATAAAATAATCGCAATATGGATAAATCTTTTTACACAATATTCAAAACATTTTTAAAGGTAGGCACAATGCTTTTAGGTGGTGGCTATGTAATATTGCCCCTTTTGCAATCTGAACTTGTTGATAAGAAAGGATGGATAGATTCTGATGGATTATGTGAGTATTACGCACTGGGGCAGTCTGTTCCGGGAATTATTGCAGCTAATATGTCTATTTTTGTAGGATATAAATTACGTGGACAAATTGGTGCACTTGCTGCGGTTTTGGGAATAGTTACTCCTGCATTTTTAGCTATAATTCTTGTGGCGGCAATGCTTGAAGAAATTGTCCATCTGAATTTTATACAAAATATTTTCTGGGGTGTAGGTATCGGAGTTATTTTATTAGTATTCCTCGCAACGAAGGAAATGTGGAATAAAAGTATTGTTGACAAATTTACCTGCATAATATTCTTTTCGGCATTTATTTTATCAGCATGCTTTAAGGTTTCACCGGCACTAATAATTATTCTTTCTATTGCTGCAGGAATAATATACAGAAAGCAAATACCCGAGAAAAATTCGATTATTAAGGGATGCAGCGAATGATTTATTTCAATCTGTTAATACAATTTTTCCACATAGGTTTATTTTCATTTGGCGGCGGATACGCCACTCTTCCGTTTTTGTATCATATTGCGGAAAACCAAAAATGGTATACAATAAAACAATTAACAGACATGATTGCCATATCTTCTATAACCCCGGGACCTGTAGGGGTAAATGTTGCAACATTTGCAGGATTTACAACAGCAGGTATTTTAGGTGCCCTTATTGCGACAACTTCAGTTATTCTGCCCTCATACGTACTCGTAATAATAATTTCAAAATTTTTGGAACAATTTGAAACAAACAAAAACGTAAAAGCAGCAATTTATGCTTTAAAACCGGCAGGATGCGGACTTCTTGCAGCGGTTGCCGTTGATATGTTTATGAACAATGCAAATTTATTTGGAATGATTCTGCTTGTAATATTATTTTTTATAAGTGTAAAACAAAAACACGATCCTTTATATTACCTCTCAATATCAGCAATAATAGGTTTATTAGCAGGTTTTTTCAAATTAACAACTTAATAAATTTTAATATTAAGATACAATCTAGCAATATATTTTTTCAGAAATTTTAGTACAAAAGAAAGGAGTATGTGATGATTAGCAATGTAAATAATCCGAGTTTTGGTTCAACCATAATTCATTATGATAAAACACCTTTGAATAAATACGTAAAACCTTTGAACAAATATTTTGAAGTAAAGGGTTTTAAATTGATGAAGCCTCAACAAGCAGCTGATAAACTTGATTTTTCCAAGGCAGCGGTTATGTTTGATAAAAAGAACGGTAACATGATTATCGTAGGCAAAAACGGCGGTGCCGGGGGAACCGACACAATTATCGGGAAAATATTAAAGGAAATTAACCCAAACGCCAAATATATTGATGATGTTGAACCGTTAAAAGTTGACGGACCAGTTATTGATCTGGACATTTAGGATCAAACATCTTATACTGTAAGGCTTGCATTAAATGCTTTTGTTGAATCTGCTGCGAATTATCCAGATCAGCAATTGTGCGTGCAAGCTTTAATATTCTGTCATATCTTCTTCCTGACAAATGGTATTTAACAATAGCAGTTTTAAAAATTGCATAAGAGGCTTCATCAATTTGACAATACTTTTTAATAAGCTTTGAGGTTAACTCCGAATTTGTTAAAATATTATCATTTTTATATCTTTCCGCCTGAATTTGACGCGCCTTGATAACCCTTTTTCTAATTTCTGAAGATTTTTCAGCATTTTGCTCAATATTCATAAGTTCGCTTGCCGTCAATCTTGGAACAACTATTTGCAGATCAATCCTATCTAAAAGCGGTCCAGAAAGTTTTGCAAGATAACGACTTATCATATAATCAGAACAAGTGCAGTGTTTTTCTCTGTCACCCTTGAACCCGCAAGGACAAGGATTCATTGCACCAAGAAGCATAAATTTTGCTGGATATCTAATGGAATGTTTCGCCCGTGAAATAACTATTTCACCGTCCTCAAGAGGTTGTCTCAATACCTCAAGAACATTTCTCGGAAACTCAACCATTTCATCCAAAAACAACACGCCTCTGTGAGCGAGAGTAATTTCGCCGGGCATAGGACTGCTGCCCCCGCCAATAATCCCATTAGCAGAGGCTGTATGATGAACCGCCCTAAATGGACGTTTTGTCATTAAAGGCTCCTCAGATGATAAAAGTCCGCAGATACTGTAAATCTTAGTTAACTCTAAGGCCTCAGACAACTCTAATGGCGGTAAAATTGATGCAAAACATTTTGCCATAAGAGTTTTACCCGAACCCGGAGAACCCGTCATCAAAAGATTATGCCCGCCTGCAGCTGCTATTTCCAATGCTTTTTTAGCTTTTTGTTGACCTTTTACATCTTTAAAATCATATTCAAAATTTTCATTAATATTGGATAGATACGAATTAATATCAATTTTAAATTGTTTTAGAGGAGTTTCTGTAAAGTGGTTAACCACATCAAGAAGGCAACAAGCACCAAAAACGTTAATTCCGTCAATTAAAGCTGCTTCTTTTACATTATTTTCAGGGACAATAACATTTTTGACACCAATTTCTTTCAAACCCATTACCAGCGGTAATACTCCTCGCACACTGCGAAGATCACCATTTAACGAAAGTTCGCCCACAAATGCATAATCTATTAACTGCTCTGTTTCTAAAACTTCCTCTTCAACAAGAATACCTAACGCTATGGACAAATCAAAACTGGTTCCGGCTTTTTTTAAATCGGCAGGCGCAAGATTAATTACAATTTTTCTGTTAGGAAACGTAAATCCTGAATTTTTAATGGCTGAACGCACCCTATCGCGAGCTTCATTTACCGCAGCATCAGGTAATCCTACAACGGAAAATGACGGAAGTCCGTTTTGAACATCTGTTTCTACAGAAACTTCATAAGCATTCAAACCTATTACGGTTGCAGTTGTCACTTTATTAACCATAACATCATTATACAACAAATTTTTGAGTTATAATTAATATATGGAAAAAAATAACAAAATACTTGCAGTAAACTTTGGTGGAATCGGCGATGAAATACTATTTTTGCCGGCACTAATTTCACTTAAAAAAGAATTTCCAAATTCAACAATCACACTTGCTTTGGAACCGCGAAGCAAAGGTATTACACAATTAACGGATGTGATTGACGAGATTATGACTGTTGATATAAAAAACAGGAATAAATACTTTGAACTGATTAAATTTATTATCAAGGCTCGCATGAAAAACTTTGACCTGGCAATAACAGCAGGTGCAAATAAATTTATGAGTATAATTATATTTTTAACAGGTGCAAAAAAACGTTACGGATATGATTGCGGCACTTTAAGCAAAAAACTTTTAACAAAAGCTGTTCCTTTAAACAAAAACCAATATGCCGCAAAAATGTACCACGATTTAGTTACATATGTTACCAAAAATATTACAGAATTACCCGAGATTAAAATAACTCCTCAACCTAAAATTCCCAACTCCGTTCTTATACACCCCGGTGTCAGCACAATTAGCATAAAAAAAGGCATAAACAAAACTATTTCACCGAAAACCTGGGCTGAAGTTGTTGATTTACTTGCTGCTTCAGGTAAAAAAGTTATGCTTGCAGGCGGTCCTGACGATAAAGACTGTATTGATACTATTTTGCAAAACGTGGAAACTGCTAATTTTGAGAATTTATACGGTAAAACAAAAAATCTGAAAGAACTTGCAAAACTTATATCAAGGGCAGAAATATTTTTGTGTTCAGATTCTGCTCCGTTGCATATTGCTGTCGCAATGGGAATAAAAACTTTTGCAATATTCGGCCCCACTGATAACAAAAAACTTATTCCACAAAACGTCACCCCAATTAAAGCTGATGACAATTGCCCACTAAAACCATGCCTTTGGGAAAAAAGACAGACCACCTGCAAGACTTTAGAATGTCTTAATATTACAGCACAAAATATCGTGAGTTATATTGTCTAGTCCTCAGTAATCGGATCTCCAATATTATACGGTGTATATTCAAGTTTGTTAAACAAAAGCGCATTATTCAAAAGTTTTTCATCATGAGGCAATATTTTACCCGAATATACAACATTATATCTATAAGTATCTGCACCGAACTGATTGGGTTCTTCAACATTGTTTATATCCATATAGACGTATGCACATAAATCGGAAATCCTTTCCTGCGTACCGATTTCATATCCGTTCTCATCTCGGATAATATATACTTCTGTCTTTGGGCATTCACTTTTTTGAGAAACTTGAAAAGTCATGCCGTTAGGAAGATATACTCTGCCCGCAGCATGAAAAACATCTCCGGCTGCATAAAATCCGTCTACTTTTATAGGTTTGTTGCCCTTACAATAATATACTTTGCACAATTTATCATTATCACCAGTTTTACATAATTTTGCCTCTTTTAATACTTCACCTAACTCTGCAGCAACTTGTTCAGAAGTTTTTTTTGTATCAAATAAGCATAAAACATTAACACAATTATTCTTAGCCATGTACAATTGTACAGCATTCATTAACAAAGAGTGCCCCTGTTTGATTTTAGTTATCATTATCTTTTCTTGATATTTCTTAACGAGAGTCGGTATAGTAAGTGCAGCAACTATACCTATTATTCCGAGTGCTATAAGCACCTCTGCTAAGGTAAATCCTTTTCTAAATTTTAAGTAATCACTTGATAACTTTAACCAATCCCTATTGTCATGAATCCAACGGCTACGTTGGCTTAGAGGAGTCGCCCCCCCCCGTTATTTCTGCAACCAGACAAACTCATCGCTTTCCTCCATAGTAACAACATAAATTATAACAAGAATTTTTAAAAAATCAACTAAATTCCGACACTTAACCCGGCACAAAGATTTATTGATTGACCGGTTATACCTTTAGCATCCTCAGATACCAAATATTTAACGAGCTTAGCAATTTCAACAGGTTGAACAAATCGGCGTTGAGGAATTGTTTCAATAATTTCATCATGAAAGAACTCCGAAAGCTCTGCAGAAGTCATACCCATTTCAGTGTCAACCCAACCCGGATTAACGGT
The DNA here is from genome assembly GCA_949299935.1 of uncultured bacterium. GTDB lineage: Bacteria > Cyanobacteriota > Vampirovibrionia > Gastranaerophilales > Gastranaerophilaceae > SIG32. Next base: position 112,883 of record CASGCE010000033.1, on the reverse strand, counting down.
ATTTACAGTTATATTATATTCGGCAAGCTCAAGTGCTAAAGCTCTTGTAAGCCCGATTAATCCTGATTTTGTAGAAGAATATAAACTGGCATTTGCCTCACCCATAATACCTGAAATTGAACCTATATTAACGATTCTTCCCCATCTTTTTTTCTTCATATTAACACTTGCTTTAGCTATAAGCTTAACTGGTGCGAGAAGATTAACCTCGAAAATTTCCCTAATCTGTTCATCCGTCATTTTATCAATTGAGCCGTAAATATATTCACCGGCATTGTTTATCAAAATATCAATGTTTTTTGACTGAACATAACTTTCGAGCGTTTCTACATCAGTAGCAAGATCACATACGCAATAATTTTTATAGTTCAATAGTGACTCCACATTTCGTCCCGTGGCAAATATAGTCCCCATATCGCTTAATTCTTCCGCTATAGCCTTACCAATTCCTTGCGTTGCGCCAGTAACAAGTATGTTAACCATTCTCAAACTCCTTTTTAAAATGTTTTACTATATGTGAAGCCATAAATATACCGGCAACACTTGCGACAAACGGCGTTGAAGATGTTACTATCTTATCAAATTCAATTTCTTCACCGGCTTTTGTCTTAACATGCTCAGTTTGCGATATTTTTTCCGTAACAAAAGGTTTCTCACGACTTACAACGACTTTAATTCCTTTATCTATACCGCGTTTTTTAAGTTGATAAATTACATTTGAAACAAATGCTGCCTTCTTATCCTCTATATCTTCAATGTCACAGACGTAGAGTTTTGTAGGATCAATACGATTTCCTGCTCCCATCGAACTTATCACAGGAATAGCATTTATTGAGCAATATTCCAAAAGAGAGATTTTAGAACGCATCGTATCAATAGCATCCGCCACGTAGTCAGCATTTATTTTGTCTTTTGTGTAGAAATCATCTATAATATTAAGTTCAATTTCAGGGTTTATATCTTTAAGTCTTTTCCCAAAAAGTTCAGTTTTTTTTTGACCCAAAGAGGAGCGTAGTGCAACAATTTGTCTGTTAACATTTGACGGAGAAACCGTATCAAAATCCATTATGGTAAGTTTTCCGACACCTGAGCGTGCAAGTGCCTCCGCGCAATATCCTCCCACACCTCCAAGTCCTATAACAGCAACGTGACGCGACTTCAAAACATTTTGAAAGTCGCTGCCCCAATAAAGCTCATTACGCGAAAATATATCTTTTGAAAAATTGCTCATATAGTCTACTTAACTATACCATAACCAAGTAAAAAAGTGCAAATTATAAATACGGCTGCAACAACACCCGTAACTTTATTTAAACCTTTTTCAGCGCTTTTTTGTGACGTAAAAATATGAGATGCACCGCCGATACCTGCTATACCGTCACCTTTCGGTGAATGCAGTAAGATTAATATGATTAAAAACAATGCAGCCAAAATCTGGACTGCCCATACAAATGTAACCATTATTTTTTCTCCTTTTTGCCAGAAATGAAATGTGCCCGTTTTGAATTCAATCTTATATTTTCGAACTTGTAAAGTCTTGCGGGGCGTTTGGAAGATGATTTTGTGTACTCGTCAAGCTCTATAAGCCCTTCTGTGCTTAAAGCCTTTTTTCTAAAGTTACGTTTATCCAACTTTCTGTTCATAATAAGCTCATAAGCTTTTTGCATTTCAGTAAGTGTAAACTTCTCATTCAGCAACTGATAAGCCACAGGGCAAAGCTCAAGTCTTTCACGAGTTCTTTTGAAGGAGTATTCAATAATCTCTTTATGATCAAATGCCAACGGTGGCAAATCAGAAACTTTATGCCAGCCTATTTCGGGTGATGTTGCAATATTCAAATCCTCCGCCCTAACCAATGCAAAGTAAGCACATGTGATAACCCTTGCATTAGGATGGCGAAGCGGATCACCAAATGTGTACAACTGTTCCAAGTATATATTATCAACATTCGTTCGTTCTTTTAACAATCGCAACGCAGCCTGATCGAGATTTTCGGATAATCTGACATAACCGCCGGGTATTGCCCACTTGTCCTTAAACGGCTCATTCATACGTTTAACCAACAACACCTGGATGGCATTATTTTTCATTGTCAAAATAACTACATCAACAGTAATTTCGTGGGTTTTTGTTTCATTAAACATATTAATCCTCAGTCCCTCAACTACATGATACAATAAACAAGACAACTTTTTTAAAATAACTTTAAAAACTTTTAACATATATTAACATAGCTAACAATTTTGCGAACAAAAGATACTTTATATAAACAGGGGCGAACGTTCAAAGGGGAATTTATGTTTTGGCAATACGGTTTTTGCATCAATCCATTCTTTATGAATGCTTTTACAATACCTAATTTATTTTTCGGTATGTACTGCAATAATTTTGGGTTAAACTATTACAATTTTGGCAATACAGGATTTAACAACCCGGGGTTTAAAAATTTTTACACGCCTTCAGTATTTGACTTTTTAATACGACCATATAATTTCAACTACGTATACGATTATGGAGATACAACGGGCAAAGAACCTGCAACACAAATTAAGAAAAGCTTTTCGGACAAAGATAGTACTGTTAAAGACACTAATAAAAGAAATATAAAAAAGAAAGAAGCAACTTTTCTTACAAAAACGAAACAAATTGCGAAACGAATAAACTGTAGCTATAAGGATTTGCTCGCCCTAATGAATTCAGAATCCGGATTAAATGAGAAAGCAGTAAATTCTTCAAGCGGTGCCACTGGATTAATCCAGTTTATGCCGGCAACAGCCAAGGAATTAGGAACAAGTACCGAAGAATTAAGAAAAATGACGGCATTGGAACAACTTAGCTATGTAGAAAAATATCTTGTAAAAAACAAAAAAATGGCCGGGTTTAAAGATAATGAAAAAATAGGGAGTGGTGAATTATACGCACTTGTATTTTTACCAGCCAGAGCTAAAAGAGAGATTTTAACGGATTCAACAGAAAAGTATTATGCAGCTAACGCAAAAGCACTGGATTTAAACAAAGACGGGAAAATAACAAAAACCGAATTAGCGCAGAGATTAAGAAGCCACAGAGTTAACGAATCAATATTTCTTTCATAACATAATTATTACAAATCTCAATATTTCATTGCGGGAAAAATCTTTTTCGTGTAATGTCATGATTATTAACCATGACGGAAGGGAAAAAATGGAAAAGGGATATATTGAAAACGGTTTCATAGTCGATTTCAGCAATGCAAGAAAGACTTCAGAGATAATATACGAGCTGTCAAGAATACTAGACATACCCGAGGCACAGAACAAGCAAGTATGTTTAAAATTAGGGAATGTATCGCTAACACAGCCGGAATTAACAAGTATCAAGGCGCTTGTAGAATCAATGGATTCTAAGATAGAGTTTATAAGCACCAATTCACCGGAAACAATCGATTCAGCGAGAGCACTTAGCATTGAGATATCGGAATTAGAGAATGTTATGGAGGCGCCTGATTTTGAGATGGAGCCGGCAGTAAGTCCCGAAGTAGAGAACGCTCTTGACAAAATATTTGGTGATAATGATTTTGACAAAGAAGAGGACGAACCTCAAAAACAGGTCAAGGAGATAGATGCGAGTCAGGGATTTATTGAGGAAGAAGAAGATGATGATGAAGAAACAGTTCTTATGAAATCTGAGGCAGAGAAGCTGCCGACTTTATATATCAAAAGGACAATTCGTTCAGGTCAAAGCATCACTTCAGACGGGAATCTTGTGATTATTGGTGATGTAAATCCCGGTGCGGAAATAATTGCCAAGGGTGACATAACTGTATGGGGCATACTCGGCGGGATAGCCCATGCCGGAGCGGAAGGCAACACCCAAGCAAGGATAAGAGCATTAAAAATGAACGCAATACAATTAAGAATAGCTGAGGTATTTGCAAGGAGACCGGACGGAATAAATACGCCATTTGTGCAGAAAACAAACGAATTTATACCGGAAGAGGCAAAGACTTACAAAAAGAACATAATAATAAACAAACTAACAGAGAACTAAGGAGAAATAAATGAGCGGTAGAGTTATCGTAATCACATCGGGTAAAGGCGGTGTAGGCAAAACAACTGCAAGTGCTAATATCGGAACAGCCCTGGCAAAAGCCGGAAACAAGGTTGTAATGATAGATACAGACATTGGGTTAAGGAATTTAGATTTATTATTAGGCTTGGAAAACAGGATTGTATACACAATTGTTGATGTAGTGGAGGAACGTTGCAAACTGAAACAAGCGTTAGTAAAAGACAAAAAAAATCCCAATCTTTGTTTACTTGCGGCGGCACAAACGCGTGATAAAAGCGCAGTAACCGAGGAGCAACTAAAGGACATTTGTGAAAAGTTAAAGAAGGATTATGATTTCATATTAGTTGACTGTCCGGCAGGTATTGAACAAGGTTTCCAAAACGCAGTAGCGGGAGCCACCGAAGCAATAGTTGTAACGACGCCGGAAATGTCCGCAGTACGTGATGCAGACAGAATAATCGGTTTATTGGAAGCGAAAGAAGAAATTGAGTCATACCGTTTGTTGCTTAACAGGGTACGACCAAATCTTATTAAATCAAAAGACATGATGAGTGTAGAAGATGTTGTTGAAATATTATCAGCGGATTTAATAGGGATAATTCCGGAAGATACCGGTATAATAACTTCTACAAACAAAGGTGAACCGATAGTAAATGATGAAAAATCACTTGCAGGCAGGGCATACACGAATGTTGCAAAAAGAATAATGGGTGAAGAAGTTGAATTTATGAACTTAGAAGAAGAAACAAGTGTTGTTGCAAAGGTAAAAAAATTCTTCAAAGGTTTAATGGTTAAGGAGAAGTAGGATGAAGGACAATATATTTACGGAATTATATAACAAATTGTTAGGCTTCTTCCGCCAAGCTGAAGAAGAAGAAAGCACAAAAGATGTAGCATGTAACAGGCTGCGAGTTGTCTTAATGCAAGACAGAACGAATTTAACCCCGCAGCTTTTGGAAAAAATGCGCGGAGAACTTGTTGAACTTCTATCCAAATACTTAGAGATGGACAAGGATGCTCTTGAGCTTAACTTGGAGCAAGAAGGCGAGCAAATGGCTTTAATGCTTTCTATTCCGGTAATAAGAGCAAAAGACGAAACTGAAATAGAGAAGGCTTTAGCAGAAGAAGAAGCGAAAAAAATGGCCGAAAAAAATGCCGAAGAAGATGAAGCGGCAGAGGAAACTGAAACAGAGGAAGAACTTGAAGAAGAAGATTTGAACGCCGAAGAAGACGCAGCCGAGGCAGACGCTGATGTTGAATCGGAGAACGAAACCTTAAACAAAGATAACCCTAAAAAGTTTCCAAACAAAGAAATCTGCGGAGATTGCAGAGAATGCGAGTTTTCAGATGACATTGAATGTGAAAAGAAAATTCCTTCAAAAAAGACAGCTAAAAAATAGTCAAATAAAAAGCGATTTAAAAATCGCTTTTTATTTACAAATTTTCAATCGGAATTTAACCAACATGGGCATTATAACGATCCTCTTTTCTGTTGCCTTGCTATGATTTCGCCTTTCGCAGCATTAAATTCAGCTTCTGTAACCTCTTCGTAATTTATGTAATACTTTCCATCCAAAATTCTACCAACTTGTTCTGGTTCAGCTGAAATAAATTGCACAGGAGCATCCGCAAGTTTAACTTTTAAATCCTTTTCAGCCAAACGCTTATCTCGCCTTAATTGACGCCTTGTTTTACCATCAACAACAAATTCTGCAGTTGTGTTATCTTCTGTCGAAGTCAACTCTGAATTCTCTACATTTTGTTTGGCTGCGACCGGTACCGCTTCTTTTTTCTCACTAGGTTTGACCTCATTGGAGTTCACATTAGTTTCCGCGGCAGTAGTTTCTACTTGTGCTTGAAATGCTACAGGCTCCTCAGTATTTCCCTGAACAATCTCATATCCTGCAGCTTTTGCAAGTTCCTTCATCTCATCTGCTGTATAATCAAATTCTTGGTTAACTTGCATCTTAGTATAATTTGTGTCAAAATTTTTTCGTTTATGTATTTCATCTAATTTCTTGTATAAATTTAAAGCATCCTGTTCAGTAAAACCTTTAGAGTCAGTGTCACTTATCAAACCATCCTCTGCCATTTTCGTAAAAATAGATTTCAACTCCCAAGTAATACCGCTTAATTTAGGACCGCGATTTTGTAGCTTAATCTTAAAATCGGAATTAAATACTCCGTCAACACCATCAGTACTCATAATAAACCTCGTTTCTTTTGTAAATTTTTGTGCTAATAATGTTATAAAAACATTCGTCTAAGAGAAATTTACAATTGTTACGAAAAAATTTACAAACATAACAGCAATTACTATGGAAATTCCCAATATAAATGTTATTTAAACCGCATGAATATTTAAATTAATATTTCTTAACATAATATAACATAAAACACAAATAATGTAACAATTTATAAACTTTTCTAAAATAACACTGTTGACAGGAAAATATGTTTGTTTTACTATCGTTGTGCTTAAGGAATAGCCGAAATTTAGTTTTCTTTAAGCAACAACATACCCCCTGCGGGCTGTTGTATGTGTAACATGTAAAAAGAAAAAGGAATGCACATGGCAAGTAGTACTAAAAGACAAAGAATTCGAGTTTGTTTGAAGGCATATGACCACAAACTTATAGATGTGTCCTCAGACAAAATCGTAGAAACAGCAAAAAGAACTGACGCTAAAGTGGCCGGTCCTATTCCTTTACCTACAAAAAGACGTATATATTGCGTTCTTAGATCACCGCACGTTGACAAGAAATCACGTGAACACTTTGAGTTAAGAACACACAAGCGCATTATAGATATATACGAACCGACTCAACAGACTACTGAAGAGTTAAGCAGATTAGATTTGCCGGCCGGTGTGGATATTGAAGTAAAACTGTAATCGGCAAAAGCTTGAAAATTTAATAGCATTATGCATAATAATGTGAACTGCGACTTCCTGAATAAGGATGTGAGGTTAAAGCCCTCAAGGTAAAGAAAGACGAACGTAGCGCTCGCAAGAGAAAATGCAAACCCGAAACAGGGGCAAAATGCTTTGCACCAAGTAGGGCGAGCTAGAAAGGTAAAAAATATGACACTAGGTGTAATAGGAAAAAAAGTCGGAATGACACAAATCTTCGACGAAAATGGTTTGGCAATTCCCGTAACTGTTATCAAGGTTGATGAAACTGTTGTAACACAAGTTAAAACTGAAGAAACAGACGGTTATAATGCTATTCAGGTCGGAACGGTTGCAGCTAAAGAAAAACACTTAACAAAAGCTGAATTGGGTCATTTCAAGAAAAACGGCTTGAACAACTACAGACACTTACAAGAATTCAGAGTGGATAATCCTCAAGACTACAAAGTAGGAGATAAAATTGAATTATCAGTTCTTGATAACGTGGAAAAAGTTGACGTAACCGGAAGATCAATAGGTAAGGGATTCCAAGGTACGGTAAAAAGATGGAACTTTGGCAGAGGTCCAATGGGACACGGTTCTAAAAATCACAGAGAACCTGGTTCTATCGGCGCAGGTACAACTCCCTCCCGTGTAATCAAAGGCAAAAGAATGGCAGGTAACATGGGCAACGAAAAAGTTACCATCGCTAAGCTTAAGTTAGTAAAAGTGGACGCGGTAAATAACTTGATCCTTATAAAAGGTTCAGTCCCCGGATGTGAAGGCAGATTGGTTACAATCGTCCCTACACGGACAAAATGGAATTAACGGATGTTGTTTAAGACGTAACGTTCGTGATAACCAGCCCGTCACTTATTAACGAGAACAAAAGTGAATAACAGCAAAGTAAAATGAACAACTTGTCCGAATAAAACAAAAATACGGTATATATTAACAAAACAGAAAAGTTTCTAAAATCCCGAGTTGCCACATAAAACGAGAAATCGAAAGAGGTAAACGGAAAATATAAAGGAAAAATAGAAATGTCAAAAGAAATATTAAGTACAAACGGAGAAAAGTTAGGTGAAATTACTCTAAGCAAAGAAGTTTTTGGTGTAGAACCTAATTTGCATGTAATGCACTTAGCATTAAGAAGACAGTTAAACAGTGCCAGACAAGGTTCAGCATGCGCAAAAACAAGAGCTGAAGTATCAGGTGGCGGCAGAAAACCATGGAAACAAAAAGGTACAGGTAGAGCAAGAGCCGGTTCACTCCGTTCACCGTTGTTTGCCGGCGGCGGAGTAGTCTTTGGACCTAAACCAAGAGATTACGGTTTTTCAATGCCTCAAAAAGCAAGAAAACTCGCTTTGAAATCAGCATTGTCTGCTAAAGAGGCCCAATTGATTGTGGTTAAGGACTTTTCTGCAATCACTGAACCGAAAACAAAGTTAATGGTTAGTGCCTTAAAATCACTTAATATAAGCGGGAAAACACTAATTATAGCAGACATAAAAGCTGATGAAAACAAAAATTTGGAATTGTCTGCAAGAAACATCCCAAGCGTAAAGATAATATTACCATCAAACTTGAACGTAAAAGATTTATTGGAAGCAGATTTCGTTTTAATGACAGAATCCGCCGTAAATGAAATAACTGAAAGGTTACAATAATGAGTAAAGAAAAAACAAACACAGAAAAGTTATACGACGTAATCAAAAAACCCTTGATTACCGAAAAATCAGTGGGTGCAACAACAATTGGTCAGTATACTTTTGAAGTGGACAAAGACGCAACCAAAGTTGAAATTGCACAAGCAGTGGAATTAGCTTTTCCGGGCAGAAAAGTTAAAAAAGTAAGAACGGTTTATATGCCGTCACATTCAAAAAGAATGGGTTACAAACTCGGAAGAACCGATAGTTCTAAAAAGGCAATCGTAACTATTCAAGGTGATCCTATTGAAGAACTGGTTGGTGCATAACAGATTTTATAAAGGTCATTTGATCGACAAATCTGAACTTCATGTAACCTGACTAAAAGGGGCGAAAGGCATAAGTCCCATAAAGTACAAAGCCAATTAAAGGAGAAATAAAAATGGCAATTAGAAAAATCAATCCGACATCTCCGGGACAAAGAGGTATGACGAAAAGTGATTATCAAGAAATCACTTCAACAACTCCTGAAAAATCATTGCTGAAATCGTTGAAAAAAACAGCAGGAAGAAATAATACCGGAAGAATTACCTGTCGCCATAAAGGCGGCGGTGTGAAAAGAGCATACCGCATTATAGATTTCAAACGTGAAAAGTTTGGCGTACCGGCAACAGTTAAGACTATCGAATACGATCCGAACAGAAACGTAAGAATTTCATTAGTATACTACGCAGACGGTGAAAAAAGATACATATTAACACCTGAAGGTTTAAACGTAGGTGATGTAATTGTATCAGGTCCGGATGCACCGGTACAAATAGGAAATGCACTACCGTTAGAGTTAATTCCTTTGGGTACGATAGTTCACAACATAGAATTAACTCCGGGACGTGGAGGCGTTATGGTTAGAGCAGCAGGTAACGCAGCTCAGGTCATGGCAAAAGAAGGTAACTACATAACAGTTAAACTTCCCTCATCCGAAATGAGAATGGTAAGAAAAGAATGTATGGCAACAATCGGTACGTTAGGAAATTCAGAATTTAAAAACCTATCAATCGGTAAAGCCGGCAGAAAACGTTACTTAGGTGTAAGACCGACGGTACGTGGTGTAACAATGAACCCTTGCGACCATCCTCACGGTGGTGGTGAAGGTAAAACAGGCCCGGGCGGACACCCGAAAACACCTTGGGGCAAACCCGCACTTGGTCACAAAACCAGAAAAGTAGGTAAAGCTTCTGATAAGTTAATAGTTAGAAGAAGAAAAAAATAGGCGTAAGCTAGAGTTGAATCAGATTTGAAATACAATAGTGTGACAAATAAGATGAAACTCAAAATACCGCCGTTGTGAATGAAGCAGCAGCGAAATGAACAAAGCAATCTTCGATTGCACAGGCGGTAAAATAATATACTCAAACAAATTAAAGGAGAAATTAATGGCACGTTCATTAAAAAAAGGTCCGTATGTAGAACAGGCTCTACAGGCAAAAATAGAAAAAATGAATGCAAACTCTGAACATAAAGTTATAAAAACATGGTCAAGAGCATCAATGATTATACCTGATATGTTGGGTCATACAATTGCAGTACACAACGGAAAAACTCACGTTCCCGTATATGTAACTGAGCAGATGATCGGACATAAATTGGGTGAATTTGCACCTACCAGAATGTTTAGAGGACACGCAGGTTCTGACAAAACTGCAAAAAGAAAATAAAGGAAAATAAAAATGGAAGCAAAATCAAGACAAACAGATATCAAAATGACAGCCAGAAAACTTCGTAGAGTAATAAACGAAGTAAGAGGTAAAGCTGTCAAAGATGCTCAAGATATGTTACGTTTTATGCCCTACTTTGCAGCAAGAGTGGTAGAGAAGAACTTGAAAGCCGCAGTTGCAAATGCACAGGAAAAGTATGGTGTAGGAGCAGAAAGTTTAAAGATTTCTGAAATCTATGCAGATGAAAGCGTTACATATAAAAGAGGGAAACCAAGAGCACAGGGTCGTATATACAAAAGACTAAAACGCACATCACACCTTACATTGAAAGTTAGTGATAATAATTAAGTAAAAGGAATAAAAAATGGGACAGAAAACACATCCAACCGGATTTAGAGTAGGAATTATTCAACCTTGGGCAAGCACATGGTTTGCGAAGGTAAAAGAATACGGCGAATTTGTAGCAGAAGACGCTAAAATCAGAAAATTCATAAAGAAAAAACTATATGCAGCAGGGATTTCAAAGATATTAATTGCTAGAAAAGCCCAGAATACGACAATAACAGTTGTAACCGCGAAACCCGGTATAGTAGTAGGTCGCGGAGGACAGGGTATCGAAGAATTGAAGCAAGATGTAACTAAATATCTTGGTAAGCCGGTTGTAATTAACGTAATAGAAGTAGCCAGAATTGATGCAGATGCACAATTGGTAGCTGAAGCAATAGCTCAACAACTCGAAAAGCGTGTAGCATTCAGACGTGCAATGAAACAGGCAATGCAAAGGACAATGAGAGCAGGTGTTCAAGGCATTAAAGTCATGGTATCAGGGCGTTTAGGCGGTGCCGAAATCGCACGTTCAGAGTGGGCAAAAGAAGGTAGAATACCACTTCAAACCCTAAGAGCCGATGTTGACTACGGCTTCACTGAAGCGGATACTATAATGGGTAAAATTGGTGTTAAGGTATGGATTTTTAAAGGTAACCTAATGCCCGGAGAAAAAGCCGACCAAAATATCAAGACCAAAAGCGACAAGGGTGAAGAAAAAGGTATTAGACGCCCAAGACGTAAAGCAATAGAAACTGAATAAATATAGGAGCAGATAATAATGTTACAGCCTAAAAAAACAAAATACCGCAAAATGATGAAAGGCCGAATGAAAGGAACCGAAACAAGAGGTACAAAACTTGAATTTGGCGGTTATGCGCTTCAAGCCTTAGAGCCGGGTTGGATAACCAGCAGACAAATTGAAGCTGCAAGACGTGCAATGACTCGTGAAATCAAACGCGGCGGTAACGTTTGGATTAAAATATTTCCGGATAAACCTATCACTGCAAAACCTGCTGAAACTCGTATGGGTTCAGGAAAAGGTAATTTGGAGTATTGGGTAGCGGTAGTAAAACCAAATAGAATACTTTTTGAACTTGATTATTTTGATAGAAATGTTGCAATAAACGCTTTGGAATTAGCAGCACAAAAACTTCCTATCAAAGTTAAAGTTGTAGAAAAAGCTAAAGTTGAAGCTTAAGAAAAAGGAAACAATAACAATGAAATTAAGTGAAATGCGAGAAAAAACAATTGATGAGTTAAAAAATCAGGTTGTTGATTGGAAGAAAGATTTGTTCAACTACAGATTGCAACTGTCAACACACAAATTAGAAAACACAGCATTGATTTCTAAAACAAAAAGATTGATAGCTCAGGCAAAAACGGTAATAAAAGAAAAAGCAGCAGCTACAAAATAGTACAAGCTTTTAAAGGAGAAACAAATGCCTAAAAAAGAAAAACAAGGAATGGTAATCAGTAATAAAATGGACAAAACAGTTGTAGTAAAAGTAGCTGATTACGAACCACATCCAAAATACAAAAAAATTATAGAATCAAACAAAAACTATAAAGCACACGATGCAGAAAACATATGCAACGAAGGCGATATCGTGAGAATTGTTGAGTCAAAACCGATTTCAAGCGACAAGCGCTGGGTTGTAGCAGAAGTAGTAGAAAAAGCACGCTAATTGTGCAGACATCATTACTAAATTAATGCGCTGTCAAAATTAAATAAAGGAAACGAAAAATGATACAACAAGAAACAAGACTAGAAGTAGCAGATAACACAGGTGCAAAGGAATTATTATGCATACGTGTTATGGGCAGCTCAAACAAAAAATTTGCGGCGGTAGGTGATGAAATCGTAGCAACGGTTAAAGATGCAACACCTAATATGGCTGTTAAAAAATCAGAAGTTGTAAGAGCTGTCGTAGTAAGAACAAAAGCTGATATCAAGCGTAATGACGGATCAGTTATCAGATTTGATGAAAATGCGGCAGTAATTATCAATAAAGACGGAAACCCTAGAGGAACACGTGTATTTGGACCGGTTGCTCGTGAATTAAGAGACAAAGGTTATATGAAGATAGTTTCATTGGCACCGGAAGTTATCTAACATGTAATAGACCGCAAGGTCAGTCCATGAAATCAGGAGAAAAGAAATGAAAGACAAAAATAAAAAAAGCTTGCATGTAAAAACAGGTGACAGAGTTATTATTATAGCAGGCAAAGACAAAGGAAAAATTGGTAACGTAAAAAAAGCGTACGCAACAGAAGGTAAAGTTTCTGTAGAAGGCGCAAATATGGTTACTAAAGCACAAAAACCAATGCCGGCAGCCGGAATTCAAGGGGGGCTTATAAAACTTGAAGCCCCAATGGATGCATCAAAAGTTATGGTGGTATGCCCGGCTTGCGAAAAACCAACCAGAATAAAACACAACACTGTCGACGGCAAAAAAGTCCGTGTTTGTAAAAAATGTGGTGAACAGTTAGATGTGTAACGGAAACCTAGTGGTTTTGCGCCAATCATCTTAAGAAAAAGGAAAAGAACAATGACAAAAACAGAAAGTTTAAAGAAAAAATACGATAAAGAAGTAAAATCGGCTTTGAAAGAAAAGTTTGGTTACAAAAATGATCACCAAGTTCCAAAACTTCACAAAATAGTTTTGAATATGGGCGTTGGTGAAGCTTCTCACAACTCAAAAATCGCTGAATCTATCGAAGCTCAATTAACAAAAATAGCCGGTCAAAAAGCTGTTGTCACGAAAGCTAAAAAATCTATTGCGTCATATAAATTGAGAGAAGGAATGCCCGTTGGTGCTATGGTAACACTACGCGGCGAAAAAATGTATGACTTTTTGCAAAAACTTATTTGTGTAGTTCTTCCGAGAATCCGTGACTTTAGAGGTGTAAGCCCTAAAAGTTTTGACGGCAGAGGAAACTATACATTAGGTTTAAGAGAACAAGCCCTTTTCCCGGAAATTACTTATGAAGAAGTAGATTTGGTAAAAGGTATGAACGTGTCCGTTATTACAACCGCAGAAACTGATGATGAAGCAAGAGAATTGTTAAGATTACTCGGTATGCCTTTCAAAAAGTAATTTTGGACTTGATTTGAATATTAACATAGAATATAATTACAAAGAACATAAAGGAGAAATTCATGGCTAAAAAAGCGATGATAAACAAAGAAGAAAAAAGAAGAATGCTTGCTGCTCAAGGTAAATACCCGACAGTAAGACTTCATAACAGATGCAGCATATGCGGAAGACCTCACGGTTTCCATAGAGATTTCGGTTTATGCAGAATTTGTTTAAGAAAAATGGCACACCAAGGTTTGTTGCCTGGCGTTACAAAAGCAAGCTGGTAAGTACATTTAACATTACAAAGAAAACACCCGAGATTTTCGGGTGTTTTTGTTTATGCACTAATTCATAATTTAAGCCAATTTATCAAATTCTTGTCCAACTTTATTCATATTTTCTTCAAACTGAGCATCCATTTCGTCTGGCAAATCAAGAACAATATTAAAAGGCGCATAATTGTCATTATTATATTGACCATTGTAAAAATCTAACAGTTGTTTCGCAATAATGTCACCATTTTTCGCATATCCGCAAGCTGCACCAAGCATATAATCACGCCTTAAGCAAGCCCGTTGATCATGCATTTCCTGATTTGCATTAAGCTGATATTTCCCGCAAAAACCTACTGCATCAATTCCCATAATAGAAGAACCTCCTTTCATATTAACTAATAACAGTATAAAAAATAAAAATGAAAATTATTGCTATTAGATTTTCCAATAATATAGCTCAAATTCCCTTATGATAGAGTTTTTCTAAACAAAAAGCTGTATTTACATTACTTAATATAAGTAAAAATTTTTACGTAACATGTCGAAACAAAACACTTGTTAAAAAAGTATTTTTATAATAGAATTAACATACAGTTCCGAACTGCCGAGAGGCGCCGAAGTGGACGAAAGGTGCGAGAAAAAAACTTCTGAACACAATATGCGGCAACAATTAGCTCGGTAAGCGGTGTAATAGATACCGGATACTGCCTATGAACTGTGGGTAAGTCTGAGTTAAAGGAGAAAAAATGAATACAGATCCTATAGCAGATATGCTTACAAGAATCAGAAACGCAAGCCAAGTTTCTCACGAAACTGTTTCTATGCCTTCATCAAAATTGAAAGTAGAATTGGCTAAATTATTAAAATCAGAAGGTTTCATCACTGATTATGAAGTTAAAGAAGAAGGAAAATTCAAAGTTCTTTCAATAACTTTAAAATATGATGAAAAATATAAACCTGTAATCACAAGACTTGAAAGAGTTTCAAAACCAGGTTTAAGAAGCTACTCAAAAGCTAAAAACTTACCACAAGTGTTGGGTGGTATGGGTGTAGCAATCGTATCAACAAGCAAAGGTCTGTTGACCGACAGAAAAGCTCGCAAAGAAAACATCGGCGGCGAAGTTCTTTGCTACATTTACTAATGGATTATTAATCCAAAGATAAACATAATTGGTAGAAAAGTTTATCAGATGTATTAAATATACCAAAAGGAGAAATTAAAATGTCACGTATAGGTAAAAAACCAATTGAAATTCCGCAAGGAGTTGAGGTTAAAATAGAAGGTCAAACAGTTACTGCAAAAGGGCCTTTGGGCGAAGAAAAAGTAGAAGTTCGTCCTGAAATCGCAGTAAAAATTGAAGATAATCGTATTATCATGACAAAAGTAGGTGAATCAAGAGAAACCGATGCATTATACGGTTTATTCAGAACTTTGGTTGCAAACGCTGTACACGGTGTTAAAGAAGGTTTTGAAAAGAAATTGGAAATTCAAGGTGTTGGCTACCGTGCACAAATGCAAGGCACTACTTTGAATATGCAATTGGGATACTCACACCCGGTTGATATTGTCCCTCCTAAGGGAATTACAATTTCTGTTGAAGCAAACACAAAAATCACTGTTAAAGGTTCAAATAAACAAACAGTCGGTGACGTAGCCGCAGAAATCAGAGGTAAACGTCCGCCTGAAGTATACAAAGGAAAAGGAATCCGATACGAAGGTGAATATATTAGACGTAAAGCTGGTAAAGCAGGTAAAAAATAATAAATAAGCCCGCATAAACCCTTAGAATTTGTTATTTTAAGAAGGTTTGGGTTGGAAAGGAACTAAAATGATTAAACAAAAAACGAGAAAAACACAAGTGCAAAAAAGGCACAAATCAATCAGAACAAAAATTTCAGGGACACCTGAATTTCCAAGATTGGCTGTATATAGAAGTACAAAACACATCTATGCTCAATTGATTGATGACGAAAATCACGTAACAATATGCTCTGCATCATCAGTTGACAAGGACCTTAAAGAAAAACTTGCTCACGGTGGTAACATTGAAGCAGCAAAGGTTGTTGGTGAAGCAATAGCTAAAAAAGCCAAAGCAAAAGGTGTTGAATGTGTTGTATTTGACCGTGGAGGGTTCTTATATCATGGTCGTGTGGCAGCACTGGCTGATGCAGCACGCGAAGCCGGCTTAATGTTCTAATCAAATTTTGCTAATTTTATTCTGAAAAAGTACTTCCAAAAGAAGTACTTTTTTATTAAAAAAAAGTTAATTATTAATGTAATAATGATATTTTATATTATCATAATAATAGGAGATAAATATGCAATACAAAGATTATTATGAAATATTGGGAGTAAAACGCGGAGCAACCGAATCTGAAATAAAATCAGCCTACAGAAAACTTGCACGCAAATATCACCCTGACGTTAATAAAACAAAAGAAGCAGAAACAAAATTTAAAGACATAAATGAAGCCTATGAAGTTTTAGGTGACAAACAAAAACGTCAAAGATATGACAGTTTAGGTTCAAACTGGCAAGGCGGAGCTGAATACACCCCACCACCGGGATTTGAACAATTTAATTTTGGGGGCGGGCAAGGCGGTTATCAAACATTCAACTTTGGCGGTCAAGATTTAGGCGGATTTTCGGACTTTTTCAGCTCATTATTTGGCGATATGATGGGAGCAGGCCAATCCACAAGGAGCAGTAGAATGGATTTTGGCGGCTTTGATTTTGGGGGAGCTTCACAACAACAAAGCACCAGGTCCAGGCGACAAACAAAAAGTGAAAATCTTGATACCACAATGAATTTGAATGTAACAGCAAAAGATTTATTTGATCAAAAACCAATAACTGTCAGATTTAATCAAATGGAAAAATGTCGTCAATGCCCACCTGGCGGGGGATTTTGTGCAGCATGTGGCGGAACCGGAATAAAATCAGAACAAAAATCTATAAAGGTAAAATTACCGGCTGACATAAAAGAAGGTCAAAAAGTTCGTGTAAAAGGGGAAGGCAAAACTGATGACTACGGCCAAAAAGGCGACCTTTACCTTGTTATACATATGAAAGATAATAATTATGAAATTGAAGGCTGTGATTTAACAAAAGATGTTGAAATAACGCCACCGCAAGCAGTTTTAGGTGTAAAAAAGGATATTGAAACTCTTCACGGCAAAATAGGTATAAAAATCCCGCCTAAAACTTCCACAGGACAAATGCTGAGATTAAAAGGGCTCGGGTTACCTAAAAAATCGGGAGGATACGGAAATTTAAATGCAAGAATTAAAATTATTATTCCAAAGACACTATCTGACAAACAGATTGAATTATATAAGAAATTGTCCGAATCAGCCTAGAATTTTATTTTAAATTTTATCAATATGCTTGACATTTTCTCCTATAAATCAGAAAATAAACACAAGGAGGGAATATGGTCAAAAAAACTTACTTACATGAAAAACACATCGAACTTGGTGCCAAAATGGTTGATTTTGCGGGCTGGCATATGCCGGTACAATACACATCCATTATAGAAGAACACAAAAATGTTCGAGAAAATGTAGGTTTATTTGATGTGTCACACATGGGAGAAATTTTTGTTATAGGTGAAGATGCAGAAGAATTTTTAAACAAAATTGTCCCGCAAAACATTTCCAAACTAACTAACGGTAAAGCTGTATATTGCCAACTTCCCAACCGCAATGGCGGGTTGATTGACGATTTAATTATTTATAAACTGAAAGAAAATACCTATCTTATTGTATGCAACGCATCAAGAGTAGATGAAGATATTAACTGGATGTCTTTGAATCAAAGAGGTTATAATATAAATTTGGATAATCAATCACATAACTTATCCTTAATTGCGGTTCAAGGTCCAAAATCTATTGATTTAATCCGTAAATTAGGATATAAAGACAATCAGGATTCATTTACGATAAAAGAAGACAAGCTTCTTAACATACCTATGTATATATCAAGGACAGGATATACAGGCGAAGACGGATTTGAACTTCTTGTAATAAATGAATATGTCGAATATTTATGGGACAAACTGCTTGAAGAGGGGAAAGAATACAATGTAATGCCCATAGGCTTAGGAGCAAGGGACACCTTAAGACTTGAAGCAGCACTGCCGCTATACGGAAACGATTTAGATGAAAACACGACTCCGGTTGAAGCAGGATTGTCTTGGTCCATACCGAAGAATAAACTTGATAATTACAACGGGAAAAAAGTTATCACGGAGCAATTAGAAAACGGGGCGCCCAAGAAACTTATCGGTATAAAAATGCTTGATAAATCTATCGCACGTCACGAATATGAAGTTTATTACAAAGGTGAAAAAGTCGGAGTAATAACAAGCGGCGGAGTTTCTCCGATTCTTAATGCAAACATAGCAATGGCATATGTAAAAAATATTAAAGAAATTTGCTTAGGAACGAAAGTTCAGGTTATGATAAGAGAAAAACTTCATGATGGCGAAGTTGTTAAACGACCTTTTATACAAAAAAGGAATAAAGTAACAAGGAGTTAAAATGAGTATTACAGAAAAAATTTTATGCACAAAATCTCACGAATACTTGCTGGAAGATAACGGGAATTATATAATCGGTTTAACAGATTATGCAATTGAGCAATTAGGTGACATAGTTTTTGTAGAGTTACCGGAAGTTAATACGGAATATACAAAAGGTGACACTTTTGCAACAATAGAATCTGTAAAAGCAGCCTCAGAGATTTATATACCGGTAAGCGGGAAAATTATTGATGTAAACAACGCCATTGTCAATTCACCGGAAATTTTAAATGAGGACTGCTACGAAAACGGCTGGCTTGTGAAAATCGAAAGAACAGGTGACGATTCAGAATTTTCAGACCTTTTAGAATACGAAGATTATAAAGAAGAATTAGAATAATGAAAAATTTTTTAGTACATAATGACAGTGTAAAAAAGGCAATGTGCGAAGAAATCGGCATTAGCGGCGTAGAAGACTTATTCAAAAAAATTCCCGCTAAGGCGCTTATGAATAATTTTGATCTTGCTGAGGGAATAAGCGAGATGGAATTACAAAAGCATATCAAATCACTCGCCAAACGTAACAAAACAGATTATATAAATTTTATGGGAGTAGGCAGTTATAACAAATTCATACCGGCATGTATTTCCCAGGTTGCGCAAAGGTTTGAATTCAGCACCGCGTATACGCCTTATCAACCTGAGATTTCACAAGGTACGCTGCAGATTATGTATGAATTTCAGACAATGATTTGCCGACTTACGGGTATGGATGTTGCAAACGCAACTGTCTATGACGCTGCAACAGCCTGTGCCGAAGCTATATTGATGACTGTTCGCATTAAAAAGATTGACAAAGTATTGGTTTCAAACCAACTAAATCCTGAATATAAAAAAGTTATTGAAACCTATACACACGCAAACTCTGTTAAGGTCGAATGGTTTGACCATATTCCAGATAATACGGCAGATTATTCCTGTGTTTTAATCCAGACACCTGATTTTTACGGCGAAATACTAAAAGTACCACAAGTTAATACACTTCTTGTGGTTTGCACTGATATTTCTACATTATCAATCCTTAAGCCCGTTGAATGCGATATTATGGTCGGAGATATCCAAACATTAGGAATACCGGTAAGTTTTGGCGGACCGACAGCCGGATTTATGGCATGTAAAGAAAAATACATGCGCCAGCTTCCGGGACGTCTTGCAGGAAGGACCGTTGATGCTGAAGGTAATCAGGCCTTTACGCTAACACTCCAAACTCGGGAACAACATATTAAACGTGAAAAAGCTACCAGCAATATATGTTCAAATCAGGCACTTGTCGGACTTTGTGCCACTCTTTATTTGAGCGTAATGGGCGAAAATGGCTTTAAACAAGCCGGATATCTCTGCGCAAAACAAGCACATAAACTTTCCAAAAAACTCGCTGAAAAAGGTATTAAAACCCTAAATAAAAATTTCTTTAATGAATTTGTTATAGAAGTTAAAGATGCTGAGAAAACATTGGAAATATTGAAAACTGCAGGAATAATCGGCGGCTTAAAACTCGATAAAAACAAAATTCTTGTCGCCGTAACTGAAATGATATCTGATGATGATATCGAAAAATACATCAGGCATATATAAATTCGTCACTTAATAAACAACTGGGCGATACGTGACTCGAACACGTGACCCCCACAACGTCAATGTGGTGCGCTACCAACTGTGCCAATCGCCCATAAATAAACGAAAAGGCGACACCCGGATTCGAACCGGGGGTAAAAGCTTTGCAGGCTTCTGCCTTACCACTTGGCCATGTCGCCGTACTCGTTTCTCTATAATAAAAAAGACATAACTTATTGTCAAGGTTAAAAATCAAATAAAGACTTTATTGGAATTTCTAGTGCATTCGAAATTTTTAGCAAGGTCTTTAATCCGGGCTTATTTATACAAACTTCTATTTTCCCTAAATAATCCAAGCTAATCCCTGATTTTTCAGCAAGTTTTTCTTGAGTTAAGTGTGCATTTTCCCTCAGATATTTGATTCTTTTCCCTAAATTTTCATAAAACAATTTTTCATCCATTTGACAATTTTACTGGATATGATAACATAATTTTACTGGGTAATATCCAGTAATAACACGGTTAATCGATGATTTATGGTTATATTATAGCATACTATAAATCAATTTTAGGGGGTAATATGAAACGCGGTTTCACCTTAGCGGAAGTTTTAATAACATTGGGTATTATTGGGATTGTAGCAGCTTTGACAATACCTACTCTTATCTCAAATTATCAGGAAAAACAAACCGTAACCAGAGTTAAAGAAGCCTATACTTTATTAAATAGCGCAGTACAAATGGCCGTCGTTGAACATGGACCTATAAACACATGGCTGACCGGTGCAATTACAGACGATGGGGAATTAAATTATAAAACGTTTTCTCCAATGCTTTTTGAAAAAATTATTCCGTATTTAAAAACTGTTTTTACATGCACTGGGATCTTAGAATGTCGACCTTACGCATACACATATGGTAATCTAACAGGGAAAGCTGCATCGATGTGGATTTTGCGCTATACAGGGGCAAAACTTTTAAACGGAACATACATCCAAATTCAATCAACGGGTTCCTGCACATCTCAATATGAGACTCAAAATGCCTGTGGTACTATCCGAATAGACGTGAACGGCCCAAATCCTCCTAATCAAACAGGCAGAGATATTTTTTTATTTGCCATAAATAATGAAGGATACGTTCTTCCATATAAGTTTAACCCTCAACGATGTAATTTGACAGACAGTTTGTACGTCAACGGCAATGCTTGCACTGAATGGGTAATTTTGAAAGGTAATTTAAATTACCTGAAATGTGACGGTCTAAGTCTTACCGGTAAAGATACTTGTGATTAAACAAAGCGGCCGGCGATAATTAATCGCCGGCCGCTTTAATTTAAATAACTACTTTTCGGTTGTATAATCTCTTACAACACCTTCATAAGCATCAATGTAGATTTTTTTGATATCTTCCATTAACGGGTATGCCGGATTAGCACCTGTACATTGATCGTCAAATGCCAATTCCACCATTTCATCGAGTTTGTCATAGAAATCTTTTTTGGTTACACCGAAATCTTTGATTGATTTTGGTAAATTAATGGCATTTTTCAACCTTGTTATTTCAGATAACAATAACTCTACTTTCTCATCATCGTTTTTGCCGCCCAATTTAAGTTCATCAGCTATTTGCCCGTACTTAGCCTTAGCGTTCGGAAACTTATATTGCGGGAACACGCATTGTTTTTTAGGACAATCGGTTGCATTGTATTTTATCACCTGATTAATCAAAAGTGCATTAGCAACACCGTGAGGGATATTAAACATAGCACCCAATTTATGAGCCATAGAGTGACACAAACCTAAGAATGAGTTTGCAAAAGCCATGCCGGCAATAGTTGCCGCATAATGCATTTTTTCTCTTGCAATAGGATCGTTAGCCCCCTCATTGTATGATCTTTCAAGATATCTGAAAATTAATTTTGTAGCTTCCAATGCATTTGAGTTTGTGAAGTTAGTAGCCATCGCAGATACATAAGCCTCAACAGAATGAACCAAAGCATCAATGCCGGAGGCAGCCGTCAAACCTTTTGGCATACCATCTACAAAATTCGGATCAATAATCGCCATATTTGGAGTTAAAGCATAGTCAGCAATAGCATACTTAACGTGGGTTGCATCATCGGTAATAATTGCAAAAGGAGTTACCTCAGAACCAGTACCGGAGGTTGTAGGAATAGCTACCATAGTAGCTTTTTTGCCCAAATCAGGAATACGACAAATTCTCTTTCTAATATCCATAAATCTCATAGAAATATCTTCAAATACAGTATCCGGCTGTTCGTACATTAACCACATAATCTTGGCCGCATCCATCGGAGACCCGCCGCCAAGTGCAATTATGATATCGGGCTCATAAGGTCTGATAATTTCCATTGCCTGCTTAATTGTAGACAGTGTCGGATCAGGCTTAACATCAAAGAAAATCTGATGGTCGATACCAATTTCGTCCAGTACATTTACTATTTGATCTACTGCGCCCGAATTAAATAAGAATCTGTCAGTTACAATAAATGCACGTTTCTTGCCTTCAAGTTCACGAAGCGCCAAATCAACCGCACCTCTTTTAAAGTAAACTTTCGGCGGAACTTTAAACCATAACATGTTTTCTCTCCTTTCAGCAACAGTTTTGTAATTCAATAAATGTTCAACACCAATGTTACCTGATACAGCATTCTTACCCCAAGAACCGCAACCTAATGAAAGTGAAGGTTCTAGTTTAAAATTGTATAAATCACCAATTCCACCCTGTGCTGAAGGTGAATTGATTAATACTCTGCAAGTAGGCATTTTTTCGGCATATCTGTCAATCCTTTCTTGATGACGAGCATCAGTGTATAGGTCTGCTGAATGACCCGCACCACCTTTTACAACAAGCTCATATGCCATTTCTGCAGCTTCTTCAAAGTCTTTCGCTTTATACATAGTCAAAATGGGAGATAATTTTTCTCTTGAAAAAGGATCTTCCCAATCTACAGAAGGTCTTTCAGCGAGTAATATTTTAGCATTTGCAGGAACTTCAAACCCGGCAAGCTCTGCTATTTTATGTGCATTTTGTCCTACAATGGCAGGATGTGCCGTACCTCGTTTCGGGTCAATAAAAGGTAATGCCATAAGCTTCTTTTCGTCAGCTTTGCTTAAAAGATGAGCACCCCTGTATATGAACTCTTTTTTCACTTCTTCATAGATTTCATCTACAACAATAACAGATTGTTCTGATGCACAAATCATACCATTATCAAAGGTTTTTGACATAATAATAGAAGAAACCGCCATTTTAATATCTGCAGTTTCATCTATAACAGCTGCAGCATTACCGGGGCCCACACCTAAAGCCGGATTACCTGATGAATACGCTGCTTTGACCATTCCGGGACCACCTGTTGCCAATATGCATGCTATTGATTCGTGTTTCATCAATTGATTTGATAAGTCAATTGATGGAATATCAATCCAACCGATTATATCCTCGGGAGCACCGGCCTTCACTGCAGCTTCAAGCACTAATTTTGCAGCTGCAATCGTACATTTAGTAGCTCTGGGATGAGGTGAAAAGATTATACCATTCCTCGTTTTTAAAGCAATTAAAGCCTTGAAAATTGCTGTTGATGTCGGGTTGGTCGTAGGTACAATACCGGCTATAACCCCTAAAGGCTCTGCAAAAACTTTAATACCATTCGTTTTATCTTCACTGATAATACCACAAGTCTTGGCATTTTTGTGCTTGTTATAAATGTATTCTGAAGCAAAATGGTTTTTTATAATCTTATCTTCTAAAACACCCATACCTGTTTCTTCAACTGCCATCTTAGCTAATGGTATACGAGCCTTGTCAGCTGCTGTTGCGGCAGCTTTAAAAATAGCATCTACCTGCCCTTGTGTGTACGTTGCGTATATCTTTTGAGCCTTCTTGACTCTTTCGATAAGCAATTCCAACTGCTCGGCATTATCTACCAGAGTAGACCGCTTTAACGTCTTTTCCAGCTTTTCAACCGTCCTTTTACTCTTTGTTGCCATAATCTTATCTCCTTTTTCATTATAACTTAAAATATTTCATAAAGTACCTAATTATATCACAAAATTACGGTTATTTATCGTGATTTATTTCACAATTACATTATAAAACAATTGTGATAAAAAAGCAAGTGTATGTTTTACAATCTTTATTTTTTCTTTATACACCGGTGACATTTGTGCCACGAATTTTTTCACTCATAAACCTGCCCTTTCTTGGTTTTGTAACAACATTATCATTGCACTTTGGCAACTGTTCATTTATCCGGATGAAACCGTGTTTAAAAATATGTAGTATAATACTTGTATGAAAAATTTTATCCGAAAAATTTTATATTATTGTCTTTCTATAAAAGAAAAGGCTATTGTCTACAGACTCAACGGAAGTCTGAAAAGTTCTTACAAGAATAAGACCTCCAAAACAATAATCTCATCAACCGAGCATGTTACTTTCAGTTTAGAAACTGAAAAGAACAAAGAACTTGTCCGTAAAAATGTTGAAGACATTGTAAAAAATTGCCAAAATAACCCCGAAAAACTCATTGAATATATAAACGCGGCAGGAACAAAAGTATATAAATTAAAAAATACCGCTAAAATCTTGAACAAAGTAGGCGAAGAAGAAGGACTGATTTGCGAACTAAAAGGATTAAAGGCACTATATTTAAACCTTTTTACAAGTAATAAATTTTCTTTTTCAACAAAGCCAATGTTTGTAATCAACACTGAAAACACAGACCCCTACTATATTCTTCATCAGTTTTATAAATGGTATTCTTTAAAGATGAACCTGCCGGGCTTTGACTGCAAAACTCAAGAAAATTTCAAAAAATACTTAAAAAACGTTAATGATAAAAGTTTGAATAAATTATCAATGGAAGAAACACTTGCTCTTACAGAGGCTGTTGCCCGAGATCAGGAAGCAACAGACTTTGCCCTGTCTTATATACAAAAAACAAAAGGCGCACAAAATGTTCACAAAAAAATGACAGAAGACGGAGCAAACATTTAAAAAGCAGCTTTATGCCTTAATTATTTCCGACAACAGTATATCTGTAAACTTCAGACCAAGTTCTATACCCGCCGTACATTAATACACAAGGGTAATCGTAATCTGCTAAAGTAAGACATGCCAGTGCTGCCGAAGAACAATATTCACTACAGCCGTAAATAATCGTAATTTTGTCTTTAGATAATTTATCAATATTTTGGTCAATCTCGTCCTTTGGAATTGATATTGCGGTGGGGATATGACCCTCAATATATTTATCATGAGATCTTATGTCCACCACTATGGCTTCATTTGAATCCAGAAATTCCTTCAATTGACTTGGATCGATTATATAAGCTAGCTTTTTGACAAAAAATTCCTGCGCGGCTTTGCAGTCGAATCTGAGCTCTTTAATTTTTTCATGCATGGTTAGTCCTTTCTTTTTTAATAGGATAAACCACAATAATAAAAAAAAAACTTAGCAATTCGGGGTAAATTGCTATAGTTTAATTGGGGTAAGCAGTTAAGATTTCTATAAAAATATACTATGCCATATAAGGTATGTGAATATATGGAACTTCAGCTTTATTAGAGTTTACGCTAGGTGAAAATAGTATATTATAAGCCTTGACAAATTTACGACCTAAAGCTTTTAAAGGATTAGATTGAACCGCATCAGCTTCTTGAGTAAGTCTTAAATTTTTTTCGAATTTAAGTTTATCAGAATTTTGTAAAGATAAAAGTCCAACCTTAGGGGTTAAATTGTTCATATTACCTTCACCAAAAGTAACACGATTAGTATTAATATTAGTTATTGAAGTTACTCTCATATTATTTCCTCCTTCTCGGGGTTTTGATTAAGTGTTTTTAAAACACTTTTTACTAACATTTTTACTATATACTATAAAATAATTTTTGTCAACCCCTATTGTTAAGTTATGTTAAATAGTTCTAAAATCAAACAGCTTAAGCATTTTAGCATAAAGTGATAAAAATACACTTATTCTTGGGTTTATACCGGTTTTCAATGCCGGAGTATATAAACAATCGGCTAATATATTTACGGATAAAAATCACCCATTAAGACTATAAAACTACACATATAGGGAATTGCTAAACTAATCTTGTTTTAATTTAATATAATTAAATCTTTTTCATACTTCCAGCTATTCTTAATTCCAAAGGGAGCATCCAGCTCCCTTTTTCTTTTTAAATTACTAAACCGATAATACCCGTATTAATTTTGAATGATGTCTAAACATCGGGTAAATCACCCTTAACGTCAGCCATAATGTCACTTTCCAAATTAAATACCGTATGAAGTCCCTTCAAAGACTTTTGCGCATCCGCTTTTTCAACCAGACAACTTATTTTTATTTCACTGGTAGAAATCATTTTAATATTAACACCCAACCTGGCCAAAGTCTCAAACATTGTTGAAGCTATACCTGGTCTGTCAATCATGCCGGCTCCTACGATTGAAACTTTTGCAATTTCATCATCAACTTTAACATCAGAAGCTCCGATTTCATTTTTCAATTTATCAAGAACAGTCATGGTTTTAGCCAGATCCGAAGCATCAACTGTAAATGCTATGTCATTCGTATTAGAAACTTTTCTTGCATAAGACTGAATAATCATATCAACCGATATATTCTCATTAGCAAGAGCAGTAAACAAACTTGCGGCAACGCCCGGTTTATCGGGTACATCACAAACCACTATTCTTGCCTGACTTAAATCTGCTGCAACACCTGCAACCGGTCTGTATAATTCCATTTTATCTACTCCTACAATTAATGTGCCCATATCTTCAAGCTTAAAGCTACTCCTTACCCTCATCAAAACGCCAAATTGCTTAGCAGTTTCAACACTTCTGGGATGAAGAACATTAGCTCCCGCATGCGTCAGCTCGAGCATTTCCTCATAAGAAACTTCATCTAACTTTGAAGCATTTGGTACGATTCTGGGATCGGTCGTATAAACACCTTCCACATCAGTATAAATATCGCAACGTTCGGCATTCAATGCTGCAGCAAGTGCAACGGCAGAAGTATCAGATCCGCCCCGACCCAAAGTGGTAATTTCACCGTCCGCAGTTACCCCTTGAAAACCGGCTACAACAATAATTTTACCTTCCTCAAGATTTTTTCTTAACTTCTCAGTTCTTATATCAACAATTCTGGCTTTTGAGTGGATGTTCTCGGTCATAATACCGACCTGCATCGCATTGAAGCTTATTGCATCATAACCCAACGCCTGAATTGCCATAGTCAAAAGTGCTATAGATACACATTCACCCGTAGATAAAAGCATATCCATTTCTCGACTTGATGGGTTTGGGGTTAATGTTTTTGCCATTTTCACAAGATGATCTGTTGTATGACCCATGGCAGACACAACCACCACCACATCATTGCCTTTTTCTTTTTCCCTAATTACGACCTTTGCAACATTCTTTATTTTTTCAGTGTCAGCAACCGATGTACCACCGAATTTTTGAACTATTATCTTTTTCATTCTTTATTTTTTATACCTTTTAAAAGTCCTTCTAACTCCGACCTAAGTTCGGGGTATTTAAAATCTGTTATTTTGTCGGCAATTGCTATAGCCTCTTTAACATTATATTCACAAACTCTTTCTTTGACAAGTATATAACTTGTATAAAATAATAAATTTAATATTTCTTGATTATCAGGTTCTAGTTTTTCTGCCTTTCTAAGCTTCCTTTGCGCATCTTTATTTTCCTGTTTTGAGATTAAATATTTTGAATAATCAATATATGCAGCAACACATTCAGGATTATATTTTAAAATTTTATCATAAGAATCTCTTATCATTGCGTCATTTTCAAGCGACTGATAACATTTCGCCAATCGGTAGTAGTTATAGGTATTTTTAGGTTCTTTTTCCAATGCCTGTTTAAAATACTTTATTGCCTCGTCCGTTTTATTTTGTGTAAAAGCTAAAATACCTTTAGCTTCTAATAAAAATACATTCCCAATATTTTTAGCATCGGCATATTCAATATAAGTATTTGCTTTTTCAAAATCATTTATCTCAGCAGCACATAAAGCCATGCCCGCTTGCGCATCAGAATTTTCTGTATCTTCTGACAAAACTTTCTGATACATCTTCTGGGCTTCTGCAAATCGATACAATCTTATTAGTGCATTACCCCACTCCAGATACAAAATTGTATTAATAAGCTCTCTATTCTCCGCCACCGTAAAATATTTTACTGAATTTGTATAGTCGAATTGCATAGAATAAACTTTCCCGAGCAGTATATATGCAGGTAACATGTTCGGATTATATTCTATAGATTTTTTTGCATAACGAATTGCAGCTTCGTAGTTTTCTTTAAGAAAGTATAGATTCGCGAATTCAAACATACAACTTTCGTTAGGATTTGCATTAACAAGAAAATTTAATTTATTTTCAGCATCATCATACTTGCCGAGTTTCACTTCTGAAATTGCGGCCAAAAGCATCGCTGCAAAATTATATCGATTGATTTGTATGGCATTGACAAATTTTTCATGAGCCTCTGCGATTTTTTGTTGTTTTAATAATGACATTCCCCAGCCGGTTTGTATATCTGTATTGATAGGCGAAATTCTATTTGCTTCAATAAATGACTTTTCCGCATTTAGATAGTCTTTCACGGTAATTTGAACCAGACCGAGCTTATGCCATATATTTTTATCTTGAGGGTTAAGCGCTGCAGATTTTCGGTAAGCATCTATTGATGCAGAATAATTCCCCAATCTTTCTTCACACACTCCCAAATATTTGTAAACAAGAGCATCTTTTTGTGATATCTCTAACGCTTCATTTAGTATTTTTTTGGCATCTTCATACCTCATTGCATCTATGTGCTTTTTAGCACGATTCACATAGGCTACCGAAGGAATTACTTGATTTTCGGTTTCTTTTTTATAATTATCAACACAAATATTCAAGTCCTTTATCTTATCAGAAATTTTTCTTAACCAACCAAACAATCCGCCACCTCTCTAAAAGCACCATCGCCACCTTCTGACGTTGTTATTTGAATATTATCCAGTTTCTTTAGTTTTTCAACAGCGTGTGGTACAGTTACTTTGTATTTTGCGTATTCAAGACACTCCAAATCATTTATATCATCACCTAAATACACAAAATCATCCTCTGATAAATTGTACCTGTTGACAATCGATTTCAAAACATCAATCTTTGTCCTGATGTTCTGGTGAACCTCAATAATATCAAACTTTTTAGCAATAGTCTCAATTGCCAAGTTTTTCTCTCCGGAAATTATTGCGATGTTATAACCATTTTTTTTAAGGATTGAAAAACCCATCACATCTTTAAAATTAAGCCTGCGCGACACAGAACCGTCATTGCTAATGTAAACACGGTTGTCTGTTACAATCCCGTCAAAATCAGTTATAATCCATTTTATATTTTCAGGTAAGTTAATCAATGACAAATATCCTCTTATCTGCTATAATTATATCATAAGATAGGATTGATACAAATGATTTCTTATATTATCAACAGCGGTTTAATTCTGGTATTTGTAATGCTTTTTTTCATAACAAGAAAAACAAATAAACGCTGGTCAAAAATCAACGATTATCTGGGTACGGTAACAAATACCGTTAATTCTGTTCGTTACGGGAATTTAACAACTAAAATCGAAAAGCTTGAGCACCCGACTTATCAAAATGTAACAGACAGCATAAACAGGATGGTTGAAACTTTGAACGATCGTGAAAAAATGATTATTGAATATCAATCGGAACTTATGCGGCAAAACAGACTTCTTGAATCAGTAATTAATTCTTTGTCTGATGGGATTTTGATAATTAATGAACATAATGACATTTTACGTGCAACTCCAAAGGTTTCCACATGGTTTGGTGTAAAAGGCAAGAATATAGTTGGCAAAAATATTTTTGAATTTATAGAACTCGCTGATAATTTGAGTATTGAAAAATTAAGCGGGAATGATGTTTTTATAAAACACATTCCCACAAATAACTTTGTCATAAGCTCGCAAAGACTTAAGACAGATGATAAAAAACACAGATTTGTACTTCTAATTAAAGATGTCACAAATGAACGCGAAATTGAAACACTTAAAGAGGATTTTGTTGCGACATTAACCCATGATCTTAAAGTCCCGATTGTTGCCGAATCAAATATTGTTGAATTTTTACTTGAAGGTAAATTTGGTGAGATTACCGAAAAACAGAAAGTTGCACTACAAAATATGCAAATTTCTAATAAGGAACTAATTGACCTGGTACAAATCCTGCTTGAAACATACAAAATTAAAGAACAAGGGATTAAACTTTTAAAAGAAAACATAACTCTTAACCCATTTATAGAAGGTATTATTCTGGAAATGCAGCCAATCGCAAATAAATCCGGCATAACAATAAACTTCAAACCTGAAAAATCCTTAAACGTAAATGCAGATCCAATCCAACTTAATCGGGTTATAAAAAATCTTATATCAAATGCAATTTCACACAGCAACACCAAAGAATGTATTGATGTTAAAACAGGTGAATCAAAAGGCTACATAACTATTTCTGTAATTGACTACGGACAAGGGATTTCGCCTGATGAAATAAAAATGATTTTTAACAAATATTATTCTGCAGCTAAAAAATTCCGCAAAATAGGTACTGGCCTTGGGCTTTACCTTTCACAACAAATTGCACTTTCACATGGCGGAGAGATTACCGTCGAAAGCGAAGAAAATGTCAAAACCGAGTTTTGCGTAAAGCTGCCAACATAATTTATGCTATAATAAATCTATGAAGGATGTATTGTTAAGTCTTTTGGACTGGATTTATAAAAAGAAGTGTTACTTTTGCAAAAGCTCAAAAGAGTCTGTTCGAATGTGTTCAAAATGCTATAACAAACTGACTTTTTTACCCTTAAAACCGAATCGAATTATAGACGGAGTGAATGTATTTTGTGCAGGAAACTATTCTAATGAATTGCAAAAGCTTATCCGTGGACTTAAGTATCATAAACAAAAAGATTTAGCATATTTTCAGGCAATGTTTATGTTTGAATACTGGGAAAAATTAGGTTTTAAAGACGACTTTCAAGTGGTACCTGTGCCTTTGCACAAGAAACGCCTAATCAAAAGGCATTATAATCACATGGAACTTGTAGCACAACAATTTTGTCTGTTAACAGGTTTTGAACCCAATTTTAATATTATAAAAAGAATAAAAGACACCCAGCCTCAATACAGATTAACAAAAAAACAGCGTGCCGAAAATCTTCATGATGCCTTTCAGATAAATAAATCCTCATTTGTCGAAGGTAAAAAAATCCTTGTAATTGACGATATCTGCACAACAGGAGCAACTTTTGAAGAAATAATTAAGGAATTCAAGAAAAATAAAATTTGTGATATAATTTGTTTTGCTACAACAACACCATTTTAAACTATGATAATCAAAGAGTTCGCAAAATATTTACAAAAACACAATGATGATTTAATGCAAAATAAAATCAGCACAACAAGATTGCTTTGTAAATGGTTAAAACATATTATACATAAACACCCCCGAACAAATGTAGAAAAAATTATCCACTGCGAAATTATGCTTGCGGAAAATAAATCAGGCGATTTTCTGCTTATAGGGAAATCCGAAAGTGGTAGGACATTAATGAATGCCCTGAACAATTTTGCAATAAGTTATGAAAATTATTTAATGAGCAGGTGGCTTGAGGATAAAAAACCACACCACTTCACAAACTATCCTAATGACAATAACTAATTACCACATTGGCGGATTTTATTTAAATTCTCTAATCATAAAATATTTTTGAAGACAAGGGGATTTAATAATGAATACTATATATACAGCACCCGTTTGCGAAATGAAAGCGTTTAACAATCTTTTTATAGAGCTTACAGCTAAAAACTGCAATCAAAGATGCAAACATTGTTATATTGATTTTCCGCTTACTAAAAATGTTAAGGATTTTATCTCAATAGATACAATAAAAGAGGCACTTAGCCATACCTTAAATGAAAATTTCGAATGTATTTACCTCACAGGCGCAGAACCTATGACACATCCTGATTTCAACAATATTTTAAGACTGTGCCTCAAACGTTCAAATGTATGTATTTTTACAAACGGTTCATTCATAAATGAAAAAAAAGCCAGATTTTTAAAACGTGTTGAAAGTGAAAGTAATTATGAAATTATATTCAAACTAAGCATAGACCATTATAATGAAGTTAAAAGTGATGATATTCGAGGCAGAGGAACATACAGACAAGTCTTACACGCAGTGAAAAGTCTTGTAAAATACGATTTTAACCCGATTATATGTATAACAGATTACTACAATGAAGAAGAAAAAATTCTGTTAAAAGAGTTTAAAAATATATTTGCAAAAATAGGTTTTGCAGCCCAAGATAATAATTTTAAAATCAATTTATGGCATGATAACAACAGCAAAAATGAGGATATAACAAATGACAACAAGTGGGAGTCGCTAGACTGCGAGTATGGCAGAATATTAACTACAAAAGGAATTTACACATGTCCGTTTCTGGCAAATGATCATAGGGGACGCTCCGGCAGCACATTCAAAGATTTTTCGCATAAAAATACACTTGAGACAAAATACTGCATCACATGTATAAAAAACAAACAAGCCCTTTTTGGTATTGACTATAACCTTTTCAAGGAATAAAAGTTATTTTTGAGCATACAATTTTAATTGAAATTTAATTATCAGTATTTTTTTATCTTTATCATAAGGCACAATTTCCATTGACGCCATATCCAAGAAGTGCTCATGTTTATAGAGTTCCTTTAAGAATCCTTCAAATTCTTTATAAGTCCCAATCATTTCAATATTGAGTTTTGCAACATGATACTTATTCGGAACATTTTTTACAAAATTATCATCTTTAGGATCGTATTCATATTTGATAGAACGAGTTTTAATAGCATTTCCACGGATTAAAGTCAAAATTTCCGCGAATTCGCCTGCTATTATGGCTTCTGTATCTAAACCTTGTTCAACAGGTCTAAAAACATCTCTAGGTGTCTTATTATTTTCCTCCATAACCTTTGCCGTTTTTTCTTTCAAATTTTGCAAAGTTCTTTCTTTATCAGCAAGAGTAGTTATAGCAACCTTATATTCCTGTGAAGTTTTAAAAATATCATTAACAACAGGAACAATTTTACTCACAATAACCCCAAACAAAATTAACGTAAAAAGTAAAATTAATATTATTGATTTAAATTTTCTAAAATAAACTTCTATTTCATTCATCAAAACTATCCTTATTTATGGACCTGCAACGTCAATCGGCTCCAGATCATTAACTTTTTTAGAAGACTTAGTATCCTGCTTAGCATCAGAAGCTTCCTTATTGGTATTGTTAGCCCTATTAACATTAGCTTTATCAGCTGAAGAACTCACTTCACCAGCGGCCATATTAGTAATTTCAAAATCATACATTGTCGCACCTTCGGACATAACAGCTTCATCAATTGAATCAGAAACCATTTCAAGCTTATTTAAACGTAATTGAGTATCAATCATGGAATCCTTCATATTTTTGAAAAACAAGTATATATCCTCAACGTCCTCGGACACACCTTTAATGTCTACCTTACCGTTATCTTTTGCAGAAAAATAGGTAATCCACAAATCTGCCGGTACAGATTCACCTAATGCCGAATAAGCAATAAGTTTGGCTCTGTTGTATTTCAAGACATTTTCGATTTCAGTTCTAATAACAAAATTACCTGATTCAGTTGCCAATTCAGTAAGTTTCTTGATCTCATCTTCAATATTTTTAATTTTAGCATTAATATCATTAAGTTGAGCTCTATTTTTCTTTTGAACAATAGGCAAAGTCAACATAGCTATAAGTGAAGGTACAATTAACACTGCTGCGATAACAAGTGAGATTTTTTTCAATACAGTTTCTGTCAACACGATTTCTTTATCATTAAAATTAAAAGAAATACTTTCTTCACCAGACATGGACATTTCACTTTGATTATTACCGGAAAAATCAAGTTTTATAGGATAATCGCAGGCACGAGAAACAGCCACACCGACAGATTCGAGAGAAATTTTAATAACCTGATCAGGCAAAATATTCAAACTGACGGGCAGTATTTCTCTTTTCCTAAAACTGTTGTTTTCAAGAAAATCAATTTTACCTTCAAAAGGCATTTTAGAACTCAAATGTTCAGCACTGACCATATCGGTTTCGGAGACAACATAGAGATAATTGCTCGGGAAATTCATCAGTGCAATTTGAGCAGAGGTATTAACAACATCATAAATTTCGTCCAACTCATAAGTTTTTAATGCCAACGGTTCTTCGTAGTAATCAATAATCTGCATACCCAACATAGAAATCAGAGAATAACCGCTGGAGTTAACGACCATCAAATTCCAAGGAGTACCCTCAGTCATCTGAGTTGCAGTCAAACCCGAAAAGTATAAGGCACGCAAATTTGATACCAGAGAAATTTCAACCCCCCTGAGATTTGCCCCCATTTCACTTAAAATTTCTCTAATTTTATCCACAGCATTTTTCTGCACAGCAGAATAAAAAATTACCCGAGTATCAGAAGCAGTATTAGAACGCCCTTCAAACCAACTGACAACAGGTTCGCACCTTTTAAAAATATAAGACTGTTCCACTTCCGATATAACAGCTTCCGTAATACCTTCATCATTTAACAGAAGTGGTAATTCAACTTTTCCGAAATGCACCATTGGCAAATTTAATACTATATTACATTTCGGGTTAATATTCAAATCCTGGAACAATTCTTGCAAATTAGTTTTAAATTCATCATAACTAGCCACCTCCCTCATTGAATCGCTATATCCTAGGGGTTTATGACCATAGGTTTTGACGGACTTTATAACAGGGTCAACCTGTATTAATTCAAGTCCGACACCAGGAGTTACAGACAAATATACAATTTCTTTGCTCCCGGCACCCAGCTGTGATAATAAATCATTTACAAATTTCTCTATCATAATTTCCGTTAATTTTGCGTTTAATTTATATTTTTATTATACAATATATTTTATAAACATACCAAAATTAACATAAATTTACAATAAATGCAGGAGAAAAAGCTTAATGGATAAAATCGCAAAAAAAATAAACAAGCTTAAAAAAGAGAAAAATGCGGTAATTTTAGCGCATTGTTACCAAAATATAGAGATAGATGAAGTAGCAGATTTTGTAGGTGATTCATTATATTTAAGTCAAATGGCAGCGAAAACAGATGCGGATATAATAGTTTTTGCGGGTGTATATTTTATGGCACAGACCGCGAAAATTCTTTCTCCTGACAAAAAAGTTTTACTTCCGAGGTTAGAATCCGGATGTCCCATGGCAGATATGATTAATCTTGAACAATTAAGAGAATTCAAATTAAAGCATCCCAGCTTACCTACAGTATGCTACATAAATTCAACAGCCGAAGTCAAATCCGAATGCGACATTTGCTGTACAAGTTCAAATGCCGTAAAAATAGTTGAAAGTCTAAAAACTGATAAAGTTCTGTTTTTGCCGGACACATATCTTGGTAAATATGTAGAAGCACAACTTAAAGATGTAGAAGTTATAACTTATCCGGGGTACTGTCCTACACATTTAAGAATAAAAGCAGAAGATATAATTGATATGAAAAACAAATATCCTGAAGCAAAAATTCTAACGCATCCTGAATGCCACAAATCGGTGACAGAAATTTCGGATTATGTAGGCAGCACAACAGGTATTATGAATTATGCAAAGAATAGCAGCTCAAGACAATTCATTGTGGCGACAGAAAAGGGTGTATGTGACAGACTTAAACGTGATTTACCGGAAAAAGAATTTATACTGATAAAAAATGACGTCATATGCCCGAACATGAAATGGCACAAGCTTGATGATATATATAATGCGCTGGCAGATGAAAAATATGAAATTAAAGTTAACAAGGATTTAGCCCAAAAAGCGCTTGGCTGTATTAACAAAATGTTAGAGGTATCAAAATAGATGGACGGTATAATATTTGGCAAAAATTCTGTTTTGGAGGCATTGATTGCGGGTGACAGAGAAATCAATAAGATTTTGATATCCAAAAATCTTCACAGCGATACCAAATTGAACACAATAAAAGAGCTTGCCAGACAAAACGGGGTTACATACCAATTTGTGGCGAAAGAAAAATTTCAAGAATACTCAGGATACAATCATCAAGGTATTATAGCCCAGATTTCACCAATCAAATATACAGATTTGGATAAGTTTCTCGAAAATAAATATCAAAATGATGCATTAGTAATCCTTGACGGCATAGAGGATTCACATAATTTGGGTGCAATAATAAGAACCTGTGTATGTGCGGGAGTCAGAGGAATTATACTGCCTTCAAGACGTAATGTTTTAATAAACACTGTTGTTGAAAAGACAAGTGCAGGTGCAATTAATCATATTCCAATAATAAAAGTCAATAGCCTTGTTAACGCTGTCCAAAAATTAAAAAATAAAGACTGGTGGATAATTGCTACCGACGCATCCGCAAAAGATAATTATTACAACATAGATTATTGTAATATGAATTCGGTAATCATTATGGGAGCTGAGCACACCGGAGTGTCAAAATCTTTACTTAAGCTTTCGGATTTTGTGGTAAAAATTCCCATGATGAATAATTTTAACTCCCTGAATGTATCAAATGCATTCAGTGCAATAATCTTTGAAACCTTGAGACAAAAGTTAAATAATCTTAATAACTAACCAAATCTCAAAAAGTTATTGTAATATAGAATTACGGAGCAAAAAAATGAAGAAAGAGTTTGAAAAATTCGGAATATTAACAGATGATATTTCTGATGAAAATATAGATTTCCATAAAATTCAAGCAGAGGATGATGAAGAAAACGTTCTTGAATCGGTGGAAGACCCAAAAGTTCAGGAGAGTTTATCCTCAGTAAATGCAGATGATAGTGTTAGGCTTTATTTACAGCAAATAGGTAAAATTCCGCTTTTATCGTCAGAGCAGGAGCTGGAACTTGCAAAGAAAATAAAAGATTATCACGATGATTTCTCAAAAGATTTGTTGGTTAATGCAAATCTCCGTCTTGTTGTAAGTATTGCTAAAAAATATATAGGAAGGGGCCTTTCCTTTCTTGATTTAATTCAAGAAGGTAATATGGGCTTAATGAAAGCAGCAGGGCGTTTTGACTATACAAAAGGCTACAAATTTTCGACATATGCAACTTGGTGGATACAACAATCAATAACCCGAGCAATAGCGGATAAAGCAAGGATTATTAGGCTACCTATCCATATGATTGAATCTTTGGGTAAAATCAGGCGCGCTACACTTGATTTAACAACCGAACTCGGGCATACACCCACCAAACAAGAAATCGCATACCGATTAGGAGTTCCCGTAAATAAATTAACCTCTATAGTAAAAGCGGCACAATCAACAATCAGTATGGATACCCCTTCAAGCTCTGATGAAGATGCAACTAAACTCTCCGATTTTATCATAGACGAAAGTACCATTACGCCCGATAGTAGAGTTTCTCAGGAAAATTTGCTCGATGACATAAGAAGAATTTTAAACCAATTAAGCCAAAAAGAACGCGATGTACTAATTCTACGATATGGTTTGGATAACAACGGTGCCAAAAAAACTCTCGATGAAATAGGTTCTCAATACGGAGTTTCAAGAGAACGTATTCGACAAATCGAAAATCGCGCCATAGCTAAACTTAAAAAACTTTGCAAAAATAAAAAACTTACCGTTGGATTGAAAAACTACTTCGGGGAATAACTTTCATCTTTGCATAAACCAAATATACTGTCATCCACTTCCTGTAGTTGGCGTAATTTGTCTTGCATAATAAGGAACATTATTGTTATTTTTGAATAATCCTCCTCGCTCAATTCACAGTATTTTGTAGTAATTTCTAACAAATACTCAATTTCTGTTAGTGCATTGTTTATCTCGAAAAGTTTGTCAATTATTTCTTTATTCAATATTTTATTCCTATAATCAATAATTTATATCTATTCTACTATAAACTATGTTTAAAATGCAATATATAATAATTGAATGAATGAAAAAATGTTAAGAAAAAATTTAGCTGACAATGTACGCTTGTTAAGGACAAAACATCGTTTTTCACAAGATACACTTGCCGAGTTGGCAAACGCAACACAACAACAAATAAGTTTTTTAGAAAATGAACGTCTATCCAATCCTAAACTATTAATGGTTTCCAAAATAGCAGAAGTCTTGGGCGTAACAGTAAACGATTTGATATACGAACAGAAATAGAAAAACAGGTTCAAGACAACATAAGCAATTTTTCGTCATTTTGAATTTGTAATCATAAAAAAAAGCTCCCTTTCGGGAGCTTTTTTTAACTTAAGCATCTTTGTTAATATCTTTAATACTTAACGCAATTCTGTGTTCTTGCGGCGTGAATTTCTTAATAAGAACATCAACGCTATCACCCACTTTAAATTTATTAAAAGGGTTAACATTTTCTTCAGCCATTTCAGAAACAGGCAATAACGCTTCAACTCCGGGGAAAATATTTATAAAAGCACCAAAACCGGTAACTTTATTTACCGTACCGGTAATTACCTGACCTTCTTGAAACTCACCCTCAATCTGCTGCCAAGGATCTTCGCCCATTCTTTTCAAAGAAAGAGAAATTCTTTTCAATTCGCTGTCAATTTTAATAATTTTAACTTCAATTGTTTCACCTAAAGAAATAACATCAGAAGGATGTTTAATCCTAGACCATGAGATTTCGGAAATAGGCAGCAAGCCATCGATACCATTGATATCAACAAATGCCCCAAAATCCGCAATTCTGACGACCTCACCTTTTACAATTTGCCCTTCTTCAAGTGTAGATAAGATATTATCAACAACTTGATCACGTTGCTCAGCGACAGCAAGACGTTGTGAAAGAATTAATTTATTTTTCTTAGGATCAGCTTCAAGAACTTTTACTTCAATTTTTTGATCAACCAAACCATCAAACGGTGTTCCGGTTCTCAGTTGAGAAGATGGTATAAAACCTTTCAAATCGGCGACATCAACAAGCACACCACCTTTTACAATCGAAACAACCTTTGCTAAAATTGTGTCACCTTGAATTTTAGCATCATTTAGTTGTGCCCATGCCTGAGCAAAAGCAATACGCTTAAGTGATAAAAGCATACCTTCTTCATCATTTTCTTCTTTTAATACATAAAATTCTTTTTCATCGCCGATTTCTAAAGTTTCAGCACCTTCGCCTGAAGGGATTTCTTTGCTTGGCAAAAATGCTTCTGTTTTAGCACCGCGAATGCTGATTAAGTAACCGTCCTGTTCCTTTTTTGTAACTGTACCTTCTACAATATCAGCTACTGAATAAGTTTTTGAAAAATTTTCTTCCAAAAGTCTTTCAAATTCGTCCAAAGATGTTTTTTCTAGTGTTTCTGTCATTTTATTTTTCTCCTTATTTTATTTATAACTTTTTCTATAACTTCTTGCGGGGTGGATGCCCCGGCAGTAACCGAAATATTTGTTGAGTTTGTAATTAAGTCTTTGTAATTTTCCAATTCTTCATCATTCTCAATATGAATTGTTTTTGTAATATCCTTTAAAATTTCCGCCAAGTGAGTTGTATTGGCACTTTTTCTGGAGCCGACAACTATCATTAAATCACTCGTCTGCGCAAGCTGCTTTGCTTCGGTTTGGCGCATGGAGGTGCTTGCACAAATTGTATTTGCAATATGTAATTCTTTTGCAATATTAGTCAAATATTTCACAATAGACGTGAGCGTTGTTATCCTTTGAGTTGTTTGAACTACTACACCTATCTTTCGGTGAGATTTCAATTCGGATTCTATTGGTTTTAATTTTTTAACTGAACTTGCAACAACAACTTTGTCGGTGTAAAGCTCCGCATTGGCCTTGATGGCAATAACTTCAGGATGTTCAGATTTACCCACTATCACAACATAATATCCCTCTTTCGCCAATTCAATTGCCTTTTGCTGAACTTTTTTAACATCGGGACAAGTCAAATCAACAGGTTCAAAACCTGCCTGCTTAATTTTTTCGATAATATGGGGGCTTTCACCGTGACTCCTTATAACACAAATCCCCTCACCCTTTTCAGGAATTTCATTAAGAGTCTTTATACCCAAAGTCTCTAACTCATGTATAACCTGAGTATTATGAATAAGCTCCCCAAGCACAAAAACATTTTTATCAGGGTTTTCTTCTTTTAATTTCTTAGCAGCTTCAACGGCTCTTTTTACACCGTAACAAAATCCCGCGTGTTTTGCTAAAATAATTTCTTTCGGCAATTTAGAATTGTCTTCTTTCTTTTGAACTCGCGGCTTGCCGCTGTACGATAATTAAACAACAAAAGTTATTTAAAATCAAGCACCAAACTTCAAAGGCTTTTCGGTTTTATCACTTGCATTTCTTAAAGCACTTTGTGCCGCTTCTTGAGAAATTTTGTTGAACATTTCAGGATGCTGCGCTATAAATTCATTTAATTCTTTTTTAGTTTTAGAACTGCCAACTTTCATACTTTTAATGGCAGAGTTAACTATTATAGGAGTACACGTAGTGATTATTTCAATTCCGCGACCTTTTTCGACAAAGGTGGAAACATATTCAGGGAAGTTTTCACATATTGTGACCGGCAGCTTGCTGAATACTTGGGCGGGCAACACCCTTAAAAGATCACTCTGTTCCTTTCTTGAAAGACTTTTAAAGTACTTTATTGCTTCTTCTTTGGAAAGATTACCTTCTCTGAAATTTATTTCATTATAAACATCTCTGGCGTTGGATGAGAGCGTTTCCAGTACTGTGCTTACTTCTTTTGAAATATCAGGTGAAGAAGCATCTACAGCATTATTAACAAAACTTGTAGCATTATATATCAATTCACCACGATCTGTACCAGATTTTGGACTTGGTGAACCACTATTAGCGGAATTAGAAGTTGGTGCCTCCGTCTTGATTGCATCATTAAGGTTCTCTTTACCTAAAGATCTTGTATAATCTGCAGCCCAATCTCTTATACTTTCATCTAATTTGTAAATATTGCTTGCAGCATATTCTTGGACTGCATCAAACTTTGATGTCATAATTATCTCGTAAGCATGACTTTGATTTTCAACTGCCAAGTCGCCAATTATATCATTCAATCCTTTCTGTGCAGTTATTGAATCATCTTCGTTATCAAAAGTATATGTGTAAGCCATATTTTTATCAAATTCTGAGCTTTGCAAGTTATCATCCAACTTCGATACCAAGCGTTTTAAGTCATCAAAGATATTTTTATTACCTTCAATTGAACGATATCCGTCACCGAAAGATTCCGTATAACGTTCATCCTTATAAAGAGCTTCTGCCTCGGCACTCATAGGCAAACCTCTTGTTCTAATGGCAGCATAGTTTGTCGCCACGGCATTTATACTATCTTGTTCTTGTGCTGTTGGCTTTTTGACTTTTCTCATTTGTTTAGCCAAATTATCCAACACTTTTTGCGCTTCTAATGCATCAACTTCACCACTTTTTATACGCATTGCTAAATCGCCGTCAACACCTAAACGCCGCGCATTAAACATTACAAACCGCGTATATCTTTTTGCTTCTTCTACCTTACCTGTTTCGCTAAGTTCATTAGCATAGTTAAGCATTTCTGTAACATCTGATAATACCGCCTTAGCCCCTTCTTGCGGTGACATTGCAGATATACGGGAATCCCTGAATTTGAAATAAGCTTCTTTCCCTTCTTGAGTAGAAAAATCCGGTTGTTTGCCATATTGTAATACAAAAGCCTCCCTTGTACTTGGCATATCTGATTCAGTTCTAAGCGCAGAATATAAGTTTTTTTCTTCTTTTTTTCTTTGTACATCCGCAAGATCCTTTTTTATATGCTCATTTAAATGCGCAAGTCCACTAATATTAGCCTTTATATTCGCGTCATCACCTGCGGGGGCATTAACTGCTAAATCTTTTCTTAATTCTTCCATATTCTTGATATGGTTTTCTTTTTGAGCTATTTCAAAATCTAATCTTTCTTCATATGTCAATGTTTTAAGTTCATCTTTGGAGATAAAACCTTTTTCAATAATAATATTAAAATCTGAAATAAATTTTTCTCTAAGTCGTTCTTTACGTCCATCAGGCATCTTGTCCCAGCGTTCATCGGTAAAACCGCGGTTTTCTTTTATTCTGCTGTCAATAGCAGCTTTAATTAACTCGCCGCGCTTATCCTCAGGAACATCTTTTAATATATTTTCTGTCATTGCCCTTATATACGTGCGTCTTTCATCAGAAGACATTTTTTTCCAGTCTGCCTCCGTTATTTTAGACGTTGGTGTATCTTTACGGTTTAAAATATTTTCTTGCTCCTGAACTTCTGCTTTTGCTTCTATAGGATTTTCTATTGGTGCTAATTGGTCATCTGTAGCCTTTGTATTCGTTTTTTCTACAGACAAGCCCCTTATACCAAAATTTGTTTCATCAGCAGAATTTTTAATTTGATTAATCTGATTATTTACTTCATTTTTTTGTTCGTCTGATAACTGTAAATATTGTTCCAGAGTTAGCCCTAGTAATTTAAGTAATTCTTCATCAACAGCAACAGGTACAACAATTGAAGCACTATCCGCGGCGCCGGATGTAACAACACTTGACGGTGCAGTTTGCGCAGGCGTTACATTCATATTTTGTTTAATTGTACTGTCACCTAAAGCCATTATTTTCTCTCTGTTTTTAACACTTATTTATATAAAAACATGCTAAAATGCCCTATTTCAGCATGTTTTCATGTTGTTACATTTGTTAACATAAATCAATAATCACCTAATGCCAGATTAGATTCAGATTGCATAACTGTCATGGAATATTTCAGTGATTTATTATATTTAGGCGAATTGTAGAATTTAACAATTTCATTTGCAAGAATGTCATCAGTTATATATTCTTCATAATTGCTGAGTGGATTTGGACTAATACGGATAACAGAGACAACACCAGTAGATAATGCATTATCTACACCGTGCAGTTTGCCATCCACAAAAACCACACCTTCTATACAACCATCTCTATCGCCTTCTTTTTGTACTACAATAAGCTCAGCATTATCCGGGTTATCATCAAGATCATAAAATTTCATTATATAATTTCCATGTGATCCTTGTATACGTCGCTCCCATGCATCAAGACGGTTTGATGCAAACCCTTCAGTCATCATTTCATCATATAGATTACTATTAGAGCCTACCAATTTGTATAATGTGGAATTCTCAAGATAATTTTTCAAATCTTCATCAGTAAGAAATATAAACTGTCCTTTAGAACTTGCCACAACCATGTTCAAATCAGCATGGCGTATATTTTTGATGTTACTTTTGTTTGTAGGCTGTGCGACTAAAGCTTCTACATAATTTACAATATTTGGGTCTACAAAGCTTAATCTTTCTTTTTTACCGTCAATTTCGGTTTCTGCAATAACCTCTTTAAATCTTAAAGGACCTTCTTTCACACCATTTGAAGAATATAAGTAGCCTTCACGCAAGAGAAGATCCTTGGCTTCAAATGTAAACTCACCAACTTTTAACACTATTTGATCAAAGCTGTCAGTGCCGCCTTTTGTATTCAATGCCATCACAATAACGTCCGTGCCGTTTTGAGATTTGAATGAATCACCATAAATAAGCACTCGGCTCTGCGATTGCGGAGCTTCAGACAGTTCAACTTTATTTACTTCTTTATCGCCATTCATTATTTTAACAGCATTCGTTGTAGTCAAAGGACTCATTGCTATTAATACAGCTAAAGGAACGGCCTTCATAGGACTTGTATATTTACTAACCTTCTCAACGTTTTCATGTTGTTTACCAAAACTTACATTTGAATAACCTTTGTTTGTAACACTTGATAATGCTTGGATTGACATATATTTACTCCTTATTTTTTTCCGTTAACATTCATACAAAAACTCTAAAAATATTTTTTGCCACTATTATTTCTTAATTCACTAACCTTATGATGTAATTTTATCAGTATATTTCAGGTTTGTAAAGAGTTATAACAAGACATTAATGTATCTTAACATTAATCATAAATTTTGTGCTACTTGTAATTCGCAAATATTTGTAATACACTTATTGTGTGTAATTTTTTAAGAAGGAGAACTCAAATGAGTGAAAGAAAATTAGTCGGAACAGGCGAAATGTTCAAGAAAGCATTAG
Organism: uncultured bacterium; assembly: GCA_949299935.1. Lineage (GTDB taxonomy): Bacteria > Cyanobacteriota > Vampirovibrionia > Gastranaerophilales > Gastranaerophilaceae > SIG32. The sequence goes on along the minus strand of CASGCE010000033.1, from coordinate 68,451 downwards.
CCGGCGGGTATGCCATAGGTGCTTACAACGTTAACAATATGGAAATTTTGCAGGGTATTGCGGAAGCTGCTGAAGAAACACAATCTCCTATTATTTTACAAGTTTCTGCAGGTGCAAGAAAATATGCAAATCAAACATACTTATTAAAACTTGTTGAAGCTGCTTTAGCAACGACAACGGTTCCCATTGCTTTGCATTTAGATCACGGAGCAGATTTTGAAATATGCAAAGCGTGTATTGACGGTGGTTTTTCATCCGTAATGATTGACGGATCAAGATTCCCATTGGAAGAAAATATCAAATTAACAAAACAAGTTGTTGATTATGCACATCCTCGAGGGGTTTCAGTTGAAGCTGAATTAGGTAAACTTGCAGGTGTTGAGGATGATGTCAAAGTACATGCAAAAGATTCAACATACACGGATCCTGAAGAAGCAGCGAGGTTTGTTAAAGAAACCGGTTGTGATTCTTTAGCGGTTGCCATAGGTACTTCTCATGGCGCATACAAATTTAAAGGTGAAGCTAAACTTGATTTTGAAAGACTAGCTGAAATTAAAAAAGCAGTTAACGAGGCTGTTGGTTATGATTATCCGCTCGTTCTTCACGGTTCTTCATCAGTTCCGAAAGAATTTGTAGAAAAATGCAACAAGTTTGGGGGGAATTTACCTGATGCACAAGGTGTTCCGGAAGAAATGCTTAACTATGCTTCTAAACACGGTGTAGCTAAAATTAATATAGACACGGATTTAAGACTCGCTATGACGTCAACTATAAGAGAATTCTTCATTGAACATCCTGAGAAATTTGATCCTCGAGAATATATGGGACCGGGCAGAACAGCCGTTAAAGAAATGGTTATCCATAAGATGCGCGACGTTTTAGGTACAGCCGGTCACGCTAAAGACTAATTAATTATAAAACCAAAAAACCGCTCCGGTCGGAGCGGTTTTTATTTACACTTTAAATTACTACTTTAATTTTTGATTCAATATTCTATGAGGTTGGTTTTCTATTCCATTTTTTGCTCAAGTATTTCAGTGTACTCTGCAAATTTATCGGCTTTTCGTTCAATTTGATTTTGCAAATGTTCTGCTTTTTTTAGTCCTTTTATATCTTTCCTCAATGATTTCATCTCACCTTTCTTTTCAGTAAGTTGTGTCTTAGAATCATACAACGGTCCTGTTAAATCAATTGGCTCAATATCATCAACTTTTGGGAGCTGAGTGGACTCAATTTCAAGTGATTTAGCGTAATTCTCTAATTTATCGGCTTTTCTTTTAATTTGATTTTGCAAATGTTCTGCTTTTTTTAGTCCTTTTATATCTTTCCTCAATGATTTCATCTCACCTTTCTTTTCAGTAAGTTGTGTCTTAGTATCGGCCAACAATTTTTTTAAATCAATTTGCGAAGCATCACCATCACTCGGTGTACCACTACTCGTTGTTAAGGTATTATTTTCTACATCGGTGTTGTCAACTGATACAGCTGGATTTAGTCCGTTACTAGATGATTTTGAATTTTGCAATAATTCAACTTTCAGTTGTAAAATATTTATATCCTTCTGCAACTCATTGATTCTTGCCTCATATTGCTCGATTGCTTTCGAAATGTCTGCAACATTTTCAGAGTCACCTGTTGGGGACATGGATGTTTGTATCAATTCCGTGTTTTTAGAGGTTTTCAACTCCTCTAATAAATCAACGAGTTCAAATGTTGCATCATCACTGAAAACATCTATTTTTTCGTTTTCGCCAACTTTACGAATACCTGATATCTGTTCATGCACTTGCATTGGAGTTGCTGCTTGCTCAAGCACAGGAACAGAGCATTTTTCTTTAGGTTCCCCTTCTGGGACTGGTTTTGTTAATTCAATATCCTCTTTTTTGTCCTTTTTTAACAGAGTACCAATACCCACAACTAAACCAACAGCAGCAGCCAAGGCAGCATATTTGCCCTTACCTTTAAAATTCTTCATAAATTTTGGGAATTTAGGTTGCTTGACTTTGGTTGCTTCGTACTCTGACCAAGCTTGTTCAAATTCCCTCACATATCTTTGCAGTTCTGCTTCTGTCCTTTGTGGTTTTATCCCTAACATTTTATTAATTTGTTCTGCACTGATACCTTTTGCTTGATTTGACTCCACGTAGGAAAGTGCATCACGTCTTATTAAAGCCTTCTCAAATTCTTGCGCATATTTTTGAAGTTCTGCTTCTGTCCTTTGTGGTCTTATCCTTAACATTTTATTAATTTGTTCTGCACTGATACCTTTTGCTTGATTTGACTCCACGTGGGAAAGTGCATCACGTCTTATTAAAGCCTTCTCAAATTCTTGCGCATATTTTTGAAGTTCTGCTTCTGTCCTTTGTGGTCTTATCCCTAATATTTTATCAATTTGTTCTGCACTGATATTTTTTGCTCGATTTGACTCCACGTAGGAAAGTGCATCACGTCTTATTAAAGCCTTCTCAAATTCTTGCGCATATTTTTGAAGTTCTGCTCCTGTCCTTTGTGGTTTTATCCTTAACATTTTATCAATTTGTTCTGCACTGATACCTTTTGCTTGATTTGACTCCACGTAGGAAAGTGCCTTTCTGGTTAATTCCTTATTAGTCTGTTTGTATTCGGCTTTTTGTTGTTTCCTTAATTTTTTAACATTATGCAAATATGAAAATGCATCGAAATTTACTCCATCTAATCCCATAAATTCCTCCAATATTTTATAATTTATCCCCTATGTATTTATTAAAAAATTTTGATTGCAATTATTTACACATAAAAAAACAATTTTAAAATATAATGTTACCCAAAACCAACAAAACATAAGCTCTGAACAATTTTAAATTTAATTTTACATTTCGTTACAAAACAAAAAAGGGACGAAATAATTCGTCCCTCACTTTTTCATACTTCAACCCAAAAAAATTATTTTTTCAAAAAGTCCGGAATCTCAATATTTGTAAAACTCGGTGAGACTTCGGGTATAGAAGTTCTTCTAGGCTGATTAAAAGAACCTGTACTAGCAAAGAAATCTGCCGCATTCAGTTGTCTAACCTCAGGTTTTTCATCAACTGATTGATTTTTCAATTCAAAACCGGTAGCAATAACTGTAACCTGAATTTCGCCTTGAATATTCTCATTAACTGCAGTACCGATAATAACGGTAGCGTCATCAAGTACAGCATCATGAATAATATTTGCAGCGTCAGTAATTTCATGAAGAGTCATATCCGGTCCGCCGGTAATATTAACAATTACACCGGATGCGCCATTAATTGAAGTTTCGAGCAATTGAGAATTAATAGCGATTTCAGCAGCTTTAATAGCTCTACCTTCACCTTGACCGCGACCGATACCCATAAGAGCTGATCCAGAGGCTTGCATAACATTTTTAACATCAGCAAAGTCAACATTAATAAGTCCGGGAACAGTAATAATATCTGAAATACCCTGAACACCTCTTAATAAGACCTCATCAACTATAATGAATGACTCAGTCAATGAAACTTGTCTGTCAACCACCTGTAACAGCTTATCATTAGGGATTACGATAACAGCATCAACAGCTTCTCTGAGCTTTTCCAAACCCTGAACAGCTTGGTTTTGTCTTTTCTTACCTTCCCAAGAGAAAGGCTTTGTAACCACAGCGATTGTCAAAATGCCCAATTCTTTAGCGATTTTAGCGACTATCGGGGCTGCACCGGTACCTGTACCACCGCCCATACCGGCTGTAATAAAGACCATATCCGCACCTTCAAGTGCGTTCGTAATTTCTTGTTGGGCTTCTTCTGCGGCTTTTTCGCCGATTGACGGATCACCGCCTGCGCCTAAACCGTTTGTAGAATTCGCGCCAAGTTGAATTTTGTTCTTTGTCTGACCATATTCCAAAACTTGCAAATCTGTATTCATCAACCAAAATTCTACACCTGATAATCCGGCTTTTATCATTCGATTAACTGCGTTACCACCGCCTCCGCCTACACCGACTACCTTGATATTCGTAGGGTTTATCGGGGATCTATTCACGGGAGTGCTTGTTGTGTCATCTTTTCTTGCAAAGATATCTGATACGAAATTTTCCACTGTTTTTACCTCTTATATATTGATTATTACTTATTTTCGAGCTATTTTACCCACATCGACTAAGCAGGTTCGACAATAATATAATAACATACTATTTTAAATAGAAAAAAAGTACAATAATTTCCATGCCAATTATGAACAAAAGTTAATAAAAATTTTTAAATTTATTTTATATTGGCAGGAGAAATCCCCCAGTGAAGCTTATTTCTTAATATAGAATAAAATTCCGAACCGTCCAAAAGCGCCAATTTAGCAGTATATTGGGATTTTCTAATTTCAATTTCTTTTGCAAATTCATAAAATTCTTGACCGTCAGTTGAAACGACATAATTTGTCAAGTCCTTATCAGAACAAATCGTAATAATTTCATAATCCGGAATTACAATAGGACGTGCAGTTAATGTATGCGGGCAAATAGGAACTATCACAAACGCATTCAATTCAGGTGAAATGACCGGGCCGCCCGCAGAAAGTCCATACGCCGTAGAACCTGTGGGGGTAGTTACAATAATTCCATCCGCCAAATAATCACAAACAAGTTTGCCATTAATTTTCAGTGAAAATCTGGAAGTCCTCCCAGTCGTTGTACCCTTTACCACAAAGTCGTTCAATGCAATTTTAACACCGCTTTGTAGCATAATTCTATCTTCTATCTTGTATTCACCCTTTAGAATTTTTTCCACTGAAATCTTAATATCACCCTTGCAAGACTGTGACAGATACCCCAATCTGCCCAAGTTTATTCCAAAAATCGGAGTGGATGTTTTTGCATAAAATCTTGCAGCTTTCAAAATTGTTCCATCCCCGCCTATTACAAAAACAAAATCATATCCGCTCTTTAAATTATCAATATCCAAAACCTCTGCAGAACAATTATTTGCAGACAGAATACCCCTCAGCTCACCCATAACTTCCACGGAATGCTCTATTGTTTTGTTATAACAAATTGCAAAATTTTTCATACAGAATTTATACCACAAGACTTAAAAATAAACAACAAAAAAGATAAAAATGAATTTTTATCTTTCAAACACCTTACCAAGGATAATCGTTTTTAAACTCCCAATTGTCAAGCACAAATAATGCTGTACAGCCATATCTGTCATAATAAAAAGCACTTCCGTCCTTAGGATTTTCTCTTTGTACGGATTTACAAGTATAAAGAACTTTTTCCTCCAGTATATCTTCTCTTGTAAGGCCTTTACGCCACCCGAAAGGCTGTATAACACCATTTGAAATAGTAAAATAAAACCAGTCGCGCCCTTGTCTGGGTGTTCTGGAACCGAAATTATGTACAGAAATGGTAATATTAATTTTTTTAGAAGTGCTTGGCTCTGCAACAACAGATATACCTACACTACTGCTAAGACCGTAGTTGACTCCATGCCCGCTGATTGCTTGACCGCAACGGTAATCTGAACCCTCACTGCATTCAAAACAATTTTTGTAATACGGAAGAATATATTTTCTCGCAAATGCTCGCGTATTATCCTTACTGCGACTTTCCGGAAAATCCCAAGTGTCCATCGAACCGTTTTCAATCTCTGACAGCTTAATGACCTGAACAAGCTCTGCATAAGTCTTTCTTACACGTACGGCAGTGGCTTTTTTATTATAATTACTTATCAAGGTTGGTATTGTCAGTGCCGCAATTACACCGATTATTCCTATCGTTATCAATACCTCCGCTAAGGTAAAGCCTTTTTTTGAATAGTGTTTTGAATTACAACACCCAATATCTTCAGGGTCAAAACCCTTGCTATTTCTACTTAGAGGAGTAGCCCCCCCCCGTTAAGACTTACGCTATTCATTGCTTTCCACCTCATTCATATTTCTATTATACAACTTTACTAAACTTTTGGCAATAAAAAAGGGAATTTTCATTCCCTTGTACAACTATCTCTTCTCATACCCTATGAATCTATTGCGGGATTCCTATTGCAAAGGAGCTCTCCACAAAGAATCATTAAATTTATTCTGGTTTGCATTCAGTTCAACAGACAACGTTACATTACTCGGAGTGAATACAAATACCAAATCACCAACTTTTTGAGGTTTACCGTTTAATGCATGAGCAGCTCCGCATACAAAATCGATTGTACGCTGTGACTGTTCCTTATCTAAAAGATGTAAATTTAACACAATAGTCTTTCTGTCTTTCAAATATTGAACAATGCTCGCTGCATCATCAAATGAACGCGGTTCCATAACAATCACTTCATAACCTCTGAAATTCGGATGATTTACAACCTTCAAATCATTTGTTCTATCTAAATTTGATTGATACGAATACTTTGGATCAATCGCAAGATTTTCCTGAACCTCATATTCATCACCCATTTCCTCTGCCATCTCATCGAATATTGTTTCTCGGGGTTCAAATCCTTTTACTAAAAAGTCTACTACTGATTTAATTTTGTCTGCTACTACTGCCACCGTTATTCCTCCGTTTATTTTTACATAAATAATCTTCTACCAATTCTTAACATTGTTGAACCCTCACGGGCCGCTACTTTGTAATCCTGACTCATACCCATTGATATGTCATTCAGCCTACAGTCAAATTTTTTTTCAAGATCATCTCTGATCTCTCTTATTTCGCTAAAAAGCTTTATCAATTTATCCTCTGATGCACCCAGAGGTGCCATGTTCATTACACCTTTAACCTCAAGGTTCTTCAGTGTAATTATTCTGGCAAAAGCTTCAAAAATTTCGTCTTTTGAAAATCCGAATTTTTGTTCTTCTCCGGCATTATTTATTTGGATTAAAATCTTTTGAGTTTTTCCGACTTTACTTGCTTCTTCTGAAATTTTTTCCGCGAGTCTTATCGAATCCACAGAATGTATATAATCAAAAATTTCAACCACTTTTTTAACTTTGTTTGTTTGTAAATGACCTATAAAATGAAATTTGGAATTTTCTCTTATTTTCTGCGGCAGATTATTAATCTTTTCTGATGCCTCAATTACTCTTGATTCACCGAAATCTCTTAACCCGGCATTATATGCCTCAATCATGACATCCTTGGTGAAATACTTTGTAACCGCGATAATATTTGGTTTATAAGGTGCAATTTCTTCTTGTATTTGCAAAAGATTTCGTTGTATTATTTCATGCACTACCTTCACCCCTACAAGAAATCCGCCCGTAATCAGAGCATAACTTAATTTTACTCTAACCTTTTCAGGTGGACAACTATTTTATTTTTACGCTTCTCACCCCCTTTTTATCTACTCCCGAAACCATGATTTTGACATGATTTCAGCCTTAATTAATATTTCTTAATTTTTGGTTACATTTTGTAATACTATTGTTTAGCGACACGACAACCATGCCATTTTGTTTACAATTTGTAAAAGTCCGGTTTGAAATTAAAATTTATGTTTTAAGAATAAACCTTTTGCGAATAAAATTTATCCTACATTTAAATGAGATTTAACATAAATAATATTTTTTAAGCCGGACATAGTTTTAGCTCTGTTATCTAGCCAGAAAAGAGGAAGAAAACACCGGCAAAAAAACACGCAATATTAGCTTTTTGAAATGATGTCAATAATAGTTTTTATGTAAAACAGCTTTGTGTTATAATGGTTAGAAAAAGGAGAAAAAATGCTTAGCGGACCATTTTTAGACAGAAATTGGATGGGGCAAAATCCTAACTACAATACATCAAATATAATTATGCTCGGATTGCCGTTTGACGGTACGGTATCATATCGTCCCGGTTCAAGGTTTGCGCCCGAACAAATCAGATTCGCAAGCTGGGGATTGGAGGAATATTCTCCTGTTTTCGACAAACATCTTGAAGACGTAAATTTTCACGATGCGGGTGACTTGGAGCTGCCTCTTGGAAATACATACAAATCTCTTAAAGTCATTGAACAAAATGTTGAAGATATTTACAAAGACGGCAAACGAGTTTTAGGAATCGGCGGAGAGCATTTAGTAACTTTACCTGAAATAAAGGCGGTTTCAAAGTTTTATAAGGATTTAGCAATAGTTCATTTTGATGCACATACCGATTTAAGAGAAGAATATTTAGGTGAAGAAATGTCGCATTCGGCAGTAATTCGTCACGCATCAAAAATCGTAAAGCCACAAAATATAAAACAAATCGGTATACGTTCCGGAATGAAGGAAGAATTTGAATTTATGAAAGAGCACAAGACTCTTATTCACGAATACAGTGAACTTGATGTAATAAAAGACAAAAAAATCTTTGTAACAGTGGATTTAGATGTTTTAGATCCTTCCGTAATGCCGGGGACAGGGACTCCGGAAAGCGGCGGAATGCAATTTAAAGAGCTTGTTGAATGGTTCAAATACTTGAAAAACTTTGATATAATAGGCGCCGACGTTGTAGAGCTTGCGCCTGATTACGACGCTTCAGGTGTATCAACGGCGGTTGCAACGAAGGTTATCCGAGAACTTTTGATGGTAATGTAATGGTTATAGACAGAATAAATTTTTTAAAAGACGAAATAAATAAAAGCAATTACAAGTACTATGTTGAAGAAAACCCGTATTTAAGCGACTTTGAATACGATCAACTTTTTGCGGAATTAAAAGCGTTAGAAGAACAATATCCTTTGTTAAAAACCCCTGACAGCCCGACTCAAAGGGTAGGTTCAATCAGTGAAAAATTCTTTCCTTATAAACATAAGTACCGACTATACAGCCTTGATAATACCTATAACGATGAAGAACTCAAAAAATGGTACGAGCGCGTAACGAAAGAATGCGGCAATAACATTGACTTGGTTTGCGAGCTTAAAATAGACGGACTTGCAATTGCTTTAACTTACGAAAAAGGGATTTTTGTTCGCGGGGTAACAAGGGGCGACGGTGTCACAGGTGAAGATATTACAACAAACCTAAAAACCGTAAAAGCCATACCGCTGAAACTTTTTGAGCCTGTTGATGTAGAGGTAAGAGGCGAAATTTATATGCCAAAAACCTCATTTGAAAAATTAAATGAAGAAAATTTATCTAAAGGAGAAAAAGTTTTTGCAAACCCACGTAATGCCGCAAGCGGTTCAATAAGACAACTTGACAGCACAATTACGGCCAAAAGAGATTTGTCTATTTTTGTCTATTCATCGGTGTTTGAAAATATTCCAAACGCACCCGCAACCCACTATGAAGGAATGATGTACCTCAAAAAACTGGGCTTTAAAGTCAATCCGAATATAAGGCTGTGCAAAAACATGGATGAAGCAATAGATTATTGTAATGAGTGGGCAACAAAAAGGTTTGATTTAAATTATGCGACTGACGGAGTTGTTATTAAGGTAAACAGTTTGTCTTGCCAGGAAGATTTAGGCTTTACCTCAAGAGCTCCTAAATGGGCAACCGCTTTTAAATTCCCACCTGAAGAAGTTTCAACAAAACTCCTTGATATTGAATTAAACATAGGAAAATCAGGTGCGGTTACACCTGTTGCTATTCTTGAACCTGTTCATCTTGCAGGAAGCACAGTTCAAAGAGCAAGTTTACATAATTTTGATGAAATTAAAAGGTTGGATGTAAGAATAGGCGACACTGTTTTGGTTAAAAAAGCTGCCGAAATTATTCCGAAGGTTGTTAAAGTTATGGACACACCGGAACACGAAACGTTACCTGTATATATTCCGCCGACCAGATGCCCGGCTTGTAATTCATTGTTGGTGGAACGCGAGGGAGAAGTAAATTTATACTGTGAAAGCAAAAATTGCTCTCAGCAACTCACCGCAAAGATAGAATTTTGGGTATCTAAAGATGCTATGGACATTGAATTTATGGGACCTGCTATTATACAGCAGCTTTATGATGAAAGGTTCATAAGCAATTCTGTTGATTTATACAGACTAACAATGCAGGATTTTATGCAATTGGAAGGCGTTAAAGAAAAATCAGCATATAATATGTTTACATCAGTACAAGAGAGCAAAACAAGACCTCTAAACCGCTTACTGACTGCATTTGCTATGCGGCATGTAGGTAAAGAAACCGCAGAAATCTTAGCTGAGAGATTTTCTTCGCTTGAAGATATCAAAAATGCTGATGTAGAAACATTATCGGAAATTGACGGGGTGGGACAAAAAATAGCCGAATCCGTTTTTGAATTTTTCCACGATGAAAATAATATTCACATGATGGAGGAATTAAAATCATTGGGCGTAAATCCCGTTTCAAAAGCACTTCCAAAATCTGACAAATTAGCCGGCAAAACATTTGTTTTGACCGGAACATTACAAAATATGACGAGAGATGAAGCATCCGAAATTATCAAGAAATTAGGCGGTAAAACATCATCTTCAGTATCTAAAAAAACATCATTTGTGCTTGTCGGAGAAAATCCGGGATCAAAATTAGACAAAGCACAAAATTTAGGTGTTATAATATTAACAGAAAATGAATTTCTTGAAATGATAAAGGAAGATTTATGAAAAGGAATGCCAAAATAATACAAATAAACGGATTAAGAGGTTTAATAACAGCCTTATTCATAGTAACATGTTTGACCGCGGGATTTGTTGTATTTCCGGGATTGGTTGCAATGAGTATTTGGAACCTGTTTGCTGGAGAAAATATTCCGGAAATTAATCTATTTCAGGGTATTTTATTATGGTCAATAATATTTCTGACTTATTTTATAGCTACAAAGCAAAGTGTGGCAGTATCTTTTGCGACTCCCAGAGAACTTAATGAGGAAGAACTAAAAACACTTATGGAGCGGGTCAAGATGCAATCACAAGCAAGGATGATTAATAAAATGATACTAAAAAACATTGAAGAAAAAGAAAAACAAGAACAAGATGCTTCTGAAAATAAGGAGGGAAAAGTATGAAAAAAATTATACTGGTGATTTTATTATCAGTACTTATAGCAGCACCCGCAGTGTTTGCAGAAGTAGAACGAGGTTTTATTACATCATCCGCAAAAGCCGACAAAGAAATCTCTCCTGATACTGTTGAAATTTCTGTTGCTGTAGTGACTTACGATAATAAATCAATGCAAAAAGCCACTTTAGAAAACAAAGAACTTTCCAACAAATTGTACGAAGCAATGAAAAGCTTTGTGAATCCAGAAAACGGTGATTATGTAAAAACATCAGATTACAGCGCACAACCTGTTTATGTATACACAAATAACAAAAGAAATTTTGACAAATACGAAGTTTCAAACAGAATTATTGTTCACACCAAATCAATTGATAAAGCAGGCGACATAATTGATCAGGCAATAACTCTGGGCGCGACAAATATTGATAACCTTAATTTCACAATATCTTCTTACGAAAAACAATGTGACGGTCTGCTAAGTGAGGCTACCCAAAAAACACGCGCAAGAGCGGAACTTCTTGCAAAAGCCGCAGGAACTGTTATTACAGGGACAAAATCAATCTCCGCAAGCTGCAACACAACAGGCGTATCCCAAAGAATTATGTATAATATGATGGCAAAATCTTCCGTGGCAGATTCAGAAGCTGCTATGGGCAGCTCAACACCTATTGCAACAGGTGTCATTAAAATTTACGCAAACGTGAACGCAAGCTATTTTGTGAAATAAAAATTGAAATAAGAGACCGGAACTTTGTTCCGGTCTCTTATTTAACAACTTCTCCCACATTATATGGCGTGTATTCTATTTTATTGTACAGTAGAGCATTATTTAACAAATTTTTATGAACAGGCTCTATGTTTCCGTTACTTTTCACGACATATTGATAGAAATCCGCTCCCAGCTGGTTTGGATCCTGTGTGTTGTTAATATCCATATAAACATAAGCACAAGCATCCACAGTAACTTCTTCTCTGCCAATTTCAAAACCATTTTCATCACGATAAACACGATCTTGAGTTTTTATACAAGATGACTGCATAGTTACCTGAAAAATTATACCATTTTGCAGCCCAATACGCCCGAAATTATTTAAACCGATACTTGTTGCATAAACACCGTCTTTTTTAAACGGCGTATTAGCTTTCACTCCATAATATTTGCAAACATTTTCAGTATCACCACTTTTACAGACTTTTGATTTTTTCAATACTTTCGTCAATTCTGCCGCCACTTCATCAGATGTCTTACTTGTATCAAATAAACACAACATATTTTGGCAATTATTCTGCGCCACATACATTTGTACCGCATTCATTAACTGCGAATGCGCCTGCTTTACCTTCGATACCATAACTTTTTCCTGATAATTCTTTATTAACGTAGGTATCGTAAGTGCCGCAACTACTCCGATTATTCCTATCGTTATCAATACCTCCGCCAAGGTAAAGCCTTTTTCTAAACTATAATTCTTCATATTTGAATTATAGCACATAATATTGATTGGGTCAAAACCCTTGCTATTTCTACTTAGAGGAGTCGCCCCCCCCCGTTTAAGCCTTTAACCAAATTCATGAACTTCCTCCTTTATCAAAATTATAATAACATAATGTTTAAAATCACTCAACTATTTTACAATATTGTTATTTTGTAATACAATTAAGAAGTATACGAAGATAAAAGAGGGGAAAAAATGCAAGTATCATTAAATTGGTTGAACGAGTTTGTTGATTTAACGGATAAGGAGCCGGAGGAAATAGCACACGAGCTTACTATGAGCGGATTAGAGGTAGAATCAACAGAAGAAGTCAAACCAAAATTTACAAATATAAAAACAGTTAAAATAGAGCAGATAAATAATCATCCGAATTCTGACAAATTGCATCTTGTAACCGTAAACACAGGTTGTGAATTAAAAACAGTTGTTTGCGGGGCACAAAATATTGCAGAAGGTCAAATCGTTCCGTATGCAAGTGTTGGCAGTCAAGTTTTGGACAGAAAAACAGGTGAACAATTTACTCTCACACCGGCTGTAATAAGAGGGGTTGAATCACAAGGCATGCTTTGTTCTGCGGATGAATTAGGTGTCGCAGAACGTAATTATCAACAAGAGGATGGTATTTTAATCCTAAACCGAATTTTCCCTGATGTGCAAATAGGTCTTAATGTTAAAGATGTTTTGGGATTTGAAAAAGATTATATATTTGATGTTGCACCGACCGCAAATAGGGGTGACGAAATGTCTGTTCTTGGTATTGCAAGAGAGTTAAGCGCAATATTTGATAAACCTCTCAAATTTAACCGAATTGAATGTACAAAAGATTTATCAACTGATGAATTTGAAGTAGAAATACTTGACAGCGATGTATGTAAATTCTATTCAATAGGATTGATAAAAGATGTTAAAATAAAACCGTCACCTGAATGGATGCAAAAAAGACTTTTAGCTTCAGGAGTACGTGCAATCAATAATATTGTAGATATTACAAACTATGTAATGCTTGAATACGGAACCCCCCTTCACGCATTTGATTTTGATAAATTAAACGGGTATTTATGCGTAAGACGCGCAAAAGAAGGTGAAAAGCTTACCACACTTGACGGCGTGGAAAGAATCCTCACTAGTGAAACCGTATTGATTGCCACAAAAGAACATGGAGTATGTTTGGGAGGAGTTTTCGGTGGAGAAAATTCCGAAATTGACGAAAATACAAGGAACATAGCACTTGAAGCCGCATATTTCACTCCGGCAGCCAATCGAAAATCAGCACGAAGTGCCGGTTACAGAAGCGAAGCAAGTGCAAGGTATGAACGAGGGATTGACATTGAAGCTGTAAAACCGGCTTTAATGCGTGCTATGCAACTAATGACGGAATATGCTGATGCAAAAGTTACAGGAGTTGTTGAAACCGGTCAAAACAAACTTGAACCTATAGAAATAACTTTAAGATTCTCTGAAATTAAAAGAATCCTGGGGTGTACAGTTGATTTTCAAAAATGCATAACCATATTAGAAAACCTCGGGTTCAAAAAACTGGGTGGTAATGAAACAGCTGCAAAATTTTTGGTACCCTCTTGGCGTGCTTATGATACCACCCGAGAAATAGATTTAATAGAAGAAATTGCACGTATTTACGGTTATGATAAGATAGAGCCTTCTCTACCACCTAAAAATGAGATGCCTGAAATTTCTTTGGAGGAAAAGGTTACAGCAAAAGTAAACAAACTTATGCGGGCTTCAGGGCTTAACGAAATTGTTACCAGCTCGTTGATAGGCAAATCATTACTTGATAAATATATGGTGCCATTTAATTCTGAAAAAGCAGTTTATGTCGAAAATCCTGCGAGTGAAGAATATTCAATGCTCCGCCAAAGTATGGCTGCAAGTGTTTTGAATGTCTTGAAATATAATTTTGATAACGGACAGAAAAATTTCTGGGGTTACGAAGTAGGGAAAATATATGAAATTACGGGTGAATCTGATGAAAAACATACTGGTGTAACAGAATCCAAAATTCTTGCGGGAGTTTTGACAGGTGAAATAGAAAATTCAAAATGGCAAAATGCTGGTTCACTTGATTTTTACACCGTAAAAGGAATTTTCGAACATTTATTCAAAATTTTGGCTGTTGAAAGAAGAATCAAGCTAAATATATGTTCTGATTTGCAATACATGCACCCTTATAGAACCGCTGAGGTTCTGCTTTTGGATAAAAAACCCGAAAGAATAGGATATTTTGGACAAATTCACCCGCTTTTAAAAGATAAATTAAAGTTAAATCAGGATGCTTTCTTATTTGAGCTTAACCTTAGCAAAATAATCTTGGCTGTAAAAGAAGCAATTCCCCGTTTCAAAAAACTTTCACTGTTTCCTGAAGTACGACGTGATTTGGCTTTTGTAATTAATGAGAAAGTTTCATTTGACGAAATACAAAAGGTTATTAAAAGTGCCATTCAACAAAATATCTTTAAGGGAAGCGAAATATTTGACGTTTATCACGGCGAAAATATTGAAAAAGGATACAAAAGTCTGGCCTTCCGCATAAAAATGCAAGATGAAAATACGACACTTACGGATGAAATTATCGAAAAACAAATGCAATCCGTCAGAGAAAAACTTCAAAAAACTTACGCTGATATATCATTCAGAGAATAGGAGTTAAATATGCAAAAACTGATAGTATTTTTGGGGTTATTACTTTGGTTGGTTTTACCCGCAAATGCAACAGATGTCATGCCGGTTAGTGTAGAATTGAATAATCTTCGTACTATCGGTTTATATCAGGTGCCCAAAACTATTACACTGTATGAATCGCCAAAGGATGATTCAAAAATTGTTAAAACAATAAAATGGTCATCAATTGGTATTTACCCTGAAAATATTAACCCGCAAGATTTATTTGTGGTCTTTATCTTGGGTAAAGACTTAGGATATGTGGCAGTTACCGATGAAACTGATGAATGGGTTCAGATTATTTATAATAACAAAACAGCTGAAACCGCTTGGATTAAAAAAGATGATCCTTATAAATTTATGAGTTGGATTCACTTTTACAACGTGTATGGAAGAAAGTACGGATTGTATATACTGAAAGGTGCACCCGATTTTGTTAAAAATATAAGAAGTGCGGCGGATGATTCATCACAATTTTTGGCAGAAATAAACATGCCGGCTAAAATTAAACTTAATGTTATTCGTGGGAATTGGGCATTGGTAAGTGTACTTGACCTTGACAGAACATCAAAAACCGGCTATATACGCTGGCGCGGAGATAACGGCGTCAGATACCTTTTCCCTGATATAAAATAAAATATTTGCTCTGTAACAATCCGCAAAAAATGCTCGACAATTGATTTTGTTTGTTATAGCATTGGCTTAAACGCAGTAATAAGTAGAAAAGGAGAATTTTTATTATGCAAGTTATATTAAAAAAAGATGTCCAAAACTTGGGTGAAGCAGGCGACATCGTAAATGTTAAAGACGGTTATGCAAGAAACTTTTTGTTGCCTCAAGCTGCTGCAGAAATAGCAACTGAAGGTGCTATTCAAAATCGTGAAAAAAATCTGGCAAGAATTAAAGCTAAACAGGAAAAGTTACACGCTGAAGCTCTCAAAAAAGCTCAAGAAATCGAAAAATTCGGTAAGCTTGAATTATCTGCAAAAGCCGGTGAATCCGGAAAATTATTCGGTACTATCACAACAAAAAAATTGACTGAAGAATTAAAGGAAAAGTCAGGTATCGAAATTGATAGAAAAAATGTTTCATTAAATGCTCCTATTAACAAAATTGGCGAATACAAAATGCTAATTAAACTGACTTCTAAAGTTAAATGCGAATTGGCAGTTTTGGTAACCGCATCCGAAGTTGTTAAAGAATCTATAGAAGAAGAAGTTGAAGAAACAACAGTTGAAGAAGAATAACTAACAAAGGGGGATTGAATGGAGTGTCTGGCAATCGGTTCATTACCTTATGATAATCCCCTAAAAGCCCTTTCTATTGTCCAAAGGTACTTCGATAAAATACCTTTTTGGCCTCAACTTGCGAAAGTTAGTAAAAATGAAGACATGTCTTTTCAATTTTTGGAGGGAATGCCTTCATTTTTTGGTTCCGTTGATGAAATTTTTCGTTTTGATACAGAAAATACCCGATTTTTTGATGATTTGGAACAATTCTTCAATAACTACGAAAATATTATTAAAAACAAAGATTATAAGCTACTTCAAAAATATTCAATAAGTGAGAATTTTTCTTCTACTTTTAAACCCTTTTTAGAATTGATTATAAGAAATAATTGTAAATATGCAAAAGGTCAAGTAATAGGTCCGTTTACACTTGCCACAACATTGACCGATGCAAAGAACATATGCGCGGTTTATGATGAAACGTTAAGAGAGTTGATTGTAAAAATGCTTTCACTGAAAGCTCTTTGGCAGATAATAGAAATCAAAAAGACAAATGCTATCCCTATAATTTTTATTGATGAACCTACCATTACACAGCTAGGTACTTCAAATTATATAACAATCTCACGTGACGAAGTAATTAATATGCTTAAAGACATATCCGACATAATTAAAAATAACGGAGGTATTTCCGGAGTGCACTGCTGCGGCAAGTGTAATTGGACAGTTCCAATTGATGCAGGTATCGATATAATAAGCCTTGACGGATATTCATATGCAGAAAACTTAAGTATTTTCCATAAAGAATTGAAAAAATTCCTTGAAAAAGGCGGTAAAATTGCTTGGGGTATAGTTCCAACAAAGGATAGAAAAGCTTTGGAAACCGCAGATTTGAAAATTCTGCTTGAAAAATTTAAAAAAGCTGTAAACTATTTGACTAAAAAGGGAATTAATGAGAAACTAATAATAAATAATTCTTTTATAACACCAACTTGCGGAGCGGGCGCACTACCAGAAGAGCTTGCTGAGAAGGCAATGCGGCTAACCTTTGAGTTAAAAGAGAGGTATAATGACAACTAAACTCGCAATAACAGGTAAAAGCGGCAGTGGTAAGACAACCATTACTAAAGCGTTTTTAAATATTCTAAAAGAAATGTTTCCGGAAAAAACAATCCTGCTATTGGATAATGATCTAACGGGAGAACTTGGACACAGTTTCGGACTTGATATAAGAAATACTATATACGGTATAAGAAGCGGTAAACACGAATATAAAACAGGCATTCCCGAAAATATGACTAAGCAGGAATTTGTCGAATGGGCTATGGAAGATATTGTTGTTTCTTTGGACGAAAATACAGATATAATCGTTTCTTGGCTTGTAGGTTCAAAAGATTGCAGATGCCCTATTACCGGCCAAATTAACGACGCTGTTTACAAACTTATTGAAAGATACGATATTGTTATTTTTGACTGTGAATTTGACTTAAAATACCTAAACCAACTTGTAGATACTGACGTAGATACAACACTAATTGTGGCAAATCCAAGCGAAGATTCCGCACACCTTGCCAAGCGTATTGAAGAATTCAGTGCAAAATATGCAGCCGGAGGTCAATTGGGTGTTGTGATAAATAAGGCCGAAAATGATAAATTAAGCGAGGTTTATGAGCTTTTAAAAAAGTATGATTTAGATGTGTTAGGTGTAATCCCTTATGATAAAGCTTTGGAAAACAATACCGTAAGAAAAGAATCAAAAATTGTTCAAAATGCAATAAAAGAGTTCTATTTCAGGTTAAATCTTCCGCAGTGAGGTAGTATGGCAATAATCCTTGACGGCAAAAAATTAAAAGAAAAAATTCTGGAAAACTTAAAAATAAAAATTGAAGGGTTTGAAAAAAAACCGTTACTTACCGTTATTCTTGTCGGTAATGACCCTGCAAGTATGCTTTATGTAAAAAATAAAAAAATGACTGCTGAAAATATTGGCATAAATTCCGAAATTATTCGTTATCCTTCATCAGTTCTTGAAGATGAATTATTGAGAAAAATTCACGAATTGAATAAAGATGACAACGTAAGTGCTATTCTCGTTCAACTGCCTTTGCCCAAACATATTTCAAAAGAAAAAGTAATAAGTATTATTAGTCCCCAAAAAGATGTTGACGGTTTCACACCATATAACTTCGGCAAGCTTTTCTCCGGTGATGAACCTTTTGTATATCCGTGTACTCCAACTGGGATTTTACTTTTACTTGATGAATATAATATTGATTTAGAAGGAAAACATACAGTAATTGTTGGACGCTCAAATATAGTCGGTAAACCCCTTTCACAAATGATGTTAAATAGGAATGCCACAGTTACAATATGCCACAGTCATACAAAAAATCTTCCCGAAATAACAAAAACTGCAGATATTCTGGTTTCTGCAGCAGGGAAAAATATAATAGAAGAAAAAATGTTAAAACCAGGTTGTGTTGTAGTTGACGTTGGCATTTCCAAAGATTCAACAGGTAGAATACACGGAGATGTTGACTTTGAAAATGTTTCTAAAATTGCATCACATATTACACCTGTTCCGGGCGGTGTCGGACCAATGACAATTACTGCACTGATGTTAAACACCTTGGCACTTTTCGAAAATAGTAAAAAATGCCTATAATCAGATGTTTTTTCTATTAACTGCCGACAAGATTCAAACCGCAACTGTTTTTAATATTGTTGTTTACAAGTGTTTTCAAACTTGAAATTTCGTTATCAAGCAGTTGGATTTGTGAATCTAAAGTATCTTGTCTTGATTCCAAATATTCTTCTGTTTGTTGCAATTGAATATAGTAAGGATCATTATCCAAATCAGCTTCATCGCCCAATTCGTTAGCATAATAACCCATTTCTTTGGAAACCCAATTTGCTTCATTCATTACAAGAGTCTGCTCAAATTGCAACTGGTTTCTCTGTAAAATAAATAATTGTTTTTGTGCATCTACCGCTAAAAAAGACATAATAGCTCTCCTTATATTGGTGTACTCTCTTACATATATAAAGTATTTTAAAATTGTTCAATTTCACATATTATCCTTTTTGTAACATTTGTTTACATAATAAACTCACTTGTTAATAATGTTTGCTTTTACTACTTATATATAACAACAAAACTTGACAATATATGAGAAATAGTATTTAATTAATGTAAAGGAGATTGTATGAAAATGATTGATACAAAAGCGGTTCAGATAGTCGCCCCCCCCCGAAACGCTTCTTTGCTTTAGGTTTTGGCTCTATTAATAAATTTATACATTATGAATGTAATATTGGTATAGTAAATTTTAGTTTTAGATATTGGCGTGCTTTTACTCTTGCCGAAGTCTTGATTACCTTGGCTATAATCGGTATAGTTGCTGCTTTGACTACTCCTTCATTGATTTCAAATTATCAGGAAAAACAAACTGTATCAAGACTTACAAAGGCTTATGCAATGATAAATAATGCTTACCAGATGGCAAAAATCGACAACGGTGAACTGACAAATTGGGGATTTACAAGTAATTCAGGCAGTATAGAGTCTTCTAACAATGCATTAGTATTTTGGGAAAAAATAAGTCCCTATCTTAAAATTAATAAGAAAAAAACTAAGCAATATAATGAAAACAAATTTGAATATAAAAGATACTATCTAACAGGCGAGCCAAACAATAACACAGTAGCCGTAATAATACATCTTGCAGACGGAATGACACTTTCAGGTGGCTGGATTTCAAACTACAACTGTAATGATAGAACTATATGCGGTGATTTTTATATTGATATAAACGGAATGACCAACTTACCAAATACTATAGGTAAAGATATTTTTTATTTTTATATTTATAAAGATATGATTATACCAATAGGTACGAAAAATGATTCTTTGTACCCGTTAGAAAGGGGCTGTAACCTTAATAGCACAATTGTCAATAACGGTTATGGCTGCGCAGCATGGGTGATTTATAATAAAAACATGGACTATCTTAAGTGCAGTGATTTATCCTGGGACGGTAAACACCGTTGTGATTAAAAAAGCCGGTTTTTGAAACCGGCTTTTTGTAATGTATTAACGTTTTGAGAATTGGAAACGTTTTCTTGCACGTTTGCGACCATACTTTTTACGCTCTTTGACGCGCGGATCACGTGTTAATAAACCTTCCAGTCTTAGTACATTTCTGTATTCTTCGTTAGATTTAACGAGTGCTCTTGCAATGCCGTGTCTAATAGCACCACATTGAGCAACAACACCTCCGCCTGTTGCTTTTACTCTTACATCGTATTTATCTTGATTATCAGTTAAAACAAGCGGTCTATATACCAACATTTCTATAGCAGGTCTGTTACCGATATAATCAGTTAGTTTTTTACCGTTAACGAAAATTCTGCCTTTACCTTTAACCAATTTTACAACTGCGATAGAGGTTTTTCTGCGCCCTGTAGCTATAAATTCTTTATCAGCCATTAGTTGTTACCTCCTTCTTTTTCAAGTATAATTGGTTTTTGAGCAGCATGCGGATGCTCGGGTCCATTGTAAACTTTCAATTTCGTAAACTGAGTATCACCCAAAGTGTTATGTTGAAGCATACCTTTCACTGCTTTTTCAATTAATTTTCTTGCATCCTTTTCACGTACTTCTTTTACGCTTGCAGATTTCAAACCACCCGGATAACCGGTGTGATGATAATAAATTTTATCAGTTTCTTTTTTACCTGAAACAACAACTTTGTCAGCATTGATTACGATAACAAAATCACCTGTATCAACGTTGGGTGTATATTCAGGTTTATTTTTGCCTCTGAGAATGTTAGCAATTCTTGTAGCTAATCTGCCAAGGATTTCGCCTTCAGCATCGATCAGATACCATTTTCTTTCAACTTCCAGAGGTTTTGCTGAATATGTTTTCATGCTTATTCTCCAATTTTTTTAATATGTTACTTCTACCAGTGTCAAACCGTAAGGACTGACAGTTTGACCTGCCTTACGGCGGTCTTTTGCCTCCAAAACATTTTTCATATGCTCAGGCGGCAAATTATGCCCCTCTATTTCTAAAAGGGTTCCGACAATGGTTCTTACCATATTATATAAAAACCTGTTCCCTATAATATCAATAAAAACCCTGTCGCCGGCTTGTGAAACTCTCGCCTCATAGATAAAACAAACTTTGCTTGGGTTCAGCGATCCGGAACTTTTGAAACTTGTAAAATCGTGTTCACCCTTAATGTAATCCAGTGATTTTTGCATCCTTTCAACATTTATTTCATACTTAATTCTTAACAAATCTCCGTCAAAAGCATTTTTACACTTACGATTAATAAATACGTATACGTAATGACGTTTCTTAGCCGATTTTTGAGCATGAAAAGTTGAATCGACTTTTCTTAAATTACTCACTGAAATATCATCGGGAAGTATTTCATTAAGTGAATACATAAACTCTGAAGCAACAATAGGTTTATCGCAATCAAAATGAACAACTTGCCCGATGGAGTTTACACCCTTATCCGTTCTTCCGGAAAAGATTGTTTTAACCTGCCGGTTATTATTTATGGTTTCACCATATATCAATGTACTGAGTGCGTTTTCAAGTTCTCCTTGTATTGTCGGTGCCTTACTTTTTGATTGAAGCTGGCTACCGGCGTAATTTTTACCTATATACTGAACCTGAAAGGCATAACGCATAAATTTATACCAACTGAATTAATGCCATTTCAGAGGCATCTCCGCGTCTTGGCGGCAAACGGTAAATTCTTGTATAACCGCCTTCACGGTTTAAATATTTTTTGCCTATGACCACAAACAGTTTTCTTAAAACTGTTTCGGCAGCCAACTTTTTATCTGTTTGAGGTGCATCAAAAACTTCACCTGTTGCCAAGTCCATATATTTTCCTGTTTCTTTATCGAAAATATATTTAGCTGCTTGACGACGGCTATTTAAGTCACCTTTCTTAGCATAAGTGATAATCTCTTCAGCGTACGGTCTCAAGGCTTTTGCTCTGGCCATAGTTGTTTTGATTTCACCATGCATAAAAAGTTCAGTCGCTAAAGAACGCAACAAGGCTTCTCTTTGGTCTTGTGCTTTTCCAAGCGTATGTTTTTTTGTTTGGTGTCTCATTTTTATTTCCCTTTTTATTATTACTGTTTACTCCGGTAAATTAGCCGATTTCTTCCTCCATTTCAGGACTCGGAGCTAATTCCAAGCCGAAATGGTGAAGTCTTTCGATAACTTCATCAGAAGATTTTTTACCAAAGTTTTTAATATTTAACAAATCATGTTCTGATTTTTTCAACAATTCTGCCATTGAATTAATACTTGCACGTTTCAAGCAATTATATGCTCTGACAGATAATTCCAATTCTTCAATTGTCATTGACGGCACATTGGAATCTTCTTCTTCAGACTCTTCAACAGACGAAACAGAAGCAATTACCGGTTGACCCGTAATTGATGCAATCTGCATGAAGTGATCAATTAAAAGATTAGATGCCTGACTCAAAGCAGTTGTAACGTCTATAGATCCGTTTGACCAAATTTCCAAAGTTAACTTGTCAAAATCTATCATATCACCTACACGAGTATTTTCGACATTATAACTTACGCGTTTAATAGGCATAAAAGTTGCATCAATAGGCAATACATCTATTGATAACCCCTTAGCATCTCTTGGAACATCATTGGCAACATAACCTTTACCTGTTTCAACAATGACATCGGCGTGGAATGAACCACCGTCAGCCACAGTACAAATTAACCAATCAGGGTTAACAACTTTAACTCCTGCAGGCAATTGAATATCACTTGCAAGAACCGGTCCCGGTTTATCAACATCTATTCTCAAATGCTGTGCTTCTTTGGAATCGTTCTTTACAACTAAGCCCTTAAGGTTAAGCATTACATCTATAACGTCCTCCAATACTCCGGGAATCGCTGTATATTCATGAGTAATACCTTCAATCCTTGCTGATGTTACGGCAGTACCTTCAAGACTTGACAATAGTACTCGTCTTAAAGAGTTACCGATTGTAGTACCAAAGCCTCTTTCTAACGGCTCAATTACAAACTTTCCGTATTGTGAACCATCTGAGCTTGTTGTTGTATTAACGCATTTAATTTTTAATTCCATTTGTTTTCTCCTAGTTTTACAATAACTATTGATTTTTCACTTCGAATTTTAGGCTCTTAGCCTTAACCACTATTTGGAATAATACTCAATTACCAAATGTTCTTTGATTTCCGGATCAAGTTCTTCTCTTTCCGGAATTCTGTCAAAAGTAATCTTTAAAGCATCCTTGTCAATGGTCATCCAGGCTGGCGCACACGCCATATCAATCAACTCCATTACATCTTTTAAGTATTGTGAGCTTTTAGATTTAACGGTTATAACGTCACCGGGCTTTACCAGATATGACGGAATATCGACTTTTCTGCCATTAACCAAAACATGCCCGTGATTAACAATCTGTCTTGTCTGCTTACGAGTAATACCAAAGCCTGCTCTGAAAAGTATATTGTCCAATCTTGACTCTAACAGTTGCAGCAAAATCGTACCTGTTACGCCTTTTCTTCTTGCGGCCTCGTTATAGTATTTTGCAAACTGCTTTTCACTCACCAGATACGTAAGTCTGATTTTCTGTTTTTCATTTAAGTGAATTGCATATTCAGAAAGTTTCTTCCTAACAGCACCGTGCTGACCTGAAGCACTTTGTCTCATAGAAGATGTCAACTTTCTGTTTGACAAATCTTTTACACCGTAGTTACGGAATAATTTATTTGTAGGTCCTTTGTATCTTGCCATTTTTTCTCCTTTACTTTTGCGGGGCATCTATGGTTTGCTTTTTGGCATTAAGCAAGCCCCCGCGGTTACATACTTAGTGTTATACACGTCTTTTCTTTGGTGGTCTGCAGCCATTATGCGGAATAGGAGTTACATCTTTAATTAATGTAATTTCCAATCCTGCAGCTTGAATAGCTCTGATTGCCGTTTCACGTCCTGAACCGGGGCCTTTAATATATACCTCAACTTTTTTCATACCCTGATCCATTGACTTTTTAGCAACAAGCTCGGCTGCTGATTGTGCCGCAAAAGGTGTTCCTTTTCTTGCACCTTTGAAACCTGTAGCTCCTGCAGTCGCCCAGGCAATAGCATTACCCTGAGTATCCGTAGAAGTTACGATTGTATTGTTAAATGTAGATTGTATATGTACAATCCCTTGCAATACATTTTTCTTTTCTTTTTTCTTTGTTTTTACTGGTCTTGCCATTTCTATTTCCTTTATATTGTACTTACTTGGATTATATTCTATCCTTTTGCCGTATTTTTATAGCTTATAACGGCTTTTCACTGTTTTGCATTATACTTACTTCAAAATCAAAATTAAAAACAGCCTTCAACGCACTTTATTTCTTTTTAGCCACTGCGCCATTTTTCTTTCCGCGGCGGGTTCTTGCGTTAGTTTTTGTTCTTTGACCTCTTACCGGAAGATTGCGTTTATGGCGCAAACCCCTGTATGTTCCTATTTCTTGCAGGCGCTTAATGTGCATTGTTACTTCACGCCTCAAGTCACCTTCTATATGATAGTTTGCCAATTCGTTACGAAGATTTTTGATATTTTCTTCTGTCAAATCGTCTGTCCTTAAATCAGGTGATATTTTTGTAGCTTCAAGGATTTTTGCACTCCTTGTCGGGCCTATACCGTATATATAGGTTAACGCTACTGCCATTCTTTTGTTACGAGGTAAGTCTACCCCTGCTAATCTTGCCATTTATTTTCTCCTTTTCTTGGCTTTTGTGAAATCAAGTCAGACATATCGCTAATAACTCTTTAATCTGGACTTTTTTCTTCACTTTGTTGTTAGATTTTTTTTGGTAAGAGGCTTAAATACTTCCTCTCCACTTGCTGCAACCCGCAAGTTCGGCTTCGTTTCGGTTTGGTTTATCGCTTCACGCTCGGCTACTATTCGCTATATATTACTTCGTAAAATCTTCGCTTATTTGCTCCGCACTTTTTGGAGTTCGCTTGGTAATACTCACTCCTTTCCAATACGACCTAACCTTGTCTTTGTTTGTGTTTAGGATTTTCGCAAATTACGGCTATCCTACCTTTCCTTTTAATACATTTGCATTTATCGCAAATCTTTTTTACTGATGATCTTACTTTCATTTTTTTTTCCTTTATTTTGTGAGATGTTTTCTATTTTAATCTGAAGGTAATTCTTCCTCTGGATAAATCATAAGGCGTCATTTCAACTTTTACCTTGTCACCCGGAAGAATTCTTATAAAATTCTTTCTGATTTTTCCTGAGATGTGTGCCAAGATTTCATGTTCATTCTCTAACTTGACCTTGAACATTGCATTCGGCATCGCTTCTAATATTGTACCTTCTAGTTCTATTACGTCTTTTGACATATTTTCCTCATTATTTCGACTGTGATTTTAGGTACAAAAACCCATACAACAAATTATATTTGCAAAATATTTGTTTGCAAGCAGTATTATTGATTTGCTACATAAAAATCATTTCAAATTTTTATTTTGTTTTTTTAATAATGGCATTCTTTCAATAAAATTAACTATTAAAAAAAGTCGGATTTTATAGAACTTTCCGACTTTTTGTAAATTTTTCTTAATATTTCTAATTATTTTATTTTTAATTAAACATCAATAATCCATCTTCCAACCATCAGCAACGATCTTTGAAAAACAACTACCGGCATAAGAAGCTTTATCAGCAAATTGCTCACAACGTCCAGCGGAAGCACCATTCGACTGAGGTTGGTAAGAATTCCCTATCGAACCGTCTGAATATACCACAAACTGAAATAAATCTCTGCCATTCGTATTTGGTGCATTTTGTCCGTTTACGTCAATAACCACACTCATACCACTGTGACCGTTATAGCCGTCATCATGTTGTATTGAAGGTACACATACAACAGCACCCATGTTTAAAGTTACGCACGGAACACTATTTTGGAAAATGCTACCGCTGGCTGTGCCATCCAAAGATCTATAAGTAGGCGCCATACATTCACTGGAATTGCATCTTGAAGAAACTTTTAAATACTTACTTAAAAAATCAACTGCACCATCAACATCCTCATATACGTATGTATAATCCAATGCATCCGTTCTTTCATCGGCTATTGCTGCAACTATTGCGCCTGATATCTCATTATATACCTTTTGTAACTGTGCTATTCGCACATTTGCTTGATAATTAGTTACCAAAACCGGTATGGTCAATGCAGAAACTACACCGACAATAGCTATCGTTATAAACATTTCTGCCAAAGTGAATCCGAATTTTCTCTCCATATATTCTCCAACTTTACTACAATGAAGATTATATATTGTTCCTAAATATTTTGCAATATTTAACAAATATTACATAATGTTACATTTATGATTTTATCTGAAATTGTCAGGGAATAGAATACTTATATATATATGAGAGTATAATTTCGGAGTGTAAATATGGCTGATAAAATTAATAGTATAGAGGACTTAGAACAGTTAAAAGCTGCGGCGGCAACTCAAGGCGCCAGTATACCAAATTATAATGAATGGAGTCAGATTTTAAATGACTTGGAAGAAGCCGGAGTTCAATCAACAGGTTCATTCTCAGGTGATAAAGCACTTAGAGATGAAATCCAAAGAACAGTAGAACAATATATTGAACAAGCTCGTCTTGAACAAACTCAAAAGCAACAACAGATGCAACAGGAACAACCCCAAAAAATATCGGAAACGGATAATGAACAAGCCCTAAAGGCTACTTTAGCAAACGCCACAAGTTCTACAATTATGGCTGATTATATGAAGTATTACCATATGTTAATGTAACGTCTTAACTCTGGTAAACGGCCAAAATAAAAATACCGCCTTACCTACAAATCGGTCTTCGGGTAATGTACCCCAATATCGGCTGTCTTGCGAATTACCACGATTATCACCCATCATAAAATATTCATCTTCAGGGATTATAAACGGACCGCAATACATTGCTTCCGTACAGGGTGTATAATCGTATACACTCTTTACATACGGCTCCTCCAAAGGTTTATCATTTATATAAACTAAGCTTCTGCCTTCCTTGTCTTGTTTTAACTCAAACTTATCACCTGGCATTCCTATTACACGTTTAATGTAGGCAATATCTTTACAGAAAAAACCCGTTAATCTTGAAAATAACTTCCAAGGAGTATTCTTTAATTCGGTAAAAGGAGGATAAAATACCATTATATCGCCACGCTCGGGAGTTTTATAAAATCTTGAAAATCTTTCAACAAAAATTCTATCTCCTTCCACAAGTGTAGGTTTCATAGAACCTGACGGAATCCATCGGATTTCACCTATAAAAAATCTTATTATTATAACCATTACTACAACAAACACTACTGTATCAACAGTCTCTTTTATTGCCGGTTGATTTCTTTTATACCATGCTCTTATCTTTTCCTTAAACATTTTCTAACAACTCCAAAAGCCCTGTTAATGATTCTTTATATACACTCTTTTCCAAATCATATATGCATTGCTTTGCGCAATTAACATAATTATTTATCAGATCTTTAGTTTTTTCAATACCTTCCTCCAGCGTATCAGACAAAATAAACGGTGCGTTATAAATACCCTCATCAAAATCACTTGCCGATTTTGTGTTATCAATATTCTTTACATTTTCTAAATCATCTCTTATTTGAAATGCCAATCCGAAATTTGAAGCAAATTCGAGTGCTTTTTCATCAACTTCGTTGCCTGCAAGTATTATAGATGCTTTAAGCGCACTCTCAAACAATGAACTTGTTTTTTGAGAAGACTTTTCTATATATTTTTCAATATCAGTTTTTTTATACCTGCTAAAATATTGATTAACCTCTCCCAGACACATAATTTTTACATTATCGGCAAACGTATCTATTACAGAAATTGAACCAATCTTAACAAGTTTTTTCAACGCTTCACCCAGAAGATAATCACCACAAACAACCGCAAGCCGATTATCAAATTTATAATTTAAAGTTTTTCTTCCTCTGCGTAATTTACCATCATCAATCACATCGTCATGAATCAAAGAAGCATTATGTATCAGTTCCACCGCCGCTAAAAGCTCATAATGCGCGGGTAGTAAATACATTTTTGAAGCTCGTAAGTACAAAATCGTCACCAATGATCGTATTCGTTTTGACGGAGCATTAATAAAACTTTCAATTTCTTTGTCCAATTCAGGTCTTAAACCAAAATTAAAACTTAAATTTTTATTTACTCTCTCCAAATCCGCTCTTACAGTATTGCAAATTTCCTGATATTTTATATTCATAATTTGATAATATCAAAAACAGTAAAATTTTGCCATGTTGATTTTAAAAAATTCCGACTTTAATAAAAAAAAACGACTTTTTAAAAAGTCGTTGGGAAATTAATAGGAAAAAGGAAAAAGGGAAAGGAAAACTTTTTACGGATTATCCGAATGTTTTGAAAGAACTTTCCGTATTCTTTTCAATTACTTTTTCTACGGCATCCATTTCAGTAGAAATAGCACTTTGTTCGGTATCTAATTGTTTTAATCTCAGTTCAAGGTTTTTATCCTGTGACTGAATGATTTCAATCTGTGCATTAATTTCCTGAATTGATTGGTCATACAAGTACTTATCGTACTCGTACTGGTTCATTGCATCATCATAGGCATCCTGATCAGTTATGGTTGATGTTGTTAAAGAGTATGTTACATACTCAACTTGAACACCAGGATCAACACCAGGCTCTCCACCCGGAGGCGTTGTTCCGTCAGGAGACGTCTCAGTTGTATCTTCAACACCGGCAAGATTTACTATTTCAGGAATACTTATTGATATGTATCTTCCGGTAGAATCCTTTTCAACTCTACAGTTTTCTATATTTTTTATTTCTACTGTTTTAGTAGAAGTACCCATAGTATAACAATTTACTGCTGATATAATATTGCCGTTAGGATCTAACTGAACATTGGCACCGTCCAAATCGGACATTTTATAAAAGAAAGGTGACCACACTCCATTAGAAGTATTTTCGCTGTATCTTACCATCCAACCGTTTTGTTGTGTGCCATATTTTTCGTTCAACAAAGCCTCATAGGTCTGTTCTTCCAGTTCAAGAGCATCTAATTGTTCTTTGGACAATGAACTTAAATATTCATCAGGCGGGTTGCCTGTATATAATCCGTTAGGATCTCTTGGTATACTATCGCCCAGCTTTCTTAGTTGTACAGAACCAACATAATAATCATTTCCGCTTTTATTGACGACGCTTGTAGCCGCTGAAACAGGTGTAAAATCATCTACATACTGTGAAAGATAACTTAAAGTATACATACCATTTTGTTGCGCAATCAAACTTGTTATTGTATTTGTCAGCGCACCATCATCAAATGTATAAACAACTCTCGTATAGTCATCGACAGAAGGAGGCACCGGTACAGACATTCCCAGCAAATTACTGTAATAATTTGCTGACTGGTTTGATAATGTCGTACGTTGCTGGTTTATTTGCTGACCTTCGTACTCGACATTGCTCTTTCTGGCTGTCAAACCTAAAAATCTGGCTTGTGACGCTGCCATACCCATAGCGTACCGTTTTCCTTTCTGCAAGCTTTTTGCTTACACATGTCATCTCGGCACGTTGAGGCACATTCTTTAATTTTTTGTCTGAAATGTTACAATAATGTTACAAAGTTAATTTCTAAATCTTGGCGATAAATAACTTAAAATAGCACCGCCGATTTCTTCATTAGGGTCAAAAAATGGTGTAGGAACAGGATTTATAGCATTTTGTATTAGCATTTTTACCAGCGGACCAAAAGCGTCCGGAACCTGTATTTTTCTGTATATACCTGCCAAAAAAGTCTGAATATTGGGTGACTTTGTGTTGTTAAATCTTGATAAAACCGGATATAATTTATCAATATTCTTCGCCCCATTATCTATCATTCTGTCCAATATGTATAAAGTTTCGGTTATTTGAACCTCGTTATTTGAATGTAACAAAACGTCTGTTATATAAGGCAAAGCATTTTCTCCTTGTTTTACAAAGACGTCGAGTTTATTTTGATCTACAACTGTATAATTTCTTTTGGCATTAGGCATTTGCGGATATTGATAGTTTTTATATAAATTATTAATCGGTTGTAAATACATATTTTCCTCCTATGAATATACAAATGGCGCACCATTTTTAATTTCAAACAATATATTTTCTGCCATTGTTTTTAATTCTTCTTTTGACTTGCCTGCATCGACCTGACGGTAAAATTCATCTACCAAAGGTTGAATTGCGGCATCTTTTTTGGATTTGAAGTTTCTCAATTCAGTTGAAACAAGACGTTTTTGAAGTTGTAATTCGGTTTCCGCGTTTATTTTTTTGACTTGAACATCTTTAACAGCATCACCTATGAGTTTACCGCCATAACCTATCGCTGTTAGAGCTGTTATGCCAAAAAATAACTGCTTAAACTGAGGATTAGAAGTATCCAAAAGCCAATTGTAGAAAAATGCTCTGTAATCATCTACATGAGAATAGAAAGACGGTTTTGGCGTGCCGTCACCACCCATTGCCTCATTAACTTTTGTAGTTGAGGTTTGAACTTCTTCAATTACTTCTCTTTCAAATCTTGCTACCTCAGCCTTGTCCCATTTTAGATTTTTTGTGTACTCTTTAATATCGTTGGAATTTGCCCCTATTGCACGGAACAAATGTTTCAAGCTTATCTTTTCGGAATCCTTTGCAACTTCGTTGGATTGATCTACAATTGTTTTAATCATTACTTTAGTATCTTTTATATACTGGTCTAAATGGGTTTTACCTTTGCTTAAATTCTTAATTGAAATATAGCCAAGACCTAATATAGAAGTAAATGTTCCCAATCCTAATGTTATAAATTTCAAAGTATTATACCTATTTTTTTGCTCATTATTCTTTCCTGTAAACATAATAGGATTGAATTTTTTTCTGCCGAAATTCGGCAAAATTTGCTCATTATCGTCTGCTAAATATTTCTGAAATTCTATCGCATGTTTTGCCAACATGCTTCTTATGATTTGCATTTTTCCGGAAAATGACTGGGTTTCAACATCTATCAAATTTTCCTGAAGATTTTTTTGGATATCAGATTCACGCTTTTTGACCCAAACATCCTTAAATCCGTCAAAGAAGGTTTTTCCCATAAATGCCATTGCAGTAAGTGCCAAGACTCCTGTTCCAGCCAGAATTGTTTTTTGGTTTGGTGCCTGAATCATTTGATAAATCGCCTGGTGTGTTTCTTCATTTAAGGCAACGTTCCTCGTCGTGGCAGGAAGTTTTTTCATATTAGAAATACTTAAATTAATTTTAGCATTACGCCTGACAAAAGAAGTTAAAAGTGCTATAACCCCCATAACACCTACAACTATTCCACTTATTAGCATGAGTCCTTTATCGGTAGGAGTTTCTCTCTCAGTAAGTTTTTTAGGCAATCTGGTATCATTGGATATTATCAAGGCATCATAAGTATCCTGCAAATCCACAGATTTCTGATTGTCTTTATAAAAACTATTAACAATAACACCTTCTTTTGTATAAGCATTGGTTCTTTTTTGATTAGGTGTTAAGTTTCTGTTTTGCCTGATTGTTTCAGGATCTCGAAATTGATTAACGTTCATCTTCTTCACTTTCCGTCAGTTTTTTGTACAATTTGTGTATAAAAGTTTTTAGTTCAAAAGTACGCTTTGTTTCATCGACCTTTTTATCATCATTATCTAAATCAGCAGGTTCAAAAATTCCTAAAATTGATTTATTTTTTTTCTTAATTTCTTTAAATGTTTCTGAGATTTTCTTTGAAATTGCAGCCCTCATCTCACCGTATATTGATGCTAATTTATCCGAAATATCAGCTAATTTCTGCGAGATATTCTGCACAAAATTTGCAACCGAAACGGGTAAATTTTTTAGTACATTTAATCCGTTTGCTACAATATTATTCATAACAAAGGCAAGAGGCTTCGCAATAATAGGAGGTAAAGAATTTTGTACCATTTGAGCAAACTGAACAGCTCTTAGCACAGCGTTTGCCATTGTATTTTGAAATTTTTGAAGTGCTTGCAGATGTGCCTGAAAACTGGCTTCCTTAGCTTGTTGTGCTGCTTTTTGCGCTTTTAAAAATGCTCCTATTGCAGCACATTCGTTCCAACTCATTTCACCAGGCTTTGCCGAAAAATCAGCTTTTTTTACTCCACCGCCTCCGGACATTCCGTTGCATATAGGGCAAGCCCCCACAGGCAAACCATGCGGACAAGTTCCGACTCTTGTGTTTTGTGTATGCACTGTTGATAAATTCATTAAAAAGTCCTCATCTTCGAGCTTTGTTAACTCACAGAGGACAACTTTTCAAAAAACGTCACATTTCCAAACAGCACGTGGAATATGTTATTTCTTGAGTGTTCCGGCTTTTACGGTTGCGGCTACAGCTGAAGATATTCACTTCATTTCCTCTTAAAAAAATCTTAAAATAACATGAAATTTATGTCAAACAATTGTTTTTAATTGTTAACATTACGATAACCGGTTCCGGCTCTGAAACCGGAAATAAAATACATTACAGGCAACATAGGCTCTACCCATTTTACACCTGATAATACTCCGGCTGTAGCAATATCATCAGTATGCAAAGCTATATCTAAGACCTCCGGCTTACGCTCTGAGTATATGCCATGCTCTCTTTTCTGTGAAAATATGGGATTTATTATTTTTTTACTCAAAAAGTTGGCTATATAACTCCCGCCAATGATACCCATCACGGTTATACCAGCCAAAATAGTTAACATTTTCTTGGTGGGTGTCATTTTTTTTATCACGCCATGTTTATTTAATTTTTCTAAACCATACAATGCAGTTCCTGCACCAACATTACATAGAAATATATTTGCAAAATACTGATAAAAGCCCTCTTTAATTTTATTTGCATTACTCTTTAAAGAAAAAGTACCTGTGACAGCATCTGCTATAATACCACCGGCAATACCGCTTATGACAGGTACAACACCTAATGTCGAAAGCCTTTTTATCTCCGAAAAAATCTCATTTGATGTTAAATTTTTATTCTCTGAAAATAATTTCTTAAATAAAAAGGTTCTGTTTGAATCGTTTTTTAACTTTTCAAACAGAACCGAAATTTCGTCCAAGGAAAGGTGGTTTCTCTTAGACTTATTAAGTATAGACAGCAAAAAGTTATCAGTTAAATTTGTCTTTTTAACATATTCATCTATTGCCTTTGTTTGCTCTTTAATAATTTCTTTTGCCGGTTTCATTTCAATTAATTTGAAATTTTTAATACTTGTTAGAGTCGCACCTATTATCGATGAAGCTATAATAATATTCTTTAAAAGCCTGCGCCTGTTTTCTTTATTATTTCCACCGTGTCGAAATGAATCAAATAATACGATTGTTAAACCTGAACTAACCAATAATTTTGGAACTTGATTGTTTATTTTATTTATTACAAATGGCTGATCAATATATTTAGCAAGCGTTTGTATTTTC
This sequence comes from uncultured bacterium, assembly GCA_949299935.1. GTDB lineage: Bacteria > Cyanobacteriota > Vampirovibrionia > Gastranaerophilales > Gastranaerophilaceae > SIG32. Next base: position 34,572 of record CASGCE010000033.1, on the reverse strand, counting down.
ATTATACCCTCTATAATGTTAGTTTAAACTAACAATAAGTTAGACATGACTAACTTTATATGAAAAATAACAAATTGTCAAGAGGATAATAATTAATCAATTAGTTTTTCTTAATATCTTTATAATTTTTTATAAATTTACTTATTTTTTCAAGGTTTTTGTCTGAAAGTAAATGTTCAACTTTACAGGCAATTTGAGAAGCATCATTGAGGTTCAAGATTTCCGAGAAAAATTCATTTAATGTTTTATGTTTTTTTAGTATTTTTTTAGCCTGCTTTTCACCATCTGATGTTAATGTCACCAATGAATATGGTGAATAGTTTATAAACCCTTTGTTAGTAAGTTGAATCAAGGCTGCAGTAACAGATGCTTTTTTAACATTCAAGGATTTTGCAATTTCAGTAACTTTTGCAAAACCACTTTCTAAAACCTGTATGTATATTTCTTCTAAGTAATCTTCTTGACTATGAGATAACCTTTCCATAAATGGATTATATTACAAATCTTACAAACTTGCAAAATTTCAAAAAAAGCAGTAGTATATGTTTGGTAAAGTTTTCTTAAAAACAGTGTCTGACATGTTTTAATAAATTTTTGCGGGAGTATAATAATTTTATGAAAAAAGCAGTGGAAGAACATTTGTATTCGGATATACCACCTACAAAGCTTCGTAACAAAGACGAAGTCTTTAAACCTGCGAAAACTAATAAATTTTGGTTAACAATTGCGAGCTTATTCTTTTTTAACATGCTGCAAAACAGATTTTATGCTTTCAGATACAAGAATGCAGAGAATTTTTATAACCGTGATGCCAAACATCCTACAATAATTTTTGCACCACACTGCAATTGGTGGGACGGAATAGTTTTATACAACATTGCACACAGGATTTGTCACAAAGAAATTCGTTTAATGGTGGAAGAATTAAACAGATTCCCGCTTTTAAGACACGGAGGAGCTTATTCTGTCTGTAAAAAATCACCTCAATCCGCAATGAAAGCTTTAAAATATTCCGTTGAATTGTTAAAAGATTTGCGAAATATTTTGTTTATATTCCCTCAAGGAATCATTAGACCACCACATTACAGACCAATCGAATTCCAAACCGGTCTGGCATATATTGCACAAAATGCAGTCAAAAAATACGGAAAAGTAAATCTTATACCCGTTTCAATTAATTACTGTTTTTTGCGAGATAACCGTCCGGAAGTATTGGTGGAATTCGGTGAACGAATTGAACTTACAAACCCTAATGTTGATCGAAAGAATTTTACTCATTTCCTTGAAAAATCAATGGAGAAAGTGTGTGATAACCAGATGCTGGAAATATCCAAAGGTGAAATAAGTAATTATAAAATACTCTTTAAACAACATTTAAAATGGTACAGACGAATCGAACAACGCTTAAAAAGTATTGATTTACCGGATGTTTCGGGTATGTGATTTAGAAAACCTAAACTTGAAATTTTTACGCATCGTAACGTTTAAATGATTTTTCAATATTCTTGGAGATTACTGACTTAACCGTATCATATTCCGTTGTTAATGAAGAAATTTCAGTATCAAGATTTTTCATCTTTAAATCTAAAGTTTGTTCTTTCAAATTCAATCTTTGTTTATCAGCATTATACTTAGCCTCAGCTTTAGTAATAGCCTCATCATCAGTTACTTCTCTAACATAACTATTTGTCGAATAATTCCCTTGATAATAATATCCGTCATCGGAACAGGTTGCAAGGAAAAATTTACCAGTTTTCAACATCTCCTGCATATATTCATTATCATCAATTCTATCATTTTCGACCCAACCACGTGTACAGATTTGGTTGAACATACTATCATAAAATCCAGAATTAAGTGCTTGATCAGTATTAACACCAGTACTTACAACAACATCGAATGCAAGATTTGCATCTTCAAGTGACACAAGATTACTGCCTGCGACAGTGCGGTTATTTTGAGTACTGCTTACATAATATTCCGAAGTACTCAATCCCTCCATTGCCTGCATAAAATATGTTAAAAATGCATAGGCAATATTCGTAATGCTAACTGAAACACCATCACGTATTACACTTTTATTACCCGTTGCCGTGTTATAATAGTTTGTAATACCTATGTAATCAGAAGTTGAATAATGATCTTCAGATTTCAAATGCCCTTGGCCAGGTTCAGAATGATCATTATAGAGACCATTCATACAATTAATTACTCCCTCCCAATTACCATTATCTTTATCTTTTGTATCACCTTCAAAATATAGTCCAAGATAGTCCGTCAAAACATGACGTGTTTGAGTTTCCGCGTACTCTAATGCCATATCTACACCTGGATTATTTACAGAACTCAACATCGTAGATAATTCACCAAATAACCAATTCCATATATCCATTTGCCCTACAGATACACTTAGACCATGTAAGTACTCCCTTCTTTGCTCTGAAAAGTCCCCAAGACTGAAGAAATATTGATACTGCTCATTCAATACATCCGCTAAACTTATGGACCCTTCATTAGGTAAATTCCAAGCCGATCTATCAGCATTTCTTAATACAGCTTCCTGTAATCTGCCACTATTATTATCTAATTGAGTCTTAAGATCATCCAAGTTATATTCATAAGAAGTACAACCTGTATTTAAAGAGGATACATAATAATCTAATAACTCCTTCAAATTCATCTGTTCAGTTGTTGAAGTTACCAAATCGGTTGTACCCATACCCATTGCTTGAGAATATTGAATCCCTTGGTATGTAACTGCTGCCTGCTGAGTTATTATTCCGCTATCCGCTAATCCTTGTATAAATTTGTTTCTTATATCACTGGAAGGCAAACATCCTAAACCTTCTCTAGGTATACCTGCCGCACGTGCCGCATCCGCATAACTGTTATTCAAGACAACTTTACCTGCCGCATCTGTTATCAACGTAGGCAGATAACCGTTTAATTCTGATGGCGTCATTAATAACCCATAACTCAAAGGCATTGACTCATCTCCGGTTCCGTAAAAATCATATACTAATTTAGTCTGGTCTAATGAGTCCTGGTACCTGTTGGATAAATCCGCCAAATCCCTTGATAAAGCTATCTTTTGATGAGAATAGCGCATAGACTGAGCTTCACAGTCGGATTTACGTGCTGTGATTGTTAATAATCTCGCTTGTGCTGCAGCTAAGCCCATCCTTGTTCCTTTCGTAATTTAGTAACAAAATCCTTGTATACATGATGGGATACGTCATTTTGGTTATAAATCTTTAGTAATTTGTATAAATTTTGTAACAATTTTTAACATATAAATTATTGGACATTACCTAAATATCCATTAAATGATTGATGTTAACTAAAAAATAATATTCTATTGTATTTATGGGGCAGGGGATAATTATGAGTACTCAGACTTTAAATTCAATAGCTTCAAAAGAGTTATACCTGCAGTACGATTGGTATAAGAACACTTTTCCGCCAATTGTACAGCAGTCTAGCGATGAGTTTTTTCTGCCCGGAATAAGATTTGATTTAATGGGAATCAGTAAAAATATTAACATTCTGATGGACAAGGATTCTTACTTTGTGACTAAAATCAGAATTGATAAACAGTACGATATGTTCTTCAGAAGCTCTGAAGAAGCTATATCACTTATTCTGGATCGTACTCTTGGAAAATCCAATAAATCATTCAGTTTAAATAAAATAACAGATTTAGAGGCTAAAATTATTACAGCTTTTAATGACTATATGTTTAAAATGATATCAAAATATCTTAATCCGCCCCCGCAAAATGAACTTAGACGTACTAATTTTGATGTTATACATTTAACCTTTGTAATTAAAGATATAGAGGAGCAAAAATTCGGCAAATTTATAATATCCTTGCCCGCTGCTCTCTTAAATCCCACTGATATAGTATCAAAAAATCAAAAGTTTGATAATACTACCTTTAAAACAAGCACACTTGATGTCAAAATTAGGATAGGCTCAACAAAATTTTCAATGTACGATTTGAAAAATCTTGATATTGAAGACATAGTGATATTCGACAATAGTAATACAAAAAGTATGACACTTATTATAGATGATTACGAAAAAGAAATAAAATTAAACCCTAATCTGGGATTAATAACACCAATAGATAATAATAACGGAGGAGTAAATATGGGTGCCAATAATTTATGGGACAGTATTGAAGTTGAGATGAACGCTGAATTTGATGCTGTAAAAATAACTCTCGGTGATTTAAAAAATATAGAAGATGGAATGGTTGTTGACTTAACATCCATTTATGATAACAAAGTAACATTAAAAGTCGAGAATAAGATTATAGCGCGTGGTGAACTTGTCATAATAAATGACCGCTATGGGGTAAAAATATCAGAGATAACAACTCAACAAGATAATACTTCTGTTGCGGCATTAGATGAATTCGAGGTAGATGACGGTCATACGGAGGATGAACCCATCTTAGAAGTATCTGAGGAAGAAGCACCTCCGGCAGATCAGCAAGATGAAGAATTTGATTACAGTGACTTTGAATTGGATGATGAAGATATATAATTGGAGGATTTATGGGAGGATATCTGGCTAACTTTACTGTATATACAATGGCAATGCTCGGATTAATATGCTTTGCTCTCGTTGTTTATAAAAAATTTTTAAACGTAACCGCAAATAATAAATCACAATTTTTGAACATTGAAGAATGCATAAACCTCGCACCACGCAAAAATTTGTATATTATTCGCGCAGGTCACGAAAGGTTTTTAATTGCATCAGATGTTGATAAAACAAATTTAATTTCAAAGCTTGATGATAATTCAAAAGAATATCGTTGTGAAAAACAACCCAAGACGGAAGATTTGCCTGTAATTCTGGGATTTCCGCCAAAAGAAAAACCCGTTTTGAAGGAAATGTTAAAAAAAATAAATGAAATATAAGGACATAAAATGGACACAGTATTAAAAGACTTAAATCCGGTTTTACAATTGCTTATAGTTATGACGGTATTTTCACTTATACCGTTTGTATTTTGTTGTATGACAAGTTTTTTGAGGTTTGTCATAGTATTTTCGATGTTAAAAACGGCAATTGGTACACAACAAGTTCCGCCTTCAATCGTTATAATAGGACTTGCAATGATTTTAACCTTCTACACCATGGGAACCACTTTTACAAAAATGTATGAAATGGGTTCTGTTCCGTACCAACAAAGTCAAAACATGGTAGCTGCCATAAATGAAGGTTCAAAACCTTTAAAGGAATTTATGATGAAACAAACACGTGAGTCCGATTTGGCATTTTTTGTAGAATTATCACGAAAGACGCCGCCCAAAACTCCTGAAGAAATTACTATCTGGCAAGTAGCACCAGCATTTATCATAAGTGAATTAAAAACAGCTTTTGAAATAGGCTTTATAATATTCGTACCGTTCATAGTTTTGGATTTAGTAGTAGCAAACATACTTTTGGCATTAGGTATGTTTATGTTGTCACCGACCATCATATCACTTCCTTTTAAGCTATTAATATTTATAGCAGTTGACGGATGGACACTAATAGTACAGGGGCTTGTAACAAGCTATAATTAAGGAGATTTATGGAACCTTTAATAGAATATTTAGCAAGAGGATTTATGGTAATGCTGGCAATATCAATGCCATGTGTACTTGTGGCGGCAGGTATAGGCTTGGTAGTCGGAATTTTACAGGCGGTAACACAAGTTCAGGAGCAAACAATTGCTGCAGCACCAAAAATTCTTGCCGTATTTTTAGTGATAATAATAGGCGGTATCGGATTTATAAGAATTTTAACAAACCTGTTTACAGACGGGATGGCTCTTGCATTTAATGTCGTTCCGAAAAACGAAAATTACGTGCTTTCCTCAGATTACTATAAATACACTACACCTTTTGAGGGTGAAATGCGTATTAACAATGATTCCAAAATTGATGACATAATGAAAAATCCCGGGAAAGTACCTTTTATAGATAATCAACAAAAAATGCGATACTTACCAAGTTCAAGAACACCTATGCCTCGACCTGATTTTGTAGAAACAAACAAAATACTGGGGAGATAATAATGAAAAAAATTCTACTAACAATTCTATTAACAAATCTTATATTACCGGCATTTTCTTTTGAGGACTATATTATTATTTCAAAAACTCCGGTAAAATCAGTTACCACAGAAAACATTGGAGTAGTTGAGGCTAAACCCGTTTTTACAATAGACAACAAAAAAAAATTAATAATATTAACCCCTATTTCTACAGGGAAAGGTAAAATTATCGTAACGACAACTGACGGCAAAAAAGAAATACTCAATGTCAAAATAGCGGATAAAAAAACCGATATAAAACCTCACGAAGGATTCAGGTATTTTAGAATTAGTCCACCGCCTGAGGGAATAGAAATTCCAAAACCACCTGCTGCAATTGATATACCACAACCGTTGCGAGGTAATGGTTAATGGATTTGATACTTACCGAATTAATGAAAATGTTTCCTATACTTAATACAACCCTTGCGGCGGGGATTATGGTATTTTCAAGGCTTATGGGGTTTGTAAGGTTAGCACCTGTATTTAACAGAAAAGAAATACCGGGTATGGTAAAAATTGCCCTGTGCCTGCTTTTAACAATCGTTATTACTCCGTTCGTGAAGCCTGACAGTTTAATGGTTATGAAATCTTTTGCATTGTCAATCATACTTAACATAGTTGTAGGAGCACTTATTGGTTATATGGCTCAACTGATTTTATTGGCAGTAGAAGCCGGGGCTGACATGATAAATATGCAAATGGGACTTTCTTCAGCTATGGTTTTGGATCCGACAACATCGAGTCAAGTTTCAATATTGAGCAAGGTTATGTCATTATTCGGAATATTAATATTTATTCACCTAGGCGGCGTTTATTGGCTCATAAGAGCTTTGATGCGAAGCTTTGATATATTCCCACTCTTTGCAACAAGTATTCCTCTTACACAAATAGTTAATATGGATTATCTTATAAGTATGTCCTCAAATGTTTTATTTATGGGATTGCAAATAGCATCCCCAATACTGCTTGCTACTCTTGGACAGGATATTATTCTCGGTGTAATTTCAAAAACAGCTCCACAGGTAAATGTTTTTCAATTAAGCTTCTTATTCAAACCGGTTCTTGGCGCAGCAATTATGATTTGGATTTTACCGATGTTATTAAATATTATCAGCGAATATTTTCTGTCCTACTCAAGCATCTTTTAAATTTTGCTCTATAAAATCAGTTCAATAATTGCGATAAAATCAAAAATTTGTTTTAAAATTTCATCCTGACATCATTACAGGATACGGCACCACAATTAAGCTTATTGACAAATTCGCGTTATATGTTGGACTACAAACAGCAAATTATCTAAAGAAGTTTACAATAAATTCAATTGTACTCATTACTCTTGCAACGATACAAAAAACACCTGTATGGAATTTTCATAGTAAAATACTTTTATGGTCAATAGCGCATATATCCACATACCTTTTTGTAAATCAAAATGTAAGTACTGTTCTTTTGTTTCGTATCCTAAACTTGAATTAAAAGAACATTACATCAAAGCACTTATAAAAGAAATTAACAAAAAATACATGGGAGAACCACTCAAAACATTATACTTTGGAGGCGGAACCCCTTCATTGTTGACAATTCATGAATTTAAAACATTACTGGAATTGTTCAATTATACAAAATCACCGGAAATTACTGCGGAACTCAATCCTGAAACACTTACACAAGATTATTTAAACGGATTAAAAGCAATAGGGATTAATCGTATAAGCTTGGGGTGTCAGACTTTTAACGATGATATTCTGAAAATAATAGGCCGCCGACATACATCCGCTCAAACTGTTAGTGCAATAAAATTTGCAAAAAATGCAGGTTTTAATAATATTAGCGTTGATTTCATATATGGATTACCCGGTCAGACTAAAGCTATGTTTATAAATGACCTTAGATACGCAACTACTTTTGACATACAACATATATCCTTGTATGGATTAAAAATAGACGAATGCTGCTATTTTTACTCACACACTCCAGAAAATCTTGGAGATGAAGACATGCAGGCCGAAATGTATCTGAGTGCTTTAGAGGTCTTACAAAACTTTACTCATTATGAAATCAGCAATTTCGGTAAAAAACCTTCAATACATAATTTAAACTATTGGAATAACCGTAATTATTACGGGTTTGGAGCAGCTGCTCACGGTTATGTCAAAAATATCAGGTATTCAAATCCAAAAAATCTTGACGATTATATTAAAAATCCTACTAAACATTTGATTGAAAATGTCCTGACCCAACAACAGCAACTTGAAGAAGAAATATTTCTGGGTTTTAGAAAAATCATCGGAATTAATGTAAAACAGATAAATAAAAAATTTAATATAAATTTTGATAAAAAATATAAAAAAATTATTGAAAAATATCATAAATTTATTAAACAAACACAAAATGGATATGCTCTTAATACGGAAGGTATTTTAATAAGTAATGTTATTTTATCCGAATTTTTAGAATAGAATATAATAGAAAAGACCTTTTATCAAAAAGGTCTTTTCCATTATACAAATAAATCAGTCTGACTATTTTATAGGACTAAGCCACAGCATTCTTATTAACAAACGGGAGTCTGCTCCAGACTTTTTCGTCAATATATTTACCAAACTTACCCAAGTAATGTCCTACTTTTTGCATAAACTTAGCGTCACTTAATGCCGCATCATCGAGGACATTTAGAACATTCTTTCTAAATCCTAAAAGCAATGCACCACCAACAACGGCTCCGGCAACCACTAAGCGGGCTAAATTCTTTAAAAAGCCATGTTTTTTCTTAGGTGCACCTTCTGTTTTAGACCCGGAAGAATTGGTTCTGGTGTATTTACCCGGTGCATTAATACGTTCTTGCGCTGACATCTCGGACGCAGCACCTTTAAAACTTACGGCGGAAACAGAATTTATCATACATAAACCTCCTATTACTACATTATTTTATCAAATTTCTACAACATACAAACCCTCTGATATCATGATTTTGACCGGAACTGGAAAAATATTCAACAATTGTTACAAAAATTTACAATACTTTTGGAATAATTTTTATTACTATGCCATCTTATAAATTAAAGGGAGAAAATGCATGGAACAAGAAACTTTAATTTATATAGAGGAAAAAGATAAAAGCAAAGCATCACGATTAGCGAAAGGGTTTACTCTTGAGGATACATTAAAACGGGTATATATCAATGCGCTCGCAAGCGAGCTTGCCATGAAATATCTGGCTCAGGAAGAAATTAGTGTTTCAAATGTTTACAATTTGCATAATATATACAAAATTCGTGAAGAGTTTGACATAGCAGACATAATGCTGCCTAATATACATTTGGATGTGAGAATGGTCTATGATGAAAACTTTATTTTTATTCCTAAATCGCATTTTGAGTATGACTTGACTCCTGATATTTACCTTGTATTTAAGGTTTTAGAAGATGAATCTTGTGTAAAGTTTCTTGGTTTTTTTGAACCCAAACTTATCAACAAAAATAATCATAATGATAAGTACTATTTCATTGAAAAAGAAAAATTATCACATCCTTCTGATCTGAAATCATATATAGAAAACTTTAATAATAACACCACAGAAGCAATTTCACAAGAAGAACTTGAAAACTGGGAAAATCTCGCAATACAGCTTATTGATCATGATATCAACGACAATGACAAACGAAATCTTCTCAAAATGCTTTTAAAAAGTTCTACTTTGCGTGAAGATTTGGTTGAATTTGACAACTTTGAATGGATTTCCTATCATGTTGCAACTAATGAAGATTTTTCAGTACTTTCAGAATATGCTGATTTCGGTGCTGTTCCACCTGCACAGGATGAATTTGATCTGTTTGAAAAAACAGATGAATTTGAAACTGTTGGTAATTTGTCAGATGAAAATTCTTCTTTTGAACAAGACGAATTGAAAGATAACTCCGAAATCAATCTGCCTGATACAAACTTTGATGAACCTCTATCAAACGATGCCAACGAAAATCTTTATAATAATGAATCTGACCTGCATAATTCAACCGAAAGTATTATAGAAGAATCCCCTGCCGAAGATACCGTCGCAAATATATCTGATGATTTGACTTTGGATAATGCTGATGAATTTTTTGCAACAAATGAAGAACTCGCACACGAAAATGATATACAAGAACTACCACTAAATGATGAACCTGCTGATATAAAATCTAAAACAATTCATAATGACTTATTTGAAGAACCTTTTGATATATCTGAACAGGCTATTGATGACACATTACAAACTTCTGAAGAAAAATTTGATTTATCTGATTTGAAAGCAGACAAAACCGAATTAGACTTTTCTGATAATTTACCTGATTTATCCGACAGCACGGATACAAATTCCACTGTTGAAAAAATTCACCTGCGTGAGTTTGATGAACTGCCTTTTGATACTGCTGAAAATGCAATCTCTGGTGATGAAAATGTCCGAGATTTTGACGATATAAACAATTTGTCAGAAGATTTTGGGAATTATGAAAAAACTGTAACTTCTGATACGGATACTGAGGTAACTAATTTTGAAAATCTTGGCGAAAGAGATGACATGAAACTTCAGGAAGAATTACCTTTCAAAGATGATGAAATAACCCCACTGGAAGATATTTCTCCTGTCTTAATTGATGAAACAAACAACAATGATGAAAATGTAGAACAAACTAAGACATTATTTGAAGATTTGGAACCTCCACAAGATAATAACTATGAACCGGTTAAAGAGGAAGAATCCATTCAAACTACCACAATAGAAGAATTAGACGGTCTATATGCAAACAATGCAGAATCGTATGAACATACGGATGAAGAATTGGACTTTGAAAGACCCGTAACTCTTGATGAATTATCTGCCGTAATTTCAGAAGAACAACCAAGTAGTACTGACGAATTTTTGGAATCTTTAGGTGATAAATCCGATGAAACTTCCAATAAATCCGATAACAAGGTGGTATCCTACGAAAATTCAACAGTAATCACTAACCAAGTCGATGCCACCGGAGAATTTAATATAGACATAAATCAACCAATCAACACAGAAGATAATGATGAACTGGAAAAATTAAAAGTGCTATACCAGAATGACGGTACTTTACAAGATGAAACAAGTGAATTTCAATATAAAACGACAACACCGGAAAAAGGTAAAAAAGCTATTGCCATTGCAACCATAATTGTTGCCGCACTTGCTTCCTTGTTAATATACTCATCATTTAGTAAAACCGATAAACAAAAGGCTGAACAAAATCCTACTAGTATTCTTGAAAAAAATCTTCCCAAACTGGATGAACAAGAACTTCCGCAAGATAATATGATTCTTCCGGAGGTTAAACCAAAACTTGAGGATACGGCTGATGCTGCCATAAAGAGTGCTAATAAGCCTAAAGCACCAATTATAGAAACTCCTTATCTTGACGTTAAAAAATTATCCTGGTCAGTTCCGGATTACGTATCGTATAATGATACTTTTAGAAAATATTTACAAACAGCCGGCAAAAGCCTTAAGCTTTCACTTTCCAGTGATTTATTGCTTGCAACCGAATATGCCTACTCAAAACAAATTCAGGTAAATATTGTCTTATCTAAAGAAGGGACTATTGAAAATGCTAAAATACTCCAATCCAGCGGTTCTACCCAGATTGATGATATAGTGTTACGAACTGTAAATGATACCCTGAAAGTATTGAAAGCCCCTGCTGGTGTGATTGTTGGAGATAACATACAGTTAGCTCTTAAAATATATCTATAAATATGCTATAATACTCGTAGAGGAGACTTTACTGTGGATTTGGCGCAAGATAAATTAGATTTGATAGAAAAAATAATAAAAAATAACAAAAAATTTTCAAATAATGAAGATTTATATGAGGATTTTTTCAACGAAACCTGCAAACGTTCTTTGGGAATAGTTAATATAGTAACCTCTGATATAGCATTAGAGGCTTACTTAAAAAAGATTGCCTCTACGTCAATAATAAATGTATTAAAAGATTCCGGAAGGTTAAGGAGAACCAAGTCCGGCTACATTCCCTCAAATGAACTCTTGACCGACGAAACAATATCTAATAAATTTAATGAGATTGAAGTCTCTTACTGGAATTTTAATATTGAATTTTCTCCTGAAGAATTGGCGGTACAAAAGGATACTATTAAACAAGTTGCCAACCTTATTAATAAGATTAATGAAGAAGATACCAATAAACAGTATTTACAAATTTATAAATTGCGATATGATAATGGAATGACTCAGAAAGAAATTTCTAAAGAACTTGGTTTATCCCAATCAGAAGTTTCAAAACGATTATTTAAATTAATGAAAAAAGTCAAAGAATCGTTTAACTAGGTAAAACTATGAGATGTCCAGTATGTAAAAAAATAATTCCGGAAAATACGCTCAAATGCCCGTATTGCAAGACCAGAACCGGTTTACTTTGCAAAAATTGTAACACGGTAAACTCTATTTTTGATCTTAAATGCAAAAAATGCGGGAAAGAAATATTAAAAATTTGTCCGCATTGTAACAGTGTGAATTTTCCGAATTCAAAAAAATGTCGTAAATGCGGCATACCATTTGAAAATACAGAAGAATTTACGCAGGTGGATACGCTTGAATATAGACCGAATTTACTCTCGCAAAAAAATGCCGTAACGGCTCTAACACAAGGTATTATATCTGATAATATAAAAATATTCTCCCTAAGCGGTGAAAAAGGCATAGGCAAAAGCTACGTTTTAAAAGAAACAATCCAAAAACTTCATGATTACAAGTTTATATGGATGTTTGGCAAATGTACTCCGTTAACACAGCTTACGCCCGGTGGTATGATTCAAGACTTGATTCTCAACTTGTTTAATTTACCTAATTTTTGCGTTAACACACCGAATTTTAAAAAGGATGCTGTTAAATTTTTTCAAAATGAATTTGCAGAAATGACAGGTTTTGAAATTAACAGTTTTATAAATTTTCTATATTCGTCGCAATTCGGGAATTTTGAAGATTTACTCATCAACAAAAAGAAAACCTTCAATATGCTATACAAAGTTTTTGACAAAATTGCCAAAATCGGTAAATTTATTATTATAGCGGATAACTTTGACTTTATAGACGGGTTTTCATTTGAATTTCTGAATAATCTTCTGAAACGCGAGAATTTGTCGGATAAAATGCATCTCGTTATGATGTACAGTGAACCTAAACCTGCAAAAGGTTATTTTTATTTATTTGATGACAACATGTACCTTGATATAGGTCTAGCACCTTTAAATAACACCGAAATGGATGACTTATGCAAAGCTTATGAAGAAGCATTTTCGTACACAAATGAATTTGAACGTAATGAAATTATCGTCAAAAGCAAAGGTCATCCGGCATTTCTGGAACAAGCATTAAGTTATTGTTTTGACTGTCAAATCGGGGACAAACCCTTCAAGCTGCCGAATACCTTTGCGGAAATAATCTCAGAACGTTTAAAAAATCTTAAAGAGGTTAATCCTATAGCATATAAAACTTTAGTTGGTGCATCTGTTTTAGGTGACAAGATTAATCTTGCATTATTAAAAGAAATATTCAACTTTAATGAAAAAAATTTTAACGAAATTATAGATTATTTAAGGGAAATGCATTTTATTGAACCGATTAATGAAATTTTTTATGAATTCAAGAATCTTTTACTTTGGGAAAACATTCTTACAAGCTCAAAAAATGATAAAGATTTCATTGATATAAACATAAAAATCAAAAATTCAATGCAAAATTTCATCATGAATTCGAATGCAATATTGGGAATTATAGCCCAAAACCTCAAACAAACACAGCTTGCCCTTGATATTTGGACCAAAAACACCAGACTAGCTGCTTATATTGGCGACACTAATCTTTATGTAATTTCTCAAAAGCAGTGTCTTGCTTTGATAAACGAACTTGATGAAAGTGAAACAATTAAAACCAGGTACAATATTTCTGAAAGATTGGGCAAAATTTTATCTGATTACAACCCGAAAGAAGCACTTGAATTTTTACCCGACGCGATATCAAACGCTAAAGCGGTCGGGAACAGTCCCAAGGAAATTGAACTTTTAGGATATTTATCATACTGTTGTTTAAGAACCGGTAACTATTACGGTAATGTAGAATGTGTTGATAATGTACTTTTAAAAGTGCCGCCCGAACACAAACTTGAAATTGCTCTTTTGAAGGCATCAAAACTTGAAGCGTTGTTAAATATAGGAAATTGCGGAGAAATTATAAATACTATTGATAACGACATCATGCCCGTTTTGGATGAATTTCTTGCTAAATTACCCAAATCAAAGATTTCTTATGAATTTGTATATGAAACATGGTTAAAATCTTACTTAATATTGGCCAATGCGCTTGTTTTACAGGGTAATGATCGTTCTTTTGAAATATTAACAATTATCTTTGATATTATTGACAGAAACAATATCAAAGATGACTTATTCATTTGTAAAAGCAAACTTACTTTAGCTTTTGCCAATACTATGAAGGGCGATTTTTATACCTCTGAAACCATACTTGAGGACATTTTGAATCTATATAAAACCAACACTATGGATAATGAAACTATACTCCGTTGGAATCTGGTAGAGATATTAAACAATTTTTTCAAAGAACAATATGACGGACTTCAAGAGGACTTATTCCAGGTAGTCACATTCGCAAACAATTGTGGTGATAATTTCACCAAAAATATTTTAAAAACCTTGCTTGGCAAAATATTCAAAGATAATGAGCAATCCCGACAGGCACTTGAGATATACAATGATCAAATAACCTATTTTGCTAAAGAAAAAATAGCACTTGGTGCACTTTTGACTTGGTATTTGATAGCAGATGCCACACTTGATGTTGAAGGACCTCATGCTGCAATAGAAATTGCCTCTCAAGCCATAGATGTAGCTCAAAATCCCAAAATTAACAATTACTTTTTCATCATATTACTAAAAATAATAATTGTAAAAGCAAGTATTATAATTTCGGATTATGAAACGGCAAAAATACAAATAGAAAATGCCATCATTCTTGCAAGCAAATTTAATATGAAAGACATACTGTCACGATTGTACCTTTTATACGGGAAATATTTCCAAGAACTTGGGCTTTTAAAAACTGACAGACAACCTGAATATTTAAAAGGTGCCGGCAAAATGTATGAAAAGGCAACAGAAATAGTTAAGCAGACAAAAAATAACCGTATCTACACAGAAATAGAAAAAGCTAAAAATGTCCTAAAATCATTTTGCCAGTTAAATAGTATAACTATTTAAAACATTCATCATACATCTGAGTAAAAGTTTTACCGCCCTTTTCCGTGGCATAAGTCCAACCGGTTAAATTTGAAATGCCATTGTTAAAACTGCCATCTAACCTAAATGAAAATATATCATAGCCCCATTTGTTAGGACCTTTATGTCCATTTATATCGACTGTATATACTGGCATTGCCGGGAAATACATAGAAAAGCCTATAAAATAAGTCCCATCTGCTAAAACAAATACAGGATAATTGTTTTTTATTCGACTATCTGAAAAAATTCCGTCCGGATCATAGTTTCCGTTAGGATTTTTTTCCGAATTGACTATATCTGCACCTCTAAAATCCTTCGGTAAACAACCCTGTTCATATGCATGGTTTTTGCATATTTTTACCGTTTTTAGCGTATTTGTAAATAATTCTTCGTGAAATTTTCGACACTCACTCATAGGACCAACATAATCTGAAGGAATAGATAACCCTGTTTCAGCACATACATTCCCACTTATACACGTACCATATTCATTTTTTACAGGACAAGTAGCAGTACATTTACCTGAATAAGGATTGCTACTCCAATAATGACATTTTATAGGTCGACCTGCTTTTGTCTGCACACCAAATATCGCTTGGGTAAATGTACTGTAAAATTTCTTAAATTGGTTTTTTAATACAAATTCTTGTATTTTTGAGGTGACTGTCGGTATTGTTATCGCCGCCACTATACCGATTATCCCGAGCGTTATTAATACCTCTGCTAACGTAAAGCCTCTTTCTCTTTTTAAAACATTATTTGTTAATTTTGACCAATCTCTATTTGGGCGGATCCAACGGCTACGTTGGCTTAGAGGAGTTGCCCCCCCCCGTTATTCCCTTCTGCCAATTCCATAAACTGCCTCCTTCTTTTGGCTTATTGTAGCATATTTTATAAAAAATGGCAACAAAAAAGGTCACCTTATCTTATGGTGACCTCCTTTGTTCTTATACCTTTTACTATTCGATAGGAATTGTCAATTTTTGACCGATCTGAAGGCGGTTTAAATTTTGCAAATTATTAGCTTTCTGTATTGCAGAAGCTTTTTCGGGGCTATATGAACCATAGAATCTAATTAGTATGCTTTCAACAGTATCACCGCTTTGCACTGTATACGTTTCAACTTCTCTTGCAACACTCTCACCTGCCGGTAAAAAATTTACACTTTCATTTTTAACCTTCGCATCATTAGTATTAACTCTTACGTCACCACTTTTTACGGAAAAACTAATAATAGTCGTCAACATAAGCATGGTTACCGCTCCCGCAATAAACCCTGTTGCCAAATAGACACTAGGCGATTTTTCGGATTTTTGACTAATTTTAAAATTCTGCCATAACAAATCTAATTCCTTCTCCTTATTTGGACGAACATAAACATTTGGGGAATTATCATAAGCGGAATCTTGTTTATATTTGGAAAGAGCTTCTAAAACAGCCATTTTTTCCTTCGAAAGGTTAGATCTTCTTAGTGTTGAGCTTTTCATAATTCGGACCTCACTATCCCATAAATCGTACTGTAATAGAATGCTAACACGATATTTTTTTAAATTCAAGTATTTGTAAATTTTTAAAAAATTTTTGTGCTGGACGAAAAAAGAATTTTTATATATAATCTAAGGTATATGAAAAAATATTCAATAGGAATTGATTTAGGCGGAACGAAGATACTGATAGCACTTGTAAACAGAGAAACAGGTGAAGTAATAGAATTTGTAAAAAAGAAAACCAAAAAAGACAAAGGTCCCAGAAATATAATCCGCAAAATGGTTGAAGGTATAGAAGAGTTACTTGAGAAAGTAAAAGTACCAGTAAGCGAAATTTCATCAATAGGAGTAGGTGCAGCAGGTCAAGTAGATAGAAAAAACGGAATACTAATAGCAGCAGCTAATCTTGATTGTTATGACTTGAATATAAAAGAAAAACTTAAAGAACATTTTAACATACCGGTATATCTGGGTAATGATGTTGAAATTGCCGCTATAGGAGAACTGAAATTTGGTGCAGCAAAAGGATATCAAGACGTGGTATGTATTTTTGTAGGCACGGGAGTGGGTTCGGCGATTGTGAAAAATGGCGAGATAATCCGAGGCGCAACAGGAACAGCAGGAGAAATCGGGCATATCATCGTAGATTTGAACGGCAGGCCGTGTGCTTGTGGAGCACACGGATGTCTGGAGGCATACGCTTCGCGCTCTGCGATAGAAAAGAGAATCGAAGGTGCACTAAAAAAAGGTCGATATTCAGTCATTTTAGATTACATGGAAAACGGTAAATCAATAACCTCCCATATGATACAAGATTCGATAGAAAGAGGTGACGAACTAGTAACTCAGTGTGTTGATGAAGCCGCAGAATATTTGTCGGGCGGAATCGCAAGCATCATAAACTTTATAAATCCGCAATTAATAGTTTTGGGTGGCGGTCTTATTGAAGCTGTTGATTATTTTTATCAAAAAGTAATTAAAAAAGCTAAAGCTAAATCGCTACCTGTACCCGCAACAAAAATAGAGTTCAAAAAGGCTGCACTTGGTGATTTTTCGGGGGTTGTAGGAGCAGCGTTTTTAGAAGGGTTATATGTCTAAAAAGGTTCTTTTAATAAAATTATCCTCTCTTGGAGACATCATTCATACTATACCGTTGGCAAATTCATTAAAATCAGCAGGCTATAGCGTAACTTGGCTTGTTTCAGAAAAAGGTATTCAAATTTTAAAGGATAATCCTTGTGTGGATAAAGTTATTTTGGCTCCTGTTGAGTTATGGAAAAAACGCGGATTTTCTATGACAAGCTTCAAGGAATATTTGTCCATTTTAAAACAAATTCGCAACGAACATTTCGACATTGCAATAGATGCTCAAATGCTTTTAAAAAGCTTTTATTGGATGATATTTTGCAGAGCAAAACGAAGGATTATCTCAAAACAGGCAAGAGAATTTTCAATTTTAGGTGCAAACGAAGTTATTCCAAAAATTACCGATAGCTATAATACTCCGGTAGTAAGAAGTTATTTGAAATACGCTGATTATCTGGGCATTAATACCAAGGAAATTAAAGTTACACTGCCAAAACGTACCCAAAAAGTTAAAGACTACGTGGATATACTTTTAAAAGATGTTAAAAAGCCACTAATTGTAATTGCACCGGCAACGACATGGGTACCTAAGCATTGGAACAAAGATCACTGGAAAAAAGTAATTGATGGGATACAATCAAAATGCTCAATTGTACTGACCGGTGGCTCTAATGATTACGAACTTATTTCATATATTAAAAATAATGAGTGTATAAATCTGGCAGGTAAAACTGATCTTTTAGAACTTGCAGAAGTATTTTCAAGAGCAGATATAGTCCTTGCACCGGATTCAGGAAGTGCACACCTTGCATGGGCAACACAAAAACCTACGGTTATAACTATTTTTACCTGCACTCCACTAAAATATCTTGCACCCCCAGGAGATAAATCTATTCCGGTAACAGGTAATTTACCTTGCCAACCATGTTTTAAACGCAAATGTAAATTGGAAACAAATGCGTGCACAAACCTTCCCACACCTGAGGAAATTATAAATATTGTTAACAAACTGTTATAAAACCTTAAAAATGTTGTATAATATTAAAATAAGTTGACGGGTGATTGATGGGCTTTTTTGATAAAATAAAAGAATATAAAAAAATGCTATCGCAGGTGGAACATAATATCTACGGTGAAAAGCAAGACTATTTAGAGATTTACGAACGAAATCTTCAATTAGAGAAAGAAATTGAAGCACGTACCAATGAACTTAACGTAGCAAATAAACGTATGCTGACATTACAGCATATTTGGGATATGATGAACTCCTCAACCCCATTGGAAAATGTGCTGGAAAAAGTTGTCAGCAGCATTCACGGGGAATTGGGTTATCTGCACTGTGCAATTATACGCAAACTTCACGATGAAAACGGTGAATATATGCAAATTGTAACTCAATCAAAGGATTCAGCAATTGCCCGAGTAAATAAAATTATAGGTATACCAATCGAAGCAAGAAGATTGGCATACGATCCCGATAGCATATATGCAGACACTATAAAGAATAAAAAAATTGTGCAAACAAAGGATTTGGGCGGAACATTGAAGTATATAATGCCTGATTTATCAGATGATGTTGCGACAGCCGTGGTTACAAATCAACCTTGTAAATCTCTAATTATAATACCGCTATGTCCTATGAATACTGAATTCGGATGGTTTTGTGTTTTTACCTCAAGAGAAGAACTGGCAGAATCTGAAACAGACTTTTTATCACTTTTTGCGCAGCAGATTGAGATGTCTATAACAATAACCGACCTATTTTTAGCTGTAAAAGAACAAGCGGTAACCGACAGTTTGACAGGTTTATACAACAGACGATATTTTGAAGAAACGTTAAAACGCGAAGTCACTCGTGCTCAAAGACAAAATCAGCCATTTTCAATTGTAGGTATAGATTTGGACTTTTTAAAAAAAATTAACGATAAATATGGGCACGCTTATGGTGATTTAGCAATAAAAACAGTAGCCGAAGTTCTTAAAAGCAATGCCCGATCAATTGATATACCGGCAAGAATGGGTGGAGAAGAATTTAATGTACTGTTGCCCGGCATTGAATCAAGCGGTGCAATGAAGGCGGCAGAAAGAATTCGAAAAGCTATTGAGGCAAAAAAACTTGACGTTATAGGTAATGTAACTGCAAGTGTAGGTGTTGCAACATTTTTAGAGCATTCTGATAACATTGAAGAACTTCTTGAGCTTACCGATCAAGCAATGTACCAATCAAAACGCAACGGTCGAAATCAAGTTACTCTCGCCAAACCGATATCGGAAACTTCTTGGCAGGAAATCGCCGTTAATACCTTCCTTGAAATTCTTTCAAAACATAATATACCCATACCTCAGAAAACTTTAGAAGATTTAACAACAAGACTTCAAAATGCTGAGAATAAAAAAGAACTCTCAAAGGAAACGCTCTATACAGTTGCGGATATTCTTACATCAACTTATAACCCTATGCATAACAAAGGCGTAATGAAATCAAAAGTCTTTATGGCCACAAACCTTGCGAAACGTTTTGATCTAAGTAAAAATGAGATTGATAACCTTCGTATTGCTATGCTTCTTTACGATATAGGAAACTTGATGCTTCCGCAAGAGCTTTTACAAAAAACAACCCCGCTTACCGAAGCAGAAAAACTGCATATAAAAAAGCATCCTATTATTGCTGCTCAAAAAATTTTAAAACCAATATCATACATTCAAGATGTCATACCTATTATTGAACACCATCATGAAAACTGGGACGGAACGGGTTATCCACAAAAACTTTCACAAAATGATATTCCTTTAACCTCACAAATTATTCTTATTGTAGATGCTTATTTTGCACTTATCGAACACCGTCCATACAGAGCCAAATTAAGCCCAAAAGAAGCATTGGATATCATTAAAAAAGATGCGGGCAAAAAATGGAACGAAGCTCTTGTACAAGAATTTGTAACGCTTACCGAAATTGATTTAGTGTAATGAAAGAAAAAGAATTTATCAAAATTATAAAAGAAATAACGTTTTCCGAATATATCGGTGATGATTGCGCGTACCTGAAGGATATAGGAGTAGTTGTATCACAAGATAACCTTGTGGAAAACATTCACTTTTCTATGGAATATACAGATGCTTACAAACTTGGCTACAAATCGGCAATGGTAAATATTTCAGATATTGCAGCAAGCGGTGCTGAGCCCAAATATCTGACCGTAGGATTATCACTGCCTAACAGTACGGATAAAACTTTTATCAAAAATTTTTACAGAGGACTAAAAGATGCCTGCGGTCAAATTGATATTATAGGTGGTGATATTACTGGTAATGATAAAATTTTTATCTCAATAACAATAATCGGAAAAACCTCAGGCAGAAAAATTTCCTCACGCAAAAATGCTAAAGAAGGTTATAAAATAATTGTTTCAGGAAATCATGGAACAAGCGCTGCAGGGTTAAAAGAGTTATTTGCAGGTAAACAAAATAAATTTACAAAAGAACACCTTATGCCTAAAGCACAGGTTGAATTTTCAAAATATATTGCTCAACAAATACAAGTTGATTACGCAATGATGGATACATCGGACGGATTGATGGATGCCTTGATACAAATTTCCGAGGCAAGCAATGTTATGCTTGATGTGGATTTTAGCAAAATCCCTTACGATAAGAATCTTGAAAGATTTGACGGATTAGAGGATCTTATTTTGTATGGAGGAGAAGATTACCAACTTGTAGCGTGCGTTCCACAGGATTTTTATATCCCGCAAGCTTTTGAGATAGGAAAGGTTGTAAAAGGATTCGGGGTGAAAATTAACGGTAAATTAATTACAAATGTCGAGCAAAAATTGTTCAATCACTTTAAATTATAAAACGATTTTAAATAGAAAGGGTCACCGAAATGGCAACCCAAAATACACCTCCAACAACTAACCTATTAACAATATGAGGAATCACCTTAAACCTTTTGTTGTGCACTTTCCTTTGTAAACATTAATATCGTAATACATTTATGAGCTTTGTTAAGTGCTTTTGCCATTTTATCCTCATTAGACCACCAAGAATCGTGTTCACGTCTTGCTATTGCCAGCTGCGTACTTGCTTTATTGTAAACCTCAGCATCAACTCCTTGGTAATCTTTTAATCTTTGCTCTAAAGCTTCAAGTATGACCGTACAAATTTTGTCACCTGTCATAAATCTTTCATCCATTAATGTCTCAGGCAATCCCAAAGGATCGTCTTTTTCATAAATTTCTGCATAATGCTTGTTCCATTGAAGCATTACTTCAACAACATTATCTTTATTAATATTTTCCTTTAAATATTTCCTAATATTTCCTGAACCAATACCATCAACCTTTTGGTAAATTGTATTAACAATTTTACGAATATTTTCATCGTCCACATCAGCTGCCACCATATCTTCATTGAATGGTACTATATCAAGCGAAGAGTAAATGCTGTGGTCTTCGTTAGGTACAGCTATATCCTCCGCCCGGTCTTGGTTAACTTCTTCTGAGAACGGATTAGGATTGTTTACGGTACCAGGTAATTGAGTTTGTAGTTTATCCTTTATTTCTTTTGCTTTTGCTTGTATTTTACCTTCCAATTCGTTGCATTTTTCAGAAATTTGCAATAATCCTGCTTTTATTTGTTGTGGTGTGGCACCGTGTTTTTGTAATTCAATAACTCTGTTAAAATTATTTTCAAGATTTTCAACTTCTTGCTTTAAGTTCTTAAGCACATCTTTTTGCTCCGGAGTTAATTTGTCAGAAGTCAAAGCCTGTTCCAATTGAGATTTCAAGCCTGAAATCCTTTCTTTCAAATTTTGTGCCATAACGTTATTGCCGATATTTTCACCAATAGAATACCCATCTGTATATGCAGCCTGCTTCAGCATAATTTGTTGCATATCCGGATAAGGATTTAAATTCCTGTAATATGAATTCATCAGTTGTGAAAATTGGTAGAAAGGATTAAATAAATTCTGTAATTCAAATGCTTGCTCCATAGTAAAATATGGTGGCATCAAATTGTATTGGTACTGCCCTCCATAATTTGAACAATAATTATATGGATATAACGAATTCCATGTATAAAAATCTATCGGTCCGCCTGAAATAATTCCCCAATTCACGATTATTATCCTCTTTTGTTTTTTCCCTTACATATATAAAAAAAATCTTTATATAAAAATTGCTAAAACATTCGCCATAACATGCTATTAAATACCGCAACACAGATATACATAGATTTTAGAGGAAATTCTTTTATTTACATTACTTAACATTCCGTTAAAATTCTGATAATATCTGCCCTACCAATATAGGGATTAATTTCCTTTATTGACGTTATGGAATTTGTGCATATGTCTTCATGGAAAATTTTTTCAAGGAGTTTTTTATCATAGTCGTACAGAATAGAACCGTGTTGCAATATATAGCCCTCCTTTCTGCATTGAGCAGAACCAATTAATTTTTTGCCGTTATAACACAAATCAGCACGTGTAGAAATTAACATACAATAGTCAAACTTTGTACAGACGGCATTTTCACCACCAAATGATAATTCTATTCCAAGTTTTTTAAACTTATTGACAAGAAATTGTGAAATTTCTTTATAAGATTCAATAACATTTTCCCCTTGAGAAAGATAAGATACCGGGCATATAAAGCTATAAGTTATCTCATCGTTATGCAACAGTGCACGACCGCCGGTGAGGCGACGGACAACGTCAATATTTGCAGATTTCAAAAAATCATAATCAAGAAAATCGTCATTCTGGTTACGTCCTAAAGAAATGCATGCAGGTTTCCAGCCATAAAGCCTAAAAACAGGTTCCCGTAATTTTTTTGAAATCGCAAAATCCAATAGCTCAGAATCAATACGCATATTCTCAGATCCGGTTCTAATCTCATAAGTGATTATTTTCATTTCCTGCCTAATTCCCTCGCCGCAAGTTCTTTTTCAAATTGTACAAAAACTTCATTACCTACAAATTGCTCCAAAGCGGCACGTTTAACTAAGAAATCAGACTTAGCCTTAGACTGCATATCCAATGAAGTTCTATAATATGCATCAGTTACAAGAATTATTTCACGGGAGGCATCTTGCGCCAATTCGTAATTTTTTTTGCGTTGAGCGACAAGTTTATCTACCATTTTAAGTTGTTCTCTTGCAGTCATATAATCATAATATAAATCCACCGCTCTTTGTTGCAAATCTTCTATTTTACGAACAAGAATAATCATATCGGCATCATTTACTTTTGTATATTTATAATTCAAAGCCTTAGTATCTTGCGACATAATCCCGAGCACATTTCCTCCGATTAATGAACCTGCTGCAAGAACAGGACTTCCCATGCCGGCACCGACCATAGTTGACATACTGGCAATTGTGGTAAGCACTTTTTTAATTGATTTTTCATCCGGCTTATCAGCGTCAGGGTTTGCAAGCTTATATAGTGCAAAATTTATTGTATCACTTTGAGTCGCAGCACCGCGCCATAATAAAGATAAATCTGCCACCATCTCTTTTTCTTCAAGACTCAGTTCGCAAGCAATTTCACTGGACATCCTTTTCAGGCTTAAATCTGCATATGTTAATTCATCCGAAGTATGCTCTACAGACTTATCTTTTTCCACATATTCTTTCTTGATAGGTTGAGATTCCGCCTGAACATACATCTTTTCCGGAGAATCAGTTATACCAAGCCGATATGCCGGATCTTTCGGAAAATTTAAATCCTCGTAATTCAATGCATAACAAGAATTAGCAAACATAAATGAAATCAAAATTAATATAAAACTATTTCTTGTCATCTGCACCTCCCACTTTTTCGCTCACAAGTGCAGCATTGTAATTATACTGATATAAGTTCAGCTTATCAACAACTTTTTTGCCCGCAAGTCGCTGTAGTTCAAGATGATATTTTTTGGCAGTTTGCATATAATAAAACTCTTCGATTACGACATTATCATAAAGTGACGATGATATTGCGATTTCTAAAAAATCTTCTTCATCCATAGCTTTAGCATAATTTTTACTGTACAAAAGCTGTCTGGAGCGTGTTTCTTTGAGTTGAATTAAAGAATTCTTATAATTGTAATATGCATTAATTATTTTGTCCTGTAAACTTTCAACAAGACCGGCAAGTTCAATTAATTCGGTATCTGTAAGCGGAATTTCTTGGGGGATATTCTTACGATTTATAAGATTTTGTGCCAACCTGCCGGCGGCAAAAGCACCGGTTGAAAGCATATAGTCAGACCCGACAGCGTACGGAATAAATGAAGAACCCGCAACTATTGCGGAAAGAGTTTTGGCCATTAAAGACGAATGTATGCGTCTTTGGCTTTCGGGGGTTGATAATTTTTTTAGAGCAAAGCCTATAACCTGATTATTTTCGACTGTTCCCTTCCATAAATTTTCAATATCTTCAAGATCCTTCTCTTTTTGACGTTTAACAATTTCCTCCATTACCGCCTTATCGTTTATTACAATAGACTCTTTCAGTTTAACGTCGCTTTTTGGAATCTCAATTTTTTGCGGTTTTACATTATCCAACTTAATCTCATTGGCCGCAACAGACGGAATCAAAATTGACATTAATAATAAAGATACTAAAACCCTTCTCATACTAAAGTTATAACATAAGAAAATAATAAATCCAATGATTGATTAAGTTTTACATCTTTTGGAGGTACTGCAAATATGTGAATAATTTTAGAATTATAGAATAGAGGAAGAGGTATGACGAAGAAATCACAATATATGAGTAACCCTGTTCAGGAAGCAAAGAATTTGTGCCAAAAAGCCGACGAATTTATGAAAAAAAGTGCCTACAAAGAAGCTATTTCAAATTATCTTAGTGCATTAATGTTAAAACGTGATAATGCTAAGTCATATTTTAACTTGGGTGTTTGTTACAAGCATATGAAAAATTATTCTAAAGCTATACATTACCTTGAAAAATCAATCAAACTTGATGAAGAAAATTATGATACGTATTTTGAGCTTGGAATATGTCATCTTTTAAACGGCATTCCATGCGGTGCAATAAAAAACTTCATAAAAGCAATACAGCTAAACCCTGAAAATCCTGATGCAATATTACAATTGGGTATCTCACACGAATTGTGCGAAGAATACGATATGGCATTGATGATTTATCAAAAGCTTATAGAAAATTCCCCCGAATACATAAAAGCTTATGACCACAAATCCTCACTTTTGATGAAGATGGAACATTACAAAGAAGCCTCTGTTATTTTAAACAAAATAATGCAAATAGATCCGACATATTATAATGCCTATGCCGGAATAGGTATATGCCTTGACAAATTGGGTAAAAAATCCGAAGCTCAAAGATATTACAGAAAATTCTTGCTTAATAAACCCGAATCTTCACAGGCAAGTTTTGTAAAAACAAGAATACAAAAATTAAAAGAACAAAATCACACTTCAAAAATTCTTTCACTGGTATAAAACTCAGAATTGTTAACCATGTAAACAAAAAAGCCTCGGACAAAGTCCGAGGCTTTTTTATTATACCAGATAAATTATTTACCGAATAATACTGCTCTTGCTGCATCTGTAGCCGGTTCGACTGTTTGACCATGGAAAAATACCGGATAAATATCACGTATATTAGATGAATCCACATTACATGCTTCATCCTCTGTTCCTGTGCCATTATCACATTCAACAATTGTATTAGGGCCTGTTGAACCATTTACATCAATAAAACCAATACAGTTGGCAGTACCTTTTGCGGCACAATTTGCTGCATTTTTATTAAAACCAAAATACGTTCCATCAGCTAATGCGTACACAAAATAATCCCCTTCATCTAAAGTAATATTTACACTACCTGATTCAATAGTAGGCTCTTCATCAGCCGCGGGTGGTGTAAGACCTGCACAAGGAACATCACCTTCAGCACCAGCTGTAACTGCCTGATCAGCCGCTGTAATATTTGCAGCAGTACATATAACTTCCATATCAACTGTAGTCTTAGGAACAGTTGTACCTAATCCTTCAAAATAGCTTGATGTCATATCACTTGCAGACTGCAAACGAGCCGTAAGCATCGCACCTAAAGAACCTGTTTGGTGATTAGTGTCAGCAACCAATGTTGAAAAATCAGTATCTTCCATAGCGATATTCATCAATACAGCCTGATTTAAAGTAGATAATGCTTTTTTGTAAGCAGTCTTAAATTGTGCACCATTTGTGTTTGAAATCAATGTGGGAATTGTCATGGCAGCGACAACACCAATAATGCCTAATGTAATCAATACTTCTGCCAAAGTAAAACCAAATCTTTTTGTCATAATCTTTTACCTTTCTTTTTATACAACTATCTATCGGTTATTTACGCATAACCTTGCGCTGATATCATATCCTCATTGCAGCCCAAGTTGTTACAATGATTGAAAGGTGAAATCAATATTGTATCAGTATGACATGTTCTATATGTCACATTTTGACTGTTCATAGCGATTGTGAACCACAATGAGGGTATGATATCAGTTACAAGAAGTATTATACGGAAAAATAATTCAAAGCTTAGAAATGAAGCCCCTCCCGATATACGATCTAGTTATATCAAGGGTTTTGGGCATTTCGATATTATTATTAATCTTTTCCATATGTTTTTTAATCATGACTTTATTATATTTATTTTTTAATTTTTGTCAAGATTATTTATAATAAAATACTTAAAATGCTATACCAAACATATTTTTTATAATAAGCAATTAACTCACTAAGAATTAACTCGACCGTTAAGATACCAGGTTTTAGCGCCTGTAATCCTAACGTTCACAAATTGTCCCGTCAAATCCTCCTCAAAAGGTATATGAACCGTCTTATTATTCCTTGTTTTCCCTGTATTTATATGTTTTCCGCGTCTTTCATAGAAACTTTCTACCAAAACTTCCATATCACGTCCGACGTACTTAAGATTAGATTTCAAACAATTTTCCTGTACTTTTTTATTCAAACGCTGAAAGCGTTCATTTTTAATATCTTCCGGAACATATTTGTCAACCCATTTTGCAGCAACAGTCTTTTCCCGCGGGGAATAAGCGGCAACATTTGAATAATCAAGTTCAAATTCATCAATGGCAGTCAGAGTTTGTTCAAACTGTTCTTCAGTTTCTCCGGGGAAACCTGCTATAAAATCACTGGTAATAGTAACATCAGGAACCATATCACGAACCTTTTTAACAATTCTTGCATACATTCCTCTGTCATAGCGTCTGTTCATTTTTTTCAAAACTTCACTTGAACCTGATTGCATAGGTATGTGAAAATATTCACATACTTTATCAAGCTCAACAACGGTCTTTATAAGTTCGTCAGTGATATCTGTAGGATATGATGTCACAAATCTTATTCTGAAATTACCACTTAAAGCGTTTATATCGCGTAAAAGGTTTGCAAGTCTGTAGTTCTTGTCCGTAAAATCTTTTCCGTAACTGTCAACATTTTGCCCCAAGAGCGTAATTTCTTTATGTCCTTGTGCCAGAGCATCCTTAACTTCTTTTATAATAACCTCGGGCGATCTTGAGCGTTCTCTACCCCTTGTATAGGGAACTATACAATATGTGCAAAAATTATTACAACCCTCCGTAATATTAACCCAAGCATTTACAGATTTTACACGTTTAATCTCAAATCCTCTTGTATCTTCCGTCATATGAGTTTCAGTACATTCACAAATCTTCTGATTATTTTCAACAGACTTTATTATTTCCGGAAGTTTATATATATTATGGGTACCCAAAATAAAATCAATATAAGGTGCCCGTTTAAAAAGCTTTTCTGCTTTTTGCTGAGCAACACAGCCACAAAATCCTATTTTTATATTTGGATTTAATTCCTTTTTCCACTTGCCCCAAGTCCCAATCAAACTGTATGCTTTATCTTCACTTAACTGCCTTATAGAGCACGTATTTACCATCAGCAAATCTGCTATTTTGGGATTTTCCACTTCTTCATAGCCCATGCAATCTAAAATACCGAGCATTCGTTCAGTATCCGATTTATTCATTTGGCAACCCATAGTTTCTATATAAACTTTTTTCATATCGCCCTTTCAATATATTACAATTATAATACAAAAATATAGATATTACTTGACTTTTATGCCATAAGATAATATGCTTGAATTAAACATTTGAAATTATGGAGTAGGCATGGGGTTAAGAAGATACAATATGCTTTCTGTCTTAGAGGATAGGACTAATGAATTCAGTGACAGAATAGCTTTGGGAATTAAGACACCAATGGGGTGGAAGGAGTTTTCATACAAAGGGATAGGACTTTTGTCCAGAAAACTTGCAAGTCATTTAATCATGGATGTTCAAGTTAAAAAAGGCGAAAGAATAGCTATACTTTCAGAATCCAAACCAGAATACGGTGCTTGCGTGTTTGCATCTATCATGGCCGGTATGACCGTCGTTCCTTTGGATATCAAATTAACAAAATATGAACTTAAATCGATTTTATCTGATTGTGAACCCACAGTAATGCTAGTTTCTCACTCTTTTGTATACATGGCGCTTGAACTACAGAAAGAAATCCCTTCAATAAAAAATATCTTTGTAATTGACGAACCCTCTTACAACCTTGGATTAACCAGTATCTACGAATTCCCCAATATTTACGAATGCAAATGGCGCCACAGAAGCTCAAAATCTACAGCACTAATAATTTATACTTCAGGAACAACAGGAGCACCTAAGGGAGTTGAGATTACCTATGCAAATATGTTTTCTCAATTAGACGATTTGGAAGATGCTTTAAATATAATACTGCCAAACAGAAAAGTTACTGTATTATCAATTTTACCAATGAACCATTTGTTTGAATTAACCGTCGGATTTTCAACTTTTTTGAACTTTGGTTTTTCTGTTTATTACACACAAAGTTTAAAGCCAAAAGACATCTTAGGAATTATGGTTGATAAAAAAGTGGATTTTATGATTGTAGTTCCAGCATTTTTAAAATTACTGAAAACAGCAATAGAAACTGAACTTAACAATTCACCGAAACACGTCCAAACTGCTTTTAAAATTCTATATGTAATTGCAAAGATTGTGCCGTCATACAAGGTTAAAAAATCAATGTTTAAAAGAATTCACGAAAAATTCGGCGGACATTTTATGGGTTGTATTTCAGGTGGTGCGCCACTAGATGTTGCAGTCGGAGAATTTTTTGAAAGGATAGGTATAAAAGTTTATCAAGGTTACGGATTATCAGAAACAAGCCCTGTTGTTTCCGTCAACACCAACAAACGGGGAGACTTAGCATCGGTAGGACAACCGCTAAAAAGCTATGAGGCCAGAGTTGATACCGAAACCGGAGAATTACTGCTTAGAGGTCCGTCTGTAATGAAGGGCTACCACAATCAGCCGGAACTTACTGCGGAAGTTATAGATGAAGATGGTTGGCTTCACACTGGCGATATCGCCAAAATCTCACCTGACGGACACATTTACATAACAGGTAGAATCAAAAACATGATTGTACTTTCTGGCGGTAAAAAGGTTTTCCCTGAAGAGGTTGAATCTGTTATAGAAAAAAGCGAATATATTTCGGAAATTTGTGTTTTGGGTACATCAAGAAACTTTGGATCTAAAGACGGTACCGAAGAAATCACGGCCGTGATTGTTCCTAAAGAATATTTGTACGAAAAATATGACAATGCTACAATCGAAAAGTTAATACGTGATGATATTAAATTACTCTCAATGCAGTTAACTCAGTTTAAACGCCCTACAAATATTATCATAAAAAAAGAACCCTTACCGAAAACTACAACTAGAAAAATAAAACGCAAGGAAGTTAAGGAATTAGTAAATATATAGAAAGGAAGAACAGATGAAGAAAATTTTAATACTGGGAATTTTACTTACAATGGCTGGAACATTCACTCCGGCACTTGCTGGCGGTACATCAGGTCAACCAGGTGAAGTTTCAGGTAAATCGGTGGGTGCAGCGGCTTTATCTCTGCTTATTTGGCCGGGGTTGGGTCAGTTAATTCTTGATAACCCCGTAGAAAAAAATTGTACACACGCAATTTTAGGTTTGACAGGTATTTTTAGATTTTGGTCAGCATATGACGCATTCGTTGACAGACGCGGCGGAGTTTGGCATAACAGAATCTAATTTATATCATTCAAACAAAAATCCGGAACAATTTGTTCCGGATTTTTGTATTAAAAAATAATCTATCCAAAATACCTTTTCAAAAGACCGTCAAAACCTTTTCCATGACGTGCTTCATCTTTGGCCATTTCATGCACAGTATCATGTATTGCATCATATCCCAATTCTTTTGCACGTCGTGCAATCGCTAGTTTGCCTTCACAAGCCCCATGCTCAGCCTCTGCTCGAAGTTCTAGGTTCTTCTTAGTTGAATCTGTTACGACTTCACCCAACAATTCCGCAAATTTTGCAGCATGCTCTGCTTCCTCAAATGCATATCGCTTGTATGCTTCAGCAACTTCAGGATAACCTTCTCTTTCAGCTACTCTTGACATGGCAAGATACATTCCTACCTCCGTACATTCTCCTGTAAAGTGGGCTCTTAAACCTTCCATAACTTCTTTATCTTCAACTATACCGTCACCAACCTTGTGTTCACAAGCATATACCTTATCTCCGCCTCCTACAGCTTTGAATGTTGTGGCTCCGCATAAAGGACATCTTTCAGGTGCCTTGTCAGCTTCTGTTGACCATCCACATACTGTACATACATATTTCATTTTTTACCACCTTTCTTTTAACTTATCTGATTTTATCATGTTATTTTTAATTTGTAAAGTGAGAATAATTCTCATTTTTAATTTTTGTTAAGTAATAATTTATTTTTATAAAAGATTAAATAAAAGAATGATATTTTGCAAATATTGTTGTAACTTAGCACCAACTCACGCTTCGCTTATGCCTCTGCTCTCGCTTCCGCTCTCGCTTTAAACGGCAGCGCCCTCATCAATTTCCGAAACTCAACGTTTGCGTTATTTGATGTTCGACTCTCGCTTCGCTCGTGCCTCTGCTCGAGCGGTAAAAAAAGACCTCCTATACAGAGGTCAAGGTTGGTTATTTTTTAGGTTATATATATTATTATGTCAGTTTCCTTTTGCATATTTTTTAATTTTCCTGAAGATTTTATATTGCCTTATAAGGAAAAAATGTTTACAAAAATTAATAATTAAGAATGTATAATATTATTATGTTTTTAAAAATAAAAAAATGGTTCTTATCCAAAATATTACGAAAAAAATACTACAGAACAGGCAAATGCAAAGCCTGCGGCAAATGCTGCACTCAAATTTATGTAAAACACTATAAGCATGTACTCCAAGATGAAAAAGAATTCGAAAGACTGCGATATTTACACAGCTTTTATAAAAATCTAAAAATAATAGGCAAAGATGAAATCGGACTTATATTTGAATGCCAAAATCTTGACCCAACGACCCACAAATGCAAAATCCATTTCAGGCGGCCCGGAATATGCAGACGATACCCTCAAGAAGAATTATTTTCCATGGGAGGAGCGCTATCCGATGACTGCGGCTACAAAATGGAGCCCATAATACCTTTTAAAGATATAATGCATAATCTTTCAAAAAAAATTAATTTTAGGTAATACAAACCGGACATTTACAACAAAAATACAAAACATTATCATAAAACAATACTTTCCGGTAATGTAAAAAGAAACATTATAGTTCATGCTATAGAATATAAACCGGAGGGAAAAGTATGAAAAAAATTTTATCATTATTTATAATAAGCCTTTTTGCCACGCCAGCATTAGCATCCTGTAGCCTTGACAGCAATGAACCGTGTACTGCATCGATTCTTGATGAAGATAAAGACACTCTACAGGAAAAACTTGTTCCGTCACCTCTAATGCAAATACAGAAAGCGGATGCTTTTCAACTGCAATATCGCAAACCTTACTATGACGAATTAATTAACACCATACCCGACACAGAAACTTCAACCAGTAATTACAATTCAAATTGTCAATTTGGAGTATGTTTGCCGGGCTTAAGTGACGAGGAAGGTGAAATCGTTGAGTAGGAAAAAAGCTCTGCTATAGCAGAGCTTTTTTTCCTATAAATTATTAATTTTTTGTTTATTTTTTAATGATTTAGAAAAAACGATGTTATAACAGTAATATAAAAAAGACAAATTACATGAAAAGGAGATAAATTATGGCAAAAACAATAGGTATTGACTTAGGTACAACAAACTCAGTTGTAGCAGTCATGGAAGGTGGCAAACCAACCGTTATTGCCAACGCAGAAGGTTCACGTACAACACCTTCAATCGTTGGTTTTTCTAAGACAGGAGAAAGACTTGTAGGTCAACTTGCAAAACGTCAAGCTATCTTAAACCCCGATAAAACTATCGCATCCATTAAAAGACACATGGGTGAAGACTACAAAGTAAAAATTGACGGAAAAGACTACACACCTCAAGAAATTTCTGCAATGATTTTAAGAAAATTAGCAGATGATGCAAGCTCATATTTAGGTGAGAAAGTAACGTCAGCGGTAATCACAGTACCGGCATATTTTAATGACGCTCAAAGACAAGCAACAAAAGATGCTGGTAAAATCGCAGGCTTGGACGTTTTACGTATCGTAAACGAACCGACCGCAGCAGCTCTTGCTTACGGACTTGAAAAAGAAAAGAGTGAAAAAGTTCTTGTATTCGACTTGGGCGGCGGTACATTCGATGTTTCAATCCTTGAAATCGGCGACGGCGTTCACGAAGTTCTTTCAACATCAGGTGATACTCACTTAGGCGGCGATGACTTCGACCAGAAGATTATGGACTGGATGTGCGACGAATTTAAAAAACAAGAAGGCATTGATCTTCGTAACGACAAACAGGCTATGCAGCGTGTAAAAGAAGCTGCTGAAAAAGCAAAATGCGAGTTGTCATCAGTTATGGAAACAAATATTAACCTTCCGTTCATTACCGCTGATGCAAATGGTCCTAAACACCTTGACTTAAACTTAACAAGAGCTAAGTTTGAAGACTTAAGCCGCGATTTGTTGAACAGATGCAAAACCCCTGTTGAAAACGCACTTAAAGATGCAGGAGTTACAAAAGCTGATATCAATGAAGTTGTATTGGTCGGCGGTTCTTCAAGAATTCCGGCAGTTCAACAGTTAGTAAAAGAATATACAGGCAAAGAACCTAACCAATCAGTTAACCCTGATGAAGTTGTTGCAGTCGGTGCTGCAATTCAGGCAGGTGTACTTGCCGGTGAAGTAAAAGACATCGTCTTGTTGGATGTAACACCATTGACACTCGGTATTGAAACATTGGGCGGCGTTATGACACCTCTTGTTCCGAGAAACACTACAATACCTGTTTCTAAATCACAGGTATTCTCAACAGCCGAAAATAACCAGACAGCAGTTGATATCCACGTACTTCAAGGTGAAAGACCGATGGCTAAAGATAACAAATCTTTAGGTATGTTCAGACTTGACGGTATTCCGCCTGCAATGAGAGGTTTGCCGCAAATTGAAGTTACATTCGATATTGATGCCAACGGTAT
>CASGCE010000032.1 GCA_949299935.1 uncultured bacterium | reverse complement strand
TGTTCAAAAAGTTATCGAAAAGAATACGGAGTCTACCTTCAAAACCTTTGGTTAATATTTTACGACTCTGCAGCGATATCTCGAACTTTTCTGCTATCGCCGGTTTTACGTAAATTCTTTGATAATTTTATAACGTCCCCTTTTTGGGAACGGTTAACTTTCCCCTTTTTTCCTTTACAACCTTATTGGGTCGTTTTTTTTTATTTTAAGGCTGTGTATAATCGGACAATCTACTCGGATACAATAGACAAATTAGCTATTTCAATATCATCATAGTCTGTATAGGCAGTTTGCATAAGATTTTTGCCTGCCTTTATGGTAATTTCATTCTGCTGATTAGGTCTAATTAAATTCTTAGGGATCTTAATTTTTTGGTTGTCACCGTTCAGTTGAATTTCAGCGATTTTAGAACCGTTAAAAAATATTTCGGGAGGACTTGCATAAGAATTAACTATTTTGTTTTGTCCCATAGAACGGGCCATAAGTGTATCCACACCGATAATAGAACCAATTACCAAATAAGTATTTGACGTTATTGTATTATCGCTTAGCATAAAAGTCTTACTGAAAAACGGACCATTTGACCTTAATCTGAATGTTCCAGCACCGGAGGAATATTCGGAATAGTTGTCGTCACCAATATGGAAAACATCCGATGCTATGACTACATCGGCAATGTTACTTTTTTGAATTCCCAAAACCATGGGACGAGCAGCTATAGTATCATTTATAGTCAATGAAAATGGCCTGTACCCTTCTTTCTCAACAGATAATATTGTTGCATCGTTAACTTTTCCCAAATTAAAACTGCCGTATTCATCTGTATATGTGCTGTAATTGTATTTAGGCAAAGAAACTTTTGCATTACCTATGGGTGTATTCGTTGAAGCATCTACGACCCTGTTTGTGTTGTTCATATCAAGCTTTGAAATTCCACCCATCACTGTCGCAGCCTGTGTTTGCACGGACAAAATCAGTATAAATCCTATTACTGTAAATATTTTCTTCATAAAACCTCAATACAAATTTAACGTTTATATCACTATTTTAAATTAGTATTTTGGTAATATTTTAAGGATATTTTTGAAAAAGTAAAAATTTTATTTGATATTTGAATATGTTTTTGTTATCATAATCATACTGATAAGTTAATAGCTTGCCGATGTGATGAAATTGGTAGACGTGCCAGACTCAAAATCTGGTGTGGTTCACCCCACGTGCCGGTTCGACTCCGGCCATCGGCATTTTCTGTTTTTTACACTAAAAATCTAGTGTGACTTTATTTTTAATTTTACAACAGCCTTTTTAACTCTTAAGGATTCTTTTACACTCAACTGAGGCATATGCGCTTCATTAGGATTAAAAATTGCGAATTGCCTGCTTTTTATAATTACACTTTTTACATCCTTATTTGTTTTTTTATAAAACACAATATCTTTCTCGTCATTATACGGAATATCAACGGATAACCCCGATATATCCGCATAGTCAATCCGCTCGATACCTGTTAATATAATCTGAATATCCGTATATTTCTCATGTGACTCAAAAACACCCATTTCCGGTTTTTTAGTTTCGTAAAATTCCACATTTACATAGTCATCCTCAGTAATCCAATATCTTCCACATTCCACATTTGAGGACAAAACTGTAATAAATTCTCGGATTTTCTCCGGAATTTGCGGGTATTTTTGAATATTTTTAATATCATCAGTAATCATATCTAAAACAGTTTAAACGGTTTATTTATTACAAATCTGCAATCATTATAGTCTTTTTTGCACAATTCGTACTGGACATCACCTGCGCAGTATTTTACTGACTTTACGTAACCGGTGGCACATGCCGCACGCTTAAAGTTAGTATCTTTCATAAGCAATTTTACTTCTCTTTTAGAATCCTTAAATGAATCATATATTACATTTACGCTAAGCTGGTCTTTATTCACGGCACCGGCACGATTACCTGCAGTGTCTTTATAACCCGGAATAATTTTTCCGCCGCTTGTCAAATAATACGGAAAAACATCTTCGTATAATAATGACTTACCTTTTGAACCATCAATATCTACAAATAATATAAATCCTACTCTATCTCTTGTATCTTCAGCATCCGAAAGCGCTGTAATATTAATGTAATTGGAAATATAAACTGTTAATCCGTTTGCAAAAACTATATGAGGTGTCTTTCCCTTAAAATCAGTTGTATTTTCGGCTATTGCAGAAGCTGAACAACTTGAAGATCCAACGTTATAGTTATTCTTTATAGCGTCACAAAAACTGCTTTTTGTGGGAGTAACCGTCACAGGATTTTGTGGTGTGGTAACCGGAGTTTCTTCACCAATATTGTTATCAGAAGACCCCGGATCTGTCGGTTCAGTCGGTACGGTTGGATGATTTATATCAGCTGAATCATCTTTTTCACTATCACCAGAAGAACTTCCACCCGTGCCCAACTCCGGGCTTGAACCTAAATCACCTAAATCTGAACCGGTTGAAGTAGCTATCCTGTAATTGTCCTTAAATCCGTTATCAGTTACAGCATATATATATCTGTAAAAAACATTATTTTGAGATAACACCATTTTTGCAGCCTCAGTCCGGACAGCACCAATATCACCTGCCCTTTTAATTTTGCTGATAGCAAACGGTAACGCAACTACCACTGCCAGAATTAAAATCGTAGTCATAAACAGCCTACTGTTAATACTAAATCTTTTTTTCATCATTATTACCTCGCTAATTCCTTCATTGCTTCTTCATATTCTTCTTTATTGGGTGCCTTGCCATGCCAGCCGGCATTATTCTCCATAAAGCTTACACCCTTACCCTTTATTGTGTTCGCTATAATCGCTGTAGGTTTATTATTTTGCTTGGCTTTTTCTATTGACTCATATATATCTACTATATTATGCCCGTTAATTTCAATAACCTCCCAATTAAACGCTCTTATCTTAGCATCTAATGGATCAAGTGCTTTAATATTTTCAGTACAACCGTCTATTTGTAATCGATTGCGATCTATGATAACAGTTAAGTTATTTAAATCCCTTTGAACAGCATTCATAAATGCTTCCCATACATTGCCTTCTTGAAGTTCACCATCACCCATGAGCACAAAAACATTTGCAGGGTTTTTATCCAGTTTTAACGAAATAGCAATTCCGCATGCTATGGACAACCCCTGTCCCAAAGACCCGGTACAGACCTCAACGCCCGGACACAACAATGACGGATGCCCTTGCAGACGAGTTCCGAGCCTTCGAAACGTCATTAATTCCTCTCTTGGAATATATCCTAATTGAGCCAATACCGAATAATAAACCGGTGAAACATGCCCTTTTGACAACACAAACCTATCACGTAAATTATACTCTTTTGATTTATTAAACTCTCGGACGTTTCTCATACATTTATGGAACAATACCGTCATAATATCCGCAGCCGATAATGACCCGCCTATATGACCGGATTTTGCATTATAAACCATTTCTAAAACGTTCTTGCGATTCTCGTTAGCTAAATTTTCCAAATCTTTTACTTCATTATGCGATAACATTTCAACTCCATTTTTCTTTCAATACTTGTATAATAAATAACGGCAATGAAGGGAAAATACGTTTTAATCTTTTAGGTTCTTTAATTGCTCTGTATAACCATTCAAGCCATAACCTTTGATAAATTTCCGGAGCTCTTTCCACAACTCCCGACCATACATCGAAACTACCGCCAACACCTACCATTAATGCATTTGGTAATATTGATTTAAGTTTGTATATAAATTCCTCCTGCTTAGGGGAACCTAACGCTACAAGTACAAGCTCCGGATTTTGTTCAGATACTTCTTTAAAAACCAGATTAGGATCATCAAAGTATCCGTCACGAGCATATACTATATTTATACCTTTGAATTCGCTTTTTAAATTTTTGACAGTTTTAGATAATATTTCAGGTTTTGCACCGATTAACGCAATAGGACGACTTTGAAATTCCGAAATCAACCTTTTGGCGAACTCTATACCTGGAATACGTTTAACATTATATCCCATAACTCTTAATCCGAGTTGCACCCCTATTCCGTCAGGAATAACCATCTCCGCATTTTCTATTATATCGGCAAACTCAGGATTTTTATTAACATACTCAAACATTTCAGGATTAATTGTTACAACCTGACCCTTATGCTTTTTCGCATACTCAACGGCCTCGTCAAAACTATATACATCTATGTCCAAACCCAAAAGCTTTGCTCTTTTCATAGACCAATTATAGCTTATAATTAAATTTTGGTAAATACTTTACATATTTTAAAATATTTCAATACGCTTTTAAACAACACTTTCAAAATATATATTGATTGTGGAACACCTTAAGATGCACTCGCTAATGAAATGACGCTTAATCAGTCTTAATCTGTCTGCTAATCAATAATCTTTGCAAGTTTATATAAATAGTCATCCTTTGTGGTTAACTTTAGCCCCTCCGGCACAAAATGCTCTTTAAATCTTTCTATAGCATACCTGTCTGTCATTCCTGATATATAATCCGTAACTATTCTTTCAATTTTACTTTCTTCGCAAACCGGTTTTAACATGTCACAATAGAGAAAAAATAAATCTCTTATAACTTTTCGTGCTTTTTGCTCTTCAAACTTTGCGGGCGAATCAATGTAAACATTTTCAAACATCCACTGCCTGAGTTTTGTAGTATAATACCAGCCTTCTTCACTCATTGCAACATTTTGCATACCGACTGAATTTGTAATAATTTCCGTAATCATTTTATTCAAGCGTTTAGACTGCACCGATGAAAAATACTTTATACAATCTTTAGGAAGATCTTTTTCCGCAATAATACCGGCTCTTATAGAGTCCTCGATATCGTGGTTAATATAAGCAATTTTATCAGCTAATTGAACCACTTGTGCTTCAGGGGTTTTAGGAATATACCCCCAAGTATGCGTCAGAATCCCGTCTATTGTTTCTTTGCAAAGATTCAGGTTTTCCAAAACCTTTACAACCCTCACACTTTGAATATTATGATGGAACCCGCCTTTTACAAGCTCGTCTAAAACTCCTTCTCCACAGTGTCCAAAGGGCGTATGACCCAAATCATGTCCAAGAGAAATTGCTTCTACCAAATCCTCATTCAAATCAAGTGCTCTTGCAATTGTCCTTCCTATCTGAGAAACCTCCAGTGTATGAGTCAGACGTGTTCTGAAATGGTCATCAAACGGTGAAAGAAACACCTGTGTTTTGTGCTTCAATCTGCGAAAAGCTTTTGAGTGGAGAATTCTGTCACGATCTCTTTGGAAACAAGTCCTCAAAGCACACTCCTCGGCTGGATATATCCTGCCTTGTGAAAACCTGCTTTTAGTCGCATATTCACTCAAATTATCAATTTCACGCTGTTCAAGCTTATACCTTATAGTTTTTTCATTTTTAATACTCATAAACATATAATATCACAAATATAACTTAGGCCTTGATGTTATTCAATTCAGCCTTAATATTTTGTGTATGTTTTAAATCCTCTTGTTGCTTTGCATATTGCTTCCTTGATTTATCAATCCTGGAACCGACAATATTCATAGCCAAACCTGACAAACCGCTTATCAGCATTGCTTTAATACCTGCAACCAAAGCTACGGTAAGAGTAATTGAAGTAGCAACACTGCCTATAATCGGAATACCGTATATTAACATTGCGGAAATCCTCTCATCCCTGTTATCCGCTGCGGTAAGACCAAGTCCGACACCACCTACAGAACCTAATAATGAAAAAACATCCGTAGGACCGGAGCCAAGCTTTAAGTCCCTTAATTTGTCGTAAAATAAATCATTTTCTGTTTTTATTGCCTTATTAAACGAAGCAAGTGTTTTATTTGTTGTTCCTCGTAATTTTACATATCGTTCTTTAGGCAAAAAGTGCTTATATATAGTCAGGATTTCTTGCATCTCACCCTTTGAATTCTTACCCAGAATTTTTTCAACTTCATCTATATAAGCCGAAACCTGCGATACAGTTGATTTATTGTAATCAAATTTATCAGTCGCTTCAGTAATTCGTTTTGATAAAGACTTTAACCCGGTTAAAATCTCTTCATTTACCTTTTCGCGTAATTTTTGTTCATCCGGTCCGGAAAGTTTTTTGTACGTTACCAGTTTGGAGCGTAATTCTTTCAATAAATCATGCGATTTCTTATCACTATAATCAAGAAACGCAGCAATATTATCAAGTGCTTTAGATGTAGCACTATAATTATCCAATATACTGTGAGTTATTTTATTTCTTGATAAATCCACACCTCGCATAATTGATATTTTATCTGCGGCAATTGCATCTTCTGCAATAAAGGTGGTTAGCAGTTTGTTTTTACCTTTAATATTTTCTTTAGCAACAAACTCATCCCAAACCTTCTCCTCCAATCCGTCTGTAGCTTTTTTCATCCGCATATACCTTCTTAAACGGGCATTTCGCCCAAAATCTTCACGCAATCCTGCTTGTACGGTATTTTGCCTTGTAACAAGCTCCTCTACCCATTCTGAAGCTTTTTTGCTTACATTGTTAATCGTTACTATTTTATCCGGAGCGTTTTGCAAAATTTCCTTATTTATTTCATCGTAAGTGTTAAAAAGTTTCATAAATTTTTCATCGGAAGATCTATAAGCTTTTACGACGGATCGTCTTGCCAACCTTTCAAATATTGACGTTATTTTGAGGTGTATTTTTTTGGTAAATTTATTTTTATGCATAAGTTTTGTAAATAGCAAATCCTTAAAAGAACCTATATTATTGACACCTTTGGACTTTTCTGCCCATGCAGTAACATCTTTAAAAAGTCTGTTGTAAAACGAAGTTATCGGACCGCTTTTCCCGGCATATTTACGGCTGTTAACGTTAGTTTCAAGCCTTTGTCCCCATTTTTGCAGCCATTTATAGGTATTTTTTGGTAAACCTTTTACCAGTGCAAAAATACCTATTGCTGATCCCAGCGCACTTGTAACTATTATTAGTCCTAATCGTTTACGCTTTTTTTCACTATTTTTTTCACTCACATCAAATATATCCTGTGCCGTTTCGGTAGTAATATAATAATTACTTTGACCTTTGGTAAAAGGATTTTGAGATTTTATATTTATAATATTATTTTGGACACCGCTAACCATAACACTTACCATATATAATAAATGTTCAAACTCCTTTAAAATTGCGATTTGAAAATATAAAATTAAGAATTGTTACAAAATTCACTTGCGATAATTTTTGCGGCTTCTTTTGAAGAAATTTTATCGGACAGTAATTCCTTTACTTCGCCCAACTGTCTTATAAAATCTTCACGATATGAATTGTTGTATAAAATCTTTTCTACCTGATATGAAATATTCTGGACAGACACATCTTTTTGAATAATTTCCGGCACAATCATTCTGTCTGCAATGATATTGGGTAATGAAACCTTTTTTATACATCTTACCATCAAGTATATAAAATAAAAAAGCCATGGCCCCCTATATGCAATAACCATAGGCACCTCATAAAGACAAGCTTCCAATGCTACCGTGCCTGAAGCCAGTATCAGAGCATCGGAACAACTTAAAAGTTCTTGATTTTCACCTTTTAACACTTTAAAATCCGTTCTTTTTAAGTATTTATTGTAAATATCATCCGGCAGATTAGATGCATGCGATATACAAAACTGCAAATCAGGATGATTTTTTTGAAGCTTTTGGGCTGACTTTATAAATACATTCATTAACTGTTTTAACTCAAACACTCTGGAACCGGGAAATACCGACACCAATCTTTTGTTAATATCAAAACCGTGCTGTTTAAAAAACGTTTCTCTATCGGGTTTGGGTTTTAACTGAGATATAAGGGGGTGACCGCAATAATATGTAGGAATCCCGTAACGCTCATACAATGGTTTTTCAAAAGGAAATATACACAATACTTTATCTATATATTTTTTTATTGTATTAATACGCCATTTTCTACTTGCCCAAATTTGCGGAGGTATGTAATAAAAAACCTTTATACCGGATTTTTTCAGAAACTTTGATACATTTAAATTAAATGCACCATAATCTACACACAAAACCAAATCAGGTTTATAATCATTCTTAAGATACTCAACCAAACGTTTCCCTAATCGTACATGATTCCATATAATCGCCGGCGAAATCCCTACTGCAGACATTTTATGG
This sequence comes from uncultured bacterium, assembly GCA_949299935.1. GTDB lineage: Bacteria > Cyanobacteriota > Vampirovibrionia > Gastranaerophilales > Gastranaerophilaceae > SIG32. The sequence continues at coordinate 106,692 of CASGCE010000032.1, read as the reverse complement.
TGATCTGAAAAAAGCTTCACACCTGCATCCTTCAAATTTTTACCACCTATACCTTCGACAATTATTTCAGGATACAGCTTTTTCAGTTCCAAAACTACATGTGCAGCATGGATGTCACCAGAATATTCACCTGTTATAATAAAAATCTTCTTCATAATTATACTGCCATAATCACCATATTATTTTCATCCGCGAATTTCACAACCTTTTCTTGATCCACAATTATTGTCTCGTTAGCCTCTACTGCAAGCAGTGATGCTTTATACCTTTTCATTGTCTTTAAAGTTCGCAAACCGACTGCCGGAATATCAAATCGTTTATCCTGTTCGGGTTTAGAAACCTTTATAACAGATGCATTTTTCTTTGCAAGCTTAGCACCTCTTTTAATACAAGCATCTGTTCCTTCTATTGCTTCAACAGCCATTATCATTTTATCCTTAATTACTACAGATTGACCTACATCTACTCCGCCCATTTTTTTCGCAAGCCAAAATCCATAATTCACATCTTCTAACTGTTCCGCTGTAGGCTTGTTATTGCCAAGAACACCTGCCGGTATCATGAGATTTTTTATAAATATGGTTTGATCCAAAACTTTTATCCCGGCTTTTTCAAATTCATTAACTATCAAGAGCATCACCTCATCGTCATTAAGACGCTTCACTGTTTTCAATAATTCGATTGCTCTGGCATCAAATTTATATAACTGCAACAGCACACGTTTATGAACCTTTCCCAAAAAAGTGATCTGTTTAATTTCTTCTTCCATCAATATCTTTTCAATCTTATTAATTTCACCGGGATGACACGAATATACTTTTGAACAATATTTCTTTAACTGGGTTACATTGTCATTTGCCAGCGAAATACAAACTACATCAAAACCGTTTTCCTTGGCATATTGCGCCATTTTTACCGGCAATATACCATCTCCTGCTATTAATCCTTGTTTACTCTCCAACATTACTGACACTTTTATTTACCTCTTAATAGATTTATTTCTTCCACCTGTTTTTCATTTAATAAAACTGCACCGCCCATTGCTTTGGTGTTAAAAACAACCTGAGCATATGATTCGGCAAGCTCTAATTTCAAATATGCATCCTCCATGGTTACACCACCTGTTATAAACCCGTGGTTTGCCATTAATACCGCATCAAATTCTTTAAAATATTTTGATGTTTCTTCAACTAACTCGATAGACGACGGCATTTTATATTCCGCCAGCGGTATGTACCCGAAATAAAATACATTCTCTGCCATTATTGGCTCGTCGAGTGCCTTTTGGCACGATGCAAACGTACTTAAATAAGGTGAATGTACATGAATAATATAATTTATATCCGGTCGAATTTTATAAAATTCAATATGCAACCTCATCTCGCTTGAGGGTTTCTTGTATCCCTTAACAATATTGCCTTCAAAATCAATAACTACGAAATCATCTTTTTTTAAATATCCATTTGCGGATCCGGATACTGTAATTATGATGTTATCACCGTATCTGGCAGACAAATTCCCGGATACCCCAGGTGTAAAACCCTTTTGACCGGCAATTGCACCATAATTTATTAATTCTTTTTTTACTGTTGAAATTTTTTTCATTATATACTTTCCTTATTGGGGTCTTCTATATCAATCACTTCAGCATACTGTAATTTCTTTATAACAGGACTATCTGTACCCTGTTCAAATGCTACGTTATCCTTCTTACTATCTGATTGCCCTAAACGTTCCGGATTTTTTATTTCCATTTTGTCAAATTCTACCGTTGTACCCTTTGTATCTATCATAACAGCAACTGTAAAATATGTTGTTTGACGCATAAAATCATACCCCAGATTAACCTTAAAATCATCCGGACCTATAGAAAATATAAACGCATTTTCCTGAAACATTTCACCATTAGGTGAATCATTCGTTAAAGTAACGGAGCCCCACCAACCGACAGTAAGGTATTTATTCAAGCGCAATGCTTCTTTTATGTATACATTAGAATGACCATATCTGTACATATCATAAACCGGCATAGGTGTATGATCCGAATATCCCGATATAAAATATCCTATATCCTGCATCCAATATTTATATTGGGTATGTATACGCGGTCCTATACGACCTACAAATTGTGTGTCACCTGTTCCATATACTGCGGCGGATCCCTGCATTACAAGACTTAAATCAAGTGATTTCTTTCTTTCTTTATCTAAATACTTAAAAAGTGATTGCTCAACTTCTGCCATGTACCTGAATCGCATTGTTGAAAGTTTGCTGCTTTGGATATTTTCGGTATGCATATTGTATTCACCATCTTGTGCAAATGCAGTTGATGCACGATGTCTGAATCTCAAATCTTTGCCCTCTGCCAAGAAATCTTTTACCGTAACGCCCCTGTCGTATACTAGTTCAGCTAAATATTTGGGCATTCTCCTTCCCAAAAACCAGTTATCCATATAGGCATTTGAACCGTATTGTAAAAACAAGTTATCATCCAATTCCTGACGACCTCTTAATACAATCATGTCTGAACCGCTGCCGTACATAAACTGTGTTTGGTTAAATGCAGATTTATACTTTACCGCTCCTCCTATCCCTAAATCATCTTTATAATTAACTAAAGGAATAAGTTTTATTATGGAGCCGAAAGGCGCATCAAAAACAAAACCCGGACCGGCAAACATACCAAATTTTGATACTGAACCTAATTCTGGATAATTTGCTTCTACAAATTCCTGATTTTTATTCGTATGTGCAGTAAATGAAGGCAAAGTAAATAAATACTTGTCATTATGGTATAGTGCCGCATCTTTTACTTGGAACGTATCATGCTCTTTTCTTGAATCAACATTAATCTCAGAGGCAGAGAGCTTCCATTTTGCATCATTGCCGGTCAAAAGAAGATTCTGGTCCTCTTCGCTTATTATCATACGACTGAAATCCGGGCCTATCATTCTCGAAATAAATCTGTATTTATTTGATGAATCTGAATACATTTTGCCATCCGACAGGATTAATTTATTATTTTCACTAACTGCCTTTTTAGCTCGAATTTTCATCGCCGTAGGAGATGTTTCAATATTGTCCATAAATATGTTTTCTTCATTCATATTTACTTGTATATAATCACCATACACAGGAATATTATCTTTTGTCAGGACTACATTCCCGATAGCCTTCAAAATATTTGCATCCCTGTTATAAATCATTTTATCGGCTGTCATTTCGACTTTTTGTAACGGGAAAATAAGTATTGGCTGACCTATAGCTTCAATATCACCTGTTTTTTCATTGTAAATAACATCCTCACAGTCCAGAACCATTTCATTCTGAGAAGACTGCTCTTTTACACCGCCCCTGAGCGAAATATTATATTCTCTGGTATCTTTTGTTTTGGCTTTGTTTCTTGCAGTATCCGGCTGTTCACCTTCATCAGTTTCGAAATTCTCTTCAAACAAATCGTCATCAATATCTGAAATCTCACTTTTCCCCGAGCTCCAGTCCGAATCATTTTCCTTTGCAGATCTTTTAAAAAGTTTTTTTGATGTTTTTTTATCGTGAGTCTTCATTGCACGCTGGAGTTTCAGCCTTGTTTGCTTGAAAAACGGCATATGATCTTTATATTTTTCTTCATCAGGTACGATTTGGTTTATAGTTTCGACTTTTACATCACAGGAAGGAATAATCGCAGATTCAAAAAAATGTTTTTCGATATTATCAATATCCTGATACATTTCCTCAACATTATCAGCTGCAAAAACACTTGCACCGGATATCAGCATTATTAAACTTACAATCAATATCTTTTTCAAATTATACCTTCTTATATATAGTTCAAGGGATTATTAGGCTTGCCGTTTATACGCACCTCAAAGTGACAGTGCGGTCCGGTACTGTACCCCGTCGTGCCCTCAAGCCCTACCACCTGACCCTTTTTTACATAATCACCCTGTTTGACTTTTATTGTTGACATATGTGCATACAACGTAGTCATTGGATTACCATTTACCGTTCCGTGGTCAATTATAACCACCTTGCCATAACCGCCGTACCAACCTGAATAAATAACCTTTCCGCCGTTTGAAGCCATTATACTGCCATAATTCGGTCCACCTATGTCAACGCCTGAATGAAAGGTCCTGCTGTTAAATATTGGATGTGTTCTCCAACCGAATGGCGACGTAATACGACCCCCTATAGGCTTTATAAAACCTGATGAGGAAACTTTCACCGTTGTATCTTGAGGTTTTTTACTTATCATGGTTTGTAAGTTTTCGGATTGCCTTGCCAGCTCTCTTTCGGTTTGCTCATAATATCTTCTGTCCGTTTTTAGCTTATTTATCATATTTTGATTTTGTGCTATTGCACGCTCTATATCTCTTTGCTGGGAGTTGATTGATTTAATTGATTGAGCAAGATATCTTTTCTTTTCTTCAACATCTCTTTTCATCTGCGCGATTTTACCGGCTTTGTCCTTTACTGCAACCATATGTTCATAATCACTTCTTAAAATCAATCTTTCAAAGTATATAACGTCCAAAAGTGAGTTTAAATCTTTTGCTGACAGTATAAGTTCAAACATACCCGTACGTTGTGATTTAAAAACTTGCCTTATTCTTTGTTTTAACTGTGCGTCCACCAAATTAAATTCTTTTGTCGCAACCGTAAGCTCCTTTTCAAGTTCGCTCAGGTGACCTTCGATATTATTATATTGATTTTTGGATGCCTGAAGGTTATTTGAAGTGGTTTCCAGTTTTCGCTGATTTTTAACCAGCTTACTTTTCTCTGCATTTTCAAGCAATTTTAGTTGACGAATTTTTTCTTTGGTTTGTATTTGTTTTTGCTCCACACTGGACGCGCACAAAGCCGATGGTGCTGCGATAAAATTTAACATAAACACCAACAAGACTGCTATCGTAATTATTTTTATGTTTTTTGTTATATCCATAATTATTTAATTAAAATCGGTAACAGCATCAGACCTACAGTCCAAGCAATAAATGTTACTGCTATAATTGCAATTATAATTTTTTGATGTTTTCTGAAAAATTCCATATTTTCCCCGTCTATTATTAACATCATACTATTAAAAAAATCAAAGTGCAATTATTTAAAATAAATTTGCAAAAAATTGTAAAATCATTTAATATAGCGATATGGAATACAATTTTACAAGTAAAGAATTTGATTCAAAACTACTTTTAAAAAATGAATTAAGCGGCATAAATTCTTTTTTACTGGAAAACAATGCAACACAAATTGGCAGTATGTTAAGTTTTTTGCAAAATGACACATCTTTACTTCTTGTAAACGGTTTTTTGGGTACCGGAAAATCAAGTATAGTTGAGCACTGTCTTACCGCCACTTTGCATGAAGACATCCCCGTTCTTCAATATAATTGCTTTGAAACAACAATATTGGATGATATTTTACTGACCTTTTTTGAAGAATTCAAAAAATTCTCCGCTCTTGGCAAAATATCTGTCCCAAAAATTAAAACCGAAAATTTTACGCAAAAAATAAATGCATATTTCCAATCCGTAAATAAACCTGTTATCGTTATATTAAACTCCTTTGAAACAGTTTTGAAATCCAACAAACAAGAAATTTTGGGGTTCATATTTCACCTCTGCAAAATGGAAAACTTAAAGGTTATTTTAATATCCAGGAATTTTGATTTGTCCGAGTTTGAAAAAAAAATAAAATACGAAAAAATAACTATACTTGCTTTTCAAAAAACCATATTTGAAAAATATCTCCGCTCTGAAGAATTTAAACAAATAGGTCCACTTTCAGATGAACTGTATAAGCTGACTCACGGATATTTCTTTTACACAACATTATCTTTGAAAATAATGAAATTGAGAAAGTTAACTCTCGGAGAATTTTTAGACGGATACTCAAAAAGTTTTTTAAGTTTCAGCGATTTTATATTGCGAGAGGCACTGGCACTTGTGGACCCTGTCAGCGGTCATTTGTTCAGGTTTTTAACAGTAATAAGACACCCTGTCAGCATAAAACTCCTCAAAACATTTAATTTGTGGGATGAAGAAAAAATGTTATTTTTCATAAATAATCTTTTACTTTCAAAATCAAAAGAATGTGTTTACCTGCAAGATTACTACAAGGCTATCGCTGAAAATTCAATTCCGCCTAATGTTGCTCTAAAACTTCACCAAGGATGCGTAGATTTATACAATACTCAATTACCTTTAAAACCCCTAGATCGTAATATAATTATTTCACGCCAAACTATGCGTAATGAAATTGAATATCATTCGATGTTCATTCCCAAAAAACATTACTTGCAGGTACAAAATCACATTCAAAAATCACCGAATACCAGCCCGAGTCAAAATTTAATTGAAAACTCACAAGAAAATATTGAACAACCTAAAGAAGAAAAAATTAAAACTATTTCATTCATATTTGATGATGATGATACTGGAGTACTTGATAAAATAGCGGATTCAATAAAGAATTTCTTATCCTTCAGCGATGAACGTGCTAAACAAGAGCAGGAGGAAAACAAACTCTCACTGACCGGACTTATGAATAGGGCAAAACAAGAAGAAGCTTCTTTTGACTATAAGCATGCAATTTCAATTTATCATAAATGTTTGACGAAAGAAAATGATGATGATTATTACACATATCTGCCTAACATATACATAAAGCTGGCTCAAAATTATCAAAATATTTCAGACTGGTACAGTGCGCAAAAATATTTTGAACTGGCAGAAGATTTCTATAACTCTACAGGCGATACAGAAAAGATTAACGAAATAAAATACTATATTGCCAATATTTTTTACATGACATTTAAACTCGATAAAGCAAAAACTTTGCTCTCTGATATAGAAAAGAATAATATTTCGGACGAGTTGAGAATAAAAGTTTTAAATGCACTTGCAAACTTAAGCAGTGATAATAATACAATCTATAACTACTATAAAAAAGCTCTTGAAATTAATCCGATTAATATCAGCAAAAATGTATTGTCCGAACTATATTATAAGTTTGCACTTGTAAATGAGGACATTGGAGATGAAAAAACGGCAGTTGAATACTATAAAAAATGTATAAGTTTGGACTCAAATCCCCAAAATAACCAAAATCTTTCTAGTGCACTTTCCAATATTGCGCTATTGTACAATGACATCGGAAAGCCAACCATCGCAGTGAAATACTACCTAGAAAGTATCAAACTTGATAAGCAAATGAAAAATATAAACGGTATTTACACGTCATCAATGAAACTTGCCGAAATTTATGCTGCAAAATTTCCGGAAAAAGCACTTTTATACTACAATCAGGCTCTAAGTTATGCTAAAATCCTAAAAGAACCTTTTTACATTATTTCCGCCTCAACAGCACTTGGCGACTTTTATTTTAACAGACAAGAAAATTCACTTGCACTGAAAAATTACAAATATGCATATTCCTACACTAATGAAGGAATCTACAAAGAAAATGCGCCCAAAATTGCACAACGAATAGAAGATATAAAAATGCGAGTAGGTGAGGAAAGGTTTAAAGAACTTGAAGAATAAAGAATTTTACAAAAACTACATGCAGGCATTTTTGCGGCAAAATGCCGTAATTAATTTAATCTCTAAAAATGATGAGAATTTTTTGTGGGAAAAACACGTGTTTGACAGCCTTGCAATAGAAAATTTTTTCAAAAAATACCTGACCTTTGACAAAAACTATTCCTTGTTAGACATAGGCACAGGCGGCGGATTTCCAGCTTTACCCATATCCATAACATACCCGAACATTAGTGTTACGGCACTGGATAGTATAAGAAAAAAGATCAATGCAATAGACAATATAAAACACGAATTAAAAATAGAAAACCTGACAACAATATGCGCCAGGTCAGAGAATTTGAATAATAAATACGATATAATAACCGCTAGAGCAGTCGGTACATTGGATAAAATATGTGGATATGCACTACCATTGCTAAAAAAAGACGGTTATTTTGTTGCCTACAAATCTCGAAAAACTGATGAAGAAATAATGCATGCACAAAAAATCCTGAAAAAATATAACTCAAAAATAATCGATATAATAGAATATGAACTGCCGCTGAATGAAAAATTTGTCCGAAATCTTTTAATAATACAATAAAAAAAACCACTCACAAGTGAGTGGGTCGTTTTCTGCATCCTAATGGTCTCTTTTAGTGTTTATTATTTAGGAGTTTATATGTTTTTGGGGTTAATGAATCTATTTATATTTAGTGTTTCGACTACACTTAAATCTTACTTTCTTATTATGACACATAGTTTTTTAAATGTCAATAAATTGTTTAAATATTTTTTTTAACTAGCCAAAACGCTAATAATGGTGTAGATTTTACACTTTACAAAACTTTACATAAGCTCGTAAAGTACATTGATGCGGGAATAATAGTAATAAGCATGTTTATATATCTTTACAAAAAAGGCAATTATTGATACCGTATATACTTTATATATATAAGAGTATAAAAAAGGAAAAGCAATGACCAATTTATTCAGTACGAAATTTTCGGCTTTAACACAGCCGAGATACACTCATTTTAACGGTGCGGAAAAAGATACCTCACAGTTAATGCGTGATGCGGCACTGACTAACTTTTTTCAAGGGAACAGTGTTGGAACAAATACAATAACAGGAGATAAAATTGACGGACTTACGAACAGAAATGTTTCATACACGGATCGTAAATTTTATGAAAACAACGGATACTATGCAAGCCCGACGGCAGCATGGATAGCTTAAGAGGACAACATGACATATAATCAAGGCGGATTAAACGATATAAAGGAAATAACAGGCGTATCACAGACAATGATGTCAACGATACAAGGAGCTGTGCCGTCCTACGCTTTTGGAGATATCACCCGGGTTGGTAAAATGACACAAGGAGCTGATACCCCACGCAACCAGCGTTTCAATCCTGATGAAACATTCGCCGATTCAAGCAGAGTTGGCATTAACCCGTTTAACGAATTAGCCAAAGGATTCACATTCACCGCCATAGGCTAAATGCATGCCGCCAATAAGTATATAAAAAGACCCATATAAACATGGGTCTTTTTGTTGTGAACAATATTTAAACACCAACTTTGGCTTTTGATTTACTAATACAATCAATCAAAGTTCTGGCGACCGTTCTTTGTTCTTCCTCAGTGAGTTCAGGGAACATAGGAAGAGAAATAACCATTTCAGTATTTTTTTCTGAAACAGGCAATGAACCCTTACCAACTCCTAAATATTCATGCACTTTTTGCAAATGTAAAGGAATAGGATAATAAAGCATTGCACCTATGCCATTTTCCTGAAGCATTTTATGAACTTCATCTCTGTTAGGAATTTTAACTGTGTATTGGTGATAGACGCAATATGTATCGTGTAATTCTTTAGGGGTTTGAACATCCGCACAATCTTTAAATAATTCATTGTAATAATAAGCATGCTTACGTCTCATTTCATTCCATTGTTTAACATGCGGAAGTTTGACGCGCAAAATTGCGGCTTGAATTTCATCAAGACGGCTATTAACACCTATTTCGTCGTGATGGTAGCGAATTGCACCGCCATGGTTACGCAAAGCAATTACTCTATCTTTCAACTTTTCATCATTAGTCATAATAAGACCGCCATCGCCCATACCGCCTAAGTTTTTAGTAGGATAGAAGCTCAAGCAACCAAAATCTCCGAACGTCCCGACCATTTTACCTTTATACAAAGCTCCGATAGCTTGACAACAATCTTCTATTACATGCAAATTATGACGTTTTGCAACATCCATAATAACATCCATATCGCAAGGCTGACCGTAAAGATGAACAGGAATGATAGCCCTTGTTTTAGGAGTAATTGCAGCCTCTAATTTTGAAGCATCAAGATTAAACGTATCCTCATCAATATCAACGAAAACAGGCTTTGCACCAACAATTCCAATAGCTTCAGTTGTTGCAACAAACGTGAATGCAACTGTTATAACTTCATCTCCGGGTCCTATATCTAAAGCTCTCAATGCTAAATGTAAAGCATCAGTACCCGAATTCAAACCAACGGTATATTTACATCCGATAAAATCTGCCAACTCTTGTTCCAAAGCCTTTGTATTTGGTCCCAAAATATAAGAACCGGAACGTAAAACTTCACATACAGCTTTTTCAACTTCCGCACCGATTGTTGCGTACTGACGTTTTGAATCTAAAATAGGTATCATATATTCTTCTCCTTCTTAACTACCTTTAATTTAAGTTTACCACAGCTTTTTCATGTCTTTATAAAAGCTTTATATCAGAAGTTTGTATTATCAGCTTTTTTAAAACCATAGGCAGATACTATTGCCACCATTATCCAAAATATAAACTGAATTTGCGGTCTGAAAAATACCGTATCCACAAATCCGTGAAACATCACTGCAAGAATTGATATAACAGCGGCAGAAACAAAAATTATTTTTTCAAAATCTTGTGAGTTCAATATAATCCTTATTGCATCACGCATTAGAACAACCAAAAATCCCAGAAAAGCAATAAGCGCAAATAACCCGCTTTCAACAGCAATCTCCAGGAAGATATTATAAGCACTCAAAGCATCAAATCCGGTTTTCATATACAGTCCGTAGATTTCTCGGAAATTTCTGTTACCTACACCAATTCCAAGCAACCAATTATCCCGAAACATTTCAACGGACGCTTGATAGACATTAAATCTGAAAGAATTAGAGGAATCCTGCCGCATAGCAAACATCGACAAAAATCTCGTCCTTAAAGAGGTCAAAAATAATAACGCTGCGGTAAGCATTACCGTTACAGAACCCATTACAATAAAATATATTTTTTTATAGTTTTTTCCGAAAAATTTAACCGAAATAACAAAAGAAAGCACCAATATTAAAAACAAAGCCATATAAGCACCTCTGCAGCCTGTTGCTAATAGCGCAAAAACAGACAATAAAAGACCTACAGCAAATATTAAAGCTTTCTTGTATTTATTTTTTAGTAAAAAATAAGCAAGTATTGCAAAAACCGAAGGAATCCCGGCGACAAAATAACCTCCTAAAAGATTTGGATTAAAGGGTTTTAAAGTACCATAAACACGAGTCATGATTTCTTCGGGATTAAGACCAGAAGTATCCTGCCAACCTGATATGGCCTCTACATGTGCAATATTTTGCATAACCGCAACAATACTTTCAAAGCTCTGACATAAAGCTATTGTAATAATAATATACGGAAGTTTTGATAAATTATTTTTTAAGTAATGTGCAGCAGAAAAATAAAACCCAATGTATATAAACGTTTTCAGAAAACCCTTTAAACTTAAAGCAAATAACGTTGAACCTGCCAGACTTATGAAAACCAGCATAAAATATGCGCTCAAAAATAATTCAAAACAATTAAACGTAAATCTATCGCCCTTTTTAGTCAAAATTTTCACCAAGGTCAAGAACATCGTAACCAGGGCAACAAAACCGATATTATCCGATGACAAAAACACTGAAACAATAATTACGGCCAAAATAGACACGAAAATAAATGTATCTATATTTTGTAAAAACAAGCTATTGTCATAAAAATACTTCAGTTTATCTTGAATTTTAAATAATACTTTACTGAACATCGTAAGTTGTACTTTGATTGTTAATCATGTCATGACTATCCGGAACAGGAACAAGTTGCAAATTTGAAACAATTCCGTTAAATTTATAATCCTTACCTTCCAACGTTATAGGAAGCCCCATTTTAATTTTATTACCACCGACAACGGCCCCATCCTTGGTTATTTTTGCAGTATCCTCAAGTGTTACAACAATATCGTAAAGGCTTGCCTGAGAAACATCTTCAACTACAACCACCTTTTTAGAATTAAATGTTGGCAGGACTATTTTCTTCCTGTCAGAGTACACATCCACTATATCTAAATCTGAATAAGGAACATTTCTTATACTGATAAAAGTTTTTTCACCTTTATTCATAGGGATTTTGTTACTTGTCAGAGTAACACTTCTTATGTATACCTGAAATCTTATTTTTGAGGTTGCTTCAATTTGCTTATCAGCAGTTTGTCTAAAATTATTAAACGTAAAGAAACCGACAATTAATGCAATAATAACCCCGAAAACAATAATTAAATCAATCGGACGGATTTTTTTAAATAAATCTGAAAACTTTTGCATAAATTTCTCCTATAATTTTTTAGCGGCATCCAACAATTCATTAATAGTAGTTGTTGCACATCCGAATTGACGAACAACGAGGCTTGCGGCTATATTTCCGATAATTGCCGCGTTGACATAATCAGCACCTGCTGCCAATGCCAATGTGTAGACAGCGGTAACTGTATCACCTGCACCCGTCACATCGAAAACTTCGGATTTATTGAATACCGGAATTTTCGTATATTTTCTTTTAGGCTCAATAACAAACATACCATCCGCTCCGCAAGTGATAAGTACCGCATTTGCCTTTGTTTCACTGAGTAATTTATCACCCGCTTTTTGCAAATCTTCATCATTTTTTATAAGAAAACCTACTGCTTTTTCCGTATCTGGAAGATTAGGCGTCATTGACGTAACATTTTTATAAATGCTCAAATCTTTTTGTGCATCAACAACGATTATCTTATTATATTTGTTGGCCAACTTAATAGTTGTTTCAATAATTCTTTTAGTAAGAGTACCTATGTGATAATCTGACAAAATAACAGCATCATATTCGGGCAACGCTTTTTCAATATTATCAATAACCCTGTTTTCAGTTTCACGACAAATCGGCAGATTTGTCTGCCGGTCAACACGGACTATTTGCTGGGTAATTGAAGTTGTAATAGATCCGGAAATACGGGTTTTGGTAATAGTTTTTCTTGAGGGATCCTTGATAATATATTTACAATCAACATTAGCTTTCTTAAATGCATCCAGCATAAGACCTGATTGGTAATCATCACCACAAACACCAATCACACCAACTTTTCCATCGTTCAATGTCGAAACATTGTTGGAAGCGTTTGAAGCACTGCCCAATATTATCGTCGTTTTGGTGTGCTGTAATATCAGAACGGGTGCCTCACGTGAAATACGCTCCGCATCACCGTATATCATTTCATCTATAGCTAAATCACCAACAACCAATATTTTAGGTTCATTTAGTTTCTTAATGTAAGAAACGAGTTTTTCTTTATCCATATTCATAAAAACTGCTTTCTAAAAAAATCCTCGTACAAAAACTATACCACAAAAATAAAATTACAACTATACGTGCCGTACAACAGGATTGATAAGTAATTCAGCCAACTTATCAGCACCCTCGAAACTTCTTATACAAACCTGATCAGCAGCTTTTTCTCTATCATAGTCTACAAATTTATGTTTAATATTAAATATTCCGTTTTCAAAATCAATAACCGCATAACAAGCCAAAGGTGCAGAAGTCATAGGGCGTCCCACACTACCTACATTAACTACGGTTTGTTTATTTGATGTTTGATAACCGCATGGAATATGAGTGTGACCGCATAAAATCAAATCTGCATCAACACCTGAGAGAATTTCTTCTATCTCCTTTAAAGGTCTGTTTGGTAAAATATTTTCATTGTTTGCCCGCGGTGAACCGTGCACAAAAAGAACCTTTACACCTTCAATTTCCATTTCCAATTGAGGAGGTAATTCCTTTAAAAAATTTCTGATATCTTCAGTCATGTAATTCATATCATCAACCAAAGCATTTGCCATTACCGGATAAATTTCTTTCAATTTTTCGACTGTTTCCTGACTGTATTCTGCTATCAACCTGTCAGTGTTACCTTGAATAATAGTCCAATCTTGTTTGCTTATAAAATCCATTATACTTATTGGCTGAGGACCTGCAAGAACCAAATCTCCAAGACAAATGACATGCTCACATTTTTCATTTTCAATATCTTTTAAGACCTCTTGCAGTGCAATCAAATTAGCATGTATATCAGAAATAACGGCAACTCTCATAAATTTCTCCTTTTATGTGTTTAGTATAACATAAATAAATATTTTATTAACAGTTTTATTTGTAATAAAATGTAGTCATGATAAAACGACGACAATCAAAACAAATCAGTATAGGAAATGTGAAAATAGGCGGTGACGCTCAAATAAGCGTACAATCAATGTGTAATACAGATACACGTGATGCAAAAGCAACAATTGAACAAATTAAAGAACTTACAGATCATGGCTGCGAAATTGTAAGATTAGCAGTATTAAATAAAGATGCAGCTGATGCAATCAAAGAAATTGCGAGATATTCACCTGTGCCTTTGGTTGCAGATATACACTTTGACTATCGACTGGCAATTCAATGTATAAATAACGGTATAAACGCCCTTAGATTAAATCCCGGAAATATCGGCAAACGCGAAAATATAGAAAAAGTCGTCAAACTCGCAAAACAACAAAAAATTCCTATCAGAATAGGCGTTAACTCAGGTTCACTTGAAAAAGAATTTATTAGCGAAAATATCTCACTTGCGGAAAAAATGGTGAAAAGTGCCTTAAAACATATAAAAATTCTTGAGGATTTAGATTTTGATTTAATAAAGGTTTCATTGAAATCGTCAGACGTTTTGACCACAATAGAAGCATATCGTTTAATCGCTTCAAAAATTGATTATCCATTGCACCTGGGTATAACAGAAGCTGGTACTTTAAAAAAAGGATTAATAAAATCTTCCGTGGGAATCGGAATACTGCTTTCAGAAGGGATTGGTGATACTATACGAGTTTCATTAACAGAAAATCCGCTGGAAGAAGTAAGCGCAGGTCTTGACATCTTAAAAAGCTTGGACCTAAGACGAGGCGGAGTTAATTTCATATCATGTCCAACTTGCGGACGAACACAAATTGATTTAATAGACCTTGCAAAACGTGTTGAAGAGAGATTTAAGAATTTAGACAAAAATATAACAATAGCAACAATGGGTTGTGCAGTTAACGGTCCGGGGGAAGCAAAAAATGCAGACTTTGGCATTGCAGGGGGAATAAATGAAGGCTACGTGTTTAAAAGAGGCGAAATAGTGGCAAAAGTCCCCGAAAATAAACTTTTAGAAAAATTGGAAGAAATTATAACAAAATCATACAAATAATACAGGAAAATGTAACAAAAATATAATATATTTGAATTAGATACAACAAACGAATATAATGTTACATGAGGTATATATGAGAATCAAATTTTTACTAACAGCTTTAATTTTTGCAATAGGGTTTGGTCCGTCCTTTGCCGAAGTAACCCCGGAAGAAGTTACATCACCTGATTACTTGTATAATCACGGACATTCCAAGACTATAATAGATATTGTCCAAACCTCGAAGGCTGGTGTTAATGGGGAAAAATATATTACAACGGATGAAGCAAAGAACGCAAATGATCCTAAACTTGTTAGGTGGATAAAAAACTTTTTTATCTACTTGGATCCTGCACTAGATGACGGAAAGTTTATGCATCATCAAGTGAAACCATCACCCAGCTATGAAGATTTGTAAAAAAATATTATGCTTATTTATATGCTTAATAATCTTCGTACTTCCCTGTTTTTCGGTTGAAAAAGGTTCGGTAAAGTACGAAGACAATTTAATGGATTACTCAGTCTTGGACGGTCAAAAAATTCTTCAAGAAGCAGATGCATTCTTCAAGCAGTATGAAACAACAAAAGACGTTAACTGTTTGGGTACCGCAATGGGGAAATATTACATAGTAACAAAGATTTACCCCGTTGAAATTTATCCTATGGTACAACTGGCAAGAACCTATGATGAAAAAAAACTGGATAAATTTGCAAAAGAATATTTCAGTATATGCTATGACATAAACAAGAAAGACCCCTATTTGAACTATTATCTGGGTGATTTTTATTATAAGAGAAACGATTACAAAAGAGCGTTAAGATACTTCAGACGTGCCTACGATAACGGATACAGCGAATATTATGATTTAAACATCAAAATTGCTACAATATATGAAAAATTTGCCGATCTTTTAAAGGCAAAGTATTATTATGAAAAAGCTTTTGCAATGAACCCTACAAATACAAGTTTGAAGGATAAAACTTTACAGATAGAGTCATTAAATTACTACAACTCCGGCTATTACAAGAATTCTGACAGGTAACATAGATGAAAACTCAAAAAATTGCAATTATAATTCCAATTTTAATTTTAATAGCAACATCAAAAGTTTATGCCGCTGATGAAATTTATAATCCAGTAAAATTTTCGCGAAATGAGGTTATTTTTTCAAGTTCAACATACCCGATAAGCGTAATAGACCCGACATTAACAAACAATCCTACGGGAAGCATTTTCCCGGGCGGCAGGGGAACAAACCAACTTGTAATATATACCTGTAAGTTTGGAGATCGAACAAACACAAATGAATACGGAACAGAAGCAATCGTTCAAAAAAATACCGTGACAATGATCAGCGGAGCGAATTCATTTATTCCGCCTGACGGAATTGTAATAAGCGGACACGGCACGGCTAAAAATTGGATAAATAAAAATGTTACGACCGGAACAAAAATATATATTGATAAAGAAAAAAATATACTAAACGCCTATACCACTTCTGAAAGTTACATGTTTGAAGCCGAAAACAAAATCAATGAAGCTAAGAATATGATGGATTACTATAAGGGTAAAATTTCTAATTACGATATAAAGACTCCGGATAATCATATAAAAGATGCGCAAAATTGTCTAAAAAAAGCTAAAAAAGACATTGAAAATCAGGAACACCTGAAAAAATATTCAAAACTTGCCGTTAAAGAGGCAAATGAAGCAATAATATCAGTTTTACCATACATGCCCGAAGAATTAAAAGGGGTATGGATAAGACCCACAGAAACAACCGAATCACAAATAATTTCTACACTCAATAAAATGAAAGCTATAGGAATAGATAATGTTTTTCTGGAAACTTTTTATCACGGCAAAACAATTTTTCCCAGCCAAACAATGAAGGAATATGGTTTTATTACTCAAAATGAGCAATTCAGCACAATTGATCCGCTAAAAATTTGGGTAAGAGAAGCGCATAAAAGAGATATTAAAATTCACATCTGGTTCCAATCATTTTACGTAGGCAACCTGCCACCTTCTAATAACCCAAAAAGTATTTTAGCTGTCCATCCTGAATGGGGCAATAAAATCAAATCCGATTATCTTACAAATACACCTACAAGCTCGAAATCTGAACACAACGGATATTTTTTAGACCCCGCGAATCCGGCAGTTCAGGATTTTTTACTAAAGCTTTTGAACGAAATAATAACTGTATATACCCCCGACGGAATCAACCTTGACTATATAAGATACCCTCAAGCTATTTCAAAATATGAAAGCGGAAGCTGGGGTTATACAGAATTTGCCAGAAAAGATTTTAGTGATATGTATAAAACAGATCCAGTAGATTTAAAATGCAGTGACGATTTATGGAAAGAATGGGACAATTATCGCAGAGAAAAAATAACCAATTTTGTCGCAAAAGTGGGGACCTTGGCAAGACAAAATTGCGTGCAAATTAGCACTGTAATCTTTCCTGATATTGAACATGCTCTTAATACGAAACAACAAGACTGGAGAACCTGGTCCAAACGTGACTTTGTAGATGGTTTTACACCTTTATTTTTGACCTACGATCCCAAAATGGTTTCTTCAATGATGAGTAATATAATTAAAATTAAAAGCGGCAAAACCAAAATTTATGCTGGTATTTTTGTAACCTTTATGGGAGGAACTAATGAGGATTTGATAAGACAAATTCATGAAACAAGAAAACTTAAAGCTGATGGCGTGATACTTTTTGATTATGCACACACAAAGGATGATTATGCAAAAACACTCTCCGAAGGTGCCTTCAAGCAGGTGAAACAACCCCAAACAAAACAATCAAAAGAAAAAAAATGGTTCTCTTTCTTCCGCAAAAAGAAATAATTTCTATGCTATAATTGACTTGTTGGAATGATTAGAGAATATATAAATTCAAAATTACAGAGTAAAAATGCTGTAATGTTTATAACATCCATTGTTTTTATGGCAGGTATACTGTCATATTTTAACAATTGTGAAATAGTCGTAGCCGCAATTTTAACAATATCCGGAATATTGTTAATTTTACAAAGGAAGTTATCAACGAAATACGTAATTTTTTGGATAATAATTTTTTACTGCGGATTTTTTAATCCTTACTTTAGAACCCATACAAGCGACGAACTGTTCAATATTGCACCGCTTGACACAAAAATCACAGGTCAAATAGTATCAATACCAAGTAAAACTGGTAGCAAAACAAGTTTTTTCTTTGATGTTTATCAAGCAGGTAGCAATCAACTTAAAGCCAAAAGTTATGTAACTTTGTATGGTGATAATGCTAAAACAGATTTTAGCATCGGAGATAATCTTGTAATTGAAGGCAAAATAAGACGTCCCTTTAAAGCTACAAATCCTTCACAATTCGATTACGGAAGATATCTGCGAAATTTTAATACTTTTACCACAGTATATGCTTATACTCAAGATTGCCAAAAAATCAATACACATATTTCATCAAAATGGAAATTTTTAAAATACCTAAACGAAGTGAGAAACGGGATTTTAAAAAACCATGCAAAATACTTAAAATCACCCAATCTGGAAATACTTGGCGGAGTGGTTTTTGGAGATGATGCTGTTGCTCCGCCGGATTATATAAAAACAAACTTCATAAATTCAGGATTATTGCACATTCTTGCGGCATCAGGTATGAATGTTGCATTTATATTCGGTTTTTGGTTTTTCATAATGCGATTTTTTCGTGTACCGTACAAGCTGAATGTAACCGGCGGAATGATTATGGTTATTCTGTATACCTTAATGACCGGGCTTGGCGCTTCCGTTTTAAGGGCGGCATTAATGCTTTTATTTATCCAAATGGGAAAATTAATTGACCGCGATACGCACAGCGTATCTTTATTATCGTTTGTTGCATTTTTAATGTTGGTCTATAATCCGGCATATATAAATGATGTAGGTTTTCAGCTTTCTTTCATCGTAACTTTCGGACTTTTAACAACAGGAATGGTTATTTTTGACAAATGTAAAAATATTAAGCTTCCCGAATGGATTAAAGGTGCTATTTTAATACCAATTGTGGCACAAATTTGGGTCGCACCCATACAAATGTTTTATTTTAATACCTTCAGCACTTACTCAATTCTAGCTAATATAATTACCGTACCGTTTTTAAGTGTAATAAGTTTTGGCGGATTCATCAGTTCCATATTGGCAACAATACAACCAATTGCTGATTTTGTATGCATTGCATTTGACAGCATTTTAAATTACGCACTGGATATTATAGTAATTCTTTCAAATTATTTTTCAGGACTACCCAAAGCTATTTTACAGACTACACACCCAAGTATTATTCAAATCCTTATTTTTTATGCAATAATACTAATGCTTACAATTATTATAGAAAAAGGCTTTGATAAAAAACTTTTTAAAACTGTCATAATAACATCAATAATTCTCCTGATTACGACAATAAACATACCAAATCAAAATCTTGAAATAATTACATTTGATGTAGGAAATGCTGACGCATTCCTTATTAAGACACCCAAGAATAAGTATTTTATAATTGATACTGCAAAAATGAGCTACAAAAGCTCATCCTCCAGCGCAAAACTCATAATTGCAAAATATTTAAAAGATCGCGGCATAAAAAATATTGAAGGAATGATATTAACTCACTTTGATCTTGATCATTCGGGAGGGGCAGTTGATCTTATAAAAGAATTAAATATAAAAAATATTTACGTAAATTCTCTAAATCAAAATTCCTACACAGTAATTAATATTTTCAAAGCGATAGAAGAAGCTAAAATAAAAACTGTTCTGGTACAAAATAATCAATCCATATATAAAGAACCTTCATTGGAAATAAAAACTTTTATCGCAAATATACAAGACAATGATAACGAAAATTCTATAATAACACTCTTAAGTTACAAAGATTTTGATACTCTTTTTATGGGGGATGCCGGTATTACGGCATATGAAAAAATTAAAAAAGACTTACCTGATAAAATTGAGATTATAAAAGTTGGACATCACGGCGGTAAAAACGTAGTAAACAAAAAAATGCTTGATTCTCTTGGTTGTGAAGTTGCAATAATTTCGACAGGTCCGAACAACTTCGGACACCCTGACAGGACAACAATTGACACATTACGGCACACAAAAATATACAGAACTGACATTAACAATTCAATTAAAATATCAGCAGACTATAACCACTATGACATAAATACATATAATCGTGCCAATAAAAAGTATCAGCATATCGAAAGATTGAAACCAATCAATTGATTTCATCAGGTAGCTCAGGAATATTTTTTACACCTTTTACACCCAATTCTTCTATACGATAAAGCTGATTAATAATATTGTCTTTTCCGCTAAGTTTTGTAATTGCAGAATTATAAGCGTTTTTCATTTTACCCAAATCCAAAAGCAAATCGGAAAACTTATCAATCATTCTTGAACAAATTCTGGAAATTTCAAGTGCATTTTTATTTTGTCGATCAACAATATGGAAGGAATTAATAATTTTCAAAGCAGCAAGAAGTGTAGACGGAGAAACCGGCATAACATTATTTTTCCATGCAAAATCCCAAAGAGCACAATTTTCACAAAACATCATGGAATAACAACTTTCAATAGGAATAAACATTAACACATAATCCGGAGACTTTTCATCCGCGGAATAATCACGTTTTGCAAGACCACTAATATGTGCCTTGGTAGATTCGATAAACTGTTTCAAATGAACATCTTTTTCATATTCATTATCAGAGTTCACATAACCCTCAAAAGAAGCAAATGAAGTTTTCGAATCAATATAGATACACCTGTTGTCAGGCAAATAAACCGTAGCATCAGGTCGCCCGTCAGTACTGCCGGCTTGAATCTTGTATTCTTCATCCTTCCTTAAACCGGAAGCTTCAAGAACTCTTTCTAAAACAATCTCACCCCATTTGCCGGAAGCACGATTATCCGACTTCATAACATTTACAAGCGCATTTGCGTCTAAAGATATTTTTTTACCCGTTTCCAGAAAATTCTTTATGTTCAAATCAAATATGGTAAAGTTTTCTTTTTCCAGCCTGAAATTATCCTCAGTACGTTTTTCAAAGTCTTCGATACGTTCTTTAAAAAGTTTAAAAAATTCATCTAGGCGCTCACGATTCTGTGCAGAAAGCTCCGTGGAATTTGCTTTGAAAATTTTATTTGCAAGATTTTCGAAATCAGCTCTGCTGTTTTTTTGTGCCAGACTGAATAAAATAAAAACACAAACCGCACCAAATAAAAATCCCGCTATAAAAATTAATATTTCCATTACATTCTCCTTAGCAAAAATTATAGCACAATTGGTGTACATCAAAAAATGTAACAAAAAATAATTTACAAAAAAATCAACCATGCCGCTAATCATGGTCTAGAGCATGGTTGAGGCATTTTATCAATCTAAAGATGTACGCCAATTTCTCAAACTGCCATGCCTTCAATATCAATCAGGACATGGATGAATTTCCCCCTCTAAAAATATTAGTATATAAAGTGTAGTTAAGGCTAATAAAAACAGAGGAGAAATAAAATGAGAGAGTTTAGAGGTAAGTTAAGAGTATTGTTGGTGGATGATAATGCCGAACATTTAAGAGGTGTAAAAGAATTAATATCACTTGAGAGCAGCTATGATGTAGTCGGAACGACAACAAAAGCAAGCATCGGCATAAGTCTTATAAAAAAATATCGTCCTGACATAGTGTTAATGGACATTAATATGCCAGAAAAGGACGGACTACAGGCAATTCAAGAAATAGAAAGGCTTGGGCTTGATACCAGAGTAATAGCTCTTAGCGGATATGATGATTCTGATTTAATCTTTCGTGCAATGAAGCTCGGTGCGAAAGGATATATTTTAAAGACTATGGCATCAGCGCAACTAATTTATGCAATAGACAAAGTGGCATCAGGTAAAATTTATCTCCCGTCAGCACTTTCTTCAAGGTTCTTTGAATACTTTCAAAACTCATTCAAAGAAGAAGCAAAAGCATCCGACTCAGAAAACCTTCTCTCATACCTGACAGCCCGCGAAGAAGAGGTTCTGGATCTGTTAACACAGGGTAATAACTACAAGGGGATTGCAGGAAAATTATTTATATCCGAAACTACAGTTAAAACACACGTTAACAACATATTCCAAAAACTTCAAGTTAACGACAGAACGCAGGCTGTTTTGTATGCGTTAAATAATGGTTTTGCGAACAAAAGACGTACTCAGTTAGCTGTATAAAACAATACAAAAGTAAAGAGGTTTTAATAAGGTTCAGCTGGAAACCAGCTGAACCTTATAACTAAGAGAGGCAGAAATGGACGATACAGAAATCATCAAACTACAAGCAAGATGTGTTTCGCACGAGATTAGAAATCACGTTTCAATTTGCGAAATGTACTTAGAAATTTTACGTAAAAATATTGAACGAGACAAATATAAAAATTCCGCTGTTGAAAATGCTGTTGAATGCATAAAAAAATCATTAAAAATAATAGGTAATTCCCTATTGGATTTAAAGTCGATAAACAATTTAACACCACAAAATCACGATTTTAAATTTTTGGTGGAAGAAGGCGTAAGACTATCCCAAGCCTACCTTATAGGGAAAAATATCACAATAAACCACTTTGTGAAAAATACTGCAACAATATACGTAGACGACAACAAATTTTTAGCTTGTGTAGTGAATATTATTAAAAACGGAATTGAAGCTATAAATGTAAAAGGCGAAATAAACATAATCGGAGAAATTAAAGACAATCAAGCACATTTAAGGATTTCAAATAACGGTAAAATGATATCCAAGGAAAAACAAAAAGAGATATTTATCCAAGGTTATACAACAAAAGCAACGGGAAGCGGACTTGGACTACATATATGTAAATCCAATCTAAAAGCACAAAATGCCACACTAAAGCTCAATAAATCCACGAAATCTTTAACAGAATTTGAAATAACAATACCTATTGTTATTTGAAATATAATTATTTTTATAATAGAATAGTTACAAGTTTGTACCTCTAAAAGGAGAAAAAATGGATACTATTTCTATATTAGAAGACGGAATAATAATTTTATGCATAGGCATGGGTGTTGTATTTACATTTTTAGTATTACTCGTGTATTCTATGAACCTTATGGCATATGTAATAAAAAAAATAAATGCTATTTTTCCGGAGGAACTACCGGTCGAAAACAAACACTCTAAGAAAAATAAAATTTTTTCAGAAAGCGAGATTGCTCTGGCAATTACGCTTTGCCATTCAAAAAGATAGTTCAAACTTTTAGGAAACAATCTTATGAAAAATGTATTTATAAAGAAAATTATTTTTCTTTTGCTTGCCCTTGTATTTACATTGAACTATGCGGGTATATATAACATAGTACTGGCAAAAAATGAATTAAACACAATAATTACCCAACAAAAAAAGTTTACTGAACCAATAATTCCGCAAAAGATTGAGAAAGAAATAAAAGCATCAATAGCAAAAATTTACGGTCAACAAAATACGGACATAATATATGCCAATATTGAACGAATAGCATTAAATACAAAGCTAACACGCCCGCAAAGCTTAAAAGATGATGATTTAAATAAAGCGGATGACTGGTACAAAGACGAAGTAATCTATATGTTTTATGCCGATCAATTTGGGGTAAAAAATGCATTTACACCAAACACTTTTAAAGATGACATCAAAATGCTTGACTATTTAAAAGAGCTTGGTATAACAACAATATACATACTACCGTTTGCGGATTCACCAATGAAAGATGCAGGGTTTGACGTGAGGAATCCACGTGATGTGAGGGCAGACCTTGGAGGAATGAAAGAATTCAAAGAATTTTTAACGGTAGCTAGAGAAATGGGGTTTAAAATAAAAGCTGATCTGGTACTAAACCATTTTTCAGATGAACATATTTGGTTTAAAGAAGCGCAAAACGGCGATTTGGAAAAACTAAACTATTTTATAGTCAAAGAACAAAAACCGGAATATAAAAGCTACAAAGATGATAAGTTAGGTCAAGTTGTTGAATATAAAGAAACTAGCGGAAAAATTTCAAAAAGACGTTTGATTTTCCCGGAAATAACTGATAATCACTATCGTAAAGTAACCATAAACAATAAAGATTATTACCTGTACCATACATTTTATCCATTTCAGCTGGATATCAACTGGCAAAATCCTCAAGTACTCTATTACAACCTTGAAACAATAAGTTTCTGGGCAAACCTTGGTATAGATATATTCCGAATGGATGCAATACCATATTTAATAAAAGAGGAAGGCACTGATGCGGAAAACCTTGCAAATACACACCGGATAATAAAAATACTAAGTTTGTATCTACAAGCAGTAGCGCCACGCTCAGTTATCCAAGCTGAGGCATGCCAACATCCAAACAAAATTTTACCGTACTTTGGTACCGAACAAAAAATAAAACAGTCAATAAATGGAAAAGAACGAGAAATAACAAGAACCGATGAAGTCCAAATAGCATATCATTTTCCGTATATGCCTGCTATTTGGGCATCATTGATAGCAAAAGATAATACCTATTTTTGGAAGGCCTATAAACAGACACCTCAAATCCCGAATTCAGCAGCTTGGGGAATATTTTTGCGAGTACATGACGAACTGACTTTAGAAATGGTTAATGAAAAAACACGAGAACTTCTGTTTGAAGGTCTTTCACCCAAAGGGGCAGCATTTCGGAAAGGTTTTGGCGTAAGCGGAAGAATGGCAAGCTTTTTAGATTATGACCCTGACCGAATCGGTATGGCATTTTCAATTCTTCTGTCACTGCCGGGTATTCCCATAATATATTACGGAGATGAAATCGGGATACAAAACAATTATGCAAACGCAAGACGCAGCGCAAGAATAAGAGAGTATAAAGAAAAAAACAGTAAAAACAAAGTTAAACTACTCAGCTACTTTGACAGCCGTGATATAAACAGAGGTCCAATTACTGAAGAAACCTTCAAAAAAGCTGTTCAGGAAAAAGGTTCCTACAATAATATTGTATATGAACGTGTTAAAAAGCTTATACGTTTGAGGAAATATTACCCCGTAATAACTCGCGGCTCGTTTAAAGAAATTAAAACAGAATCTCCTGAAGTTTTTGCATATGTCAGAACTTTAGATAACACGCGAGTCGTGGTAATAAATAACTTGACAAATGTCAGAATTAAAGCAACGGTAAACCTCACAGATGATGATTTTGGTAAAAAAACAAAAGAAGTATATTTCTATGATCTGCTAACAGATAAAATGACAAAAGCACAGGTGAAAAATAAACAGTTAACAGTCCGTTTAAAACCCTATGATGCAATGTGGCTTAAAATGTAATCGGATTGTGTTAATAAACAACAATATAACCAAAATGTAAATTTTGTTTTATAATTTATATATGGAAACAAAATCAAAAAAAGCGGTTAAACTGTTTAAAAGCGGATACAATTGTGCCCAGTCAGTATTCTGCGCATTTTGTGAAGATGTAAACATAGATTTTGAAACAGGATTAAAATTATCTTCATCATTTGGCGGAGGTATGGGACGACTTAGAGAAGTATGCGGCGCGGTTAGTGCGATGTTTATGGTTGCAGGATTGAAATACGGACACACCGAACCTGACGATGATAACAAAAAACAGTCACACTACGAGCTTATTCAAAAATTAGCCGAAAAATTTGAAGAAAAACATAAAACTATCATATGTCGGGAAATACTCGGTTTACCCGCAGGAAAAGACTCCCCTATACCTTCAAAAAGAAACAAAAATTACTACGAAACAAGACCCTGTGAAAAATGTATTGCTGATGCCGCACAAATAATCGAAGATGTCATTTTTTGATTATTCGCAAACATGCTCCAAAGCTTTTTCCAAAATTAATTTTACATGATAATCATTCAAAGAATAATATACATTTTTCCCTTTTTTGACCGCTTTAACCAGTTTCGCCACTCGCAAAACCCTTAATTGATGGGAAACTGCTGATTTGGTCATATCTAACAAAACAGACAAATCCCCCACACACATTTCGCTTTCTTCCAGTGCCCACAACAGTTTAATACGTGTGTTATCACCCATCACTTTGAAAAAATCAGATAAATCACACAAAATATTCATCTCCGGCATCTTGGGTTTAACTTTTTCAATAATATCAATGTTTATGGCTTCACAATCCGTATTTCTGTTTTCCATAACATTATTATACCACAATTGAACAATTATTCATTTATAGTAAATTTTTATTAATAAATACAGAAAATCCATTGACAATTGAACAGTTGTTCAATTATAATATTAATAAGATTTGAGGTAAACATGTGCGATAAAGAAAGTAATGATCTTTTCAGTAGCCGATGGGAAATTTTTGAAATAATTTTTGCACTGATAATAACACTAACAGCAATTATAAATAATTTAGCTAGCACAGAAGGCTTTTTTATTTTTCTTGCAGCCTACATAATAGCGGGCCACAAAATAATAAGGACCTCAATAAAAAACGTTTTAACAAAAGAAGTATTTGATGAAAACATCTTAATGAGCCTAGCGACAATAGGAGCAATAGCAATCGGGGAATATCCAGAAGCCGTAATGGTAATGGTTTTATACAGGATAGGCGAATATTTTCAAGACAATGCAATAAAAAAATCGAGAAAATCTATAAAGAAATTAATAGATATAAGACCGAATTATGCAAATGTTGAATATGGGAACAAAATAATAAGAAAAGAACCAAGCGAGGTAGAACCAAACGAGATAATAGTTGTAAGAGCAGGTGAAAGGATACCATTAGACGGAGTAGTTACAGAAGGCAAAGCCGTAATAGACACATCAACATTAACCGGAGAAGCAATTCCCCGTGTCATAGCAGCAGGAGAAATCGCTTTGAGCGGATGTATAAATATAAACGGATTAATAAGAATCAAGGTAACAAAAGAATATAATGAATCCACAATAAACAGAATTCTTGAACTGGTAGAACAAGCAAACTCGAAGAAGGCAAAAACAGAAAAGTTTATAAAGAAATTTGCCCGCTACTACACCCCAACAGTAGTATTAGGTGCCCTGCTGCTTGCAACAATAATGCCTCTGGCAACCGGGACTGCATTTAACATATGGTTTGAACGTGCACTGACATTTCTGGTTATTTCATGTCCTTGTGCACTTGTAATCTCAATACCTTTAGGATTTTTTGCTGGGATAGGTTATGCTTCAAGATGCGGGATACTAATTAAAGGCAGTAACTATCTTGAACTTTTATCAAGGGTAGACAGTGTTATATTTGATAAAACAGGAACACTTACAAAGGGGTGTTTTAAAATAAACGAAATAGTACCTCAAAATGGTTTCACACCTGAAGAACTTCTTAAACTTACGGTTTTAGCAGAAACCCATTCAAACCATCCAATAGCGGTCTGCATAAAAAAAACTTACCCAACAAATACAAATATTGTAAAAGAAGTTGAAGAAGAAGCGGGGCAAGGAATATCGGCAGTAGTGGACGGTGAGAAAATACTTGCCGGAAATGCCGAATTAATGAAAAAATACAATATACCTTTCAAAGCAGCGGATGATTCCGCGAGTGTTATTTATATCGCGAAGAATGGCGAATTTGTAGGGTATATAACACTATCGGATGAGCTGAAACCCGACACAGAAAAGGCGATATGTGAATTAAAAAAACTTGTAAAGAATATAATAATACTGACAGGTGACCAAGAAAACCCGACAAAAGAAGTTGCAAGCAAAATTGGAATAGACAAAATATACACGCAACTACTTCCGACAGATAAGGTAGCAAAACTTGAAGAAATAGTAAGCAACAAAGTAACAAATAAATCAGTAATATTTGTAGGTGAAGGAATAAATGATGCTCCGGTGCTTGCCAGGGCGGATGTAGGAATTGCAATGGGAGCATTAGGGTCAGAAGCCGCGATAGAAGCGGCAGATGTGGTAATAATGGACGATAAACTTACAAAAATTCCTGCCGCCATTAAGATTGCACAAAATACAATGGCTATAGTAAAACAAAACATTGTTTTCACGATAGGCATCAAAATTATTTTTCTGATTTTAGGTACATTCGGTTTTATAACAATGTGGGGCGCAGTATTTGCAGATGTCGGAACAGCTCTTTTAGCTGTATTAAACTCACTTAGGGCAGCAGCCGTTAAAAACATATTTCAAAAAAAATCAAAATTATTTTTTAAACAAACTTTTACATAATAAACTTAATCCAACCTTCGGGAGCTTCCAATTTACCAACCTGAATATCGGTTAATGTATCGTAAAGTTTCTGCGTAACCACACCCATCCTGTCTTTTCCTGAGGGAAGATAAATATGTTCATTATTATTAACAATCTCACCCACAGGAGAAAGTACCGCTGCGGTGCCGCAAAGTGCACATTCGGTAAAATCTTTTAATTCTTCAACATAAACTTCTCTTTCTTCAGTCTTCAAACCCAAATAATGCTCCGCCACATACAACAAAGACCGACGAGTAATAGAAGGTAAAATAGTATTAGATTTAGGAGTTACAACAACATTATCCTGGGTAATAAATATTATATTAGCACCGCCGGTTTCTTCAACTTTTGAACGTGTCGCGGAATCAAGATACATATTTTCATTGTAACCTTTGTTATGAGCATCCACAATAGCATGTAGGCTCATTGCATAGTTAAGACCGGCTTTAACATGACCCGTACCTCGGGGAGCAGCTCTGTCAAAATCAGGAACTCTTAGCGTAATGGGTTTAACTCCACCTTTGAAATATGGACCAACAGGCGTAGCAAAAATCCTGAACTGATATTCATCAGCAGGTTTTACACCAATAACAGGATTACTGCCAAACATATACGGCCTCAAATAAAGTGTTGCCCCAGTTCCATATGGCGGTACCCAATCAAAATTAGCTTTTACAACTTTTACAACAGCTTCAATGAATTTGTCCTCGGGATATACCGGCATTTCAAGTCGCTGACAACTACTAACCATCCTTTTCGCATTCAAATCGGGTCTGAAACATACTACATGTCCATCTACAGTTGTATATGCCTTTAATCCTTCAAAACAAGTTTGTGCGTACTGTAACACACCTGCACTCTCATTCATTCTAATTTCAGAATCTGTAGACAGCTCACCCCCGTCCCATTTCCCGTCTTTATAGTTAGAAACATACCTATAGTCAGTTTTTATATAACCAAATCCTAAATTCTTCCAGTCAATATTCTTTTTCATCTTACTCTCCATCAGGCAATAGCCCCAAAATCTAATATAAGTTTTAGCACATAAATATTTATATGTAAAGTTATCTAATCAACACCTGAAAAATAACTCAGTAAAACTAAACTATTTTACACACGCGAACATTACTTTCTAAATAAACTTCCTTCACAATATCCAAAACCTTTTTGATAAAATTCTTATAATTCTGTCTTTCGGCTTCTCCCGATAGAATTATGTCCGCTTTACATACCGTTGGATAAATGTGAATTTTTGCTTTATCAGAGGCATTTTTATAAACATCATCAACAGAAGATCCCAAACCTCGCTCCGCTGCACGTTTATAAAAACGTTCTTTTTGTATATTTTGTGAAATATCAACATAGATTTTAAAATCGAATGCATCAACAACTTCATCCGTCAAAGTAAAAAGACCTTCTGAAATAATAATTTTGGAAGGCATAGCTAAAGTCACATTATTTTCTCTTTTTGCAGTTCCGGACATATCATATTTAGGGAGATAAACATTCTCGCCATCCAATAAAGACACAATATGCTTCTTCATCAAAGAAAGTTCCAGAGCTTGCGGGATATCCAAATCATAGTGCTTTGCAAACTCTGCAAAACTTCCTGCAGCTTTAACCATATCCGAACGATCATAATAATAATCATCCGTATTAATTCTTGTAATCAAACGTGAAATCGAAAACTCACTTGCAAACAATTCAAGTGTTTCTATAATATCATTTGCAATTGTGGATTTGCCGCTTGCAGTCTCACCTGCTATACCGATAGCACATGCTCGCTTCTTAACTCCTGCCAAAAACAGCGCCATTTTATTAATAGCGTCCGTTGAAACCATCCTGAAAATAGAATTATCCGATTCTAGCTCCTCTTTAAAAATCTTTGTTAATCTCTTTTCAATGAAATAAAAAGAATTATTTAAATTATTATCCATAAAGGATATCTTTTTTTTATCGGAATTAAAGGTTCTGGTTATTGTATTCTGCAATTTATAAACCTCTTGTCAGACTTTACAGCTTACACTAATAAACCATAAACAAAGTTCAATTTGTCAAAAATGTTACGAAATTGTCAAAATTCTTTACACCACAAATAAAGTAACAAAAGTTGCAAACATAAATGTGTATAACGTAACTTTCATAAAGTTATATCCGCTAATAACAGAACTAATTACTTTCGCCGGCTCTGTAACCGCACAACACATAAATTGGCGGTAATAAAGCGCCTACAGGGAGCTTTTTAAACACAGGTATATCAGTTATTGCCAAAGTGCCAATGGCATCATCAATATTTGCGAGTGAATCTTTTATTGTAAGTTTTCTGTCTGGTAACTTATCCTTTGGATCACAAATGTAATTTGAGAGTTTAGCAGCAGCATACATTCCGCCTGTTAAACCCGCTATGACCGAGGCTATTTTGCCGAATTTGTTGTTAAGCGGCTCTACTTTGCCGGTAAGTTTACTAAGTCCCACCACAACCAAGGGCGGAACGGCAGCATTCATAAATTGAAAGATTCCTTCATGTATTTTTTGCCTTTTATCAAATTTATCGGAATTTATCATCCCACATGCGACACCTCCTACGATACCTCCTAAACTTATTCCGATAATTTCTTTAATACCATAGTGCATTTTCAAAAAATTTTTATTTTGTTTTTTCGAAAATATCATAAGGGGTATAGCAGTCCCGATAACAGCACCCGCAAGCGCGCGAGCGGATTCTTTCTTCTCATTTTCACGTGTTTTATGATATCTGTGCGATATATATTGATTTTTAACCGCCGCATTACTTGAAAATGAGTTTAAAGTTGTGTATTTATTGTCACAATTTAATATTCTTATCATCTTATAAGTCTGGTTTATTACAATCCGATTTTAACACAAAAACAAAAAATAATGTTATCGAAAAGTTTACCCGTTTTCGATATAATTATGTTAACATTAAGTATAAATTTTTTGGGGGAAATTTTTTGTAAAATTTTATAAATTTATAGCAAAAAAAAAAATTTTTACCAATTAGTATTAACAACACATTTCATTATAGAAAAAAGGGAAAGACATGATAAAAGCATTAACAGGATACAATCCGAGCTTTGGTGCTGCACGATTAAATATTCTTGCCACATCTGATAATCACGGCAATTTTTTAAGTTGGCCAATGTTGGCACAAACGGTACAGTATAATCAAAAAGATATATTTGCCAAAGCGGAGGATGAAAGTACTTTAAATATTTTTGCAGTCGTTGGTGACTGGTTTATTAATCCATTCAAAAAAGGTTTTCTCACAAATCCGAATATTGATAACGGTACTATACAATATGAATTTCTTGAAGAATTCATAAATTTTGTAAAAAACCAAGCGGGCAAAAATGCTAAATTTGATACTGTTTTTGCAATCGGTAATCATGATTTGGATGCCGGGGATATGTTCATGGATAAAATCATGGAAATTCCAAATATGAAAACTATTATTACAAATGTAGACTTTAAAAATTCTCCGGAAATTATACAAATGATGAAAAAAAATAAAAATATTGTTAAATCCTATATATACAAAATTCCAGATGATAATAAGCCGGATTTATCACACAACGTTTTAGTAATGGGAGTCACAATACCAAGTATGCAATTTTATAATCCAGGCCTGGTAAAAAAAATGAAATTTTATGACGATTGTAACAAGAAGGACACCAACCTTACAGAAACAGATTTACAAAACACATTTAAGATAATAAAGGAAGAAGTGGATAATTTCAAGGCGGAAAACCCAAAAGGGGCAGTCATACTTTTATCTCACACAGGCTTACCTATTGCCAAAATGATTGTAAAACATGTTCCTGACATAAATGTTGTTTTAAACGGCCACGACCATAAAAATTTAACTACTATGATAAATCAGACCAATATTGATTCACTGGGCAAAGACAATGAAATTATAAAGGGAATAAGCATAAAATTTGATGATAATGGGAATATAGAAAAAAATATAAGTACTTATTATCCTGAAATAACTCCAAAAACAGACTTAGACAAAAATCCTTTGCAAATTCTATTAAACAGACTATTGAAAGAAGACATCAAACCCTTAGTAAGTTTAACCGACATTACAGGTAAAGAAACAGAATTAGTATACACTAAAGATGACATTCGGTGTAAGAACAGTTACCTGGCCAATTGGTTAACAGGAGCAATTAAAGGAGTGATGAGCAACATATACAAAGAAAATGATATAATTGTTGGAATACAATCTTCATCTATAAGAGGCGGACTTAAAAATGGCTCAAACAATTTGGACGTCATGAAAGTATTCGACGGATTAAGTGAGTCGCTTTCCGACGTTAAAATTGGCACCATATATGGCAGTGAATTAGTCGGATTAATCGTTGAAAATGTCCAGGAAAATTTAAAAAATCCCAAACGAAATACGCTAATACAATGGTCTGATATTCAAGTGAACAAGACTTTAATTGCCGAAATTCTTGCCGGAAAATCAAACAAGCCGCTTGAAAGTGCAATAAAGATCAAAGACAATACAATTAACGAATTTTGTCCTATTAATTTGAATAAATGCTATAGAATTGCCTTAGGAGGGAAATTTTTGATAAAAGATGATATAATATGGCCAAGCAAAATTCGTAAAAATTTTTCGTCATTAAATATAACTTATGACAAACTTCTAAGAAATTACATTAAATCTGACAATATTAATTATCAACTAAAAGTTACCGAAGCAACAAAAGAAGACCACATATTGTAAATCTTAACCTATTTCCGGTACTTTATAATCAGATTTAGGGACATCATTCTCATCACGCGTAACCGGTTTTTGAATGGTCGGTGTTATAATTTTTTCAGGTAATTGCGGTTGTATTCTTCTTTTTAATGGAGTAATATTAACCGGAGTATTCAATTCCTCTTTTCTGGCATTATCAAAAGCTAAAATTAAAAAACAAAGAATTATAAGAATTACTATACTAAAAATCATTGCTAACAGTTTTATTATGTTTTTTACCTTTGTATTCATAAAATTCTCCTGTGTTATAAAATGCTAAAGTAAAAACAAAAATTCCTTTAAATTACCTTGTAAGACATCTACAGGATAAACTGCACAATTTATTACCCTATAGGTAACTGTATTATAATACAAAGCTTTATTATTTGTAAACACAATAAAAAAAGCCCTGTAAAATACAGGGCTTAAAATTTTAGAAATGAAAATTATTTAACGGTTTTCATAACACTGGCAGTTATATCATCACCGCCATAAAGGACTGTTCCTTTAGAAAGGACCAAATTATAATTTTGCGCTTTTGCTTCTTTAGCAATTGTTTCGGAGATACTTTTGTCAATCGCTTGAAGCTTTGTCGCATAATTTTTTCTTATAGCCTCTTGTTTTTTAGCGAATTCGGCATCATATTTTTTGACAAGTTTTTCTTTACCTTCTTTAGTTGATTGTTTTTCCACATCAGCTCTTACAGTATTAAGCCATTTTTGTAATTCTTGAGTTTTAGTTTGTTGTTCTTTTTTTAGCGCCTGAACCTGAGTTGATTTTGCAACCACAGCACTAACATCAACAACAGCAACTTTGTAATTAGCAGGGACATCGGACATAGCAACATTGTTGAACCCGATACCAGCAACAAATGCCACTGCAGTAATAGTTAACATCATCATTTGTTTTTTCATTGTTTTTCTCCTTATTTTTATACTTTCCGCTATAAAGATTCCTTATCTTTTAACGTTTTTCTATACTTCAAGATTCTGTCGAAATCCGGTGCAAGTGAAAGTTCAAAACAAACTGATTTTCAAGCATTGAAATAGTATTTTTACCACATATGCTGCAAATCAGTTTTAATTCGAGCTGAAGGAATAGGTTATATTTCTTATAAATTTATCACCTTTCCTGAGAATAGGCTTTTCATCAAATGTATTTATCGCATCAGGGAAAAACTGAGGCTCAATACAAAACGCAGAGTGTTTTTCATACTTTTTCCCCGATTTTCCGGTGGGTTGATCTCCCTTGCCTAAATTATTGGCAGTGTAGAACTGGAATCCCGGTAAATCTGTAGATACATCTAAAATAATACCTGATTTATCCGACTTTACTTTTGCTATGTGGATTAACGATTTACCATCATAATTATCAACAACGAAATTCTGATCATAGCCCGATTTATTCACTTCCGAAAGCTTTTTAGAAGTTAAAAAATCAAAATCCGTATTTTTTACCGATTTTAATTCACCGGTAGGAATAGCAAGTTCATTGACAGGTGTATATCTGGATGAATTAGGTAATTCTACTACATGCTGCATTACAGAATCTTCTTCGGAAAACTGTTCTCCATCCAGATTAAAATAAGAATGATTTGTAAGGTTTAAAATTGTATCAGCATCTGATTCGGCCTCATATTTAATAAATAAATTATTATTGTTATCAAATTTATAAGTAACGGCAACCTTCACATTTGCAGGGTAACCACCCTCCATATCTTTTTTGTAATAAGTGAATTTAACTCCATCTTTAAGGATTTCCGAATCCCAATTTTTTACATCAAACCCTTCTTTTCCACCGTGACTATGGGTTTGTCCGTTATCCTTATTGCATTCGAGAATATATTCATTATCGTCTATTTTAAATTTCCCGTGGTTAATTTTATTTGCACAAGGTCCAATAGTTCCGCCTGCATGACCTATTGAAAATTTTTCATACGGAGTAACCGAATTATAACCTTGAGTTACATCCGTAAGATTGCCTTTACTATCGGGAACTTTTATAGAAACAATAGTTGCGCCGAAACTTGACAAATCAACACTTGCGCCATTTTTGTTAGTTATTGTATACAGTGTTGCTATTTGACCGCCTTTATCTATGCGACCAAAAGACTTTTTGTCTATACGTATCCCATCAAACGCAGAAGATGCAGCCTTATCGGTAACATTAACACTTTTGGTAAAAGTATCCGATATATAAAAATCATTCACAAAAGGCGATCTTACTACATTTTGAAAACAAGGTTTGTTGCTGTTTATGTAAAAACTATTAGGATTAAAGTCTATAGGCATATTAAAAACCTCAATATTTGGTTACTTTTAATATAAAACACTAAAAAATAAAATTTGTCAAAAATAATACAATGTTTTCAAAATTCTTTACAGCTTTAGAGCTGTTAAAAAGAAGTCAGCAAAGCTTTTGCTAGCATACACTTATAACTTGTTAAAATATTTTGTGAGCATTTTGTGAGCATTTAGAAAATATAAGGCGACACCCCAAAAAACCAAAAGACCCGAAAGGCTTATAAAAACGGATATTGTAGTCCACAGAGCAAAAGGCTCTGAATAATTTCACTGATAATACCAAATTTACAGTGTATTTTTATTAAATTACAGGGAAATTTGTGGAATATTGAAACTGTATAACAGCTATATTGAGCTTTTCTAGTTACATTCCCTAAACCTATTAATAGGGATTTATCAGGGAAAGAACTTTATATTATTCATTTAAAAGATTTTTGGCTTCTTTTAAATTTATATATGCTTCATAACCATGTTTTTGCATTAAACCAAGTAATTCACTGCCGTTTAATAAGTTTATAGGTTTTCCTTTTGCAAATTCGTAAGCGTCTGCCCCGTAATCAGATGTTGTAACAAGGATTCCACTATTTGCCCCTTCATTCATAACTGTACCGTATAAATCTCTTACTGCCGAAACGCCGACAACATTTGTATAACGTTTTGCCTGAATTACTATTTTTCCCCCTCTAATAGGATCGGGATCAAAAGCTACAGCATCAACACCGCCATCTTTACTTGCCTGTGTTATTTTTACCTCACCGCCATTTTTGCTGAATTCTTTTTCAAAAACTTCTCTTATTAAGTTTTCAAAGTCTTGCCATTTTATTGCTGCAAGATTTGTTCCGGAATTTACGGTATCTAATATTTCATAAGCATCAATAAACCGTTTATCGTCTTTATCAATATTTCGGATTGGCATTATTGCTGTTACAGATGATAGTTCAGATGCACCTACTCCTTTCAAACTTTTAAAACATTCACGAGGCTCAACATTGCCGAAATCAATATCTGCCAAGTTTTCATCGGTTGCCATAAGGGATAAAATACATGCGGTTTTATTGTTACCAGTTGCTTTATCAGTTGCAGTGATTATTCCATTAAAAGTTACCGAATCTACACAATTTAATTCTATATCTAAAGAAAAAATTTCATATACAGTCCTCAAACAAATTTGGTATAATATACTATTATAAATTTGTTTTAACTGTTTTTCTTTTATTTGTATAACACTAAATTCATTTTTAGATACAGCATAATTAATTTTCTCAATATTGTAAATTTCATCCAAAAGAGGTAATTTATAATCAATCACAATCGTTTTATTATTTTTGTTGTATGACAGATCTATTTCTTTTTCCCAAATTATCGGATATGTTGAAAGCATTAATGAATTTTTGAAATATTCCTGTAATTCAAAAATATCTTTTTTGTAAAATTTTTCTATTCTTTCGTCTATTTTTCTATTGTACTCATTTTGTTTAATCTGAAAATCTTCTTTTTCTTTTGCTACGTCATTTAAATATTTATCATATATTTCTTTATCAGAATTATATTTGTTTTTAATTTCTTTATTTTTATTTTTTACAATTTCAATTTCATCTGACAAAATTTGTTTGTCGTTTTCCCAGTTTTTTAGATTTTTAAGATATCGTTGCTTTCTTCTTGTCTCCATTTTATCTTGCATGAACAAATTGCATAACCATTTTTCCCAAAATAAAAATTCAGTTTTTTCATCTGTTGGCTTATTATCTTCTAAAACAAGTAATTTGTTTGACAAATCAGTCAAGTCATTTAATGTTAATTTTGGCTTTTTTACTTTTGGTAATTTTGAAACAAATAATGATTTATCCTTCAGGCTATCATAATCAAAGGCTTCAATTTCATTTGATACTCTATATTTTAACAACGATAGTTGCTCTGAACTAATATGTTCAATAATTTTATTTTCACGTTCAAGATGATATTTATTAAATTGTTGTTGCCATTTTTTATTTAATTTTTCAATCGTCTTATTAATTTTATTTTTTACAACGGATGGATCTTTACCTGAAACTATTTCTATTTCATTCAAAGGCAAACAAGATATTTCAACTTCAGATTTTGCAGTTTCATAATCAACATCAGAATCAATTTCAAATAATTCATTTATCGGAACGAACTCATATTTTCCGAATTTATCTTCAAACCAACAATCTTCATTCTCTTTCAAAAGTCTATAAAGATTATTTTCGATAGAAGCAACAAAATATATAATTTCATTATAAGCGAAATTAGTTTCATCTTTTAAACAAGATATTGCATCATTTCTATTTCCAAATTTAAGATAATTTATAACTTCAATCAATGTATCTTTTTCAATATCCGAATATATAGAATTAAGACTTTGCATTTTTATTAGAAATGAAGACTCTTTTTTTAAAGACAAAAAATCCAGATTCAAAGTCGTTAGTTTCCCTGTAAACGAACAGGCTGCTTCCATTTTATTAATTTTATTATTTAATTTTTCTTGTCTTTCATACTCTCTCATACGGGCTTTTTGTTCTCTTGCAGCCGCACGAGCTGCTCTATCAGCCTCTCTAGCCATTGCTTTTAATGACCTGTTAACAACACTTCCAAAACTTGAACGTCTACCCATATTACTCCCTTTTCTTTAATTATACATAAAAAATATTCTTCTGTACTTTGGCGAAATAATATTATATAATTAATTTGATATTATTAGAGAGTCTAAACGTTTAATAGAGAAAAACTTAAACTAGTATTTCCCTAATGAAAAATATCAGGATCAGACTTTATAAATATATATAAAGAAAATTTAAATATTATAAAAAGTCATTAATAACACATATTTATAATGAAAATTTGTCATAATTCTACTTTTATCTTAATAATTGTAGAAGTTGGGAAAAATCAATTTTATCAAATATAAACAAAGCTACAGCTATTAAACTTATTAGAATCGTTATTGTTATACCTGTTCCTATATTGAAATTTTTGTTATTACAATTTTCATTAATATTATTTGTACTATTATCCCCAAAAATATATTTACCAATTTTCATGTTAATTAGACCTTTCTTTTCTTTATAATATAAATTTTCCAGTTCTTTCAATGTATTGTTATCGATTTTAATATTTTGCAAATTATTATATTTTGTCATTTTCAAACCGCGATTATAGAATTTTTTATAATTTTTTTTATTTTTCCTGTTTATTAAATATGCCTTTTTAATTTTTTTATAAGCATCTACATTTCCGCTTGTTATAAAATAATCTGGAATATGTTCTGTAAACTCTTTTAACCAATCAGTATTATGTACACCTGTTTTATATTCAGATTGATTAATGTACGGATATTTTTTTATTAACCATTTGTATAATACAGCAAGCTCTTTGCTGTTTAGTAATTTATACATTGAATCCTTCACATAAGTATTTTGACTGGCAGTTTTTCTTAGAAGAATTAAAAATGCCTCTTCGGAAATTTTATTATTGTATATTAAATCTTTTATATATTTCCAAGTTTTACCTTGAAATCCGTAAAATAATATATTTAATAAATTACCTATTTTATTATCATCAACTTCTTTTGCATGTAATAAATTTCTTATATAAGTTTTTATATAGTTTTCAATAGGTTCATATTGATGATAAGCTAATGCTTGAACTAGTTCTAATTTAACTTCTTCTTTTATATTTTGGGAGCTTATATTATCAAAAATTAATGAATCAAGTTCTTTATTCCAAACTAATTCTAAACTTTTTAAAAAATTATATGCTAATAAACCGGAAGTTTTACTTATGACTTTTGCCACTCCATTATAAACTAACTCAGATTTTAAAGTATATAAATCGTTAATTAACTCTTGTTTTAACTTTAAGGCATCCTCTGAATCAGCTGAAATATATATAATAACGTCTGCCCAATCTTGTAAAATTTTATTATAACTCTCTAAATGAGATTCTTTTAATAACGGCAAAATGCCTAGACAGTTCCAACTTCTATTAAATTTATTTTCCGAAATGAAGTCGTCAATATTTGTATATTTATTTTCTACTCCAGTTAGCAAAAATTCTTTAAAAATATCAATGATTTCTGTTTTTTTATTTTCCAGAACATCTTTCCATCGAATATGCTCCTCTAAAATGATACTAATTCTTTTTTCATAGTATGTTGAATCTTTTTGTAAATTTAATAAATTAAATAACTGTAAAACTGTATTTAATATATCTTTATTTTGTTTGTATCCATCTAAAATTTTTTCTAGTTGTTGCTCAATATTATTTAACTCTTTAATTTCTTGTTGTCTTGTTTTTTCTTTTTCTTTATTTTTTAAATTAGCATAATAATGTCTTTTTTCAGAAATTAGATCTTTATCAATAGGTTCTAATGTTAAAGGATTTAAGTCTATAGGATTTATAAAATACCCAAAGCTATCCAATAATTCTTTATTACTATGAATAAGTTCATATATTCCATCAATATCATCTGTTAGACCATTACAAATATACTCTCTGTATGCACTTCTTATTAAAGATGCAATAATTGTTTTTCTAAATTCATTTTTTTCTTCAATATACATTTTTAAATATATTGGAAGTTCATATGTTTTAATTGGGTTTTTAGGCAAATGACATATCAACATTTCAAAATTTTGCTGACTTGATGCCCTTTTTATCAATTGATTAATAAAAAACTTCCTAAATTCGTTATTATCTAAAATTTGCTTCATAATATCATTAGATACAATATTCCAAGCATATTTTTCAGTTAATTGTAAACTTATATACTTTGTTATTAAATCAAAATTAAGCATTTCACTTATTTGTTTAAAAATATTTT
Source organism: uncultured bacterium (assembly GCA_949299935.1). GTDB lineage: Bacteria > Cyanobacteriota > Vampirovibrionia > Gastranaerophilales > Gastranaerophilaceae > SIG32. Next base: position 66,372 of record CASGCE010000032.1, on the reverse strand, counting down.
TAACAATCTCACTAAATTGTTCACCATACCTTTCTTTAACAATTTCTCTCATTTCCCTGTTTTCTCTAATCCAATCGAGAAATAAACCTGCATTGTTTTCATTAACAGATTTAGGAAATTTGTATTTTATGAAATCCCGATAATATCCAAAAAAGTTATCATTTTTAGGCTCTTTAAGATAACCCAGCATTGTTGCTGTATCTATGTAGTCAGGATATAAGCAATTTAATAAAATTCCTCTTAGTTGATCATCTTCATCATTCTTTATTTCTTCATTAAATTTGTCTAGATTCTCCGCGAGTTCTTTTATAACGTTATTATATTGACAATCATAAGAGGCATAAATTGCTAAAGTTTTAATTCTTGTACTTTCTAAACAATCAAAAATTATATTTCGGAATTCCGAATCAAAATCTTTTAACCGATTATCCCAAATAATATCAATGATTATTTCTTTTATATCTTTGTTTTTTGTATTTAGTTTATGTTTTAATATTTTATTTATTTCTCTGAAATATAATTTTTTGTTAAAAAATACTCTTCCTGGAGAATAATTCCAAAAGCTTATTGTATCATTTTTTATACAATACAAATAAGCATTAAGCAAAGCTTCTTTTTGTATATCATTACAAAAATATACAGATGAAAGTAGAATTCGTTCCGGAATTTCTTTTAATACAATTTTAAATATTTTATTATTTTTAACAGCTAGATATGCAAGACTTTCGGTAAAATTCGGATGAAAATCTTTTTTGACTTTTAATAGTTTAAAAAGATTTTTTTCAGATGCCCTCATTTCATACAAGTATCTAGCAACTAAAAAATCTTTATAAGTTTGCTGCTCAATAAAAAATTTATTATTAACTTTGCAAAATATTTTGGTTTTTAAAGTGTAATCAACAAGTTCTTTTGTGCAAATGATTTTTTTACCGCATGGCAAATCAAAAGACAAGTTATAAAAAGTTTCTATCGGAATGGTACTATTATCATTACTGTATGCGAGTTCATTTTTACCTGATAATTTCAGTTCAATAGCTATTTTTGATGCAACAAACAAGATTTCATCAGTAGGTTTTAATTGAAAATTATCTTCATTATTTAAAGCTTTATTTTTACGGTAGTCTGATTCTTCGCACCAATAACGCATTAACGTTTCATAAATATCATAATTATTTGAATTGTTATCAAGTTCGTTATTTTTGTACATTTCAACAAGAGGTCTTAATGTTATAGGAGAAGATGCAAAACTTCCAAGATTATATTCTTTTACTTTAGCAATAAAGTCATCTGTATTTTTGCAATTTAAATTTTTTGCAATATTTTTTGCATCATCTTCGGTTAATCTGCATAAATGAAAAGTATTGTTTTCTTTTGTGTTATATATCTTCTGGAGATTAGGAACCAATTCATCCGGTATTCTATTATCTCGGCAGGTTATAATCGTTTTTATTTCCGTACCTATATATAAATTCCTAACAAATTTTTTATATCGCTTTAGTTGTTTTACTCTTCGTCTGTTATTTAACTTATCTATATTTAATACTCTGAATTTTTTTCTTACCTTATACGCATTTATAATTTGAAATATTGCATCACTTATTTTATATACAATGTTTTTAATATTACAATCTATAGCTTCATCTACAGCATCCAGTAAAATATAAATTTCTTTAGAGTTATTTGTTCTTAAAAATTCATTTATTCTATTATATAAAGTATTTTCATCGCTTAAAGATTTAAGTTCTATTAATAAACAAGGAATATTTTCTTTTTCTAAAGTCGTTTTGATTTGTTTTAAATATGTAGATTTACCAAGACCGCCGTTGCCAATTATAAAGTTATAAGGATTATTTCTTATATCTTGAAATTGTTTATAAACATCCATTGTATACACTACTTCAGGTGAAATGTATGTCATTTCCCCCATTAAAAAACTAAAAGTATCCAAATTTTGAGTCTTATTATCTGGACATAAGTATCTATCTACATAAAGCTCTTCCATTCTTTAATTTTATAATAATATTTTTCATTTTGTTATTTTGTTAAGAAATTAAATCAATAATTTAATATGACTTGAATTACCCGTCCGGAAGTGACATAGTTCTTGCTTACAATGTATGTAAGAAAGGATATGTGAAATGGAAAATGATTTAAATAATCGGCTAAAGGATTGGAAAAAAATACGTAATAAAATCAATGGATACAACTATATCTCAACTTTTGAAAAAATTATGTTATGCAGATATCTGGTAAAATTAATTGATTATATAGATATATATAATAATGGATTTGATTATTATTATGAAAAAATAATTTTTGTATTACATTTAGCTAAAAAAGATTATCCTAAATTTTACTCAGGATTTGATTATAAAAAAGAATGTATATTTAAAAATAAATTAAAACAAGTTTTGATTACAAAAATAAATGCTCTAAAACACAAAAAATCTCCAATCGAAAGTAAAATTAATTTTATATCAAATTTATACGGATTAAATAAATTTGAATATGAGTTTTTAGTTTACTATATACTAAAAAATATAAACTCATACATTGGTAACATTTCTGCTTTTTTTAACATTAATTATAAAGAAGAAAAGTTCACAATCTTTGGAATTCAAATTTTGGAATTAAAAATTTGGGAAATAAAACAAATAAAGAAAGAATTATTTAAAAAGGGTGTGCTTATAAAGCAAAAATATAGTGATAGTGAATTCGTTTTGAATAGTAGAATTCTTGAAACATTTTGGAACCCCAAACTTAAAAACGAAACTCAAATAAAAAATTTTCTGCTTGGCAAAAACCAAAAATCCGAACTTAATTGGAAAGATTTTGAGCATTTGACAAAAGAGCGGAATATTGCTTTAAATATCTTGACTTCAGCAATTAAAAACCACGCTAAAGGGATAAATATTTTACTTTATGGTTCTGTCGGAACAGGTAAAACTCAGTTTGCAAAACTTATCGCAAACAAAGCAAAATGCGATATGTATTCAGTTGCCGTAGAATTTATGGACAAAGAAGCTTCCCGAAAAGACCGCTTGAGCGATTTATCCTCAAAACAAACAATTCTTTCAAAATCTTTGAACTCCTGCCTGCTTTTTGATGAAGCCGAAGATGTTATGAACAGAGGTTTTACAGAATTTGGAAGTGCATCAAAGGCTTACTTGAACACTTTGATTGAAGAAACACCTATTCCGATTTTTTGGACTACAAATAATATTTATGATGTTGATCCGGCATTTTTGCGTAGAATGACTTATACAATAGAATTTGAAAAATTAACCGATGACATCCGGCTGAATATTTGGAAACGCGTTATGCAGAAAAATAAATTCAAAATAGATAACAAAAAACTTGTGGAATTAAACAAAAATTACGAAATCCCGCCTTCATTGATTACAAATGCCGTTCAAACCGCCAAATTAATTAACGGTAATCAGGATGATTTTGAAATTTTTGTTGAAAATGTTGCCAAAGTTGTGACAAAAAAGAAAAATGTCAAAAAGAAGAAAGAGTTTGAAATGAAAGAATATAATGACAATTTGGTAAATACAGATTTGGATATAAAGGATTTGACCACAAAAATAAAATCTTGCGGAAAATTGAACTTTTCGCTTTGCCTTTACGGAGAACCCGGAACTGGCAAAAGTTTGTATGCAAGGTATTTGGCAAAAGAGCTCGGGATTGAAGTTATACTGAAGCGTGCGAGCGATTTAATGTCCAAATATGTTGGCGAGACAGAACAAAATATTGCCGATGCATTTGCAGAAGCGAAATCTAAAAAAGCGATGTTGATTTTTGACGAGGCTGATTCATTTTTGCAAAACCGAAGTAATGCCGTAAGGAACTGGGAAATCTCACAGGTAAACGAAATGCTTACGTGGATGGAATCTCACGAATATCCGTTTGTTTGCACTACGAATTTGCTTGATACGCTTGACGAAGCAAGTTTGAGGCGGTTTACGTTCAAAATTAAATTTGATTTTATGACAAAAGAGCAGGTAAACACAGCATTTGACCACTTTTTCGGGATTAAAAATACGGATGTAAGTATAAAAGGCTTGACTGCCGGAGATTTTGCGACTGTAAAAAAGAAAGCTGATTTCTTATGTATAACTGATTTAGGCGAACTTTCCAAGATGCTTGAAGGTGAAGTTAAGGTCAAAAAGTCCAAAGAATTGCAGAAGGTTGTGGGGTTTTAATTATTTATGCAAAAGATAATGTGTAGCCCGCCCTTTGCCTGTTTTCTTTAGTATTTTCTTATCTATTAAGTCGTTAATATCTAAATTCGCGGTATCTTGCGAGCAATTACACATCTTTGCCCACTTTGTTGTAGTAAGATTGCCTTCAAAATTATCCATAAACCTGTTTAAAATTTTGATTTGTCTTTCGTTAAAAACTACATTTGAATTTTTCTGCCAGAATTCCGCTTTTAGTAAAACCTTATCCGTAATTTCACCGCTTGATTGAATTGCAATTAATAAGTTTTCCAAAAACCATAATAGCCAATTTGTTATATCCATCGAGCCTTTTTGCGTTCTTTCCAAAACTTCGTAATAACTTTTTCTGTTTTTCTGGATTTGCGAAGACATAGAATAAAATCTAAATTTGCTGTCATCACTTCTTGCAAGAATCATATCCGTTAAGGCTCTTGCAATTCTCCCATTACCGTCATCAAACGGGTGCAAAATTACAAACCAGAGATGCACAATGCCAGCTTTTATCAAAGAATCATATTCATTGTCTGTATTTATATAATTTAAGAATTCATTCATTTCTTTTTCTAAAATTAAAGCAGATGGAGCTTCGTAATGGATTTTTTCTTTTCCCGCATAACCTGAAATAACCTGCATTGGTCCAAGTTCATCATTCCTGTAATTTCCTACATTGATTTTGTACATTCCGCTGAAACCTGTCGGGAAAAGTGCAGCGTGCCAGCCTATAAGTCTTTCTTTTGTCATATTGGATGAATAATTTTGAGTTGCATCAAGCATCATTTCGACAACGCCCTCAATATCTCTTGAAACAGGTGTTTCGCCGCCAATGTCTATACCGAGTCGTCTTGCAATAGATGAGCGAACCAAATGTTTATCTAAAATTTGTCCTTCAATTTCAGATGATTTAATAATATTTTCTGTCAAAACCTGTAATAGAGCGTTGTTCTTGACATCAAAACCTAGAGAATCCATTTTACCAAGTAAATACCCTTGTGATTTTTTGATTTCTAACAATAAATTCTGAATTTTTTCTCCGCACCATCTAAAGCTGTGCCAGTCTGTATTTTGATATATATATATCATGCTTTCTCCGAATATTATACGGATATTATACCACATTTTTTCCGAATTATGCAAGTTTATCTAAAAATATTATTTATTAAATTTATAGATTGATTGTATCTTTGTTAACTTAAGCTGTTCAATTCCTCCTATGGAATTAACAGACGGAGAGGATAGATGTCTCTGAAAATTCTCATCCGTTATTTGATACAATGCTTTATTTGTACTGGTTAATTCTGAATATAGTTTTTCTATTATCGAATCTATATTGGGTATGCGTTTTGGTAATTTGCCCCAACACAATACAACATCTTCAGGTAAATCACCAAAATTTATTTCACACTTATAGTTCTTCAAATCTTCTTTTGAATAATATTTGCAAACAAAATCTGCACCGGAAATTCTTATGGGAAATAAGTTTAAAACAATAATTTTATTATATCCTTCTTTATTCGCAAATTTGATAGCATTTCTAACGGTGTCATCGCTGTTTTTTGGATTTGCAAAACTTGGGTTAAACATTATAAACCCCAAAGCTTTTTCAGAATTTTTAGATTCAGAGTGCCAACTTGCAATTAATTTTGTTCGATTTTTATAGCAAATGCCATCGACTTTAACTTTTTCTTCAAAATGAATTTTTTTACCCTTATTATCATAAAATTTTTGAATTTGTTTCAATTCTTCTTTATTAAAGGTGTCACTAAAAGAAGCATCTACTTTGACATCTAATAATTTATTCTTATCAATTTTTATTTTCCAGGAATACATTACGTTCCTTTCTTATCTTATTTTTATCTTAACTCCTTACTCTGTCTAATTCGGTCGCAATTTAATTTTGACTTATTAATACTAAATCAAATTTATCATTTTGCTTTTTGACAGCCAGTTCTAGTAAATTGGTCTTGTCGGTTAAAAATTTCGTTAGAGGAAAGCCGTTGTTCTTATTATCCACTCTGGTTGCAGGATGGTATGGACAATTTGACTTTTTATTCCAGGCGTACGCAAATATTTTCAAATCCGTAGCTATATCCCAAATGCTGCTTAAAATATTATTTTTATCTTTTTGTCGTACTTTTGTACCCCAAGCTATCATCAACTCTTTATGCTCTTTTAATACATTTAATATTATTGTTGTATTAGTATCATTTGAAGTTTGTTTCATTGATTTTATTGCAGTCAAACTGTTTCCGTCTATATAGTTGAACGAATTTAAAATAATAACTTTTGAGTATCCTGCTTTATAGGCAATTCTTACTGCATTTTTAACAGTTCCGTCGACCGTTGATTTTTTACCGTTCATTTCCGGAAATGTATTTGACGGGTTAAGCATTAAAACGACCAGAGTTTTATTATTTTTGGGATTATTCATTTCCAATTCAAGATAATATCTATAACAATCAGATTTGGCTTTTGGGGTTTCGCAATCGTAATATGCAAAACCATTAACTTCTATAAGACAATTATTTTTATTATTCTTGTTTTGTCCAAAATACAAATCAAAACTATCTGTGATGTCGTGCCTATAAGCCTTTATGTGTGGAATATTCTTAAATATTTCTTCTTTGTTCATTTTTAGTTTCCTTTCAAGTTTTATCTTAACTCCTCACTCCGTCCAATTTGGACACAGTTTAAAATTTGCAGTTATTCAATTAATCGCTCTTGTTGCATACGTTTTCAAGTACAATGACATAAAAAGTATCATTGTGTGATTTTTATTTATACTGAAAATTTTCTTTAAAGTTCAGAATAATCAAATTATAATTTATTTTATACTGATTTTATTCATCTAAAATCAGTATCTTTTAATGTAGTTTTTTAATCTTTATTTGTACGATTAATTTAATTCAGGTTACAAATAAGGTAGGAATATGGATAAGAAAAAGTTGCTGGGACGAAGGATTAAAGAACTTATTAAACAAAAAGATTTTAGCCAGGAAAAAATAGCTGAACTTGTTGGGATTGAGCCGACCGCCTTAAGTAATATTGTTACGGGTAGAAATTATCCGTTAATGTCAACTTTAGAAAAGATTTTACAAGTTTTGGGTGTTGATTTTTCCGACGTCTTTAACTTTGAACATCAGAATGATAACAAGGATTTGCAAGCTGAGATTGAACAAATTTTGAACAATAATCCCGAGCGAATGAAAGATTTTTATAAAATAGCGAAAGCTCTAGTTGATTAAAACACAATTCTTTTCAATAACTTGAAAAACCTTTTAAAAAGAGCATTAATTAAGTGTGTCCGAATAAGACGTACTTATATTTTATACTATTTCTGAAAGGAAATTTTAATATGAAATATTTAATACGAGCAAATAAAGTAGTATTTAGCGGAAATATGCAAATGATAATGAAATACATTTCAGATTTTTATAAATCCGAAGCAAAGGAATGGACCGGAAAATCAGGTGAATGGACAAATTTAGGGAAGTTTAAAACTTTTATAGAATCTATGGGATATTCGATAAAAGACAAAATTCCCTCAAATTGCCGCTGCGAAGGTACGGCTGTTACGAATGAAGAATTTAGAAAAATTTGGGGCGAGTGTAATTTTAAGATTAAAGCAGTTGCCGAAAGATTACATACAGACGAAAGAACCGTTGCACAGATAGTTCGAAAAATGAAATTGAGGAAATAATAATGTACGAAATCAAAGGGAAATATACATCAGCAAAAATTTTTACGGAAAGTGAAGATAACGAAGTTACAGAACAAACACGTGCTATTTGTAATCATCCTATATTTAAAGATTGTCAAATTAGGATTATGCCTGATTGTCATAAAGGCAAAGGCTGCACAATAGGTTTTACTGCTGAAATGCCAAAAAATGGCGAAATTATTCCAAATATTATAGGAGTAGATCAATTTTGCGGAATGCATGTTATAAAATTGAGCGATAACGATATTACAAACGATTATGAAAAACTGGATAAAGTTATTCGCAGGAATATTCCTTTTGGCAGAGATGGCAGAAGAAAATTTAGCGAACTTGTACCGGAAGAATTTATTGAAAAAACAAAAAAGATTTGTAAAGACATTCTGAAAGATAATTTTGTAAACCATGTTAATAAAATCGGTTCGTTAGGCGGCGGGAATCATTTTATTTCTTTAGAAAAAGGTTCAACCGGAACATATTTGATAATTCATAGCGGGTCAAGAAATATTGGGCTGAAGCTGGCAATTCATTATCAAGATTTGGCAATCACAAAAAATTGTTACGGGGAGGGTGAACTAAAACAGCTTTCCTTTTTGACAGACAAAGATGCACAGGATTATTTGGTTTGTGCTGAATATTGCCGGGAATATGCAAAATTAAACCGTAAAATTATGGCGCATGATATTATGGTCGGAATGCGTTGGAAAGCAGAAGATGAATTTGAAACAGTTCATAATTATATTGGAGAGGATAAAATTATAAGAAAAGGTGCTATCTCTTGTTATAAAGGGGAAAAAGTCCTGATTCCGCTAAATATGGCGGAGGGTTCTTTGATTTGCATTGGCAAAGGAAATCCGGATTGGAATAATTCTGCTCCGCATGGTGCAGGCAGGGCTTTATCAAGAATACAGGCAAAAGACCAATTGACAATGCAGGAATATAAAAAACAAATGTCAGGGATTTTTTCAAGCTGTATTTCAACTGCAACACTTGATGAAGCCCCGATGGCATATAAAAACAGTACGGAAATTATAAAAGCGATTGAGCCTGCTGCTGAAGTAATTGATCATTTAAAACCTCTGTATAACTTTAAAGCCAAAGAATAAATATGTCCGTACTTGACGTATATTTATGTTAGAATATTTCTAAAAGGAGTTTCTATATGGAAGATAAACCAAGATATTCAAGAGTTTCGGATATTATTGATCTGATAATTTTCATGCTTTCAAAATTGAATGGAGTTTCTTTGAATGATATTCAGGAACGTTTTGGAGTTTCCAGACGTACGGCGGAAAGAATGAGAGATAGTGTTTTGTCTATATTACCGCAGGTTGATGAAATAGCAACAGATGAACGCTGCAAACGCTGGGGATTTACAAATTATTCTTTGAATGAATTGGTTTCATTTTCAAATGAAGATATTGCGTTTTTAGAAAATTTGAAACCTGCCTGCGATAAAATATCACAAACCGAGCTTGATGAAATTTTGACAAAAGTTAAGGCTCTTAAATACAGGCATACAAAAATTGATGAAGCACAGATTGAATTACTGCTTCAGTCTGAAGGGTATGCGGTTCGCCAGTCACAGAATTATAAAGTTGATTTGAATATTGTTTCTGTCATTCGTCAGGCGATTAAAGAAAACAGAAAAATCCAGGCTGAATACAAAGATAAAGTCAGGATTTTAGAGCCTCTTGGCTTAATTTACGGGGAAAAAGTGCATCTGATTGCGAGAGAAGAAGCAAAAGGGCAGGACGAATATAACTATGTTTTACATAAACTTAAAAACGTTGAAATTCTGGCAGAGAAATTTGATCCGAAAGGTTTTGATTTGCAAGAATTTTCTAAAAAATCTTTTGGCGTTTATTTCGGTGAAATTTATGATGTTAAATTAAAATTCATACCGGAAGCAGCGGAAGATGTTTTGAACTATAACTTCCACCCAACGCAAAAAATGAAGCAGCAGCCTGATGGCAGTGTGATTGTAACTTTTAAAGCAAGCGGCGATAAACACATTATGTGGAACCTTTTCAAATGGGGATATGCAGTCGAAATCCTCGCTCCGAAAGTGTTAAAAATGAAATATAAAGATTATATTGATGAGATTAGAAAAAATTTTTAAACAAGTTTGCCAAAACCTGAGCTTTTAAATCGAACATATTTTCTTGCTTGATATTCTTCCGATTTTACATAGTTTGCCATTGCATTAACTCGTTCAAGTGTTGAAGTTACAAAAGTTTTTTGCTTACGTTCAATAATTAATTGCGAAAATGCATCAACCTGATCATCATGTCGTCCGTACGGAAATGATACTATTTCAGCTCTAAAATCGTCTAACCAGGAAGCATTTCGTTTTAAAAAGATCTTTCCGTATTCCAATGGTTCGGATGCATAATTGGCTCTTATTTCTTTTGAATCTTTCGGAGTATATTTTATTGGATAAATCCCTCTTTGTGCAAGAGTCTGTAATAAAAATTCCGTACTTGTTGTAGCTTCAATAATCATATTTTTACATTGAAACATTTGTGACCGGCACATTATTTCTACAGGCAAGTTTGCAATATCAATTTTTTCTCTGTAAATATCTGTTATATAGATATTTCCTTCGTGTTCAACCACTGTAATACATACGGTATAATCATTATTCCGTCCTGTTTTAAAAGCTATATCCCAACTTTGAAATACTGTTCCGCCAGACGGGACTTCATCAAAATACTTAAATTTATTGAAATCAAGAATATTTCCTTTTTCCGGAATCGGTTCTTGCATATACTGTGCGTAAAAATTATAATTACTCATTGTCTTTTGAAGTTTTAATATTTCTTCAAGTGGTTCTATCTCCGGACATAAGACCTCACCGGGGTTTATGGTAATTTTTTTTCCGTTAGATAAAGTGTAAGTTTTATCTGAATTAGCTATGGCAGGTAATGACAATACTTCCCAACCATCCTGTTTTAGCAAATGTGCGGTTAAATCATCAAGGTGTAAACGTTGCATTACAAGAATAATTACACCATCGTTTTTGTTATCAAGTCTGGAAGATAATGTATTATCGTACCATTCGTTTACGCTTTCACGTATTGTTTGAGAAAGTGCTTCGTCAGCTTTAATCGGATCATCAATTATTATGTATGTACCTCCAAAGCCAGTTAATGTACCGCCTACAGATGTTGCATAACAGTAGCCATTTTTAGTTGTTTCAAGCAGGTTTTCTGTTTGTTTATTAGGATTTAATCTTGTTGCAAAAGTTTCTTTATAAAAATCTGAGTTCATCAGCTTTTTTCTGTCTCTTGAAAATTTATTTGCCAATTCTTGAGAATAACTTACGCACAGAATTCTTTCATTTGGATTTCGCCCAAGTAACCATGCTGGCAACGCTATTGATGCAAGAAGTGATTTCATTTTTCTTGGAGGAATATTAATTATCAATCTCTTTATTTTTCCCTCTGCACACTGCTGTAATTTATCTGTCATAATTTCTAAATACGCTGCCGGAATAAATGTTTGCGAATTATCAACTTCGTAAAATGATTTTTGCACGAATGTATAAAAATCAGATCTCATTGCGGCTTGTAAAATTCTTTTATCATCCATTATTTTGCATTCCTTTCAATGAAATCTTTAAGAATTTGTGCATCTTCTATTGATAAATCTGCTTCAATGTCTTTTGGTTTTATCGGCAAAGAACTCATAATACTTGTTACAAGTTTTATTGATGCAGCATTCCCGTTAAGAGCGTTTGTTATAAGCCTTTTAATCAAAGCTCGTTGTTTAGTCATCGTCTTAATATTGCCACCCTCTTTTAAGGTTATAACTTCTTCCAACTCATCTTGAAAGTCTGATTTAAAATCTTGAATTAGTTTAGGTCTACCTTTGGGGTTTCCGCTAACTCCTGGTTTGAATTGATATTCCTTTGGAGGTTTTTTATATCCGACTTCATAATCTTTATTAGTATCTGTCATTATTTATTCTCCTATATTACCTATAAATTCGGCTTTTTTACCTGTGAGTGTCTCAGATCTATGGATTATAATGTCACAGTAATGCGGGTCTATTTCGATCAATCGAGCACTGCGTTGAATTTTTTCGGCGGCAATAAGGGTTGATCCGGAACCGGCAAAATTATCAAGAACTATGTCGTTAGGCTTGGAACAATCTATAAGTGCATCCATTATTAATGCACAAGGCTTTGGTGTAGGGTGCCATTTAAGCAGTTCTGCAGCTTGAGGATTTGAAACATGCATTCCTTGATAAGTCCAAATATTTGTTCGATAACGCCCATACGTTCCTAACTGAATGTTATTTACATGAGGGGCTGTGCCATTTTTGTAAACAAATATCATTTCATATTGTGACCTGTAAAGACTACCAAGCCCCGCAGTTATTTTGTCCCAGATACATACGTTTTTGAGTTCATCAAAAACTGAATTGCCGGCGGTTATAATTTCTTCAATATGTTTCCAGTCCATACACCCGAAATGAATTGAGCCGTCTGTTGAAAATTCTTTTATTAATGTCATAGCTGTTTTTAAAAAAGCTGTGAATTCAGCTTTAGTCATTTCGCCGGATGCTTGATGAAATTCTTTATGATGCTTTTTCGTTGTGACGTTTCCTTGTATTTTAACGTTATAAGGGAAATCCACAAATGAAATATTGGCTTTTTCATCATTTAAGAGAAATTCATAAAATTTACGTTCTGTAGAATCCCCATTTACGAGGATGTGTCTGCCTAACTTCCACTTATCACCAAATTTGGAACGGGCTTCAACCACTGAATCCGCAGGTAGTTCATCTTCTGAATTATTTTCAATTACAGCATCATTTATTATAAGGTCTATTTCTGCAATATCAAATCCGGTTAAAGTTGTGTCATAACCGATATCTGTCAAGTATTGAAGTTCAATTTTTAAAATTTCCTTATCCCAACCTGCCATTTCTGCGATTTTGTTTTCAGCAATTATAAATGCTCTAATATCGTCTTTTGAAAGATGTTCGATTTGGATAACCTGAATTTCTTCATATCCGAGTTCTTTTGCAACTTCATACCTTAAATTCCCCGCAATAATATTTTTATTCTGGTCAACCATTGGCGGATTAAGAATCTTGAAATGCTGTACCGCAGAGCATAATACATGTTTATTTTTTTCACTATGTAATCTTGCACTATTTTTATTCGGTTTTAAATCTTTAATTTTAACAGTTACTAGCTTGTTTGTTGTTATCATTGGATGCCTTCCTTTCGTTTTGCCTGAAATAAGCCTTGCAAGTGCATTATAAACTATTTAAACACTTGTTTCAAGCTGCACAAGTGCATTACAAGCATACAAACCCTGTAAACAGCTCGCTAGAGCTGTTATTTGGGACTTAATAAAATTTACATTTTTTGTTTTATTATTCCACCGCAATTGACATAGCTTCTTGTTAATATAAATAATAAGGAGGTCAAAATGCTTGAGAACACAGTTATAATCGGAGTTGGCAGGGGCGGTTGCAATGCTTTATCTAAAGTTAAACTCAAAATCGAAAAACTTTTCGTTGATACGGATAAGAATGTTGTTGAAAAGTATTCCGGTTTTTGTATCGGTCTAAAAACCTGTAACGGATTATCCACAGGCGGCGATGTTGTTAAGGGGGAATTATCTCTTAGGGAAAGCAAATTACAGATTTTGGACAGAATAGGAAAGTTTTCAAACTGGATTATTATTGCTCCTCTTGGCGGCGGAACATCTTGCGGAGGGTCAAAACAGCTCGTTGATTTGGCTCTGGATAACTACAAGTCCGTAAAAGTTCTGGCAAGCCTGCCGTTTGAGTGGGAGGGAAACCGTCGCAAACACCATGCGGTTGAAACGATTTCGTATATTGAAAATTTGTGCGAAGTCATCACTGTTGAATTTGATTCTAAAAAATACCCGGCTCGAATTAGCATGACTGATATTTTTAATCTTTTGGATGAAAAATATATGGAAGCTCTTGAAAAGATTTGTGTTTGACGGCTTGAAAAGCCTTAAACAAAGAGCAATGCTGTTAAAAGAGGTAACTTAATGAAAAGAAACAGAACACAAGTCGAAAAAGAATGGAAAAGGATTTTTGCCACAGATTTGCCCAAACACATTCACAAGGCTTATGCTGAAAAATATATAAAATGGCAAAAAGAAAATAACTGTCTTGAAAAATCCCTACAAAAACAAATCGACAAACTTGTAGAGAATTATGAAAAAGGAATCTCCACATTTACCCCCTCTACCCCATTTGAAGTAAAGACCGGAACGAAACTTATTCGGGAATTCAAAGGAATTAAATACGAAGTTATAAAACTTGATAACGGATATGAATTTTCAGGAAAAGTTTATAAAAGTCTTTCTTCAATTGCAAATGAAATTACAGGAACCCGTTGGAATGGAAAGAAATTTTTTGGATTGGTGAAATGAAAAAATTAAGAAATAAATTTATATCAGCAACAGGTTTTAGTCGAGGTAAAGCCTTTGTCAAACCTTTTGGTTGTGACGAAACTTTTTGCATAAATAAAAATGGAGAAGTCCTTTTTAAAACGGAATTTCACCCGTTCGCGACTTTTGATGAAGCCGATCAGGTATTTATTTACAATAACGAATCACTTTACGGAGTTATGAACAATCGTGGCAAAATCGTTATACCGTGCGAATATGATTATATTTATCAGCGACCGGACGGTTACACTTTAGAAAAAGGTAATACTTGCAAAAAAGTTCACTTTAACGGCAAAACAATTTTTCAACAAAAGGCAGAAAGTAAAATTCTACCATTTACCCGATATGGACGAACTATCTCTGTGCGTGACAGTATTTATATTCATCAGGAAAAAGATGGCAAATGGGGAATTATTTCAGTTACAGCTGAATCTATAACAACCATAATTCCTTTTGAATACGATTATTGTGATAATTTTTTTGAATATGAACTTGCGGAGGTACGAAAAAGCGGCAAGTGCGGATTCGTAAACCCTAAAAATGAGATAATTATTCCGCTTGAATATGATCGGGTCGGCTTGTTTGGCTTTTGTGCCGGAATTTGCCTGGTTGAAAAGGATGGAAAATGCGGGTTTATAGATAAAGATAATAATTTTATAATTCCGTTGAAATACGGCTCCTCAAGCGGCGAATTCTTTGAGGGAATTGCTTGTGTTGAGGTAAACAAAAAATCCGAAACTTACTACAAATATATTTTTACAAATGATAAAGATGCGTTCTAATGATAACAATTGTGTCTTTGGACTTGATTAATACTGCACAAAGAGCGATGAATGGAGTATGATAAAAGTTTTAAAATGTGCCATATATACAAGAAAATCATCTGAAGAAGGTCTAGAACAGGATTTCAATTCTCTTGATGCACAGCGTGAGGCCTGCGAAGCATATATTAAATCGCAAAAACATGAGGGATGGGAGTTAGTCGACAAACAATATAATGACGGAGGATTCTCGGGTGGAACAATGAATCGCCCTGCGTTTCAGGAACTTTTGGAAGATGTTGAAAAAGGCGAGATTGATGTCGTTGTTGTTTATAAAGTTGACAGGTTGACACGCTCGTTGATGGATTTTGCAAAAATCGTTGACGTCTTTGATAAACACGAAACTTCATTTGTATCAATAACTCAGCAATTTAATACAACAACGTCAATGGGCAGATTAACATTAAATATTTTGTTATCCTTTGCTCAATTTGAACGTGAAGTGACAGGTGAAAGAATTCGGGATAAATTTGCGGCATCAAAGAAAAAAGGGATGTGGATAAACGGAAAGCCACCAATGGGTTATATTAAAGTAGACGGTAAACTGGAAATAGAACCAAGTGAAGCCAAAACTGTTAAACTCATTTTTAGTAAATATCTTGAAATTGGAACTGTTCCGGACTTAATAAAATACCTTCAAGGAAATAAAATTTATACCCGCAACGGCAAAAACTTTTATAAGGGGCATTTGTACAAAATTCTTTCAAATAAAACTTATATCGGGAAAATTGTGCATAAAAACAGTGTTTATGGTGGTTTGCATGAGCCAATAATAGATTTTGAAATTTTTGAAAAAACACAACGGCTTTTAGCTCAAAATGCGTTAATCCGCAAAAATTCTACAAATGCCGCAAGTGGTTCGTTATTAAAAGGAAAACTTTTTGACGATAAAGATAATTACATGTCGCCTACTCATAGTAATAAGCAAGGTAAGCGTTATCGTTATTATGTAAGCCAAGCACAAATTCAAAATCGCTTACAAGATATCGGTACTGTTTCCAAAATATCTGCTGGTGAAATCGAAAACTTTGTTACAGAAAAAGTTAAAGAATTTGTATTTAATAAAAAACTTCTGCAAAAATTGTTTGCAAATTATTCTGTAAGTCAGCAAAAAATAATTTTTGAACAAATTGAGTCCAAACAAATCAATGCAGATTTTATAAGACACATGCTTATTAAAGCAAAAATTTCAAGCCAATCAGTTTTGATAACGGTTTCAAAAACACTTACAAAAGAAGCAGTAGAATATATGATTTTCGGGACTCATCTACCGGTTGAACAAAAATATGACAAAAATTCTTTAGTAGAATTGGATTATAAAATCCGAATAAGTTCCACAACAAAAAACGGAAGCAAGTTGATTATTGGCGATGTTAAACAAAAAACGGTTAATAAAATTCTTCTTGATGCTATCGTGAAAAGTTTTTATTACCACAAACTAATGTTTGAGAATAAATTAACCTCAGAACAAAAAGCCAATACTCATATTTACAGGTTGATGAAACTGAGGTTTTTGCCTAAAGACATTATTAAAGCTATTTTGACAGGTTCACACGAACCAGACTGGACAATTGATAAATTGTATACATTTTTATAAAGGGAATTATGGCAACACTGGAAGAATTAATAGAAACTTTAAAAGAAATATTGACTCTTGATAAGGAAAACTATAATGCAAATGTTTATATCGGTGGGAAATATTTATTTATCCGCAGATTGGATCAAGATGATGCATATTTTATAGAACTTTAAAATATAACACCAAAATTGACGTACTTTAAATTTAAAATATAAAATAACATTTTAAAAAGAAAGTATAAAAATGAAAAATTTCAAAGAAATAAAAACTTTAAAAGATGAATATGTAAAGGCAGGTTTATGTCAGTGTGTTGAACCGTTTAAAACAGTGGAAGATGCGGAAAGTTTCTTATTAACTCCGCTTAACCAAGAAGAAACAGGACTCCCGATGTGTGTACATTTGAGGTGCATTGAAAATAAAGAGGAGTCTCCATTCTTACGTTTTCAAAATGACCGAAACACAAAATATAACAGTAACTGGGTGAAAATGTACATTGACGGCATACTCGACAATTACGAAAACAAAAAGATTGTCTTTACCGATGCCGAAATGCAAGCTCTCAAAGATTGGATAATCTTGAATAAAGAAATTATTATTAAGCATTATTATCAGGAATATGATTCCGCCGATGTTTGTCGGGAAATAAAAAAGTTATAAGGAGTAAAAAGATGTCAGAAGAAAACCGAGAATTAACAAGAGAAGAATTGGAAGATATTGAATGGGAAAAAGCAGGCTTTACCCGAGCAGAAATCGAAGAAATGGATAGACGTGCCACCGAAAATTCTATCCACTGGGAAGAATTTGTTAATGAATTATTTTCACAAGATGAAATACTGGAAATGGACAAACGTGCTAAAGATATAGGAAAAGTTCCATCTTTTACAACAGATGAGATATTAAAAGAATTCGGTTATAAAGATATTCTAGATTGAAAATAAAAATTTAAGGACATAAAATGAACATCAAAAACATTGAAGCAGTTTTACCTATAACCGAAAATCGACCGCTTGCACAAATAAATTGTCATCACGAAAAGTTACGGACAAATGTCTCTTGGCACGAAACATTTTTTATGGATGAAGATGGTAATATTGTCGCAAATTTTGAAAATGAAAAACCATTTCTTGTTCAGCAACTAACCTCTAAACACAAGGATTTATTTATTATAAAATTAAAAAATATCTATCATATTATTCAGGTTTATCAAAATTTATCATATATGATTTTAAACTCCTACGAGGCTATTGAGTTGGGTGTTGAGGATGGATGTTTTGCAGTTAAACAAAGCGGTTTGTGGGGATTTATAAACGAAGAGGCTGAGGAAATTATTGAACCGCAATATGAGAATTATTGTGCATTCTCAAATGGATTTGCAGCAGTCTGTAAAAACAACAAATGGGGATTCATCGACAAACAAAACGAAATTGTAATTCCTTTTGAATATGAAATTCCTGATTATTCGTGTTTTAACGGAAATTATGCACCTGTTTGTAAAAATGATAAATTCGGTTTTATTGATATGAGTAACAGGGCTGTAATTCCTTTCAAATACGAAAATGCTTTAATCCGTTCAAAATATGGAAAACTTTTTCCCGTGAAACTTAATGGTAAATGGGGCTTTATTGATTACAATGAGAATGTGGTAATCCCATTTAATTTCGACAATGTTGAATGCAACGCTGACAGCTACTCAGTTTACCATGTAATGAAAAAAGTTGATGAAAAAGACCTTTACGGGTTGGTTGACGCAAGAAGTAATAAAGTGATTATTCCATGCGAATATCTTTCACTTTGCCCGAATCCGAATTCTATTCAAGCTCAAAAACAAGAAGGGAAATATGTTTTACTAAATTGGAATGGTGAAGAAGTGTCAGAAGAGTATGAGTTTATAGATGAATATTCACATGACGATTTATATGTTGCAAGAAATAACAAAAAAGAAGGTTTCATAAACGAAAACGGTGAAATTGTAATCCCCATTGAATACAATAAGTGTGAGCCTTTTTATGGCGGTTTAGCTATTGTAAAACATAAAGATTGTTTTTGGATTATAAATCGGTTAAATTTATCAGTTTTTGATGATAATAAATGTAATAAAATTTATAATACAGGGTTAGGAATATTTATAAAATCAGAAAATAATAATAGTTATTGTATTGACAATTTAAGTTTATCTTATATAGAACAGGCTTCAGCTGATGAACTAAAACCCGAAACGTATAAATTTATAAAAAACATAGATGCAAGAAGTTTGTTTTTACAAAAAATAGGTATTGAAAAAATGCTTCAATATGGTACAGTCGTAGATACTTATGAAAATTACCCTGACAATGAAATGTGGGCAAAATCGGAATATAAAATTATTGATATGCATTTAATACTTCCACCACAACGGATCATTAAACCTTGGAGACAGATTAAAAGTGATAAAAGAAAATATACTTACGCACCATATTTGTACATGAAAAACCAAACAACAGGAGTTTATCATTTAGAGGGAATTCATCCTCGCTGTCGAACTCTCTACGATGCAATCAAAATGCGTTATAACGGATTGAACATAAAAGATTTTGAAATAAAAGACATAAAATAAATTTTCCCCGACACAATCACTTGAAAATTTATTTAATTTAAGTGATGAATATCACCAATACTGACATATATATAAGCTAAAATAAGATCAGAAAGGATAAAGATATGAAAGATTTAAAAATTAAAGTTTTGGGTATTGGTAATGGCGGACAAAATATGGTCGATTATTTGTATTTAAACAACAAGTGCAAAAATATTGATTTTGTTGTAATTAATTCAGATGAAAAGGGTTTAAAACAAGCTAAAACCCGAAACAAGTATGTTTTGAGCGGGGAATATTATTCAGATGATAATGAATCGTTAGGCTGTGGCGGAGACCCTAAAGTCGGAAAAGAATATGCACTAAAACATATAAATATAATTCGAGAAATAGCAGGCAAACCGGATGTTATATTTTTAATTGCTGGTTTTGGCGGCGGCTGCGGAACCGGTGCAACTCCTGTGATTGCAGAAATGTTTAAAGAACAGGGAATAAAAACAATCGCAATAGTTACCAAACCTTTTGCATTTGAAAGTCCAAGTCGACTTGAAATAGCTACTTCCGAAACCCAAATAAGTATAAGTCCCAAATTCCCCGATCGAATGGAACGAGCTACTGAAGGGATTAAAAAGTTACAATCCTACGTTGAAAAATACATTGTTGTTGATAATCAAAGTCTGCTTGATATTTTTCAACCCGGAACAACCCTTGCCGAAAGTTGGAATTATGTAAACAGAAAAGTTGCCGAAGAATTTTACAGGGCAATTAATAATCTTTAATTTACAAAAATATTTCGATTTGATAAAAGTTTAACTTGATAATTTTTGTGTCAGTAAACTTTATATATTGTGCATAAAGAGCGATTAATACAGGTATTATTGAATAAAGAAGTTCTCACCTAACATTATTATCAAGAATACACTTCACTCGACGTTTACAAGAGGTTGAAAAAATTATAAGGAATAAAAATATGTCAGAGGGAAACCGAGAATTAACAAAAGAAGAATTAGAAGATATTGAATTGGAAAAGGCAAGTTTTACCCAAATTGAAATCGAAGAAATTGATAGACGTGCAGCGAATATTGAAAATGCTATTCCTTGAGAAGAAGCTTGGCAAGAAATAAAAAATATTTAAATTATAAGGAGTAAAAATTATGGCAGAAAAACGTAAAAAAAGAATGTATTTTCATGGCGAGTGTGTAATTGTAGAATTAAGCGAGTTGCCTAAAAATTTAAAAGCAAGAAACGATAAGGATTCAATAATGATTGCGGAATCTGAAACCATAGGAAATGAACACCGAATAAAAATAAAAGAAGGTGTTGAATTTTTTGAAGATGAGAAGGGTGTTTTATATATGAAAAACACAGTTCCGACCGATGTTTATTGTTTGCACACAGAACGACACGATACACTCACTCTCCCAGAAGGACTCTGGCAAATTGACAAAGCGGTTGAATATGATTATTTAACTGCAAAAGTTATTGAAGTAAAGGATTAATGGCTGATAAACAAGTATTTCATTCAACAAGTTCAGTTATAGAATATCAATCATACGCACCTTATTTATACATGAATATATCATTTAGAGGGAATTCACCCCAGCTGTAAAACTCTCTACGATGCAATCAAAATACGTTATAACGGCTTGAATATCAAAGATTTTGAAATAAAGGATATAAAGTAAATATTTCTGTTTTGATACAAATCCTTGAAACTTCTTGACTTCAGAGTGATGTATGTTTTGAAGAAAGGAAGTGTTTATGACAGAAAAATGTTATTTATTATTCGGAACAAGGATTTATAACCTCACAACAAAAGAAATCGGTCTTTTGATTAGCACATGGGTAAATGAATTTTCGAATGAGAAAGTGGATTTTGCCACTTGTGTTGACAAAAGAGGTAAACGCTACAACACTCCTCTTGAAAATATTAAAATCATTGATGAGGAGGATGAGTATGTCTAGTATTTATCAAAATGAATTAGTATGCGAATTAATTGATGAATTTTTGTTTGTATCTGCACCTCGAAAAAATGAAAAAGAGAATTTGGGCAGGAAAAGTTTGAAAAGTTGCGAAAATTTGATGAGAAAAATTCTCTTTAATTTCTTACATGCCAAAAACCGCCCACTGTGGGCGGTTTTTTAATTTTTATCTGCACTGATTCTCAGTTTGCGGACTAAAAAACGGAGCAAGAGGGATTTGAACCCTCGAGGCAGGTTAGACCCACCTAACACCTTAGCAGGGTGCCGCCTTCAGCCACTCGGCCATTACTCCGTATTTTTCATGCGCAACCACACTGCTTATGTATAAAGTATAACATAAACATTTTTTTTTTAAAGAGACTGAAAATTATTTTTTAGTTTATAATAATGTATATAGGAGAGAAAATTATGACAGTAAAAATTGCAGATAAAGAATTCACATCAAGATTGATGGTTGGTACAGGAAAATTTGATAATTTTGAGACTATGGAACAAGCTCACCGTGCAAGTGGTGCGGAAATTGTTACGGTTGCCATCAGAAGAGTTGATATGAAAGCCCCTGGACATATTGGTTTAATGGATCATATAGACTTGAATAAATACTGGTTATTACCTAACACTGCCGGGTGTACGACTGCAGAGGAAGCCATCCGAGTTGCACATCTTTCAAAAGCAATGGGAATAAATAATTGGATTAAACTGGAAGTAATTCCTGATCCCAAATACCTTATGCCTGATCCGATTGCGACATTGGAAGCTGCAAAAATTCTGGTTAATGAAGGATTTACGGTATTACCATACATTAATGCAGATCCGATATTAGCAAAAAGATTAGAAGAAATAGGTTGTGCCACGATTATGCCATTAGCCTCGCCAATAGGTTCCGGTCAAGGGGTTAAGACACTTGAAAATATAAAAATTATTATTGAACAATCCAACATCCCTGTTGTAGTTGACGCAGGTATCGGCGTTCCGTCAGATGCAGCAACTGTTATGGAATGCGGCGCTGATTTTTGCTTGATTAATACGGCAATAGCAAAAGCTGAAGATCCTGTAAAAATGGCAGAAGCATTCAAATATGGTGTTATGGCAGGACGTATGGCATATGAAGCCGGAAGAATGCCTAAAAAAGAAATCGCAGCAGCGTCTTCTCCGCTTGTTGGGGTTGTCGGTAAAAATTAACGAAAGGTTTTAGTACTATGATAGAAATGAAAGTTATGGGTATAGCACTTGATACAAGAACAGGTTCGCCTATTGTTGTATTACACGATAAAGATAACAGAAAAGCCTTACCAATATGGATAGGTTCTGCTGAAGCAAGCGCTATAATAAGAAAAATAGAAAACTTGAACGTAGCAAGACCTATGACCCATGATCTAATTATAAACTTAATAGAAAAAACCGGTTATACGCTTGACAGAGTTGAAATTAACGATGTTGAAAAGGAAACCTACTTTGCAACACTATTTTTAAAAGATGAAAATGATAACTTTATAGAAATTGATTCTCGTCCGTCGGATGCTATTGCCATCGCAATAAGGGTGGATGCACCAATATTTGTTACGGCAAACGTTTTATCTAACGGTTCTGTTTCAACTGATACAGCAAAAGATGAAGAAGAAGCACAAGAATTCAAAAACTTTATACAAAGCATTAAGCCCTCAGACTTTGCCAAATTGATGAAAGATAACGAACATCACGAAAGTGATCAGTAAAATCTAAGCAAATATATTTAATTTATTCGCCAAAACCTCATTTTGCACTTTTGGAACAAGTTCGCCATTGGAATGATTGACTTGAAAATTCTGTGTCACAGCTTGTGGCACATAGCTTCTTTGCTCCCGGATTTGCCCTGTAGCTGAAAGATTTCCGAATTTGATTGCATTTACAAACATATTAAATCCCCAATTTTTCCCTGTATTATAATAAAGTATTTAGGAAGTGAAAAATTGCGCTATTGTAAACAATTATTACATTAAAAAAAAGTTTTTTTGATAATTAAAATTATAAATAGACTTTGATGGATTAAATTTAGGTACGAATACTCTCAAATTTTGTTCGTCATTTTTTTTAAATCCGCATAACCCTATTACTCTATCTTCATCACAAAACAATTTTTTTATAAATTCCATATATTCACCTTCTTTTTTTAGTGTATAATGTTATTAATAATAAATTTAGTAAAGTCAAATAAGGAGAAAAATTATGGCGGAAAAAGTAACAAAAGAAATGAACATTATGGATATAGTGCAGGCATATCCGCAAAGTATAGAAGTATTTCAAAAATATGGTTTAGGCTGTATCGGCTGCGCAGCAGCTCGTTTTGAAAACCTGGAAGCAGGTGCAAGAGTCCACGGTTTTGACCCCGATGCTATGGTCGCAGATATTAATGCATTAATTGAAGAATAATAAACTTTATACAAAAAATGGGTTCAAATGAACCCATTTTTTAAACTTTGTTTAAAAACCCCGCCATAGTCGGTTTGTTCGTAACAACTTGCATTGAATCCGGAATTTGAGTTTGTTTAGCCATGTCAGTCATCGACTGCTTCTTTTGTTCGGCAATATGTTGTTTTGTCATCTTTTCACAGTGCCTTGAAATCCATATCATCAAAGCCGGAACTAAGAATATCGTTGAAGCAAACCCGAATAAGCTATTATAAGTTTTTGCTCTTCTGACAATAGTGTTACTTTCATCAGCAAGCTTCCTAACGATACTTTTGTAAGAATCTGTATCTTTAGCTTTGTCAAAAGCTTTAATTATGTCGTCGAGTTTCATATTTCCATCCGGTGCTTTACCGAGAATCTTTTCTGAAGCAGCTTTGATATCCTTATCTATATTCAGCATTTTACCTACATTACCGCCATTTGAATCAATGAAACGAAACATATCATTTATACCATCTTTGTATGAAGCAACATTACTGTAGTTGGCTTTAATTCTTGCATCGTCCAGAACTTGAACTCCACCTGACGGATATACATAATGCCATATTTTCTTAAATACAGAATCTTCATTGTTATGAGGTTTTATGTTTAATGCCAAGCCGGAGGTTTTGGCAAATACATCAGAAAAAATTCTCGTAAGCAGTTTAGCGCCGAAAAGTATAGACAAGAAACTTGTTATATCACGGAATAATATCTCTTTCCTGTCAGTATTACTTTGTGCGTGTAACAAACGTGGCGGTAAGCAAAATCCAAATAATAATGAAAGCATTGCAGGCATTGACATGGTAGCCCCGTCAAATTCAAACCCATCGGAAAGACCTTTGATAAATTTTTTATCGGTAACGGTATCTCCCACCTTGGCCATAAAATTACCAATCCCGGTAAATGAAGGCTCAACTTTTACCGAATTATCAGCCTTTTCTGCCTTATGTTTTTTATTGTCTTTTGAAAATGTCGGATTGGAAGTTTTGTTTGAATTCTGCTCCTGTACATCTAAACCGTCCAGTCCGGGATCTCGACCCTTTGTTACATTATTATATAATTTTGGAATTATCGTGTAGAAACCAACAACAGCAAGCCACATAGACATATTGGTCAAAAATCTTGAACCTGAACGGCGTTTACCTAATGTAACAATAAAATTTTCAACATCTTGCGGCTGAATATTTTTAACACCTTTAAACTTCTTGTTTACATTTTTTATTGCATCGTTTGCATAATCATTCATATAACTCACGATAGATTTGAAAGATGTTGCTATTTTCTTACCGTTTTGCCCTGTGTATTCCGCTACAACTTTGTCACTGTTTACACCATTATATTTTTTACGGATATCAACAAAATCTTTTAACAAATCATGGTGTAATTCTTGTGCTGAACCTGCAACATGTTTCCCTGTAACATGTTTCCAAAATCCCTTTTTCGGAGCCTTCTCAGCACTTATCAATTTCTCGGCAAATACTCTGGCAGCCTCATCCAGCTCCTCACTCTTCAAAGAATTATTTGTAGAAGTCGAAAGCAGGTTTTTAAACACACTTTCATAAAATCCGTTCTTGGCTGCCGCTACATTACTTAATTCTGACACATTTGTCTTGGCGTAATCTTTAAATGTTTCACTCAAACCTTTGATAAAGTCTACAGGAACATTATTTGCAGTACCTGAAATTCTCTTAACAAAAGAAATTATAATTGCAGGTATGATAAAAGCACTTGGACCACTTAGTACTTCTCTTGTACCTTCTTTTTTAGCAAAATCCCAATTTAACTTTCCCGTTTTGTCATGGTTACGGTAAATACCTGCCAAAAAACGCGGCCCTGCCATGCCTAGAAAATCCTGCATAATAAATGACGCAGCAAATCCACCTCGGTCAATAGCATCCATCAAGGTAATAACCGGATTCCCCATACTGCCGAATGACACATTACTCCTTCTTTTATTTTTTTGCTCATAACCACGTTTTGAGTCTGCTGTTGCTAACTGAATTGATTTTACTGACATGTCCCTGCTAACTTTTATCTTCTACACATATTACTTTAAAAAACTTACCAAGACACTTATTGCCTTTTTTTGCCTAATCTTTAAGAAACATTAACAAAAAGATAAACGTATTTAATAAGTGTACTAATTATACTTAATACAAAATAATTTTGCAAGTAATCTACTACAATTGTAACATTTACTTTACAATACTAAAAAAAGCGCAAGTTGAAAGGAAAAACAATGCTACACTCGTAACAGTTATTTAAAATTGACACAATAAACTAAGTATAATAAACTGAGAAAATGGAAGTAACGATAATAGGTGCAGGTCTGGCAGGCTCAGAAGCGGCATTACAGCTTGCAAAAAGAGGACATACAATAAACTTATATGAAATGCGCCCCAAAAAGAACACAGGTGCGCATAAGGGAAGAAATTTTGCGGAATTTGTATGCTCAAACAGTTTAGGCTCAACTGATTTAACAAACGCAAGCGGGTTATTAAAGCAAGAGATGGAAATTCTTGGTGGTGAGCTAATAAAAATCGCATATGAATGTCGAATACCTGCAGGCAATGCACTTGCAATAGATCGAGAATTATTTTCCAAACAAGTCACCGATAAAATAACTGCAAAACCTAATATTAACATAATACGTGAAGAATTAACCGAAATTCCACAAACACCGACAATAATCGCAACAGGTCCCCTAACAAGTAATAAACTTGCTGACAGTATAAAAAAATTCACACAAAATGAACATTTATATTTTTTTGATGCTATAGCACCAATAGTTGAAAAAGAAAGTATAAATTTTGATAAAGCTTTTTTTGCGAACAGGTATGACAAGGCAGAAGGCGCCTATATCAATTGTCCAATGAATAAGGAACAATATGAAAGATTTTATAATATATTGATAAGCTCTCCAAGAATTGAATTAAAAGAGTTTGAAAAAAATGCCAAATTTTTTGAAAGCTGCCTGCCAATTGAAGTTTTGGCTTCAAGAGGTATTGACACATTAAGATTTGGTCCCATGAAACCCGTAGGACTCATTGACAAAAGAACAGGAATTGAGAATTATGCCGTTGTTCAACTCAGACAAGATAATTCAGCTAAAACTTTATACAATCTTGTCGGATTTCAAACCAATTTAAAATGGGCAAGTCAAAAGGAATTATTACAATCAATTCCGGGGTTAGAAAATGTCAATATAGTAAGATACGGAGTCATGCACCGAAATACTTTCATAAATTCCCCCCAAATACTCAATTCATCGTTACAAACTCGCAAACGTGCGGATTTATTTTTTGCAGGACAAATAACCGGAACAGAAGGTTATACCGAATCAATAGCTACAGGACTTTTAGCCGGAATTAACATGGCAAAATATTTACAAGGCAAAAACTTAATTACATTACCTAAAGAAACAATGCTGGGAGCTCTTACTCACTATATCAGCAATCCCGAGCACAGCAGATTTCAGCCAATAAATTCGAATTGGGGTATTATCCCTCAAATTGAAGTATCTAAAAAAGACCGGAAAAACAAAAAATTAAAAGCTACGTTAATGTCTGAACGTGCAGTTGAAAAATTGGGGAGAATCAATTTTTAGACCTGTTAAGCATCTTTATCCAATTTTACTTGTTGATTTTGGACACTTTGTGATTCTTCTTTTTTCTCCAGCCCGAGCATTTTTAACATTGGATGCACAGTATAGTGACTTATTTGCGGAGCTAAAATTGCGAGTCCCAATACAGAACCTATTAAAGAACCTAACTCAATTGTACCCTTAATTAGCGGGTATTTTTCCGGACTGACTTGGGAAACCAAATCTTGCCGTAAACTATCATGCATAAATTTATTACGTGAATGATTTTTCATCAAAGTGGCACGCCTATTAGTAAAATTTTTTGATGCCAGATTATAATAGTCTAAATATTCCGTAGCATTTTTGAATTTAGCAAATTCAGGTTTATTTTTGAAGAAAGTTTTTTGGGCTAACTTAAAGGCACCTTTTTTAAATACCGGTGTAATTAATGCTAAGTAAACAGCTAAACATATTGCTTGATACAAAAACTCCTTTGCAGCTGCGTATCTTTTAGTATCATGACTTATATTGCTATCTATCAATATAAACCCGGGTCTGCCCAGTGATTTCAGAGTAGTTTCAATAGAAACAGATGCCGTAGTATTTTGGGCAATATTTGCAAGTGTTGAATTTGATAATCCGTTAGCAATTGCACTTATCATACGCCACCTACCTTCATACCCGCAATCGGACTTCTATGAAAACTGTTCAAATATTTCAAATTATCATTATAGTGAATATGCTGGTTATACAATTTGACCGGTGGTTGTTCTATAGTATTAATATCAAGATTTTTTTTGTCTTTATTATCTTTTTTAATAACCTCCATTAAAGGTTTAATTGCTATAGAGCATAAAGCCGGAATGACAAATAAAGCAGCCGCACAAACACCAATAAACATTAAATTTTTGTTCATTTTAGGCAGATTACTTTCGGCAAGTTCTTTCGCGTTTTCGAAAGCTTTTGTTACCTCAGGAGTAATTTGCTCCTTTTTATATTGTTTATATAATTTCTTGTCCATAAAATTTTTGGGTACTGCTAAAATTTTAGCGAGTTTACCGGCAGACTCACCGCATGCCCAATAAACCGGAATGGCAATAATCTCAGTTAACCCCTCTCTTATGGCCGTATATTTTTTAGTTTCGGGATTTTCCTTCTTATCCATCATGGTAAACATAGGACGACAAATTCCCTTGACAGTAGCAATTGCCATTACTACGTAGGTCGGTTTATTGTTTGTACCCAATTTGGTACATGTTCTTTCCAGTAAATTAACAAAACTCATTTCTAATGTTTTAAGTTCGTAAATCTTAAAAATTGCCACCTATGTTTATAATATTACAATAATTTTACAAAAGCAAGTAAATATAATATAATAAAAAATGAACTTTTTAATACATATTTCGTTATATAAGTACAGAGGTTAAAAATGAAAGACAAATGTACAAAATACGAAACACTTTTTACTTTTGCTGACGAAAAAACCTTCAATGAACATTTACAAAACTGTGAGGAATGTCAAGCAGAAAATAAAAAGATGGAAGCAGTTTCTGAATTAATAAAAGAAGTCAAACCGCATTTTCTCAAGGAAAAAAAGGATTTGGCAAAGTTAAAAATCGCATGTGCCGTTTTTGCTATGTGCCTGAGTGCAACAACTCTGGGTGTGATAAATTTCAACACAGATATTTCAGACACTTTGAAATACGGAACCACTTTAACAGCTGAGGATTTAGGGTTTCCGGTTGATTCATACGGTTTTGTAATGGTAGAATAGATGGATTTTAAAGAAATAATAAAGAAAAACCAAAATAACGTAAAAAGTATAATAAGGCTTATAACAAAAGAGGATAACGAAGACCTTGAACAAGAAGTCTATATCAGGGTCTGGAAAAATTCTAAAAGTTACAAAGAACAAGGGAATTTTAAAAACTGGGTAAGTACAATAGCAAAAAACATATCGAAAGATCATATAAAATCAGCTTACCAAAGGAACCTAAGAAACTCAACCTCCGAAGAAGCAATCATAAATACAATAAAAGACAAAAAGGAGACACCTGAACTTAAACTAATAAAAAACGAAAGACAAACACAAATAATTAATGCGATAAATTCGCTGAAGCCAAAATTCAAAGAAGTCATAATGCTTTGTGAAATTCAAGGATACAGTTATGAGGAATGCGCGCAGAAACTAAAATGTCCTATAGGGACTGTAAAATCCAGAATTTACAATGCAAAGAAAGAATTGGCAGACAAATTGGATAACTTAATAAAAGAAAGGATGGATTAATGAAAAAAACACTAATCTTAGCAAGTTTAATAGCTTTTTCAATGACAAGCGTAATGGCAGCGGAAACAGCTGTAACACCGGAAACAGCCACAAAATCACCGGCAGTACAAACTGACATTCAAAAAGTAAAACCTGATTTCAAAAGACCGGGGCCCAAAACCAACTTTAAAAAACCACCGTTTGAAGAACGCTTAAAACTTACTGACAAGCAAAAGGAACAAATAAACGAATTACGAATAAAAGGAAACGAACAAATGAAACCTATTATGGAACAAGTAAAAGCTAAAAAACAAGAAGCCGAAGCTATCAAGCGTTCCAAAATGGCGGTAGAAATGCAAGAAGAAAAGTTAAATGAAATCAGAGCAGATTTAAAAGAACTTCAAAAACAAGCACACGAATTGCGTATGCAAAACATGAAAGATTTTGAATCAATCTTAACCAAAAAACAGAAAAAAGAGCTCGCAAAAATTAAGAAAGAAGGCAGAAAACGTTTTGAACAAGAACACAGACGTCCACCGATGGGTCCAAGACCTGAGGGAGACAGGGGTCCAAGACATGAATATCAACCGCCTGTTGAAAAATAATTTTGTATAATACCAAAAAAGACTGACATTTGTCAGTCTTTTTTGGTATATAATTCAATCATGGATAAAATCCTTGAAAAAGCTATAAAGACACACCATCTTTCCAAAATGGAAATTATTGAACTGCTCGGAAATAATAATTTTGACAACAATATTTTTGCCGCAGCCGACAACGTTAGAAAAAAATATGTCGGTAACGAAATACATCTTAGAGCACTTATTGAATTTTCAAACATTTGCAAGCAAAATTGTTTTTATTGCGGAGTAAGAGCCGCAAACCAAAATATCGAAAGATATCGTATGGTGCCAGACGGTATAATAACTCTTGCACAAAATGCAATCAATAAAGGCTACAAAACAATTGTTTTGCAATCAGCAGAAGACGATTATTATACCGCAGAAATCCTTGCCGATATAATCAAAGAAATTAAGAAAAATGATGTAGCTGTAACATTAAGCATCGGTGAAAGAAGTTTTAACGAGTATAAAATAATGAAAGAAGCAGGTGCAGATAGATTTCTTTTAAGAATTGAAACAACAGACAGAGAATTATACAAAAAATTACACCCTAATATGGATTATAACAATCGTGTTGAGTGTATTGAAAATATGAAAAAGTTAGGTTATGAAACAGGCACAGGTTGTCTTGTCGGTCTGCCAAACCAAACAATAGAATCTTTGGCAGATGACATATTATTTTTTAAAGAACTTGATGCCGATATGGTAGGGTTGGGGCCTTTAATCCCGCACAAAGATACACCTTTAAAAAACATGACGGCAGATAGTTTTTGGCTCTCGTTGAAGGTTATGGCAATAACAAGACTTTTAATGCCTGATATTAATATTCCGGCAACAACAGCTATGGAAACAATCCACCCTAACGGCAGGATTATTGCGCTGCAAAGCGGAGCAAACGTATTAATGCCAAATTTTACAGATGAATCTCACCGCAGTCAATATGAGATTTATCCCGGGAAAAAATCAGTAGACTACACAAAATTAGAGGAAACATTTAATAAAACAGGTAGAACAATTTCTAAAAGCAAAGGTTTTAGGCAAAAAACAATCTAAAAGAGGATAAATAAATGAAAATAGCAAATGATATGACCGCATTAATAGGTAACACGCCACTTGTACGAATCAACAAACTTTCAAACGCAAATATTATAGCCAAAGTTGAAAGTTTTAACCCTGCAGGTTCAATAAAAGACAGACCTGCACTTAATATGATAGAAGATGCCGAAAAAAAAGGGTTGATAAACAAAGACACTGTAATAATTGAACCTACAAGCGGGAATACAGGTATAGGATTAGCTATGGTTTGTGCAATTAGAGGTTATAGAATGATTTTGACAATGCCCGATACAATGAGTCTTGAAAGACGAAAACTTTTAAAGGCATACGGTGCGGAATTAGTTTTGACAGAAGGTTCAAAAGGAATGCAGGGTGCTGTGGATAAAGCAGTAGAATTAAGCAAAAAATATCCCAACTCATTTATACCGCAACAGTTCGATAATCCTGCAAACCCTAAATCGCACATAAGTACAACCGCCGAAGAAATATGGCGCGATACAGAAGGTAAAGTTGACATTATTGTGGCAGGTGTCGGCACGGGCGGAACAATTTCAGGACTTGCTAAAGGTTTGAAATTACACAATCCGAATATTAAAGCAATAGCCGTTGAACCTGAAACATCTCAAGTATTGGCGGGCAAACCTGCAGGATACCACAAAATTCAAGGTATAGGTGCAAATTTTATACCAAAGAACTTTGACAGAAATATTGTTGACGAAATTATTCCTGTAAGTGATGATGACGCCATAAATACGGCAAGAAAACTTGCAACAAGCGAGGGGATTTTATGCGGAATTTCATCCGGTGCCGCAATGTATGCAGCAGTTGAAATTTCAAAACGCCCGGAATTCAAAAATAAAATGATTTTGGTAATACTTCCTGACTTAGGCGAAAGATACCTTTCAAGCGAATTATTTACATAAAAAGACGGAGCAACCAATACTCCGTCTTTTTAATATAAGTTTATGTGTAATTTATAACTACATCATACCGCCCATACCGCCCATGCCGGCAGGCATTGCAGGCTCAGCCTTTTCTTCCGGAATCTCTACAACCGCAGCCTCAGTGGTCAATAACATTGAACCTACTGATGCAGCATTTACAAGAGCCGATCTTGTAACTTTTGCCGGATCAACAATACCCGATTTAAACATATCGGTATATACATCCTTTAATGCATCATAACCGTATGCACCTTCGTGAGCCAGAATATTGTCAACAACAACATCAGCTTTGGCACCTGCGTTACGTGCTATAGCTCTTAATGGTACATCCAAAGCTGCCGTTAATATTCTGTAACCGATTTTTTCATCATCAGAGGAGAATTTTTCAGTTTCAAGAGCCTTTTGTAATCCTTGCTGAACCCTCAGTAAGGCAACACCCCCACCGGGTACTATACCCTCTTCGTTAGCTGCTCTTGTTGCATTTAGGGCATCTTCTATTCTTAATTTACGTTCTTTCAATTCAACTTCGCTTGCCGCTCCAACTTCAATCAAGGCAACACCGCCTGAAAGTTTAGCAACACGTTCTTGAAGTTTTTCTTTATCATACTCTGAATCAGAGCTTTCTATTTGTTTTCTTATTATACGAACACGATCTTGAACTGCTGATTTTGTTTCATTTCCAACAACAATTGTTGTTTCGTCTTTTGTTACAGTAACTCGCTTTGCTTTACCAAGCATTTGAGTTGTAACATTTTCCATTTTTATTCCCAGTTCTTCAGTGAACATTTCACCGCCGGTTAAAACTGCAATATCCTCCAACATGGCTTTTCTTCTGTCGCCAAAACCCGGAGCTTTAACAGCAACTGCCCTTAAAACTTTTCTCATAGTATTTACCACCAAAGTCGCAAGAGCTTCACCCTCAACATCTTCTGCTATCAGTAATAATGATCTGCCATCACGTGCAACCTGTTCTAACAACGGTACAAGATCCGCAATAAGGTTTATCTTTTTGTTACAACAGAAAACATAAGGATCCTCAAGTACAGCTTCCATTCTTTCCGGATCAGTAACAAAATATGGTGATATATAACCTTTATCAAATTGCATACCTTCAACAACTTTTAAATTTGTACCGAATGATTTTGATTCTTCAACAGTAATAACACCATCATGACCCACTTTTTCCATCGCTTCGGCAATAAGTTCACCGATTTCTTCATTATTACCTGCCGAAATTGCTGCGACTTGAGCAATTTCTTCTTTTGTATTAACAGGTCTTGACATATCTTTGATACTTTTAACAGCTACATCAACAGCCTTATCAATACCACGTTTCATAGACATAGGATTAGCTCCTGCCGTAAGATTCTTCAAACCCTCTTTAACAATCGCCTGAGCTAGCACTGATGCTGTAGTAGTACCATCTCCTGCTACATCATTTGTCTTTGATGAAACTTCCTTCAATAGTTGTGCACCGGCATTTTCCAAACCATCCTTTAACTCTATTTCTTTTGCTATAGTAACACCATCATTAACAATTTGTGGTGCACCATATTTCTTTTCTAATATTACATTCCTTCCCTTTGGACCTAGTGTAATCTTTACAGCATCTGCTACTGCATCTATACCCTTCAAAAGCGATTTTCTCGCATCTTCATCAAATACTATACGTTTTGCCATTTTATTTATCTCCTTATAAAATTTCTGCTATTAATCATATTTGTTTTTGCTAAACAGAATAAAAATAATTATTCAATTACCGCTAAAGCATCTTTTACTGAAAGAATTTTGTATTCAACGCCATCCATTTTTATATCAGTACCGGCATATTTTGCGTAAAGCACAATATCACCTACTTTAACATCTAAAGGCTCTCTTTCTCCTTTATCGTTCATTTTCCCCAAACCTATCGCAACGATTTCACCCTTTTGAGGTTTTTCTTTTGCACTGTCCGGTATAAAAATACCACCTGAAGTTTGTTCTGTGTCTTCAATAACTTTGATCACAATTCTGTCTGCTAATGGTTTAATCATATTAACATCTCCTTTTTAACTTTTAACCTACAATTACATTTATAATATAAAATTTATCGATAACCGAAAAAGTTAAGGAAAAATTAATTATTTAAAATCCTTGACAAAATACACAAAATAATATTTAATGAAAGGAAAAGGAGGATTTATGGAAACGATTGATACGAAAGCGGTTCAGATAGTCGCCCCCCCCCGAACTCCCTCCAAAGCAAGGCTTTTACTCTGGTTGAAGTTTTAATAACCTTAGCTATTATAGCTATTGTAGCTGTAATGACTTTACCTACATTAATTGCAAGTTATCAAGAAAAACAAACGGTTACACGTGTCAAAGCTGCATATACTATTTTAAACAATGCCTTGACCCTGGCAGTCGCCGAAAACGGCCCTGTCCATACTTGGTTCACCGGCAATCCAGGTGAAAATGCTTCTCAGAATTATTATACGTTTTCTCCAATGATTTTACATAAGCTCACCCCTTATTTAAAAACTTTATTCATATGTGATGACATCTATGAATGTTTCCCGTACCGATATGAAATAAAGAACATAATTGGAACCACAGACAACAGTATGACCATGATGACAATAACAGGCCTAAAATTATTAAACGGTACATACGTTACAATAAACTCACTGGGTACATGTCAACGGCAATATGAAGTTCTTGATGCATGCGGAACAATACTTATTGATATAAATGCACAAAATCCACCAAATCAAAAAGGCAGAGATATTTTCATGTTTATTATAAACAGGCAAGGATACGTGCTTCCGCGCGCATTTGACCCGACGTACTGTAATCTGACAAGTACAAGCTACACAAACGGAAATTCCTGCACCGAATGGGTTATTAAAAAGGAGAATCTAAATTACCTTAAATGTGATGGTTTAAGCATCAATGGCAAAGATAAATGTGATTAATTTCTTATTACATGTATAAATTGTAAAATCAGACAGTTTTACAAAGACAAAAAGACCTATCACCTTATTAACTTATTCCAATATAACCTTTTTATGTTATCCTAGAACTATGAAACGGGTTATATATGCTATCTTAATTTTTGTGTTAATTTTTGGGTTTATAAAAGCCTGCATAAGGCGTGACACGGCAGATGCAGACTTAGCCAAATCAACAAACACGAAGTCAAATGAACTTATTTTTCCACAAGATCAAAAAACAGTAACAATTGAAGGTATTGATTATCTGCAATCACAAGCTCCCATAGGTAACTTCGGCGGGACATTCACTGCATCAACAATCGGAGAAGGCCCTAAAACATTTAACCCTTTTAACACAAAAGATAATATATCTTCAATATTATCTGAGATAATGTATGACGGTCTTTTAACAACACATCCCGTAACAGGACAACCAATTCCAAAACTTGCAAAATCATTTTCAATATCCGATGACGGCAAAAGCTACAACGTGAAACTTCGACACGGAATAAAATGGTCAGATGGCAAACCAATTACTGCTGATGACGTTGTTTTCACTTGGCGTGAAATAATTCTTGCAGGGCTGGGTAACACCTCAATACGTGATTCAATAATCATTGACGGTGAACTCCCAACAGTCGAAAAAATCGATGACTATACCGTTAAATTCACAACACCGAAGCCTTTTGCGCCTTTTGTAAGAATGCTTTCAACACCCATTGCCCCGAAACATATTTTTGAATCTGCCGCAAAAAAAGGCTCTCAATACTTTGATACATTTCTTTCTACAAATACAAAACCCGAAGATTTCGTAACTTCAGGTGCATTCAAGCTTAAAGAGTATATCCCCGCTCAACGCGTAGTATATGAGCGTAATCCCGACTATTACATAATAAACAAAAATGGGGAAAAACTCCCTTATCTGGACAGGTTAGTGTATCTTATTGTGGGAGATTTGAATAATGAAGTATTAAAGTTTGAAGCAAAAGAACTCGATACGATAAACCTGCAAGGTGCAAAAGTTGCAAGGTATAAAGCAATGGAACCACATTCAGATTTTACTATTTACAATCTTGGCCCAAATACCGGAACACTCTACTTGGCAATGAATCTGAACAACCGTAAAAATGACAAAGGTAAATTTTATGTTTCACCTGAAAAACAAATTTGGTTTAATGATGTAAACTTTAGAAAAGCAATAGATTACGCAATTGACCGTAAAAACATGGTCTTAAATATAGCAAACGGAATAGGTGAACCACTTTTTACGGCTGAAAGTCTTAATTCTATTTTTCTGAATAAGGATTTGCAACCGTACGACAAGGACTTGAATAAATCACGTGAATTGCTGGAAAAATCAGGATTTTATTGGGATAAAAAAGGTAGACTTTTTGATAGATTTAAAAATCGTGTAGAATTTGACATGCTAACTAATGCAGGCAATACCGAACGAGAAGCCATAGGCGTCATGATAAAACAAGACCTTGAAGATCTGGGTATGAAGGTCAATTTTAAACCTATTGAATTTAATTCCTTAGTTAACAAACTTGTAAATACACTTGATTGGGATATGATTATAATGGGTTTTACCGGCTCACCGCTTGAGCCTAACGGCGGTAAAAATGTTATGATGTCTGACGGGACTTTGCACGTATATAATATGAGGACTGAAAAAGATAAAAACTCTCCAAGGTATGATTTTGAAAAGAAAATTGATGAATTATTCGTAAAAGGTGCTCTTGCCACAAAATTTGAAGAAAGAAAAAAATACTATGACGAATATCAAAAAATAATCTACGAGGAAAAACCTTTCATATATATATATTCACCAACAATAATTGTTGCCGTAAGAAATAAATTTAAAAATATTTTCCCAACTTCATTGGGTGGGGTTATGCACAATATAGAAGAAATTTATACAGAGGAATAATGGAGATTTTAAAATATATATTTAAAAGAATACTGCAAACGATACCACTATTGATAATAGTATCGTTAATAAGCTTTTTCATAATAAGATTATCTCCGGTTGATCCGCTTGCGGAACTACGTCTTAACCCTTCAGTATCAAAAGAAACACTTGAAAAAGAATCCCATCGTCTGGGACTTGATAAACCTATAATTGTCCAGTACGGTAAATGGGCAAAATCATTCATCAAAGGAGACCTTGGTATAACTTCAAACGGTGAAAAGGTTAGTGTAAAATTGAAAGAAAGAATACCTAATACCCTCTTATTAACCGTAGTGGTAATCTTTTTAACATGGGTTGTCGGAATTCCGCTCGGGATTTTGGCTGCCCTGGAATGGAAAACTTATTTCGACAGACTTTTAACAGTATTAACAAGTATTGGTATGGCAATTCCTTCATTTTTCTTTGCAGTATTATTATTAATTTTCGCGGTAAAAACCGGATGGTTTCCTGTAGGAGGTTTAACCAGTGCAAATTTTACGGATATGGGACTTTGGGCACAAATTAAAGATATAGTACATCACCTTTTCTTGCCGGTAATAGTGTTATTTACACTTTCGCTTGCGGGACTTCAACGTCAAATGAGAGCAAATATGCTGGATGTTTTGGACAGCGATTATATAAGATTTGCCCGAGCAAAAGGGTTAAGCGAATTTAAAGTTATATATAAACATGCACTGAGAAATGCCGTAAATCCGTTAATAACGCTTTTAGGTTTTGAATTTGCCGGGTTATTAAGCGGAGCAGCCCTGACAGAATATGTATTTCAATATCCTGGACTGGGCAGATTAATCCTCGAGGCCGTACTTAAATCCGATATAAACCTCGTAATGGCTTCTTTAATGATGGGTGCGATTATGTTAATCGTGGGGAATTTAATCGCAGATATTTTGTTAATCATTACAGATCCAAGAATTAGAGTAAAATCATGAAAGAAATTATAACACAACTGATTAAAGATAAATTTGCTAAGATAGCCCTAATTTTGTTAGGTTTAATGTACCTTGCACTATTTTTTGCTGATTTTCTGGCACCCTATACAAAAGATTTTTCAGACAGGACTATGGCTTACGTTCCTCCGTCTAAAATATTTACAATAGACGAAAACGGTCAGTTATCAAAACCCTATACGTATAATTATACAAGAGAATTTAATCAGGATACTCTCGAAATGGATTATAAACTCAATCGTTCAAAAAAATATTACCTAAAATTTTTTTCATCAGGACAACCATACAAATTTTTGGGACTAATTCCGATGAAAAGACATTTTGTAACGGTTGAACCCGATGGACGACTTTTTCTTCTGGGAACTGATATAAACGGCCGTGATGTATTTTCCAGACTGCTTTTCGGCGGAAGAATTTCGATGACAATAGGTTTTTTGGCATTATTTGTACTATTTCCGATAGGACTTTTATATGGAGGGATTTCAGGATACTTAGGCGGCAAAGTTGACAATATTATGATGAGATTTGCAGAAGCTGTTATGTCAATTCCAAGCTTTTATTTGTTAATAATTTTGGCATCCATTCTACCTTCGGGTATGACCAGCATCCAGCGTTTTATCTTAATCGTGGTAATCCTTGCACTTATCGGCTGGGCAAGCTTTGCAAGAGTTGTAAGAGGAATGGTTTTATCTATTAAAAATCAGGAATTTGTTCAGGCTGCAAAGTCAATAGGACAATCTAAACTTGGTATCATTGTCAGACACATTCTACCTCAGACAACAAGCTTTGTAATAGTGGCAATGACACTTTCAGTACCCTCATACATCTTATCCGAATCAGGCTTGAGCTTTTTGGGTTTGGGAATACAACAACCTGATGCCAGCTGGGGAAATATGCTGAAAGAAGCACAAGAATTCACTAATATAATTTACCGTCCATGGCTTTTAACGCCCGGATTTTTAATTTTTGTTGCAGTATTGGCATTTAATCTTATAGGTGATACAATAAGAGATGTGTTGGATCCTAAAAGCAGGGTGAGATAATGGAATTGTTCGGGATATTTGACTTAAATATAATAATAAGAGTATTATCGGCATTATTATTAGGTTTTGCTGTAGGACTTGAGAGAGAAATGACGAACAAATACGCAGGTTTAAGGACAAATATACTTGTATGTATAGGTGCATGCGTATTTACAATAATTTCAATATACGGTTTTCCGGCAATTACGGTAACGTCAGTTGAACTGGGTACACGTGATACGGCACGTGTAGCCGCACAGGTCGTCACAGGCATAGGTTTTATAGGCGGCGGAACAGTATTGAGACACGGTGCAACTGTTTTCGGGCTTACAACTGCCGCAACATTATTCATGTCTGCTGCAATAGGTATGGCTTGTGGTGCAGGTATGTACGATTTAGCAATTGTTGCAACAATTGTTGCAATTATAACCCTTGTTTCCGTCAGATTTTTCGAAAAAAATATTCTTGTTTCCAGTACAAAAAACCTTTGCAGACTTAAAATTTCGTTAAAATGTACCAAAAGTAAAGCTGATGAACTCTATGAGCAGGTTATAAACAAATACCCGTATTTGAAGGAAATAGATAAAAAATCCGATGAAAATTCAACTAAAATTGTTTTGGTAGTTGAAATGAATGCAAAAAAACCCATGCAATCACTTTATAAAGAATTTCAAAAATTTGAAGGCATTGAATCAGTTTCCATACAGGAATTTTGTGATGACTAATTTTTGAACTTATTTGATAAATTTATATTTTTCTGCTACGTTAAAGTAAGAAAAAAATAAGAGGGATATACTATGTCAGGACACTCAAAATGGTCAACCATTAAACATAAAAAAGCAAAAGTGGATTCGCAAAGGGCAGTTGTTTTTCAAAAATATTCAAGAGAGTTAATTGTATCAGCAAGACTGGGCGGGCCTGATCCGGCAGGGAATTTCAGATTAAGAACAGCAATAGAAAAAGCAAAAGCAGCAGGGCTTCCAAACGATAATATCAAAAGAGCTATTGAAAAGGGAGCCGGAACATCAGGTACTGAAAGTTACGAAGAACTTATTTACGAAGGTTACGCTCCGGGTGGTGTGGCCGTTGTAATCGAAGCTATGACAGACAACCGTAACCGTACAGCAGGAGATATAAGAAGTTATTTTACAAAATTCGGCGGAAGCCTTGGCTCAACAGG
Organism: uncultured bacterium; assembly: GCA_949299935.1. Lineage (GTDB taxonomy): Bacteria > Cyanobacteriota > Vampirovibrionia > Gastranaerophilales > Gastranaerophilaceae > SIG32. Next base: position 26,038 of record CASGCE010000032.1, on the reverse strand, counting down.
ATGTGTTGGATGGATGTTTGACCAAAAAGGCTCTATATCCTTTGATAAATCAGTCGATTATGATAAACTCTTTGAGGCTGCAATATCTTTTGATGCTGAAGATATTACAGAAGAAGACGATGAATATAAAGTTATTACATCAGTTGAAAATTTCCAAAATGTTGTTGAAGGGCTTGAAAAAGAGGGTTTCAAGAGCAATACCGCAGAGCTTACAAGAATACCACAAAATACGGTGGAAGTTACTGATGAAGCTGTGGCAAGCCAAATTATGAAGTTGCTCGAAAAAATTGAAGAACACGATGATATACAAAACGTTTACGCTAACTTTGATATTTCCGATGATATTTTACAAAAATTAGAGGGTTAAACTATTTTAGAACTTATAAAAAAACTTTCACAGATTCTTAACGAAAGTTACAGCGAAAAATCGGTTGTAACCTCGCTTGAGGAGTTTTTTGATAAAAATTTTAATACAGGCAAATGCAATATTATCCTGAAAAATAATTTTTCATCCGAAAAGCCTTATTATCCCTTGTACAAACACAACCAAATCATAGGATATATTGAATTCGATAAAACTACTGAAAAACTTGTAGATTTTTTAGATATAGCGCTTTATCTTATATCTTTGAAAGTTCAAAATATCGTGCTGACAGACAGAATGCAAAAAAATATTGACTTTCAAAATGCAATGAAAAACATAGCAAAAATAATCGAAACACAATATGAATTAAACTATATCATACCGCTTTTAGGTGAAATGATTGATAAATTCATACAAAACCATCTTATATACATATTCATCAAGGACAAGAATAATTATAAACTGATGTGGCCAGGTGCATGCAGTGACGATAAAATTATGGATATAATAAATGCCGAACCCAGAAAACGCATAACAACAGAAGAACTTGGCATATTCCCGTTAATCAATGAAGATAAAATTCTGGGATATATCGTCACCAAAAATATAGACAGTAAACTTACCCTTAGAGAAACAGAATACCTTGAAGATTTATCCAAACAAGCAGCCACAACAATTAATCGAGCCAACGTATATGCAGAAATATTAAAACATGCAACTTTGGATGCACTTACCGGATTTTACAACAGACGCCAACTTGAAGAACGAACAAAACAGGAGATTGCAAGCGCACGCAGGCAAAAAACATCTCTATGCGCCATTATGACAGATATTGACTTTTTTAAGAAGGTTAATGATACGTACGGTCATACCGTAGGTGATCTGGTGCTCAAAACAGTTTCAAAAATAATGCGTTCACAACTCAGAGAATACGACATTGCCGGACGGTATGGCGGAGAAGAATTTGTAATACTTTTACCATTCACAAAAATTGAAGAAGCAAAAATGGTTGCGGAACGTTTGAGAAAATCAATTGAAAATAAAAATATTGACATAACAAAAATTAATCCGGATGCACAGGAAAAGGAAATTCATGTTACCATAAGCTCCGGAATTTACCAGCTAAAAGATAATGATAAAGAAAACGATTTGATACAAAATGCTGATAAGGCACTTTACGAAGCTAAAAATTCAGGAAGAAACAAGGTAATCGTAAATGAACAATAAGTACGAAAAAATTTGTCACAGTATAACAGAAACAAAAGAATTAGCAAAAAAATTTGCAAAGCTCATTGAGCAAAAAGGTTGTTTTGTAAGCTTATATGGTGAAATAGGAGCCGGCAAAACGGCATTCGTAAAACTTGTGGCAGAAGCACTCGGAGTAACAGAAAAAGTTACAAGTCCGAGTTTTGTAATATTAAATGAATACCATACCGCTAAAATCCCCGTATATCACTTTGACTTATACAGGCTGGAAAACGAAGGAGTTAAAACAATTCTCGATGAACTAAGGGAATATTCCGAAGGGCATCAAGCAACTTTTGTAGAATGGGCAGAGTTTTCACAGAATGAAATTCCTTTTGATCATGTAAAAATAAATGTTAAGTATAATGAAGATGAGGCAAGAAAATATTCATTTGAAGCAACAGGTTGTGATAACATTACCGTAATAGAGGGATTATACCAGTGAAAATTTTAGCATTTGATACATGCTTAAACAAAATGTTTGTGGTTTTGAGAACAGAAAAGGAAATATTATCGTCAGAGGTTATTGAAAATACTGAAAGCAAATATCACTCGGCGTTTTTAATTTCCACGATAAGCAATGTGCTTAAAAAAAATAACATAACACCACAAGAGCTTGATGTTATAGGAATAAACATAGGTCCTGGCAGTTTTACAGGTATAAGAGCATGTACAACAGTCGCAAGAGTTATGGCGCAGCAACTCAAAATAAAAGCAATCGGAGTTTCTTCGCTTGAAATTTTGTCAAAACTTGCAGGTGAAAAACCTCTCGTAGCTCTCGACGCAAAGAAAAATAAAGCATACCTGTGGTATGATAATGAAATAAAAGGGGCAGTAGAACTTGAAGATGTACAAAAAATAATTCAAAACGGAAATTATAATATAATAACCGATAACAAATTACAAAAAATTATAGGCGGTAAATCATACGAAAAAGAGAATTATCCGCTTGGGGAAATTTTATCCGATATAATATTGGATAAAATAAAAAAAGAACACGGTAATTGGGCTGATTTGCTTCCTTTATACATTCAGCCTCCGCCAATTAATCAAAAATAAAATTGTCAGTTTATTTTAACTGGCAATTTTTTTATTTAGGAGTTTTATAATAATATGAAAATTTTATCAATAAATTTACTCATACCACAAGTAAGACAAAATAATAACAATTATGTTGATTACTCAGCTAGCAGGTTATTTTCCAAACAGCTTTATGACAGCGTAAGTTTTACCGGACACCCTGCAACGTCTATAAAAGATTTTAAAAAACTCGGATCTTACATGACATGCCTATATACAGGCGAAAAAATGCTAACTAACCACCAGTTGATTAAAATGAAAAAACGCGGATTTTTTCAAGGTACAATAAGCGAAGTCATCAGAAAACTAACTCCTTACGAAAATAGATATTTGGGACCTATTGAAAAAGAAGTTTTTAGGCGTATAAAACAGGCTGCAAAAGAAACTCCGAATATAGATTTTTCACAACTATTTAAAAATTGGTATAAAACAGCACGCTCAAATTTCCGACAAGTTCAGAAACCTAAATTTGATGCCATAAAAGCTCTCGGAGCAGAACTTCCACAAGAATATCTGCAGCCGTTTTTTGAATTTATGCAAACCACTGACAAAAAATTGTATGACCAGCCAATCAACCGTTATTTCAGTATTTATGAATTTTCCTATAAAATAACAAAGATCCTCAATAAAACATCTGATAATAATCTTAAGAATAGAATACAAAATTTACTTTATTTGCTGGAAGATAAGACCCTTAACAATGACAAAGAGCCACTTAAAACAGCATTTGTAAAAAAAGTATTCAATTTTAAAAATTTAAAAGTATCCGGTAAAAAATCACAATATTATGAGAGAAATTACAAACGATATGAAACCGATAAAACTGCGGTACGCATTGCAATTATAGAGAAAATGCGAGAAACAGCAGCCCTTAAGGGGTACAAAAAACTTGAAAAACTATGCATAGAAAATATAAATATGCTGGAAGGCCTACCGGTAAATATGGTATTTAGTAATAAAACCTTTGTATATGATTTAGATAAATTATTGACAGATATGCCTAACAAGGCACTTAAACAAAAGATGATGGATATAGCAATGAATCTGCCTACATCATCCAGAAATGCCGACGCGTTAATATTGAAATTCAAAGATGCAGATCCGGATATTATCGGTGACAGATTGTTTAATCCTGCAATGGTATCCGTAGAACACCTGAAAGCAAAATCTGAAGGCGGAGAAAATACAATCGCGAATGTCGCTTTGGCAAAAAAACAAATAAATTCAGACAGGCAAAGCAAACCCTTATGGCAAGTTCTACAAAACTATCCGCTAAGAAACCAGCAAAAATATACTAATAATTTGGCTAAACTTGTTGCAAGGGGTAAAATAAAATATGAAGATGCTCTCGCACAAATCAATACAATAGAACACGAAGGACATATTATCCTAGATAAATCTAAACTTACAAAACAATGCTCAAAGCAAAATAACATTGCTGAACATTAACAAATGTAAATTTTTATTGCTTTTTGTCTAAAATCATTAAATTTTTAAGAGGATGTTTCCGATTACAAATATGTACATAAAACTAGGGAATAGTCTCATGGCAGAAACGGAATTTTCATTTAATAGACCATATAAACCTTTCGGTTTGAACGTAAAAGTTCCTGAAAGAACACTCAAGCAAGCAGGTGAAACTCTCGGAAACTTAGCGAAGGCACCTACAGACCCGCTTTTCAGATTTTTAGAAGAAAATGAACAGGTATTCAATGGTGATTTAGACTTTCAAATTAACCGGATAAGCGCACAAAGTTTCACAATAGGTGCTGCAATGCGTATTGAAAATGAAAAAATGAACGGAATGCCGCCAAGTTTTGATATGCATTTTTAAGTAATTTTGCACTAAATCGGCAAACATATGTAAAAATAAAAAAAGACTACAATGTAGTCTTTTTTTTATATTTAAGCTATAATTAAAACGAAGATAAGAATGTATAACAATAAAAAGCGTTTAGAAAGAACGCAGGAAAGGAAGATTATGACAATCCCAGAAACACACAAAACCCAATTGGAAATTGGCGGTAAAACTGTTACAATTGAAACCGGGAAGTATGCACAATCAACTAACGGTTCGGTTACAATCAGGTGCGGAGACACAATGTTATTTGTACACTGTGTAGTATCAAAAGAACCACGTGTAGGTATAGATTTTTTCCCGTTGCTAATTGATTATGAAGAAAGAATGTCCTCTATTGGACGTATACCTGGTGGCTATAACCGTTCAGAAGGTAAAGCAAGTGATAAAGCCATATTGATTTCACGTTTAATTGACAGACCAATAAGACCGCTTTTCCCAAAAGGATACAGAAATGATATACAAATTGTAGCGCAATTATTCAGCTATGATCAACAAAACCAGCCTGATACACTTGCCATGCTCGGCGCATCATTTTCATTAATGCTTTCAGGTGCACCTTTTGAAGGTCCTATTGGTGCAGTAAGGGTTTCTAAGGACGAAAACGGCAAATTAATCGCAAACCCTACACACCAGCAAGCTGATAAATCTGATTTGGATATTGTAGTTGCCGGTACACATGACAGCGTCATAATGGTTGAAGCCGGCTGTAAGTTCGTTAGTGAAGAAGATATCATGGATGCTGTGGAATTCGCTCAGGCAGAAATTAAAAAACAATGCGAGATTCAAGAGGCCTTTGCGAAAGAATGCGGCGTAGTTAAAGAAGAATTTGTAAATCCCTATGATACAACTGAATTAAAGAAAATTATTGATGAAACAGCACACGATATGATTTTTGATGCATATCACAACTTTGACAGAGAATACAGGCAGAATAAACTTGAAGAAGCAAAAAAACTTGTTAAAGAAAAGATTGATGCCCTGCCTGAAGATCATTATATTAAACAAATTATAGAAGAAACAGGTATTGACTTTGTTGCAGAAGAATTCAAAAATGCCGAAAAGAAAATTATGCGCACAATGATTCTGGAAGAAGGTGTTAGAGCCGACGGCAGAAAACCACACGATGTAAGACCAATTTGGTGTGAAGTGGGAGTTATTCCGAGAGCCCACGGCTCAGCAGTATTCACCCGAGGACAAACTCAAGTTCTTTCAGTTGCAACCCTTGCAGGCCCCGGAATGAAACAAGAACTTGACGGTGTGGACCCAGAAACAGAAAAAACATACATGCATAAATATATATTCCCAGGGTTTTCGGTCGGAGAAGTCAAACCTTTGAGAGGTCCGGGAAGACGCGAAGTGGGACACGGTAATTTAGCAGAACGGGCTAACGTCCCGGCTCTTCCTTCACAAGAAGAATTTGGTTATACAATTCGTGTAACCTCCGATGTGCTTGAATCAAACGGTTCAACATCAATGGCATCAACCTGCGGCTCCTCAATGGCATTGATGAATGCCGGAGTACCAGTTAAATGTATGATTGGCGGCGTAGCAATGGGTATGATTACTGAAGAAGGCAAAGAACCCGTAGTATTGACTGATATTCAGGGTATAGAAGACTTCTTGGGCGATATGGATTTCAAAGTTACAGGTAATGATACGGGAATAACCGCATTGCAAATGGACATGAAGGCCAAAGGCATTGCAAATGATACTTTAAGAAAAGCTTTAGCCCAAGCTAAAGAAGGCAGATTGCATATACTGGGTGAAATGAGAAAGGTTATTACAGCTCCGGCGGATCACCTATCTCCATTTGCACCAAGTATAACAACAATGACTATCTCAACGGAAGATATCGGAACAGTAATCGGACCGGGTGGAAAACAAATTCGACAAATTATTGATGCTTCCGGTGCTGAAATTGATATCCAAGACAACGGAGTTGTTACTATAACTTCTAACGATCAAGAAGGTGCAGAAATTGCCCAAAGAATGATTAAAGAACTCACCTTTAAACCGGAAGTGGGTATGGTCATGAAAGGTAAAGTAGTAAGGATTATACCAATCGGTGCATTCGTTGAGCTTTGCGGCGGAAAAGACGGTATGGTTCATATCTCGCAAGTATGCAATGAACATATTGATACAATTGAACCACACCTTAAAATAGGAGATGAAGTTATTGTCAAAATTATAAAAATTGATGACAAAGGTAGGGTTAACCTTACTATTAAAGGAGTTAACGAAGAAGAAAAATCACAAATTATCTAGTTAAAAAATAACCTTCCTTAAGGAAGGTTATTTTTTTATCAGACACCGAAACTATCAAAATATTTTGATGAAACGTATCTGAAATCCAACATTTTTGAATACATATCACTACTATATGGTTTTACGTACTTATCTAGATTCTCTAAATCAATTGATGCCAAAAAATAAAATATTTCTTTACTGTTTATTATCAAATTTATGATAAACCTTTCAGTTAAAGCCTCAGTTAATTTTTTATCAGCATTTTCGTCAATCAAATATCTTAAGGTGGTATTTTCCGGTAAAACGTACGCTCTTTGAATAACTTTAATAAAACCGGATCTTATATTAGAATATTTTGTAATGTTTTTCTGAACCGCATTGAACAAACATAAATGAGGTTCATCCAAGACAGATGAATTTTCTGCATTATAATTAATTAAATTATCTACAATTTTATAAGATATCTTTCTTATTTCTTTTTCAGACAGCGGCGGCTGGTACTTTTTCATTGTCTTATTAACAAAATCCACATCTTTATCAGGTAACTTTTCGTATCCGGCAACGTCTAATATTTTACATAACTGAGTTGTGTTTAAAAATGCTATATTGTGTTTTTTTAGAAGTTTGAAGCTTTTAATAGCTTCTTTTTTGAATACTTCTAACATATTTTCATTCAGCACAAACGGTCTTATATTTATATCTTCATTACTATCCAACTTGGATATGAAATTCTTCAACTCCGGTAATACATCATTCTGGTTTGAATCTTCTGCATCATTAATTAACTTTGTAATAAGCTCACTTAAAGTTTGGATTGCGATACTTTCAAGCTTCTTGTTTGACACCATATAACTTTCATATATCTCATCTTTAATAGCTTTGATTTTTTCTTCAGGCATAAGCATTTTCTTTACCATATCCACATATTTGCTATTCAAGCTTATATTTTCTATAGGCTCGTCAGATAAAACTTTATTGCTTACGTAATCACCTTTTTCAAGCATATTATCATCATTACAAAGCAGCGAAAGTAAGTAGTAGTCGTTAACTTTGGGATAATTTAACACAAAATCAGTAAAATTTTTAGCGTAGTTTTTAGGTAAAAATCTATATTCGTGCTCATATTTACTGGTTATAATTTTAGGGATATTAAGACATAATGAAACCTTTACACCATCGTCTACCATAAAATCATAAAGCTTACCATTAACTTTGTTAGCTTCATTTTGTAAATAATCTTCAAAGTGAGTGACCTGTGGAGTATCTTCAACCTTTTGTTCGGGTTTATTTTCTTGCAAATCGAGCTCATGGAACATCTTATCATATTCCGCCTGAATTCTGTCATGTTCTTCCTGTTGGGCTATTCTTCTTGCTTTAATCCCATGAGCATACTCCAAAAGTTCAACAAATTCGTCATTTTTTCCGTCAACCCCATATATATCGAAGAAAAATCTGATTGTTGAAGACATAACCATAGACCTTAACTCTCTGGTCGCGGGGGAATCCCAATAATCCTTAAACTTTTGTTTTTGAGATTTGGATAAATTTTCATAGTTATCAAAAAACATTTTCATTTCTTCAGAAACGTGAAGCTTTTCAAGAACAATTGAATTAATTTCACTCATATACTTGGCAACAAAATTCAAAGATTCTGTATTTTTAATACTTCGTTTTTTCAAAAGTTTTTCAGTTTCTTTTTTATTCCCCATACCTTCTATCAAGGCATCAGAAATTTTATTAATTTCCCAATCTTGGACATCTTCAAAACGTTTTTTGGGTCGAGGTTTAACAACAGCATCAGAATTGATCCGGGCAAAATGTTTAACAGTTTTACCGTCCTGTGGATTTCTGGGAATGAATACATATGGAAAATCTTCACGTGTGGCAATAAAAGATTTCCAAAATTTTATATTCGGGAAACGAATTCCAAACGCTTTTAAATCTGCATATTGAATATCACTTATACCTTTATAAACAACACTTTTATCCTTTTGAAAATCTTTATTAATTTCTTTAAGTGTCTTACCTTCAATAAAAATTTTTTTAAGAATATACATTCCTAAATCATCTTTGCCGTTTTTGAATAAAGATTTATCAGAATAATAATCATCAGATCTGACAAGCGCCAATTCGCCCAAAACACCTGTTCTGGCATTCCTTGAAGATTGTGAATGCAAATCAGCAAACAATGGCTCATTAGGAAATGCCTCTTTCACGTCTTCAAGTGTTTGCATATCACTAATCTTACCAAAAACTTCTTTCATTGCTTGTGCAGGAGGAATTGTTTTCCTAAAGTTAAAATGTTCAGGATTATATATGTACCTATGAAGTGATTTAGGCATTCCCTCTTTATTAAAATCCTGCTCGTAAAAATTTTCGGGAGTTCTAAATAATCTTGCTCCAAAAGATATGTTAAAATCCTTATACACAGCAGGATTATATGAATAAACTGCCGATAATATTTTATTATCCTTGTGTTTATTTTGATGCTGCCGATTATTATTATAAGAGTTCAAAAGTGGGTTAAAATATATTTTCATAAAAATTACCTTTCAAACGGTTATTAAAATCATAAAAATATTTTTTTGCTCTAAAAAGTAAAAAAATTAATATATTTTAACATTTTCATGATAAGATAAATAGAGGAAAGGGAAAAAACATGTTTGACGTAATCACAATCGGAAGTGCGACAATGGATGTATTTGTTGAAAGTGATGAAGCAAATATTGTATCGGTTCGCCGAAAAGATAAAAAAACAGAATTTATGAGTTATCCATACGGTTCAAAACTTGAGATAACGGATTTTGATTCACAAGTCGGTGGCGGAGGAATAAACACTGCGGTAAATTTTTCAAATCTCGGATTCAAAACCAGTGCAATATTCAAAGTAGGTAACGATATCTATTCCAGAGGAATTTACAAATCATTTGAGAATAAAAAAGTTGATTTATCAAATGCAATTCAAAGTAATGAAGTAAGCACCGGTTTTTCTATAATTCTTACAAGCTTTGAAGGTGACCGAACTGTTCTTGCGCATAGGGGAGCGAACGCTTTAATTAAAAAAAATGAAATAAATTTTGAAGCAATCAAGAATTCCAAGCTACTCTATGTTGCACCACTAAACGGTGAAAGCAATAAAGTTCTTGATGATATCGTGAATTTTGCTAGAGAAAATGGGACTTTCGTATGTTTTAATGCGGGAACAACCAGTATTAAAAAAGGGTTCAACTATCTAAAAAAGATTATAGAAACAGCACAAATTGTTGTGATGAATAAAGAAGAAGCCTCTATGGCAACGGGTATACAAATTCGCCCGGATACACGTGAAGAAAAATTTTCTGACCAACTTATACATCCGGATTTAAAAACAACGTTTAAAAAATTAAAGGTATGTGATTATCAGGTAATTGTAATAACCGACGGCGGCAACGGTGCGTATGCTTATGACGGCAAGAATTACTATCACTGTCCGATATTCGAAGGGCCGGTTGTTTCAACACTTGGTGCCGGAGATGCTTTTGCATCAACATTTTGTGCCGCATTACAAAGAACTCAACGTAATTTGGGTAAGTCATTGATGTATGCATCGGTGAACTCTGCCGGAGTAGTTTCTAAATTTGGGGCTACACAAGGTCTTTTAACATTTGAAGAAATAGAAGAACGACTTACAAAAAATCCGAAGTACCATTACGAGATTATTGAGGATTAATTAGTGTAGCTTTAACTGTTAAACACTTGGAAAATTAATATAGCAGTTGAGGATTTTTTGTTATAGTTTTGACTAACAGCATAGTTGAAAAATCCTATTGAGCATAATTTTAATTAGAAAATGCACCGAATTTAATATCCTATATTTTCTATTCACTAATGAGAAAATTTGTGCTATAATTCTAATACGTAAAAGGTGGGAATTATGGGTTATAAGATACTGTCTAAAAAAGAGATTTGTCCGAATCAATTTGAAATACAGGTGGAAGCACCTTACGTTGTCAAAAACGCAAAGGCAGGACAGTTTATAATTTTCAGAGCAGAAAAAAACGGTGAAAGAGTGCCTTTGACGATTGCAGATATCGATAAATCAAAAGGAATACTTACACTTGTGTTCATGGCAGTAGGATATTCAACAAAAAAACTTGCTCTACTGGAAGAAGGCGACGAGATTGTTGACCTTGTAGGACCATTAGGCCAGCCAACACATATCAAAAAATACGGGACAGTGGTATGTCTTGCCGGAGGCTACGGTGCTGCACCTTGTTATTTAATCGCAAAAGCCTTCAAAGAGGCTGGGAATAAAGTCTATATGATTATGGGTGCAAGGACAAAAGAGCTAATATTTTGGTCGGATAAAATGAAAAAAGTCTGTACTGAACTTTTTATCACAACAGACGACGGAACATTTGGTGAAAAAGGATTTGTAACAGAAGTTTTGGAAAAATTAATTAAAAGAGAAAAAATAGATTATGCAATTGCCGTAGGCCCGATGCCTATGATGAGGGCCGTTGCAGATATGACAAGAGGTAAAGGCATTTATACAGAAGCCAGTATGAATCCTATTATGGTGGATGGAACAGGTATGTGCGGAGCATGTCGTATTACCGTTGGCGGAGAAACTAAATTTGCATGTGTTGACGGACCTGATTTTGACGCACATAAAATCGACTTTGATGAAGTTATAAACAGAACTCACATATACAAAAATCAGGAAAAAATACGTGATGAAAATTGTAATTTATTAAAACAAGTTAATAAACAGGAGGCTTTATGACAAAAAATGATATTCCCTACTGCCCGCTATTAAGTATAGGTTCAGGAGGCATTGATATGGTATGTACACAGGATAAGTGTGCATGGTACATGGCTAATGTAAAAAAATGTTCATTATATATAATAGGCTATAATGCACTTATAGAAGCAAACAATAACAAGAGACCCAACAATTCATGAAAATAGCTTTATGTGTAAAACAAGTCCCTGACACGTCGGATATTAAATGGACTGAAAATAACACCCTGCAACGTGAAGGTGTTGAAAGCATTCTTAATCCTTATGATGTTTATGCAGCAGAAACCGCTTTAAGACTAAAAAAAACTTATGGTGGGGAGATTACCGTATTTACCATGGGGCCTTCTCAAGCTTCGAATATGCTTAGAGATATTCTAGCTTTAGGAGTCGATAATGGTGTTTTAATAACTGACAAAAAATTTGCCGGTGCTGATACATACGCTACCGGTAAAACTATTTCTGCAGCAATAAAAAAAGTTATGCCGGATTTTGATATAATCTTATGCGGACAATTTGCAATTGACGGTGATACCGCTCAAACAGGTCCATGCATTGCGAGTTTGCTTAATATCCCGCAAGTAACTTATGTAAAAACAATTGATGAAATAAAAGGCAATATCATAAATGTTACAAAACAGCTTGATGACGGAGTTGAAATTATAAAAGTACATACTCCGGCACTTTTTTGCATTCTAAAGTCTGAATTTGAACCGTCCAGAGCATTAATAAACGGTATTATAAAAGCGCAAAACATTCAAATAAAAACCGTGACACTTGAAGATTTGGGCTTATCTACAGATGAGGTAGGGATAAAAGGTTCTCCCACTTATGTTTCAAAAGCTTTTAGACCTGAATTCAAACACTTAAAAGAAAAACATAATTGTGTCGAAACAGGAACAGGTGCAGAAATAATTTTGAATAAAATAAAAGAAATCGGGGTTTATAAATGACAGGCGGAATACTCATATATGCAGAAGTAACAAAACAAAGTTTTGTACACACAGTGTTTTTTGAACTGGCAAATAAAGCACACGAACTTTCCCTAAAGCTCAATAATGCACCCGTAATGGCAGTACTGTTTACAAAGCCCGAAATGTTAACCGAATATAAAGAAGGTTTTACTTATAGCGGAATAGATAAGTTTTTTGTATTTGAAGATGAGAAATTTGAAAACTATAACACCGAAACCTATGCAAACTTAATTGTAAATCTGGTAAAAGAAGTTGAGCCAGAAATATTTCTAATCGGAGCAACAAATCAGGGCAGGGATTTGGCACCCAGAATTTCGTCAAAACTCGGCACCGGCCTGACCGCAGATTGTATAGAGCTTGATATAAACGAAAAGGGGCTTCTTGCCGCGACCCGTCCTACATTTGGCGGTCAGCTCATGGCAACAATCCTTTGTAAAACCAAACCCCAAATGGCAACCGTAAGACCAAAAGTTTTTAAACCTGCCATTGATATTATAAAAAAGGATACCGAATTTATTTATAAACAAGTAAATCCCGAAGATTTTATCAACAATGTACAACTTATTAAGTTTATAAAAGAATATGAGAACAACCTTAATGAGCTTGATTCTGCGGAGATTATTATAGCAGGCGGCAAAGGAATGAAGGGCGAAGAAGGTTTCAAACTTCTAAAAGAACTTGCAGACATACTTGGCGGAACTGTTGGAGCCAGCAGAGGGGCAGTTGATCTGGGTTATGCACCACACAATATCCAAATAGGTCAGACAGGAAAAACCGTTACACCTAAACTTTACATAGCCTGTGCAATATCAGGTGCAATCCAACATACAGTAGGAATTACCGCCTCAGATTATATTATTTGCATAAATAATGACCCCAATGCACCTATTTTTGATATTTCCGACACGGGAATCGTCGGTGATGTGTTTGAAGTTTTACCCAAACTGATTGAAATTCTTAAAAATTCAAAAGATTAAAATCCTCGATTAATTTTTGTGCTAAAATAGATGGGTAAATTACCGTTTATGAAAGGATTAAGGATATGAACACAGTAGTTGTAGGTGCACAATGGGGAGATGAAGGGAAAGCTAAAATTACGGATATTTTAGCAAAGAAAGCTGACCTGATTATAAGATACCAAGGAGGCTGCAATGCAGGACATACGGTTGTCGCAAATAATACAACTTACAAATTTCACCTCATTCCATCCGGAATATTATACAAAAATAAAATTTGCCTAATAGGTCCGGGTACAGTTGTTTTGCCGGAATATTTTGAAAAAGAACTCAATGAGTTAATAAACCAAGGGGTTGATGTTTCAGGATTAAGAGTAAGTCCTCTGGCATCAATTACAATGCCCTATCACACTGAAGTTGACGGCTATAGCGAAGATAACGCTTCAAAAGGTAAAATAGGAACAACAAAAAAAGGAATAGGTCCGACCTACACTGACAAAATGGCAAGAATCGGCTTAAAAATTCAAGATTTGTTCAATGAAGAAACATTGAATGAAAAGCTTGACATTATTCTTCCGCTAAAAAACAAACAACTAAAGGAAGTTTACGGACTTGAACCGTATTCAAAAGAAAAAGTTCTTGATTTATGCAGAAAATATGCTGAAATTTTCAAACCGTACGTTTGGTTTGATTGGCAAAAAAATCTTGAAAAGGTAAAAAGCGAAGGTAAATCAGTACTTTTTGAGGGTGCCCAAGGCGTAATGCTTGATGTAGATTATGGAACATATCCTTACGTAACAAGCTCCAATCCTATAGCAGGAGGCGCCTGTACCGGTTCAGGATTTGGACCTAAAATGATTGATGAAATTGTCGGGGTTGCTAAAGCCTACGTGACAAGAGTTGGAGAAGGTCCATTCGTTACTGAACTTGATAATGAAACAGGGGAAAAAATACAAACAATCGGACACGAATTTGGTGTTACAACAGGACGTCCAAGACGCTGTGGATGGTTTGATGCAGTTACAATGCGCTATTCCGTACTCGTAGGAGGGTTAACTTCTGTTGCACTTACTAAAATCGATGTTTTTGATACTTTTGATGAAATAAAAATATGCTACGCGTACCGTGATAAACGCAATGGGAGAATTTACGAAACTTATCCATCCGATGTTTTCATTCATAAATACCTTGAACCGGTTTATGAAACACTTGAAGGTTGGAATAGTGATATAACCCAAATTTGTAAATATGAAGATTTGCCCGAAAATTGTCGCCAATATATATGCCGGCTGGAAAAACTTATTAATGCACCTGTGTCAATAATAAGTGTAGGACCGGACAGAAATCAAACTATTTTTAAAATTTAGTAACAAAAAAGCAATTTTTAAGAATATTTTGTTTTTATAAGCATATAGGTAGAAATAATGCTAAGAATTAATTCGACACAAAAAATAGACTGTAAACAGCCTAAATTTACGGCAGATTCGTCATTTGCGGTGCAGACATCTCAAAAATCGCAAACTAATGAATTACAGAATGTTCAGCCTGAATATGGGATAAAGGTTCCAATAAATTACCAAAAAACAGACGAACTATCACTTCCTTTTGACTATACCGCTCATTTTTATAAACTTGCAAACGGACAACGCATTGTTATAATACCTAAACAAGGCGAAACCGTCGTGAAAACATATGTTAATACCGGTTCAATGAATGAACCGGATAACTTGAGAGGGATAAGCCACTACATTGAACATAACTTGTTTAATGGCTCGAAAAATTTGAATGCGGGTGAATTTTTTGAAGCGGTAAACCAAATGGGTGCCGATACAAACGCATCAACAGGTCTTGCAGAAACAAATTACTTTATTAGTTCAAACCTTTTAAATGAAGATGATCTCGAAAAAAAAATTAAAATCCATGCATCTATGCTTGAATCACCTAAATTTGCTTCTGAAATGTTAGAAAAAGAAAAAGGTATTGTTAATTCCGAAATTAATATGATTCTTGGAGATCCTGAAAATATTGTTACCAATGAAACTATAAGACAACTTTATAATATTAAAAGTACCTCAAAAGATCTTATAGGCGGCTCAACACAAAATATAACAAATTTAACGAGAAAAGATGTACTGGACTATTATAATAATAACTATTTCCCTGCCAATATGGTTACTGTTATAACAGGCGAAATATCACCTGAAAAAACAATCCAATTGGTATCCAAGTACTTCAGTGCACCTAATAAAGTTTCACATCTGAGAAAATTTGAGGACTTGAAACCTATTGATAAAACGGTACGACAAGACATAATATCAGATAAGACCAATGCAACACATATAACAATGGGTTTTAAAGGTCCTAAGAACAATGACCTGAAATCAAAAATTTATGTAGATGCTCTATCCTGTCTGTTAACAGCTAATAAGACCGGTAGAATAGACCAAAAATTGAAAGATTTAAACACATTTGCAAACCTGCAACTGGAAAAAATAAGCTCAAAACCAACTGACCACTCCGCTGTTTTGATTTCTGCAGAAACAACGGAACAAAATTCCGAAAAAGTATTAAAATCATTATTTGAACAAATTAATTCCTTAGTAAGTAATCCCCCGTCCGAAAGTGAAATGAAAGTGGTTAAAAAATTATTACTTAACAGCTATTCAAACATATTTGACGTTTCACATTCACTAAACAATTTAATGGGTACAAGCCTTTTAAACGATACTGTTGAAATGCTTAACAACTACGAGGAAATTGTTAATAATATGACAAAAGAAGATTTGGTTAATGCCGCAAAAGATTTTTTAGACTTAAATAAGACTGCAATCACCGTACTACATCCACAGTATGCTAATAAAGATTCTATTATCAACCAATACAAAAACACAATATCCTTTGGCGGCAATATTCAAAAACAAGCTATTAATCCTGAAAATATTAATCGATATAAATTGGCAAATAATTTTGATGTTTTGACCAACAATATCAAAACAAATAATTCCTCCTTTGAAATCTTATATAACTGCGAAATCCCTCCTGTTACAAAGCCTGCGGCAATACATGTATTAAGCGGTATTCTAAATGAGGGCTCAAAATTCAAAAACGACTATGATTTTAATAATGATTTACAACAAGATGGTATAACAATGGCATTTTCCAGCGGAAAAACAACACTGAGTGCAAACTCAACATTTACGGCAGATGATTTGGAAAAAGCTCTTAAAAGCGCAAAAGAAGTTCTGTTGAACCCACGACTTACGCAGGAAACTCTGGATTTTGTAAAAAAAGATATACGTGAATACATTTCAAAACGTGAAAAAAATGTAAATGACAAGCTGTATAAAGAACTATTTGACGGACTTTCCATTAGTTATACAGATGAAGACATCCTTAACAGTCTTGACAGTGTTACTCTCAAAGATATAGAAGATTTGTACCAATATATAATCAAAAACTCACAGGGACATGTAACAATTTCAGCACCATTTTGGAAAAAACCTGAGTTAAACCACATTCTTTTTAAAGAAATTGGTGAACTTCCAAATGTCCAACCCACAAAACCATTTTTGAAAAATTATTTTAAAGAACCCGTAAGTGAAACAAAAGTACTTGAAGATATCCACGATAAAAATCAAGCAGAAATAATTGAGGCATTTAAATTCATAACAAACGATAATATAAAAGATATAGCAGCTGTTGAACTTTTAAACATAATCCTTGGGGGTAATGCATCCTCAAGATTGTTCAACGATTTAAGAGAAAAACAACAGCTATGCTACAGGGTAAACTCAAACGTGCGTTATTACGGTAACGCAGGACTTTTCAAGTTATATATAAGTACAACAACTGAGAACAAAGAAAATAATGAAATAAGCTTTGATAATGTTCCAAAATCAATAAACGGATTCAACAAGCATATTCAAAAGATAATGACAGAAAAGGTTTCCAAAGAAGAACTCAATAATGCTAAACTAAATTTTAAAAATGCAATTCTAAGCGATGCTGAAACCGGTTTAGGCAAAAACAATTCAATAGCAATGAATATTACCGGTTTAAACGGACCTTTGACAGATAACGAACTTTTAAAAGCAATTGATGAAATAACTATTGACGATATCTATAATGCAGCAAATTATATTTTCAGCGGCAAGCCGACCTACTCAATACTTGCCACTAAAAATACATTAAATGCTAACAAAGATTTTTTCAAAACTCTTTAGTATCTGTTGGCTAAATCTCTGTAGGATAAAAGCAGGTATACAATAGCACTTATACCAACAATGTCGTAAACTAACTTTGACATCAAAGTCATTTCTCCAAAAATTAATGCAACTAAATCAAGTCCTAAAAAACCAACCAAACCCCAGTTTAAAGCACCAACAATTACAAAAATGTACGCGATTAATTTTAATATATACATAATAACCTACCTTTCAAAGGTAGTTTAACGGATTTTTATATAAATTAAATTACCCGAATATACAAAAAAGCCGCATAAAATTATGCAGCTTTTTTGTATTTTTGAATTAAATTACAATTTAGAGGCAACCATCAAAGTAGTTTCTGCCAAACGAGTAGAATAACCCATCTCGTTATCGTACCAAGAAATAATCTTAACCTGATTACCGCCCATAACACGAGTTAACAAAGCATCAACAGTTGAAGATTGTGAAGTACCGATATAATCAGATGAAACTAATGGTTCTTCAGTATAGCAAAGAACATGGCCATCAGCACCCTCTTTTAATGCTGCATTAACTTCTTCGACCGTAACGTCTTTTGCAAGGTCAAATACAACGTCAACTAATGAAACGTCAGGAGTTGGGACTCTCATTGCAAAACCGTCCAACTTACCTTTCAATTGAGGCAAAACAAGAGCAACAGCTTTTGCAGCACCTGTTTTTGTAGGAACGATGTTAAGAGCGCCTGCTCTTGCGCGACGAGGATCTTTGTGACCTGCATCAAGAATTCTTTGATCACCGGTATATGAGTGAACCGTTGTCATCAAACCTTTAACGATACCAAATTTTTCATCAATAACTTTAGCAACCGGTGCCAAGCAGTTAGTTGTACAAGATGCCATAGAAATTACATTATGTTTTGCAGGGTCATACATTTTGTCGTTAACGCCCAAAACGATTGTAATATCTTCATTTGTAGCAGGAGCTGAAATGATAACTTTTTTAGCACCTGCGGTTATATGAGCTTTTGCTTTTTCAGCATCTGTAAAGAACCCTGTTGATTCTACCACAACTTCAACACCTAAATCTTTCCAAGGTAATTGAGCGGGATCTTTTTCTGCGAAGAATTTAATCTTCTTACCATTCACAATAATACCTTCTTCATAAGCTTCCACTGTACCATCAAACTTACCCATCACAGAGTCATGTTTGAAAAGAAGAGCAGCTTCAGCAGGTTTCAAACCAGGGTCATTGATAGCAACATAATCAATTTTATTAAAGATACCTTCTCTAATTGCTGCTCTCAATGTGTTACGTCCGATTCTTCCGAATCCGTTAATAGCTACTTTTACCATAAGTTTTTACTCCTTCTTATTATGTATAGTTATAACATGTCATTTATAGCACCAACAGAAAAACTAATCAATAGTTTTACACCGTGTGAAATATTAAGAAATAGTTAATTTTCGGTTTCAGTTGCATTTTTCTTAATATCCGAATATAAATCTTTACTGTACAAAAAGAACCTATTGCCGTTTAAGAAAATGACAACTGCACAATAACTCCTAATACAGTAATTTCCACTTCTAAAGCAGCTTTTCTAAAATCCTTAATATTTGAAAATTTTTTTAAGCAAAAAGGACAGTACTATTTTTATATTTTGGTGGAAGATAATACCCTTGTAAAATATCAAAGTTGATTTTTTCTCAGGCGTTTAATCATTGCAGACGTACCAACACCACCCTTTTCAGAGTACATACATCCCTCTCCACCATAATACAATCTGGAACCATCAAATATTAACATGAATGAAAACAAATCATACCCCCACTTATTTGGTCCTTTTGTACCATTGATATCAACAGCAATTATGTTAATAGTAGAAGCATATTGCATTATTATTGTTCCGTCAGATAATACATAAACTGTTCGGTCGTTTAATATTGCATTTTTCCTAAAATAAACACAACCGCGTGATTCATAGTCTCCATAACTCTCATATCCTTCGGGCACTTCCTTATCAGGATTATTTGCATTGGCAACCGTATCCATTCCCTCATATTCAGGTATGCAGCCATCTGCATATGCATTACCCTCACATTTTCTTGAAATTTTTATTTTAGAAAAAAAGTTATCTCGTAGAACTGCACAAGCATCACCTTTAGAAATAAAAACAAAATAACCATCTGAAGCTCTATAATAACATTGCGGTAGATAACCCAGCTCTCCAACCGTTGATAATAATGCTTGATTAATCAATGCATATGCTTTTTTAAATTGATTATTCAGTGTTTTTTGCTGATAGTTTGCAACAAGCACAGGAATTGTCATTGCTGCAACTACACCTATTATCGCTAAAGTTATCAAAACCTCCGCTAACGTAAATCCTTTTCTTAAACCGTATTTTAAATTACAACACTCAATTCCAATTAGGCCTAAACCCTTGCTATTTCTATTTAGAGAGGTCGCCCCCCCCCGTTATAAGTCTTTGAAGCTTCATCCATGCCTTTTCTCCTTTTGTAACTCATTATAACAAATTTCTTATTATTTGCAAATTTGTTGACTTATTTTTACACGATATTACACATTAAGATAATTTTTAAAACTATTAATAGTAGCAAATTTTTTTTTGTTTAGTTATTATATGAGAAAGGAGAAATATATGCAGGTTCAAAAAGTAAATGCA
This sequence comes from uncultured bacterium, assembly GCA_949299935.1. Classification (GTDB taxonomy): domain Bacteria; phylum Cyanobacteriota; class Vampirovibrionia; order Gastranaerophilales; family Gastranaerophilaceae; genus SIG32. The sequence continues at coordinate 5,662 of CASGCE010000032.1, read as the reverse complement.
GGAATCAGTTTTAGTGACAAGCCAAAGGAAAGCTTCACGGACAAATTTTATACACACACAAGAAATGCAGCTGATATGAATGATACCGTGGTTGTACCAAGAACCATTTTTAAAGGTTATTTAGGATTTATGGCGGGGACAACTTTAACTTCACTTGGTGCGCTTGCCAAAAATAAAAAATGGTTAAGCTACCCACTAAACACAGCAGGGATTTTAACCTGCTTATACGGTACATGGGCATTTATAAGACCTTTTGTAGTTAAAGATGCACCCGGAGTTGCAAACAAGAAGTAATTTTACTTTTCAACGGGACAAACACAAGCCGCAATTGCATCAATCAGCCTTTTTACCGGAACTATCTCTATCTTGTCCGAGGCAACTTTGTTTGCATAAGGAATTATTGCTTTTTTAAATCCTGATAAAACAGCCTCATTCAAGCGTTTTTCAATATTTTGGACGGGATGAATTTCACCTGACAAACCAATTTCACCAATAATAACCGTTTGGCTGTCAACAACAACATCTCTGGCACAAGTTGCAACAGCCAGAGCTATCCCTAAATCCGCACTCGGTTCATCTACTTCAATACCGCCCATCACATTCACATAAACATCTTGTTTGGAAAGATTCAGACCGACGCGTTTTTCTAATACTGCAAGAATTTGCAGCAAACGGCTGGTATCAACTCCGTTAGTAACTCTTCTTGGCGCAGGATACGGAGTAGTGCCGACCAAAGCTTGTATTTCCACCAGTAAAGGTCTTGTCCCTTCATTTGTAACAACAATGGCACTTCCCGGAATAGCCCCTTGGGAACGTTCATTTAGGAATAATTCATTTGGATTTGTAACACAATGCAAACCATCTGAACTCATCTCAAAAATGCCGACTTCTGATGTATTTCCGAAACGATTTTTCATAGAACGCAGAATTCTGTATGATTTATATTTATCACCCTCAAAATAAATTACCGTATCCACCATGTGCTCAAGAACTTTAGGTCCGGCAATGCTGCCGTCTTTTGTCACGTGACCGATAATTATCACGGTAATATTTTTGTTTTTAGCAATCTGCATCAAAATATTGCAGCATTCGCGAATCTGCGAAACACTACCTGCAGAGCCTGAAATTGTTTGAGAATAAATAGCCTGAATACTGTCTACTACTACTATATCCGGATTCAAACTGTCAATTTCTGCTCTTATACTTTCCATATTGATTTGCGGGTATATATAAAGAGTATCTGAATTAATTTCAAGCCGTTCAGCGCGAAGCTTAACCTGACTTGCACTTTCTTCTGCAGAAACATACAGAACTTTTTTATTACTCTTACAAAGCTCACCACCTGTTTGAAGAATTATTGTAGATTTACCGATCCCAGGATCGCCTGCAATTAAAACTAATGAACCCTGAACCAATCCGCCACCGAGAATTCTGTCAAATTCAGGTATATTCGTACTTACACGAACTTCTTCTCCTACATGAATATTTGAGAGCAAAGTAGGTTTGGTATCATTCAATATACCTTGGGGAGAAATATTTTGAGGTTTTATAGCATTTTGGACTTCTTCAACAAAACTCCCCCATTCGCCGCATTCGGGACACTTTCCTAAATATCCCGCCGTTTCATAACCGCAACTTTGACATATCCATTTTGATTTAATTTTTGCCATAAAATTATTATATTACAAATATCTAATAATAACTAAATGTAAACATAAACAATAAAATGCCACTCAAAATGAAAATTAAGAGTGACATTTTTATTGCAATAACCAAATTATTTCTTATTGTTCAATGCCGCAACATCAGCAACTCTTAATGCAAAATAAGGTTTATCCTTTTCAAGCAAGAACATGGCAAACGTATCACCAAAATAAAAATCGGCAGGCTCTCTAACAATAGGCATAGGCATTGACATTTTCATAATCAATGCAGCTTCGCTTTTTAGTTTTACACCACTGTTATCCATTTTAAAATCAATACTTTGCAATGCCTGATCAATGGTAAGCTCAGTATTCTTAATTGTTTTGCCCTGAAGTTCTGGATATTGATTCAAACTTTTGAAGTCTACAAACGGTACTTTTAAACGGTCTTTATCGCCAAATCGGTGACTGTATTTATATTCTTCAGTCTTTTTCATCATATCATCATACAAAGCTTCCAAAGATTTATTGTCGTCGGTTCTGTAAAGAAGAACTCTGTCATCATCTTTTGTTAACAACTCAACCGCAAAATCGCCCGGATTATTGTAGAAAAGTACTTTTACGTTCTCTCTCAAGGCTTTCCTGCTACTTTTATCTATACCAAAGTATTGGACTTTTTCGTTATTTAACGTACCGAATTTTTCTTTTTTCAACTCATCGAAAGCATTTAAAAATTCAAAATCTTTTTTCAGCATAGCATAGACAAGATAATTTTTACCGGACCAATCTATACTCTGCAAAATTTCACTTTCCTCATTAAATTTTTCCATTAAGGCAGTATTTATTTGCTCTTTTAAGTTCATATTGGCGACACCATGGGCTGTATAATATGAGCTTTCAGAAAGCATTTCTTTAGTAAACTCTTGCTTGTTGAGTTCTTCAGCCAAATACGACGGCCCTTCGGTAAATTCAATAGGTGCCTTTACAACGTTATCCATCAAATCATTCCAAACAAGCTGAAATGTACCTACCCAAACCTTATTTTGATCTTGAGTTTCAGTAGAGAACATCGGCATAACAACCAATTCAGTAGCCGGTACCTTTTTAAAAAATGCAAAGGCCGAAGCCGAAAATACGAACATCGTCAATATTGCCAGGACTATTTTTTTCATTCTTTACCCCTTTCTATATATTCAAAAATCTGAAAAAACTCTCCAAAAAACCTTTGGTGTCTTTTGAGTGAGGAATATTTGCCGATTTATAATATTTTTCATAACTTTTTATTATATTTTCGGGCAAATCCTCACCTTTTTCCATAACATAAGACAAAAACTCAATATAGTCATCCTGCTCTTCACGGTATAATTTATCTCTCAGTCTGAGCTCCTCATCCGCCTCATAGTGAACCAACGCATGGTACGATGCCATAATACTTTTATCATCAGTCTCATCAGGAAACGACAAAAGCGCATCACGAACATGCATTTCACCAAGTCTTACTTTTCTGAGTAATTCCGCAACTTTTTTTCTGCTCTCTATTTTTGTCATGTGAAATAAATTATCCGACTAAAAACTCGCTGCACTCGCGTTCAATAAAGCGTAACATCTCGGTATAACTACCGTCAAAAAACTGATCTGCCAATATTTTTACAGATTCCAAGGTCATTTCTCGCCTGTCCATAGCTGCTTTGTAATAGAATTTTTTACCGACCTTATATCTTACAAGAATGCTTTTAAAGGTTAATCTGTCCATAACCGTTTTTATGGTAGTATAAGCTCTTTTGACACCTGATTTTGATAAATCGTCCACAATATCCTGTATTGAAATGTCAACATCCTCATTTCTTTCTGTTAGATTCCAAAAAGAATTTAAAATATCAATTTCAAGCTTTCCGCAAACCATAAATTCTCCTTTTATAAAAACTAAACTACTAACATTGTAACATAAACGTATAATAATTCAATTACGCAATACAAAAATCTTTACAATCATTCTATGTCAAACAAATCTACATCTTTTTTGTAGTTATTTTTGAAACGGCGTTTTTCATTTTTCTTTTGTTCTTTTTTAGGCATTTCTCTGTAAGCGTTATCGACAGATATTCTTGTAATAGCTTTACCTGAACGTCTATCGAAAAAAGTTAACCAGAATTTTCTGTGAATATTATCAACAGAAAACGATATTTCACCAGCGACTTTTTCACCCGAATTAATCGTTTTATACATCATTTTTGTATTACCAAATACGGAGGGTCGAAACAATGAGTTATAATCATTTACAAGTGCCATATCAAACCCTGAAATAGTTTTGTCAGACATATTGGAAATTGTGACAGCCAGAGTAATCGTATTCATTTGTCCAAAAGGATCTTCCTCGTGTTTGACATTAGTAATTAAGATATCCAAACCAGGATATAGAAGTTCTTCCTGCTTCAAAGCTTCAGCCTTGTAGACCGGCAATGGGATTTTTGTATTAATTTTAACTTTTATCTCATCACCCGGTGCAATTAAGACATCTTTTCCCTTTCTGATTAATGCCATACCCAACCCCACAGCGCCGCCTAAAGCAGCACCACCTGCTACAGTATAACCTTGAGATAGAATAGCCGCCTCCAATCCAAGCCAATTAAGCGCTAAAAAACCTCCTACAACACCACCTGCCGCGGTATAACCAATATCTTGAGCTATAATTTTTGAAGTTTCCGCTATCGGATGCAATTTAGTTGTCATTCTGCCATCAATAGGAATTTCTCTGCCATCCGGTGTAACAAGGTAGTCAAATGACAGTTCTATCCATGCTTGTTTTCCCATTTTGCCGGGATTGCCGGTTTCAGAAATCCTGCCGTGTGCTACGGTACCTTTAGGAATAATAACCCCTTCTTCTCCGTAAACATCCGATGTAACCTGAGCAAAAAATTCATCACCTTCAATAGAATATGAACTGTCCAAAACCTGTGATACCGTCATATTAATTATATCTTTTCTGTCCAAGTGTTCTATTTTACCCGTAAAAAGCTCATCTTGAAGCTGTTTATACACATCCGTTTCTTCGACATGACCCTGCAGGGGTTCAGTTGCCAAGACTGTTGTATTAAACATAAAAATTATTGATATAACTAACGCAAAAATCTTTTTCATAACAGTATTATATACTGATTTTTAAAAATATCAAAGTTGATTTTTTTGCAGGCGTTGAATCATTGTAGCCGAACTAACACCACCCTTTTCAATGTGCATACAACCTCCATCACCATAATACAATCTGGAACCATCAAACATTAACATAAATGAAAACAAATCGTACCCCCATTTGTTAGGACCCTTTTTCCCGTTTATATCAATTGCAACAAGCATTGGTGATATATACGGAAAAATTATTGTTCCGTCAGATAATACATAAACTGTTCGGTCGTTTAATATTGCATTTTTCCTAAAATTAACACAACCGCGTGATACATAGTCTCCATAACTCTCATATCCTTCAGGAATTTCCGCATCAGGATGATTTGCGTTGGCTACCGTATCCATCCCCTCATATTCAGGTGTGCAGCCATCTGCAAATGCATTACCATTACATTTTCTTGAAATTTTCATTTTAGAAAAAAAATTATCTTGAAGAACATTACAAGCTTTTATCGAAGCATCGGGCATAGAATTAGAAGCTCTATAATAACATTGCGGTACATAACCCAGCTCTCCAACCGTTGATAATAATACTTGATTAATAAATGCATATGCTTTTTTAAATTGCGTATTCAACGTTTTTTGCTGATAATTTGTAACAAGCACAGGAATTGTCATTGCTGCAACTACACCTATTATCGCTAAAGTTATCAAAACCTCCGCTAATGTAAATCCTTTTCTTGAACTATAATTCTTCATATTTGAATTATAGCACATGATATCGATTAGGTCAAAACCCTTGTCTTTTCTAGTTATATGTGTCTACCCCCCCCGTTTCAAGTCTTTGATGCTTTATCCATGACTTTTATCCTTTTGTAACTCATTATAACAATTTG